>CAYOJC010000040.1:0-40406 GCA_964404195.1 uncultured Syntrophobacteraceae bacterium
CCAGGAACCGGCCCCCGGCGTGAGATCCCTGCTCTTTCTCCGCTCCGCCGGAAAGTTCCAACTTCCCGAACGGTTCTAAACCTGCCGTCTGGACCGGAAGCGCCGCCGCTAAAAACGCAACAACCACAATCGCCACGAAACCGGCTGTAAACTTCATTCAGCAACCTCCTCTGAAGTGATTAGGCCACATATTATTTCTGAGAGTACGAAATGTCAACAAGTTTATCTTGTTTTGCAGGGCCTTAGGGGTTGTTAAAAAATAAATTTTCCAATTTTCCATCCTGTCATTCTGAACGTGGTTCGACTTGGCTCACCACCATTCGACTTTGCTCAGGGTCATGGTGAGGAGGCTCGAACCATGACAATGCATTTGTAAACTTTATTATTTTTCAGACGCTTAGCGGTGGAGCGCAATGAAGGCGAACACCTTGGCGGCTTCGAAGACGCTCTGGACCGCAACTAAATCGTGGTCGGTATGTTGAAAGCGGATGTCGCGCGAGCCGTAATTGATCGCCTGGATTCCCTTGGCGTTGAGAAATCCCGTGTCGTTGGCCGCGGTGGAGTAACTGTATTTGACCTCCCGGCTGAGCATCACCTGGATCGCTTGAGCCAGCGCCAGGACCGACTCGGCCTCTTTTGCCACCTCGCTGGGATACATGAAGTCTTTCCGCTCGACTTCGACGGCAAACGGATCGAGCGTTCCGATGGCCGCTTCGATTTGCCGGATGGCCTTGTCCGGATCGTCGCCGGGCAGGAGCCGTCGGTCGAAAACAATCCTGCACTCGCTCTGGATCGTATGCGTGGCTTTCGGGAAGCTTTCGATCGAGGTCGGCGTCAGGCTTACTCTGCCCAGATCCGGATGCGTCCGGTCCAAAGGATAGGGCATCAACGGTTTCAGTCTTTCCAAGACCTTCACCGCTCCGTCGATCGCGTTGACTCCGTCCCAGGGCCGGCTGCTGTGCGCTTGCTTGCCGCGGACGACGACCTGGATATCGACCCGCCCCTTGTTGCCCAACTGGATTTCGGGCGGTCCGTCCACGATCGCCCATTTCGGCTTTACGTTGCCGCGTCCCAGGACGTGCGCTATCGAGTCGTGCCGCCCCGTCTCGCCCGCTGTGCTGACGACAAAAAATAAATCCGCCGGAAGCTCGGCCTTGCATTCGCCGAGCAGCTTGACCGCAGCCGTCATCGCCGCGAGACTTCCTTTTTGCTCGCACGCGCCCCGTCCCCACACGCACTCGCCCCGAAGGCGGTAGGGAGTTCCGTCGACGAGCGCGCCCGAGTAGGGATCGGGCATCGTGCTCGGCGCCGCATTCATGGCGTAAGCCACGAGCGCCAGCCGATTGCCTCCACTCCTTCCCTTCAGCGAAGCGACCAGATTTCCTTTTTCGTCGATCTCCGGCCGCAGGCCGGATCGCTCCAGTTCCGGCTTGACGACCTCCCGGATGAGGGCCAGCACTTGCGGCTCCGACTCCAGTAACTCAGTCTGCGGACTGGGGGTTTGCACGAGCTTAACGAGAAGGCGTTTCACCTCGTCGTAATGGAGGTTTTTTTCAACGAGCTTCTTTACGGTTTGAGCATCCATGTTTTACTTTTTACTTGGTTCTTCCGGGTTTACTGTGAAGGAATATTCACCACAGAGACACAGAGTTCGCAGAGGGCTTGTTCAAGATGATATCCTTATACGAACTTCTCCGCGACCTCAGCGCCTCCGCGGTGCAATCTCGGAGTCCTGCATCACCACGAACTGAAATAGTGTTGGCGCGGTTACCCGGACGGAAGCCTGAAGACCCTTTTACTTTTACCTTCCCTCAAAACCGACCTTGCCGATGCGCCGCGCCACGACGATCAGGATTAGACAGACCGCGCTCACGATCACGCCCAGCGAGCACATCGGGCCGAGATTTCCATCGACGTAAAAGTGATAGAGCAGCGGTCCGATCGGCTCCGCTCCGGGAGAGTAGAGAAAAATCGAAGTGCTGAACTCGCGCAAATAAATCGTCGCTAAAATAATCCAGCCGGCGATGAAGCCGGGGCGCAGAAGCGGCAGCAGGATGCGGCGAAACGTCGCCCAGAATCCCGCGCCGCACGTCATGGAAGCATCGCGCAAGTCGTCGTGAACCTGGACCACCGTGCTGGTCATGGTGCGAAGCCCGTAGGGCAGAAAGCGCGTGATATAACCGATGAGAAGAATCCACAGCGTGCCGTAGATCGGCAGCGGGATGTAGACATAGGTCCAGAGCAGGCCGATGGCGAGCGCGGTCCCGGGGAAAGCCCACGGGATAAACGTCAGCGCCTCGATGAGCGATCTTCCCGCCGTCTTCGTCTTGGTCGTCAAGTAAGCCGTGACGGAAGCCAACAGCATGCACAACGTCGCTCCTCCGACGGCGAGAAAGAGGCTGTTCTTGAGCGCGCGGTAGGTGCGGCCGTCGGTCAGGTTGGAGCGGTAATGTTCGAGCGTCAGCAGATCCCAGGTTTTCTCTCCCGGAACGTGGACGTAGGTAATGAACGAAACGTAGAGCAAGACGGCAAAGGGAAGCGCCACGATGAAAATGAGAATCAGCGCGGCGATCGACGAAGCGAAGTAGCGCCACTTCCCCAGATCGATGATCGTCGGGCGATAACCGCGCCCGGTCACGGTGACGTAGCGCTCCGATCTCGACGTCAACCGGCGGTAGAGATAGACGAAGACCATGGTGATCACGAGCAGCGAGACGGCATAGGTCGCGGCGACGTTCTGATTGGGCGGAAAGGCGCCGATCGCCTCGCGGTAAATTTTGGTGGTGAAGACTTCGATCCGCGCCGGCAGCGCGATGATCGCCGGCGTCTCGAAGCTCTCGATCGCGCGCACGAAATTTAGGGTGGCCGACGCGAGAAGAGCCGGCCGGATGATCGGAAACGTGATGCGCCGGGCGATCTGCAGGTTACTCGAGCCGGCCACGCGCGCCGATTCCTCGAGGGACGGATCCATGGAGTGAAGCGATGCCGAGACGATCAAAAAAGCGAGCGGGGCGGTGATCAGCCCCTCGACAAAAATCATTCCTCCCATCGAGTAAATGTTGAACGGAGCGCTCTCAAAGCCCAGGAACTGCATCAAAAATCGATTGATCAACCCGGTCCGCGGACTCAGAAGCGCCCCCCAGGCGACCGCGAGCATCAGCGGCGGAAAGATGTTGGGTACAATGGCGGTGAGCTCGAATACTTTTCTGAAGGGAGCGTTCGTGCGCACCGTGATCCACGCGACCGCCGCCGCCAGAACGGTGGCGAGGAGAGAAGAGCCGGCGGCAAAAATGAAGGAGTTGAGCAGGAGTTGATACGTGAGCGGGTCCGTGTACGCCTGGACGTAGTGCTGCAGCGTAAAGTCGCCCGGCACGCCCAACGGCTTGCTCAAAAAACTGCCGTAGAAGAGCATGAGCGTGGGCGAGAGACTAAGGTAGGCGATCACCACGCCGACGAGCGCCATCACCGCAACGTTCGGGTCCTGGCGCACCGCGCGGACAGGCCAATCGAAAATGCGCGTCAAAGCCGTCGTGCCGTTCATGGTAAATTACAGGAAGAAAACGGCCGGCCCGTCTCCCGCCATCCGAAGTGAATGGCGCTGCCCGGTCGAAGAGCCCGCGCATCCGACACCGGGGCTTGGAATCACCACCGCTCTATTGCGCGGGCTCGTAGAGCGGGCGGCGGCATTCACGCCCCCCCTTACTTCCCGAAAAAGATCTGCCGGAAAGTTACGCTCATGAGCTTTTTGAATTCTTCCTCGGACGGATTGTCCATGAAGATCATGCCGGGCACCACCTTCTCGGCATCTTTGATGGGCGGGACGATTCCGGCCAGCATAGGGAATTCCCCCTCGTCGGCGGCGGCCTTTTGTCCCTCGGCCGAGCAGACGTATTCAATGTACAGTCTGGCGGCGTTCGGCCGTGTCGTCTTCGCGCTGAGGCTCATGTAGTTCGGATCGGTGAGATATTTATCCATCAGCACGTAACCAAGCGGCCCCTTATATTGCTTCATATACTTGATGTAGGTGATGCCGACCGGTGTCTCGCCTTTGATGATCGTCGTCGCGACCGGCGCCAAAGATTCCACCAGGATCGGCTGTTGTTTCGCCAACGCCTTCACGTAGTCGAGCCATTTGTCGCCCTTGAATTTGGAAAGGTTCCAGAGGAACTGAGCCGTCGTCGTGTGGCGGGTCGGGTCGGGCATGCTTATTTTTCCAGTCCATTTGGGACTCAAGAGATCGTCGAACGTCTTCGGCGCATCGGCGGCTTTCACCATGTCCGTGTTGTAGAGAATACTGATCGGCAGCGCGCGCCACGCGGTAATCATGCCGTCCTTCTCTTTAAACTGCGCCGGGAATTTCTCGGAAGACGGTGGGATGTATTTCGCGAACAGCCCCTCGTCTCTCATGATGAGCTGGACGCCGCGGTTTCCCTCCACGACGTCGTAGCCCGGCTTGCCGGCGCGAAATTCGCTCAGCGCGCGCTCGGCGACCTGAGTGGACGAGCCGCGCCAGTATTCCACCGCTATGCCGTACTTCTTTTCGAACGCCTTATGCATGGGTTCCATCGCCTGCGGAACCTGCGCGCCGTAGACGATGATCTTCCCTTCTTTCTTGGCCGCATCGACGTTGACCGGCTGCGCCTGCGCCGTTGAGCACAGCAGCGCCACAAGAACGGTCACGCTCACGACCGGCATCGCGCCCTTTCCACGTAATTTCATCTCGATTACCTCCCTTACGAAGCTTTTCTCTATACAATACGGATCTTGATTTTGGACTTTATTATAGTAGACGGGCCAGATCAACCACTCGTTTCCGAGCCTCCTGCGTCCCCATCGGAAGCAATACGGGAAGATCGAGGCCGCCTTTGATAAACTCTGCGATGCGTTTGAGGCATTCCGCAGGCGTGCCGGAGATCGAGTGAGCGTAGACGACTTCGTCGCTGATGAATTTCTTCGCTCCCTCCCAGTCGCGCCGCGCGATCGCCGCGGCCAATCCCTCTTGATCGACTTGCCCGCCTCCTATGCGGATATTTTCCGCGTGGTGCTGGTTGCGAAAGATGTACGCCAAAAACGTCTTGCTCGCGTCGATCGCTTCACGGGGGTCTGTTGCAACCGAGGTCGCGATGAAACCGGCGACGTCCCTGTCCTTGAGCGATTTCCCGGAGCGCGCCGCGCCGTTTTTTATTTCCGCCGCGCAACGGGCGATGTAGCCGGGCGCGCAACCGGCCGACAGCAGCACGCCGTCGCCGATCTCTCCGGCCAGGCGCAGCATCTGGCTTTTCACGGCGGTCAAGTAAATCGGAATATTCGACGACGGCGTGAAACCCATCTTCGCGCCGTTGACTTGAATCGCCTCGCCTTGAAAGTTCACCGTCTCGCCGCTCAAGAATCGCCGCAGCACTTCGACGTACTCGCGCATCGTTTTCAAAGGCCGCGTTACTTTCATGCCGGCCTCTTCCAACGCCGCCGCGTTGCCGGTTCCCGCGGTCGCCCAGACTCTACCCGGCGCGAACTCGTCCATCGTCGAGAGCGCCATCGCGGAGATGATCGGGTGGCGCGAATAGGGACTGAGCGGCGCAGGGACAACCTTTATTTTTTTCGTCGCACCCAAAAATGCCATGGCCGACGTAAGCGAGTCGCGAAAACAGAGATGATCCGACATCCAGATCGATTCCATGCCGATTTTGTCGGCGCGCCGCGCAAGCTCGATCATCTCGCCTATCGAATAAAAACCGTCGAAGCAGAGTCCGACTCTCATCTTGTCCTCACTTCGTTCGGAATACCCTATTTCAAATCTCAGATCTCAAAAAAAACCTTCGTGAAGCAGCGCCGGCAAACGCTCCGGCGGAATTCCGGCGATGCCCATCTTCTCCAGCGTCAGCCCATCGCGGCGGTAGTCGATTCGATTCAACTCCGACGCGAGCGTGATGAGGCCGTCGATCGCGCGCGTCTCGACGCCGGCGAACCTTCCCATTTCCGAGATCGGCACCAGGCCGTACGCGACGTCTTCGTGAAGATAGCGATGGTCCAGAGTCGTCGGCGACTTGATCGTCCGGTTGGGCGCGCTCTCGTGAATGGCTTCATAAACGGAGCCGCTGGCGCGAGCGCGCTCGGTCGTCAGGCCCGCCTGATAAAATAACTCGACAAAGGTCCGGGGAGAAAGTCCCAGTCGCTCGACGATCTTCAGTCGTTCTCCGTCCACGGCGTCGATGACGCTCGCAATCGCGGGCGTGATGCCGTCGCGGTAGAAGTAAAAATCGCCTTCGCCCGTCTGGATTCTTGCCGCGTTCCCGATCATGCCGGCGGGATGCATGATCGCGTTGATGTTCGAAAGTCCGGTCTCGAGGACATTTTCCGCAGGCACAATGCTAGGATACAATCTGGCCATCTCGTGCACGAGATCCGCGGTGAATTTCCCCGGGAAGGCGGCGCAGCGGAGATTGGTCGTCCGGCGATAGATCTCGACCGTTCCCGGAGCGATCGAGCGGCAGATATAAGTCAGCGTCACCGTCTCGCAGATTTTTATTTTGCGGTCGAGCGCGCGTAAAAGCGCTGCGACATGGAGCGAGCCGCCGGTATGGCCGGGATTGAGAAAAACGATTTGTCCGGCGCGCAGGCTGCGGGCGGCTGCGGCGACCAGCTCCGCGTGAGCGACGGCGGGGGCGGCAATCATGACCAGCTCGGCATCCGCAACCGCCTCGTCCATGCTGCTCGTGACTAAAGCGGGCCGGGCGAAGTTGTTTTTATCCCCCTCGATCAGCTCGATGCCGCCGCGCTCAAGAATCGGCCGAAGCGTTCGCTCCGAGCGGGAGTAGAGCCGAACCTCATAGCCGCGAAGTGTGAGATCCGCCGCGGCGGCCGAGCCGCCGTTGCCGGCGCCCAAAACAGCGATGCTGTGAATACTCATGAACAGGAAAACAACTCGCGGCCGCTCCGTTCTAATCTGTCACCCTGAGCGGAGCGAAGGGTCTCAAGCGGAGAGATTCTTCGGCTTCGCCTCAGAATGACACCCGCGCTTCAAGCGATGCGATAATACTCTAACTTTTCCTCATCAAGCTCGATCCCTAATCCGGGCCTATCCGATATCAGGATCTCCCCGTCCGCGTATTCGAACGGCTCCGTGATGAGGTCGTCGGTATAATAAATTCCGGCGATGCCCTTTTTGCCTTTCCCTATCGGCGTTGAAACAGGAACGACGCAGGCCAGCGATGCGACGGCAGTCGAGGCGGCGAGATGCAAGTTGGCGGCGTTTCCTATTCCGGTTTCCACCGAGCCGTTCACGTTGCACCGTAGACCCGCAGCCTCCGCCACCGCCGCGACCTTTTTGGCTTTGAAGAGACCGCCCGGCTTGGTCGTATAGAGCGAGATGATATCCGCGGCCTTTTTGCGGACGATCTCCAACACATCCTGCGGCGTCCAGGCGCTTTCATCGGCCATGATTGGAGTATCGACGCTCTGCGCCACAACCGCCATCGCATCGATGCCTTCCACGGGCTGCTCCATGAATTGAATGCCGTATTCCTCCATCGCTTTAATGGTTTGCACGGCGACCTTCGGCGTCGCGTAACCTTGATTCGCGTCAACCGTGATCTGGATGTCCGGGCCCAAGGCGATTCTTATTTGTCGGACCAACTCGATATCCCGCTTGGGCGCCTGCCCGCCTTTGAGCTTGACGGTTTTGATTCCTTCCGCTTTCACCTGGAGCGCTTCTTCGACGGCTTTTTCGACCTCCATCAGGCCGATACTATGGGCGACGGTTATGCGCCTGCGATAGCATCCGCCGAGGAGCTGATAGGCCGGCGCGTCAAGCGCCTTGCCCGAAAGGTCGTAGAGCGCCATATCCAGCGCGGCCTTGGCGTAAGGATAACCCTTGATCGTTTTATCCATCGCGTTGTGGATCAGACCGATCGCGCGCGGATCCTGCCCGACAATGGCCGGCGCCAAAATGTCGTTGATGACATGAGCCGTCGTCTGCAGCGTTTCGCCGTAATACTTCATGTAGTCCCCGCCCCAGTCCTTCAGCACCGGCGCTTCGCCAAGGCCGGTCAATCCGTCGTCGGTAATGATCTTGACGATCACGTAGACGCCGATCGGCGTCGTGAGGCTCGCCCACTGGTGGACTCTCCGCGTGGGAAGCTTGATGGGAATCGTCTCGATTTCGGTAATCTTCATCGCCGCTCAGCCGACGCGCAGCAGCTCGTCCGTCGCGGTCTCGTTCGAAAGCAGCTCGCAACCGGTCTTCGTAACGAGGAGCATATCCTTGTTTTGTAGCCCCATCCGTCCCGGAATATAGACCAGCGGCTCGATGGCGACCACCATTCCTTCTTCCAAGGTCTCGTCGCCGTAGCGGCCGAGATAGGGTTCTTCGTGGAGAAACAGGCCGATCCCGTGGCCGACGAAGCTGATGGGCTCGAATCCGAGCGCGCCGAAGTGCTTTAGGAAGCTTTGATATATTTTTTTGCAGGAGGCGCCGGGTTTGATCATCTCCATGACCAGATATTTGCATTCGATCAAATTTTTCCAGATCCGCTCCTGCTCCGGCGTCGCGCTCTCGACGACGGCCGTGCGGCAGACTCCCGTGTGATAGCCGTTCTTCACGCCGAAAATCTCCATGCGGATCAAGTCTCCCCGTTTCAACGCCCGCTCCGTCGGGCCGACGTTCGGATACTGACTTCTTTCGCCGGAGGCGATGATCATCAGCTTGAAATTATCCGCGCCGCCGGAAAAAATCCTGCCGACCAAATCCCCCGCAAGCTCCATTTCAGTCATGCCGGCGCGGGCGCTCTTCAATGTCTCGCCGATCGCCCGGTCGGTGATCTTACTCAACGAGCGCAGCCGATCGATCTCCGCGCGGCTCTTCCTCTGGCGCAGTTTGTGGAAGATTCCGTCCGCCGCGGCGACCGTCGCGCGCGGAAGGTTTCGCTGAAGCGTCGAAAAATCCTTTGCCGGGAGATATTCCAGCTCTGCTCCCAATCTTCCGCCCGCCAAGCCAAGCTCGGTCAATAGCTCGGCCAACTTCTCCATCGGGTCGTCGGTAAATTCGCGATAAACTCTGATCTCTTTCAGATCGGCATTTCCTCGCGCAGTCGTCTCTTCCATGTCGATCACCAGCAGCGCCGCCCGGCCGTCGGCGGTGACGACTGCTGCGGCGTGCCGCCAGCGCATCAACGACTGGGACGGGACAACCATTCCGGTCGTGTACGTCACATTCTCCGGCGACATTGCGATGAGCGCATCGAGCCCCGCGGCGCGCATCATCTTTTTTTGCCTTTCGATGACCTCCAAATTCACGGCCGTCAATCTACCACGGACGCAAATCGGAATGCACCCCCGGCGAGCGGACATTGTCTCGCGCCATGCCATTTGCTACGGTATGGGAGCGAGCCGCCTATGCCTCCCGGGGAAAAACTAAAAAAAATTCGCGACGAGCTGAAGCAGATGTTTCTCGAGCGCGGCGATCTGATCGACGGCGCTCTCTGCGCGCTTCTCTCGTCCCAACACGTTTTGATCATTGGACCGCCGGGCACGGCGAAATCGATGTTGGCCGACGAGATCTGCCGGCGCATAGAGGGCGCGAGTTATTTCCAGTGGCTCCTCACCCGCTTCACCACGCCCGAGGAAGTCTTCGGCGCGGTGAGCCTCCGCGCCTTGGAGCAGGACGACTACCGCAGAGTCACCGCGCGCAAGCTGCCGGAGGCGCACATCGCGTTTCTCGACGAGATCTTCAAAGCCAACTCGTCCATTTTGAACGCCATCCTGACACTGATCAACGAGCGCCTCTTTCACAACGGGAAAGAAGTGGGCTCCGTGCCTCTGCTCACGCTTTTCGGCGCCAGCAACGAGCTGCCCGAGGACGATGAGCTGATGGCGCTCTACGACCGCTTCCTGCTGCGCTTCGTCGTTAACTACATCGCCGAGGACTTTCGTTTTCTCCGCATGCTCGAGGCCGGCGCGCCGGCGGAGCGAACGGCGATCAGCTTGCAAGAGCTGCGCGAGATGCAATCTCAGGCGCGATCGGTGGCTATTCCCGCTTTCATCTACCGCACGGTCACCGACATCCGCCGCGAGCTGAAAAAGAAAAACCTCGAGGCGTCGGACCGGCGCTGGCGGCAATCCTTGAGCCTGCTTCAGGCGCACGCCTACCTCGCGGGGCGGCACGAGGTGGAGGAAAACGATCTCTACTTTCTCGAACATGCCCTGTGGCGCGACCCCCAGGAACAAAACGAGATCCGAACCACGATCCGTGAGTTGCTTCTCGGTTACGAAGAAGAAGTCAAGGAATTGCTATACGAATCGCGCGAGATTCGCGACTCCGCCCTTCGTCCGTGGGAAACCGCCGAGGACCGCGCCCGCGCTCTGATCGAAGTTCACACCAAACTTAAAAACATTCTCGCCAAGGTGGAGCAGCTCATGGACAAAGCGAAGAAGCTGGGCCGGCCACTCGAGCGCGTCGGCGCGATCAAGGACGAGATCGAAGGAATCCATAAGCAAATGCTGGAACAGTTCTGAGATCGGGTAGGGGCGGGGTTTAAACCCGCCCCTACCAACCTGTCGCCGTATCCATGCCGCCCAAACGAAAAAATACTCCGCCAAAGAAGCGCAGCATCGTTCCGCTGCCGCAAGGCTCCTGCTGGGTCGAGAGCGACGCCTACGATCGGCGGGTTTTCGGCAAGCTCCGCGAGGAGTCGCCGTCATTGCGCGCCATCGAAGAAGCCGGCGGCATTTTCCTCCCGCACTTCGACTCTTTGCTGCAAGACCTTTTTTGCATTTTATTCAAGTACAACATCATCTTCCAAAAAGACTCCGAACTACGGCGCAGCGCGCTTTTCAATCGAATTTTTCTGAACGCGCTGCGACAGGCCGACTTGTACTCGATTCTACGCGATATGACGCTCCTCGACGAAGCCAAGGCCGGGCTCTGCACGTTGCTGCTGGGCGAGAGTCTGATCGATCTGCTTAAATCCGAAAAGATGCTTACGCGCCGGGAGATGCTCGACCTCTGGGATATCAAAAAACAGGAGGAGATTGTCGGCGAGAGGCAGGCGGAGTTTATCGAGGCGGAGAAGCTTACGGAAGATCAGGCGGGCGACAAAGAAAAACAAAAGACTTTCGAAAAAGCCAAGGACAGCCTCGAAGGCGAGATGAACGGCGCCGAGGCGCTGCTGCGCCAAAAGGCGCAGCGGCTGGCGGAAGAGCTGAAGCAAAAAGAATCCCAAGTAATGCAGCGCTTCCAGGCCGAGGCGATCAAGGCGGCACAGCAGCTCGAAGACGCCGCCGAAGAGGCGGAGCAATGGGGACAAAGCCTCGGTTCCGGCTATCGCTCGCCGCCGGGGCAAAAATTAGAATTGGGCAAACGGCTTGCCGGCAACGAAAAACTCAAAAAGCTCAGCCGGATGATCGGACGCATGAAGTTTCACGCGCTCGCCCTGCGCAAGAAGATGTTCGAGCGCTCCAGCGAAGAGATCCTCGAAGTCGAGCGCGGCGACGCCGTTCATCGCCTGCTTCCGCCCGAGCTGCTCACGCTCTCGCATCCGCTCCTGCGCAAGGACTTTCAACGCAGACTTCTCGACCAGGAGCTGCTCCAGTACTCGCTCCGGGGGATCGACGAGAAAGGCAAAGGGCCGATGGTCGTCTGCCTCGACGGCAGCTCGTCGATGGCCGGAGACAAGGAGATCTGGTCCAAGGCCGTGACGCTGACTTTATTGGAAATCGCGCGGCGCCAGCGCCGGCTGTTTCGCTCGATCTGCTTCTCTTCGGATGAAGCGCCGCTTCAGGTGCTCGACATGAACTCGAGGATTCGCCACGAGATGGAAATGGAAAAGGTCATGGACCTTGCCGAATATTTTCCCGGCGGCGGGACGAGCTTTCAAAAGCCGCTCGATGCCGCGCTTGAATGCCTCAAAAAGTCCAAGTACAAAAAAGGCGACATCGTCTTCATCACCGACGGCGAATGCCAGGTGACGCCCGAGTGGGCGGGGAATTTCCGGAAGGAAAAAGATCGGCTGGGCTTCTCGCTCTACTCTATTTTAATCGACGTGGGACCCAGCTCGCTCGGCACCTTGAAGGAGTTCAGCGACCGCATCACCACCATCAATCAACTCACCGGCGAAGGGGCGAAAGATATTTTTGTGAAGTTCTAAGCTGCTTTTTTCTTCTTGAGGCTAAACTCTATTTGGTAGCCGGCCAACTCAGCAAGATGAAAAAGCTGGACGATCTGCTTGGAGGCTTTGTTTTCCTGCAACAGTCGCACGACCTGGGACGGCGACGTATTCAAGGCGTCGGCAAGGACTCGCAAAGATAGGCGGTGGGAGCTGAGCTTGTCTTTGAGCGCTCTCTTGAGTTGGTTCAGCGGGGACCAATGGTAGCTTGGATCGCAGTAGTACAAAACAAAATCGGCGGGAAAATCGCCCTTGGAGCCGTCCTCCAGGACAAAAGAGACGGCCTGATTGCCCAGTTCGCGGTCGATCGTGATCGAAGCAAAGCGATTCTTGCCGCTGATCTTTTTGTCTCTAAATACCGCGAACGGCAGACGATAGTTCTTTACCTTGCGGCCTTCCGTCAACGCAATGTCCAGGACACCCTTTTTGTAATTTGGCTTGACCTCTTTAAATTTCGGATTTTTCATAAGAGCCCCTCTCTCCGTAAAGCTTCCAGCGCTCTTTTCGCCTTGGTTGTCAGCTTTCCCTCCATGACTGTCCACGTTTCAATGTCAAATTTTAGCAGGCGTTTCCGATCCTCGAAGATATGGACGTGTTTTGGATCGTGGTCCGTGGAATACATAACAACGATGACTCCGTACCGCTTCCACCGACTCACCGTTGAAGCGTATCCTAATTTAGGTACAGTTACAACAAGACGTGCAAGGAAACGAAATTCGAACCATCGCAGCAATATCTCTTTGGGCAGCTTGTCGGCGGTCTGCCGGAAACGGTGGGCGTCTTCCGGGGTGAGGACTTGAACGGGCACCGTTCCGTTCGCGAGTTGATTGAGCGTCTCGTACTTCGGCTTGACGCCGCTGCAGGTGCTCGCTATGAATCAGCAGGCGCGCAACGAAATGGAGATGGAAAAGGTCATGGACCTGGCCGAGTACTTCCCCGGCGGCGGCACGAGCTTTCAGAAGCCGCTCGATGCCGCGCTCGAATGCCTGAAAAAGTCGAAATACAAAAAAGGCGACATCGTCTTCATCACCGACGGCGAATGCCAGGTTACGCCCGAGTGAGCGGAGAATTTCAGGGAGGAAAAAGATCGGCTGGGCTTCTCGCTCTACTCTATTTTAATCGACGTGGGACCCAGCTCGCTCGGCACCTTGAAGGAGTTCAGCGACCGCATCACAACGATCAACCAGCTCACCGGCGAAGGGACAAAAGATATCTTCATCAAGTTCTAGGTAGGCGCGATCAAAACCCGTCAACACTCGGACTTCCCGATGTCTAAGCGTGAGCGGAAGCGCGTGCAGTGGACTTTTGTCCTTCTTCGGCACGCCGGGATGCGATGGTCTTCGCACGGTATTTGAGACCGAAGCCGATCATAAACACCACAAAACCAACGCCGGCGCTTAAGAAAAGTGCGATCATTCTTCTTCCTCCGGTATCAAATATAAGCCACCAGCGAAGGGAATCAAGGCCACGGCTATTCCGAGATACGGAACGAACGAAAGCCCCTTTTCGGAGGTGCGAAGGTAGTCCAATAGGGGAAACACGGCCCACAGGACGCTGAATTCCATGAGCCACTCAGCAATGGCCTTGATTTTATTACGATGAAGCATGTGAATCCTCAACGGCTTTGATTATGACTTTGATTCCGTGCATGGTAGCTCCGATCGCAGCAATATAAAACAAAGTCGGCGGGGAAATCGCCCTTGGAGCCGTCCTCCAGGACAAAAGAGACAGCCTGATTGCTCAGTTCGCGGTCGATCGTGATCGAGGCGAAGCGATTCCTTCCGCTTATATTTTTGTCTCTAAATACTGCTAACGGCAGACGACAGTTCTTGACCTTGCGACCTTCCACCATGGCAATGTCCAGAACGTTCTTTTTGTAATTTGGCTTCACCTCTTTAAATTTCAGATTTTTCACAGGATGGACTGAAGTGTATCCAAATTCCGATGGAGAAGAAAAGTCACCACCGACTACTTTGCTTTCAGCAGGGTCTTTTCAAATAAAGCCGACAGCTTTTTGTAATTCCTGCCCGATTCCAGAGGGTCCGACATAAAGAACTTCAATCCCTCGTGCAGTTCCCGATCCTCTGTCTGAACGTCTTTTCGGCCCGGCAGGCGCCCGCTTTTTGCCAGCAGACTTTGTCCCTCTTTGGACAGCAGAAAATCCAGATAGAGCATAGCGGCATGGGGGTGGGGCGCGTTCGCAGCGAGCAAAAGCAAGCTGGGTCTTAGAAAGACGGGCGATATGCGAATCGGCTCGATGGGCGCGCCGGCTTTTTTGAGATCGAGAATGAGATTGGCGTTGGAAACCATCGTAATCGGAAATTCACCCGCTGCCAGCAGTTGGAGCTGGAGCGAGCGGCCTCTTAAAAATTTAATCTCCTGCTTGGTCAACCTTTCGAAGTATCTAAAAGCTTTCTCTTCTCCCATATGCGCGATCAAAAAGCCCATCCACTCGAAGGCTTCCGTGTCGAGAGATAGCTTGCCGCGCCATTTTGGGTCCAAAAAGTCTTCCCAGTTTCTTGGGGCTTCCTCCGCTTTGACCAGCTTATTGTTGTAGGCGGAGAACAGCAAGGTTGCGTGTTGCCCCGTCCAATAACCTTCTTTGTCGGCGAACCCTTCTCGGAGGCTTTCGCGCATGGGAGAGGCGTATCTTGCTACGACTCCTCTATCGATAAGGTTGACGATCCCCAGCTCCCCGGTTCCGATCACATCCACGGCATGGAGTCCCGCCTTGGCTTCGGTCTCCACTCTTTGAATGATCTTACTGCCTCCGATGCGCGCAAGTTTTACGCTGATGAAAGGATATTTTTTTTGGAAGAGGTTGGCCAGGGGCTGGCTCATCTGGACATTGGTCGTTGTGTAATCGGCCACCTCCCCTTCCCTCTTGGCGCCGGCCGCGAGAAATTCCTCCCTGGCTCGACCCGACAGGGACCGCGCTTTCATCAAGAGATCTTCGTTCGTGGCACCGACAGCGCTTGCGATTGTAATCAGAAAAAAGAATGCAGAAAGACAGAGACAGCGGGTTTTCAATGGTCTTCTCTATCGCAGCACGATGTCTTTTAACAGTTTGTCCGCAGAATGGCGGAGGCGGTGCGCGTCTTCCGAAGAAAGGACCTGGATCGGCACCGTGCCGCTCGCCAGTTGATTGAGCGTCTCGTACTTCGGCTTGACGCCGCTCCGCGCCGGTATCCGTCCGTGTTCCGCGACGATCTCGGCGCCCTCGGCGCTCAAAAGAAAATCCAGCAAGAGCGCGGCGGCGTGCGGATGGGGCGCCGTAACGGGAACGGCCCAAGACTGGGCGGAAGCAACCGTCGTGGGATTGGGATAAACAATGTTGATGGGACAGCCCGCGCGTTTCATCTGAGCCGCCGTGTACAGGTAGAGCTCAACGGCCACTTTGTATTCTCCCGCGCAAAGGAGCTGGGTCTGGAGTGTATGACCGCGGGTGACGGTCACGCCGTTGCGCGCCAGGCCTTCGAGATATTTGCGCGTTCTTTCCTCGCCCCACGCTTTGAGCCATCCCATCAGAGCCCTCGACGGTTCGGTGTCGATCGTGAGCGACCCTTTCCACGACGAACTCAGAAGATCCGGATAATCTTTCGGCGCCTCGCGCGGGCTCACCAGCTTGGTATTGTATCCGATGACGGCGTGGATCAAGTTCGTCGGAGTGAAATATCCCTCGGCGTCCTTGAATACATCGGCGTAGAACTTTCTTTCCGGCGAAGCGTAGCGCGCGAGAATGCCCGCGGCTTTGATCTCGTTCACGACGTCGAACGCCAGTCCCACCAGATCGGCCTGTAGCTTTCCCGCGCGGGATTCCGTCAGCACTCTCGTCCCGACGCGATCGCCGCCCGCGCGCCAGTATTCCGCCTTGAGAAAAGGATACTTCTTGGCAAACGCGACTTCATATCGTTGCAGCAGCGTGACGTTCTCGCTCGAATAGACGACGACCCCGCCTTCCTTCTTCGCCCCCTCGATTATTCTTTTTTCTCTTTCAGCGGCGCTCAGACGGTTCACCTCGTTCAGGAGAGTTTCCGAGTTGCCGGTCGCCGGGCTCGGCTGCAAAAAGAGCCAACCGATCAATAGCAGCGGGCGAATAAAGAACACGCCGCGGGTCTCTGTCCGTTGGAAACGCATATGCGACCGCTATCTCAGGTGATCGTGGGTTGTCAAGCACGACGATACTCCCGCGTTGTTTTATTTCGGATTTATGAGCTTGTCGCCGAACTAAGAGAGATTCTTCACGGAGTCTATCCTGAGCGTAAAAAGCAGATGCTTCGCGGAGTTTATCCTGAGCGCAGTCGAAGGGCCAGCATGACAGAAGGCGAAGGACTCAGAATGACAGTCCGGACTTTGTCATCCTGAACCCTTCATCCGTCATCCTGAGCGAAGCGAAGGATCTATCTCTGTTCAGGGTAAACTCCGTGAAGGATCGCTCCGAAAATCACCCACGATACCATTTTCAAAGTCTTCCGTACGTGTGCTATAAAAAATTCTTCAGCGGGGATTTCACGATGGACTACACGATCGGCGTCGATATCGGAGGAACCTTCACGGATTGCGTCGTTCTCGACGAACAAGGCTTTCTCGTCGTCGGCAAGGCGCTGTCCACGCCGAGAGATTTTTCCATCGGCGCCCTCGACGCGGTGCGCGACGCCGCCCAAAACCTGGGATTGAAGAGCGAAGACGAGCTCATCAGCTCCGCCCGATTTTTCTTTCACGCCTGCACGATCGGCGATAATACCTTGATCACGCGCGCCGGCGCCAAGACCGGACTCATCACGACCCGAGGATTCGGCGATGCCATCCTGATGATGCGCGGCATGACGGCCGAAGGCCTCACGGAAGAGGAAGCGGCGCACACGTCGGCGCTTGCCAAGCCCGATCCTATCGTTCCACGGACACTCATCGAAGAGCTGACCGAACGTGTCGATTACAAGGGAACCGTTCTGGTCCCGTTGAAAACGGACGACATCGAGCAGGCGGTGGAAAGACTGCTCGCCAAAGGCGTGGAATCCGTGGCGGTGTGCCTGCTCTGGTCGATCGCCAACGGCAGCCACGAACAAATGGTCGCCGAACAGCTTAGAAGGAAACATCCGAACCTGTACCTGAGCTTGTCCAGCGAGGTCGCTCCCTTCCTTGGCGAATACGAGCGCACCGCGACGACCGTGTTCAATGCCTACATCGGCCCGCGCATCTCGGCCTATCTCAATAACCTTCAGCGTGTGCTCAGAGAAAAAAATCTTCGCGACGAGCCGATGATCATGCAGGCATACGGCGGCGTGCTGAACGTCTCCGCGACGTGCGCGAACGCAGTCGGCACGATCGAGTCCGGCCCCGCCGCCGGCGTGGTGGGAAGCCATTATCTCGGGAAACTCATCGGCGAAGAAAACGTGTTGGCAACCGACATGGGCGGCACCACCTTCAAGGTCAGCGTCATTCATGACGGCAAAATCGAGAAAGACTACAACCCGGTCATCCAGCGCCACAGGATTTTATCGACCAAAATCTGGGTCGAGTCGATCGGCGCGGGCGGAGGCAGCATCGCCTGGATCGACCCGGAGATCGGCATTCTCAAAGTCGGACCCCAGGGCGCGGGCGCGAGCCCGGGGCCCGTGTGCTACCAGGTGGGCGGCATCGAGCCGACCGTTTCCGACGCCGATCTCATGCTCGGATATCTGAACGAAAATTATTTTCTCGGCGGCAAGATCCGCCTCGACAAAAAAGCCGCCGAGCGCGCGATCGCCGAAAAAATCGCGGGGCCGCTCGGCATGAGCGCGATCGAGGCCGCGGACGGCATTTACCGCATCGCCAACGCCCATATGAGCGATCTCATCCGCAAGGCGACGGTCGAGCGCGGGCACGATCCGAGAAAATTCGTGCTGTTCGCTTTCGGCGGCGCCGGGCCCGTGCATGCCGGGAGGTACACGGGCGATCTCGGCATCAAGCAGGTCGTGATTCCGCTGACCGCTTCGGTCCACGGCGCCACCGGTCTCATCAGCTCCGACGTGCTCTACGAATACGGCCGCTCGGACCACCTGATCGCGCCGTTCGATCTCGACCGCCTCAATGAAAATTTTTCCGCCCTCATCGCGCAGGCGCGCCGCGATCTTCAATCGCGCGGTTTTAAGGAAGCGGATACGGAAATCGTCCGCAGTCTCGACATGCGTTATCGCTATCAAGTTCACGAGCTGACGCTGTCCCTCCGTCCGGGCACGGCCGAGATCGGCGCAATGGATCTGGAAAAATTGTACGAAGATTTTCACACGATGTACGAGAAATCCTACGGCAAGGGGTCGGGCTATCGAGAGGCCGGAATGGAAGTCATGACGTTCAGGCTGACCGCGCGCGGGCGGCTCAAAAAGCCCAACATCGCGAGGCTATCGCTCGACGGCAAAGATTCGGCGCGCGCGGTCAAATCCCGCCGGCCGGTTTACTTCGAGGAGTATCGCGAGTTGGTCGAGACCGCGATCTTTGATTTCGAAAAGATGAAGCCCGGCAACGAGCTCGCGGGGCCCGCCATTATCGAGACCCCGGTTACGACGATCGTCGTCAACCCGAAAGACCGCGCGTTCATGGACGAGTTTAGAAATATTAGAATCGACTTAGGAAATTAAGGAGGCCGCTTTTGATTTCACCCGCGGGAAGCGTGGACCCGATCACCTTCGAGATTTTGTCCCATCGCTTGTATCAGATCGCCAAGGAGATGGGGACGACGCTCGAGCGCGTCGGCGGCACGGTCAACACGACGCAGCAGAAAGACTACATGGCCGCCCTGTATCGCGCCGACGGCGAGATCCTCTCGGCCGGAGAATCCATCGGCATGCATATGGCCTGCGGCGGATTCGCGGTGAAAAAAATTCTGGAGCGCTTCGGCGACGACGGTGTCGCGCCCGACGACGTGTTTTTGCTCAACGACCCTTACGTCGCCGCGGTGCACCAGTCGGACCTGTTCATGATCTCGCCGGTTCATTATCAGGGCAGGCTCGTCGCCTGGAGCGCGACGTTTGTCCACGTCATGGACATCGGCGCGCTGTCGCCGGGCGGAAACTCGCCGGGGGCCACGGAAATTTACCACGAGGGGATCAGAATAGCGGGCATCAAGCTGATCGAAGGCGGCACGTTCAGGAAAGATCTTTTCGAGATGATCATCAATATGACGCGCCAGCCGACGATGGTCGGTCTCGATCTCAAGTGCGAGATCGCCGCCAACAACGTGGCGAAATCCAGAGTCCAGGAGATGTTCGGGCAGTACGGCCCCGAGCTGATCGATGCCGTAACGCGGAAGATGATTCAGCACTCCGAAGAGGTTTTGAGAAAACGCATCGCGGAAATCCCCGACGGCGCGTGGAAAGAAACCAGCCAAATCGAGGCCGACGAGAGCTGGAAGGTCCAGCTCATGTTGACCAAAACCGGCGACCGGCTGATCTTCGATTTTACCGGCAGCGACCCGCAGGCGCAGAAGGGCATCAATCTCCCCTATCATGCAACCTTCGGCGTCTGCTTCAGCGCCGTGCTGTCGACGCTGGCGTACGACCTGCCGAAAAACCACGGCATTTTTCGTCCGATCGAAGTCATCGCGCCCAAAGGAACCATCGTCAATCCTCTGCCGCCGGCGCCGGTGTCCATGAACACGACCTCGGGCGCGAAGATCGTCCTCTACTGCGCGAGCTCGACGTTGATGCAAGCGCTCGCCACGCATGAACGGTGGAAAAATGAAGTGATGGCCATGACGGTCGGCCGGCGCAATATCCGCCATGCCGGCATCAACCAGTACGGAACCTATTACGTCTCGAATCTTTCGCAGACGCCGGTGGACGGCGGCGGCGCGAGATCTTTTCAGGACGGCGTGGACTCGGGAGGGGGCGTGAAGAGTTGTCCCAACGTGGAATGGATCGAAAGAAATTTTCCCGTGCTTTATCTGTTCCGCCGCCACGCCAGAGACAGCGCCGGCGCCGGCAAGTTCCGCGGCGGAGTCGGGGCCGAGACGGCGTTCGCGATCAACGACGCGCCGGAGCGTAAAATCAACGGGGTGGCTTACGGAGTCGTGGGTCTTAAAAATTCCGGCCAGGGCGTTTTCGGCGGATACCCCGGCGCGCCCAGCGTGGTCGAATTGTCGAAGGGCACCCGGCTGCGCGAGCTGATGGCCGAAGGCGCCGCTCTAGACCGAGTCGAGAACCTGGGCGGCCGGAGGACTTCGTTGCCATATTGCAACTTTGAAATCACGGAAGACGATGTCCTGTATACCCGACAATCCAGCGGCGGCGGTTACGGCGACCCGCTCGAGAGAGAGGCACAGATGGTGCTGAAGGACGTTGTGCTCGGATTGGTTTCAACCGAGGCGGCGCGCGAAGTCTATGGAGTCGTGATCGATAAGGAGAAGATCGATGTCGACGCCACGGAGCGACTGAGGAGTTCCATGCGAGCGGCCAGATTGGGAGGTAAGACCGTGTAAAAAGCAGCCGATCTCCTTCGACAAGGCTCAGGACGATCGGCTAACTACTTGAACCGAGATTCCAATTTCCGTTCGGAATCTTTTTCACACAGTTTCAACTTGAACATGACTTACCCGCTGAGAGAAAACCTGGAACTCTTCACCGCGCCGGAAGGCGCGCTGATCCGGTGTGCGAAGTGCCGCCACGTTTTTTGCCGCGCCGGCGAAGATTGGAAGCGGGCCTCCGCCGTTCGACGATTGCCTCCCACTTGCGCGGGTCCTTTGATGAGCGAGGCGCGTGGGAAATATGTTTTGCAACAGAATACCTGTCCGTCCTGCGGCGTTCTGCTCGACACCGACTTGATCGAAGAAAAGAAACCGGCGCAAGCCGAAGAGAAACCGCCAAAAAAACCGGAGTCCAGTCCGGTCGTGGCAAGCAGTCAAACCACGGCGATATTGGTTCTGGACTTGAGCGTCCGCTGCGAAGACCCGGAGCTGACCTGTCACGCGCTGTTGCCCGGAGTGGCCGGCTTTCTTGAAAAGGCCCGTGCCGTCGGGATACCAATCATTTTTTCCGTCTCCGCTTCACAGCGAGGTTTTCCCATGGGCGTGGTCGCCGGACCGCTCCAGCGGCGGGAGTCCGAGCCGATTATATATCCCGACGGCTTCGACAAGTTTACCGGCGGCGAGCTTCAGTCGATCCTTGAGAAAATAGGAGTCAAATCTTTGATTATCTTGGGTTCTGCAACCAACGTAGCGGTTCTCTATACGGCAACCGTGGCGGCGCGAATCCATCGCTACGAGGTCGTCGTCCCGGTCGACGGAGTCAATGCGCGGACGCAATATGCGCATGACTACTCCTTGTATCAACTGAGCGTTTTGCCCGGCGGCGTCAACCAACGCATTCGTTTTACGACGCTGGGAACGACCAATTTTAGTTGAACCGTCGCCGCGCCTCCGGCGCGTTGAGCAGTCCATCGATGCTTCCCAATTTTCTCGTCATCGGGGCCGTGAAGGCCGGCACTACCAGCCTCTACCGCTACCTGAGCGCTCATCCGCAGGTATTCATGTCGGCAACGAAGGAACTCAACTTCTTCATTCAGGAGGAGAACTGGAATCGAGGTTTAGCGTGGTATGAGAAGCAGTTCGAAGGCGGAGAAAAGGCGCTCGCCTTGGGAGAGGCTACCCCGCACTATACCATGCATCCCGTCTATAGCGGCGTTCCTGAGCGCATCTCGCGGCACATCCCCGAAGCGCGCCTCATTTACGTCGTGCGGCATCCCATCGACAGGATGAGGTCGCACTATCTCCAACGCGTCGTCAATGGCCACAATGTAGGGCCCATCGAAGAAGCGCTCCGAGACAGCCCTCTTTTCCTGTGCGCCAGCCGCTACGCGACTCAGATCGAGCGCTATCTGGAATATTTCGCGCGGGAAAAATTGTTGGTCGTCACCGCGGAGCAGCTTGGCGCCCATCGCGAGCAGACTCTGCGCAGGATCTTCGCATTCCTCGGCGTGGACCCCGAATGGACCGCGCCCATTATACGGCGGGAATTCAATAGAACCGCGGGCAAACGGATTCGCCGGGCGGTTTTTCGGCGCATGGCGAATTTACCGATCTACCACCGCCTCTCAGCGCTTGCTCCTCCGGGAATTAGAAAAGTGATACGACCGCTCACCAGCCGGCGACTCGAGGACCTGGCCGTCATTTCACAGAGCCTCGAGCGCCATTTGACCGATCAGTTGCGCGACGAGGTGAAGCGCCTCTATCCCTACCTGGATGACTCGTTTGACGGATGGGGCCTAGAAAAGAAATAAGCGAATAGGCTTTGTGCGTTATCTCGGATCTCGAAACGCCCGATCCCCCTCGGCGCCGGCTCGCGCCTTCCACTGAAGCGAATAGTATTCGCCCCGGTCTCTCGCCCACGGATCGAAGGCGTTCACTACGGGATCGAGCTCCGGCTTCAGCTCGGGGATCGTTCTGAGCAGCACGCGCTTTAGCGGGGAGATTTCCACTTTGTGGCCGTTGGATTTTTTTGTCTCGGTCATCGGCTTGCCGGGGCCGTTGTTCATGACCCAGTCTACGCCGAACCTGGTGTAAAACTCGGGCCGGAAACTGGAAGTAAAAAACCGATCGCTGAACAGACGGCGCGAAGCATTCAAGATAAAGACCTGGAACTGCGTCTCGGAGATGGCGAACCCATGCGGCCGGGCGAACTCCGCAAGCCAGCCGACGACGGTATCGACGTCTTCGATGTTGTCCACCATGGTGCCGTCCTTCTGTCCCAGGCAGTCGTTGATTTTCGAGCCGTCGTCGTTGCGTTGCGACTCGGTGATTATTTTCGACGCGTCGCACTTATGCTGCCCGTAGACTTCTCGCAAGATGCCCACGAGCCGCTCCTGCTCCGCCCGCGCAGAGGAGTCTTCCGCATCGCGTTCCGGCCGCGCGGAGGAGCTTTTTACGACGTGCGGTTCTATGACGAAGTCGTCGAAGCTCGTCAGTTGCTTGAGACCGTACTGGCGGCGGAACTCATTGAAGCGCGGTACGCCGCGCTCGCGGTCCCGGATAATGTCGAGCGCCGCCACGTCGATCTTGCCCGTCGCGGAATGCAGCCGCGGCAGCTCGAGGTTCTGCAGGAACCGCGGGTGATTTTGCAGCGTCAGCGCGCCGAGGCGCTGGCGGCCCATCGAGAGCGCCCAGTTGGCAAGGCCGCGCGCGCGCATCGCCTCGGTCGCGCGCCCGCGGAAAGTATCAACAACCGGGATCTTGTATCGGATCGCGTTCGGTTCTTTATTCCACTCGCGGTACTCGATAAGGTCGGGAACCAAGGGATGCAAACGGTAGACGGTGACGAATTCCTCCGGAAAGTTAAACGGCGAGCCGAAATGATGGGTGCCCCCGTTGACGCACTCCGGCTTTGCCAAGCCGCGCGCGTTTTTCGCGAGGATAGTCTCGCCGGGACACGCGCCGTTGCCCATGCCGAATATACCCGGGCCGGACGCCAATAAAGAGTACCAACCTGCCGTCCTCGGGTCGTTCGACTTTGCCAAACCCTCGGCGACTTTTTCGGAAATGCGTTTGATAAACTCATCTCCGGGTAAAAGGCCGTTCCAATTGGCGTTCATTCCCAGGTAAAGGGGCTCATCGTAAAGGAGCTGCGGCGTCCATTCGATCGTATGGATCTTGGCGATCTCCGCCGAGATGACAAGACGCGCGACCTCGAAGATCTCCTCGTCGCCGACCTTTTTATAGGGAATCTTTTCATCCGGGCGCGCCGGGTTGCGCAGCCCCGAGTCTTCCTCGGGCGCCGCCGCGGTTTTTTTCCTGAACTCGTCTACGAAGACGTTGTGCTCGCGCGCGAAGACGTTATGAAAGAAGCTCATCCCGATGGTCCAGTTGTCCGGGAATCCGGCCGCCTCCTGTCCCGCCCACTGCGGGTTGATCGGATCGGAGGAATCGAAGAGAGGCAGGTAGCCCAGCCGCTCGCCTTCGCCCGCGCGCCGGCCGACCGATACCGACAGGAGCTTGGACGGATCTTTCGGATCGCGCTTGACGCGCCGGCGCGAGGTCTTGTCGTAACCATATATCTGCGAGGCGTCCCACCAGGCCGTGACCGTGTTGCGCGTCGTCTTGTAGGCTCGCGCCAGACGCTCTTTCCTATCCTTGTCGGTGAAAGTAGGCGGAACGCTTTCCTCCGCGATGTAGCTTTTGTCGATGCGGTCGTTCGGACGGCAGGCGAGCTTTGCGATCTCCTCGGGCGTCAGCGGTTTTTCAACGCCGCCGGCCAATTGAGTCGCGCATCCCATCGCCGTCGTCCCGGATGAATTGTGTCCTTCCTCCAGGTGAGAAAACCAGTCGTGCGTCATGAATTGAATCCAGAAAGCCGCGAGCACGTTGAAGGCCGGCGCCTTTTTGTAGGCGCATTCGGCGGCGGCCGAATAGCCGGGCAGCCCGCGCCCTGCGTGGCAGGTGTCGTTGGGCGACTCGGGGCGGGAGAAGAGCTTGCGGCTGATCACCTGGGGATCGGGCTGCAACAGTCCCAGACGATAGCTGTGCCGGTTTCGCGCCAACGGGTCTTTTCCCAGGTCGGGAAAGGTCGCTTCGAACTGAACGTTGCGCGCAAAAAGCTGGCCCGTCGATCCCATGAGCGGATTTTCGATATCGTTGCAAATCCCCGTGAGGGTGCGGAAGCGGATCAGCTCGCCCAGACAAACTTGCGTCCCGCCGCCGCCCACGGCGGCGTATTGAGGATGTCCGGGCGGCAGCTTCATCTTTTTCCAAACTTTCAGATTCGGGCCGTCGGTTTGCAGAGCGTAGTTTTTGTAGGTCCCGCTGTTGTCGAAGAGATTGAATTTAATCAGCTCGATGCGCTGATATTCGAGATCGAGCAGAGCCCCTTCGATCCCGCGGCGGTTCGGATTCAAAAGTCCGATGCGCCAAAAAGCCTCCGCTCCCCTGCTGCGCGCATCGCCCGCCGACCAATAGTTCTGCCAATCGGTCCAGGGAAAGCGGCGGAATTCGACGGCGTGTTCGCCGCCGCGGCAACGGGCGGTATCTTCCTGAACTTTTCCTTGAAATCTTTTCGCGCGCTCTTCGGCAATCGGCCGGAGGCCCTCCGAGCCGAACTCGACGCACGCCGTCAAATCTTTCGGCTCGAAGCCGCACCCTCCAAGGAGGAGCGCCGCCGAAAGCAGAGACCAATGGAGCGCCCTTCTCATCAGTGCTTTTGCCGGAACCTCCCCGTAAAAACTATACTCCGCTTTTTTAAGCGCCTGTCCGTTTGGAATCGGCGAGGATCACATCGGCCGCTTTTTCGCCAACCATATATACCGAGGTGACGATGAAAAACCCCGGAATCCTTGGAAAGACGGAAGCGTCGACCACGCGCAGGCCCTGGGTTCCATACACCCGAAAATTGCCATCGAGCACCGCCATAGGGTCGTCCTTCCTGCCGATCTTGCATGTGCAAGAGGCGTGGTGGCCCCATGCGTTGTCCTTTACGAATTGGGCCAGATCTTTTCGCTCCTCCTTGTCGGGCGCCTCTTCTTCCTCGAAAAAGTTTGCGACGTGCGAGTTGATCACGCGGACAAACTTGACGCCATCCACAACGGATTCCAAGTCTTCCTGCTGCCGATCGGTGCCCTCGTCGAAGTAGTGGAAATTAATCTCGGGCCGTTCTTGTGGGTTGGCCGAGCGCAGCTTGACCATGCCTCCGGTATTCTTGGTATGCGCCTTCAAAACCGCCCAAGTGAGATAGTTGTGGTGAAGGACGATCTCCTGCGAATAGTTCGGCTCGTAGCCGCGGAACCTGCCCACCAGCGCGAAGCAAAAGAGATCGGGAAGAGGGCGGGACTTATCCGACTTTTTTATGACCGCGAGCACCGCCCCGTTGGTGATGTAGACGCCGCCGCGGCTCTTCCACATTTTGTACTGCGGGTCTTTGTTGTCGAAGAGCGCGCCTTCGAGAACCTTCCAATCCGTCTTCATCCGGTTGACGATCCCCACCTCGTAGCGGTCCTGGAGATTTTTTCCCACGCCGGGGAGATCCACGCGCACGTCGATCCCGTGTTTCTTTAGCTCGTCCTTCGGCCCGACGCCGGAGAGCATCAAAAGCTGCGGCGTGTTGAAAGCTCCGCCGGCGAGGATCACCTCGCGGGTCGCACGGACGGACTTTTTTTCGCCTGGTTGCCGGCTCGGGTCGCAGTGCGCCTGGTAAAGCCGCGGTCCCTTGAGATACTCGACGCCGACCGCTCGATTCTTTTCGTCGAAAAGCACCTTGGTCAATAGCGCGTCCAGCTCGATGGTCAGATTGGCTGGATACTTCTTCTGGACGTCCAATAGGAATTCGCGCGTGCCGTTGCGGCGGCGTCGGGACGTAGCCAGAGGCGGAAGACGAAGGCCGACCGCGTTATCCTGTACCAATCGCCAGTCGTTGGGATCGAGCCGGCCGAGCAAGGACCACCAAATGCGCTTGAGCGGCAGATCCACGCTCTTTGCCGCAGCTTTGGCCGACTCGATAATTACCTTGACCAGTCGTTTATCTTTCTTCAGAGCCTGCACCGGGACAGCGATTTCGGTGGAGAGCCAGCCCTCGTAACCATGACGAGTCGGGTTCCAGAGTTTAGAGATCCACCGCCACGGAAACCTCCGGTAATGGCAGTTCTCCATGCGCTCGAAATACGTGCGCATGTTCTCCGCCTTCCATGAAGGATCGCCGGTCAGCTCGGCGAGATCGTCCCAATCTTTGTTGTGCGGGTAGACCATGATCATGGCGTTGTGCGTCGTGCAGCCTCCCAAGCCTCCCGCCCGTGGATAGAGCACGCCGTCGACGGACTTTCCGTCCCACTTCTCCTTGTATTTCGGGTCCCGCTTCTGCTGATCTATATTTTCGTAATGACGCACCCAGAAATCCCACCGCAGCGCGTCACATTCAGTCGAGATGCCGTGAAATACCGGAACGTCGTAGTCGTCCGGCAAACTAACTCTCTTTGGGTCCCAGCGGACCCCGCCCATCAGTTTTTTCGGATCGCCGCCCGTTTCCAGGACGAGCACTTTGCGTCCAGCCTCCGCCAATCGCGCCGCTACCGTGCCTCCGCCAGCGCCGGAGCCGACGACGATATATTCAAAATCAGTTGGCCCAGTTTTCTCCGAGCTCATACGTCATCTCTCCTTCTCCGAGTTTCCGTTGCGACCGTGAAACGCCACGGAAATGCCGTCTTTTAGAAACCGCCTACATCTGCAAGCGAGTGCAGCGCCGCAAACGGCTCTTGCCGGTTCGGCGCCAGCAGCAATGCGCGCAATGGATCTCGCAGCGTATCGTTCAGGAAAGCAACAGTCCTTTCCCGGCGCGTTTCGCTATCGATCCTCTTGACGATCGCGTACTGCACCACGGCCTTCGAAAGATCCACGACGAGCGTGGAACCGCCGCGAAAAGTTTGCGGCTCCGCGGACCCATCGATCTCAATGGGCCGGGATTGGGTCAGGGCAACGATGATCTGGGGCATATACTGGCCGTCGGGGCCAACTCGCATGGAGCGCCGCAATTGGTGTACTTCAAACTTGAAGGGGTCGCGGGTCGGGTCGAGCCCAAGTTTTGCGGCAAACGCCGGCGTCTCCTTGAGGATATTTTCGAGAGCGGTGTGAAGCTTGATACGCTGCTTTCTCGTCTCAATAAACAAGTCTTGGCGATCGCTAATGTAGAAACATTTGTCGGCGTATTGCTTCAACTGACGGAGGATGATCCGGTACTGCGCAGAAGGCATAGACAGACTGACTCCTTGCCAGCGCAACGTGTCGACGGAAAGCGTGTCGAGGTCCCGTGGATAGATCCCGCGTTTACGAAATGCCTCGACGAAAGCCACCCGGTAGTTGTATCGGTCATCTTCAACCAGATCCGCATCGGCGGTTATCAGGCCGCGCAGGTATTCGCCAAACGTGATGTCGACCGGCGGGATATAGTCCAGCGCTCGGATGCACATGTTCAAAACGTGCCCGGCGGTTTTGGATGCCTCGGCCGCTAACCGGTGGACGAGATCGGGATGAATCGCGCCCGAAGGCAGCACCCCGGTGCCGCCCGTGTAAATGCGCAGGAGGTCCGCCGTACGGGTCCTGTAAATCGCGAGGAAGGCGTCGAACACGGCGGCGACCAGCAGCGCGCCGCGAGCGTGCGGCGTTATCACTTTTTGATAGTCCGATGGATCGGGCTTAAGCCGGGTCCAAACGCCTTTGTTATCGACCTTGCCGATAGCGTCGCGCAAAGCGCCGCGGCCGCCGACTGCGCGTCCAAACTGCAGGGCCAGACCGCCGAGAATCGACTCCGTCTCCAGATTACCGCGCGTATGGCTGATCTCGCTTTCAAGGATCTCGGGAATGGTGAAATGCTGCATCAGCGCCACGATGTCGGCGAACGCCTCATGAAACGCCAGCACGTCGGGGTTGGTCGGCTCGTTGAAACGACGGTGCATGCCGTCGAGAACGGCGTGCGTGGTCTCGTGCGCCACGATGTCGTGCGACAGACTCGCGTATACCATGCTGCCTGGAACGTGATCGCCCGGGTCGTCGGCTTCGGCTTCGAAATATCCGAAGCGCAGCGCGATCTCTTGCGGGCTATAAAAAGCGTTGGCCTGATGCAGCGCGTGCGGGCGCACAAGCAACTGGCGAACAAACTGACTATCGTCGGATGCGTCATTAGGATTAGCTCTCGGACGCCAAAGCACCGGCCGGCCCAAGGCGCGTTCGAAGTGCTCGATAGTTTTCATCGCCACGGCGTAAACCATCTGTTGGTGAAAGGCCGGATTGCCTTCGGCCGTTGGCCAGCCGTCCTGCGCGAGCAGTCGCGTATCGTTTAGGTCAACCGGTGTATAAGTCTTGCCGCTCGCATCGGTGTCCCTGACTTCGAGGTATTCACCTTTCGGTCCCGGCTCGAGCGGTTCCCACCTTACTTTGAGGACCACTTCGTTGAGCGCAGCGGTTTCCAGCCGGGTTGAGAAAGTCGGATCCACTGCGTAAGTGCGGATGCGCCGATAGGGGGGATCAGAAATCTTGATTTCGTTTTCGCAGACCGGACGCGACGGAGGCACAATCTGCGGCGGCACCCCCGGCACCACCTTGCCGGACAGCGAAGTGTAGCGATTGGCGAGGTGTTTTCGGAGCGCCAGCGAAGCTCCATCATCATGGATCACAGCTTCCATGAACTTCCGCTTGTCCTCATCGCTCACGGTTTTTTCCGGATCCGGAATAATTTCTTGCAGATTGGGGTTCATTAAATATCGCTGCGTGAGCTCGAGATTGAACATCCGCTCGCGCGGCGGCGCATCGGTAATGCCCAGGCCGGTGAGCACCCGGAAAAAGGCGAAGGAATCGCTGTCGGCGGGAGTCTTGGGAAGATTCAGCAGCGGCGCCACGGCGAGCGCGGAGTTTGCCTGTAAAATGCCGCGGCCGAGTTTTTGCTGGTTGGCGGCATTCGGCGGCGCAGCCGAAGTGAACAACGCGTTGCGCACGGCTTCGACCCGGCGCCAATCGCGCGGCAGGAGATTTTTGTTTTTCTCATACCAGAGGGCGACTGCCGCTGCGATTTGCGGCGTTGAGGCGGAGGTTCCCTCGCCGTTTTCCCGGATGCCCGTATCGCAACCGAACTTCGCCCACGGAATGTTCGGCGTGTACGTCGAGAGGGCCGCCGTCATGCAACTATCCGGTCCCCAGTTGCCCTCGATTACAGTTTTGGGAAGATCGTAGTAGGGCCGGCCGTCGGCCATAACACCGCAGGCGGCGATGGTCCGATGATAACGCGCGGGATAGACGACATGGTGCGTGGGAAAACCGTCGAAACAATCCCCGGAAGCCGCAACGATGCAAATGCCCGCCTCGTATGCCGCGTTCACGGCCTCGTTCCATGCGGCCGAGGGCAGCCCGCCCATGCTGAGCGACACCACGTCGCATTGTTGTTGGACGGCGTATTGAAGGCCTTGGGCAAAGACGCTGGTGTAAACGAGTAACACGGAGTTGGCGATACGAATCGGGAGAATGTCCGCATCCGGCGCGCCTCCGAGGTAATCGTTGTTGTTCTGAGCGACCTTGCGACCCGCGAGAATTCCGATCGTGCCGGTACCGTGTCCCGAGTTATCGAACAAATGACGCCGGTTCGGGTCCTGCGCGCTGTTCGGCTCGCCATCGCCGTCGACGAAATTCCGTTCGAGATTTTCGAGGATGCGTTCGGGGCGAGCGGCGTGGCTTTTGTCGTAGCCCGTATCGATGTGCGCGATGCGCGTGCGAGGGTCGGTGAACTGGATCGCGGCGCGAGCAGAAGCGAGTTGCGAGAAATTATTTCCGAGATGCCATCCGAAACCCGACCCGGTGACACGTCCGCCGTCGGCCTTTTGCGGCTCATCCTTGCAATCCGAACCCACCGCAAACTGTTGATCACCATGGATTCTCTCATTGCTGTCGGGATAACGTTGCGGCAGGTCGGGCTCGGCGTACAGAACGTCCGATTCCGCGACGCCGAGCTGATCCGCGATACGCGCATGGGCCACGTCCCAAGGAGTCGGCCCGCCGTCGGGCATGTCCGCGAGGTACCACGCCGCTACGGGCGCGAGGCCGAGAGCGCCGGCGGGCGCAACCGGCTCGTAAAGCGGCCGCAGATTCGCGCGTGGCGCGGCGGCCGCCAGGGCAACCGATGGGCGAAGTTTTATCAAGATACGGTTTGTATTGGCCATGATAACTCTCCTTATTGGGAGCGTTCGAAATTCCGCGTTACCTTCCGTTTAGCGGTGCCATACCGCGGCTCGAAGACCGGACCATCAGCGCAACTTGCGCCCGTTCAGGCGCGCGACGGTCGAAGGATCGTTCCGGTTATTGCGCCAGGTGGGATGGCTGAAGTGGATCACAAAATCGCCATTGTACGACGCGACCACGTTATCGAAAGTCAGCTTGCCGATGTAGCGCCAATTCTTGAACGAGCGCCGCTGGAAGATCGGGAGTCCGCGCGTCGTGCCTTCATCGGTCACTTCGATGTGAAAAGTGAGCGTGCGTTTCGGCGCGGGATCTCCCTTGTCGAAAATCTGCGCCATGATTTCGTCGCGGAAATCCAACGCTTCGCCTTCGATCTTGGGCTGCTCCGGCGCGACCAGCAAGCGCATGAACTCCGGCGCGCGCGTGGCTTCGCCTTTCGGCTTGCCGAGCTCGGCGATCTGGTAGAGTTGGCGCTGCGAAGGTTGCTTATCCACGCGCTGAAAGACCGCGCCGGTTACCAGCAAAATCGGCACCGCGCCGCCGCGCCGCCAGATGCGGGTATCGGGCGCGTTCCTTACCTCCGCGTCGTTGATGGTGTCGCTATAATCTCCGCCGAGGTCCTGTTGGGTGATGAAGTTTGCGGTGCGAAGCGGCGCCGCATGTTTCGGGTCGGTCGTCGCAAAAAGTTTGCCGACCAGCGCCAACGACCGCGAATGGCCGCGGCGCGTTTCGGTGCAGCAGGTGGAATACCGCCCCATCGCAAGAGCGCGGCTGCCTTTTCTGAAGTAACCTGAATATGGACTTTCTTCCGTAATCTCCCAAAAGCCCGTGAGGCAAATGCCGTTCGGATGCAGCAACCGGCGATAACCTTTCCGGTCGGGGCCCCAGCGCAAATCCGCGTGAGAATCGACGGCCCGCTCGGTGGCCTTGCGAAACAGATACGGCCCGCCGAACGGGAGAATGCCGCGCAGTACGCTGCGCAGGGTGACTTCGTAGACGGGCAATGGCGGCTCGCCGGCGCGGCCCCATACTTTCTGGTAAGGATTGGCGAAGATGGCGTCGCGCACTTCGGCGAAGCGCGAGCCTTTATAGGCGCGATCTTCATCGGTGATTCCTTCGATCCCGAAAAATTCCGGTTCCATGACAAGCCTCCGTCGATCAGTTTTGGCGAACCTCGCGTCTGCAACGCCTCCATACGATGATCAGCCAGACGAGGATGACTAAGATGAGGATCACGACGATGATCGTCACCATCACGGCCATTTTGACCTGCGTGCAGCAGTTGGCGGTCGCATCCTTGAAGAATGCCACGGTGTCGCGCAAAGAATCGAGCGCGCCGGCGACGCCGACGTTCGGCGACGGAGGCGGAGGCGACGTGGGCCACGGCTCGGCAAGATACGGAAACTGTTTCAAAAACGGCTTGTCGTTGACCGTCGCGCGCGGGTACTGGGGGCTATCGATGTAAGAGCCCTCGACCAGCGCGCAATCGCCCTGGTCGCAAGTGAGCGCCCCAACGTCGTCGGTAAGCTTTCGCCCGTTGGGAAATCCGATCGCATACTGGTTGGTGTAGATCATCACGTCCGGGAAGTCGTCGTAGGGGCGGATTTTAAACAGCGGTTGATATGCGTTCACGAGGGGTGGCAAGTACTCCATCAGGGTCTTCTCGACCCGCATCCTGGTCTGGTTATGCGCTTTGATCGTCGCAACGTGCTGGCTCGGCGGCAGCGTGTTCAAGAAGTCGAACCGGCCCTGCTGCGAGCGGTTCGAGCGGCCGACGTGATCGATCTGCACTCCGTCTTTGAGCCGCGTGGAAGTTCCCCATAAAATCCAGTCCTGCTGGCCCTGGGGAAAGGACGAGAACGGGATGCTCAGCACCATCGCAATCGTGTTTCTCTTGAAAAAACGCGGGAAGATGAACGGGTCATCGAAGACGCCGGTCTTTATTTTTATGCCGTCGGTGTTTTGCAGGCCTTCGTACTTTACATTGTTCAACCCGGCGTCGTTCTTGAGGCGGATTTTTATCGTGACGTCGGGCTTGATGCCTTCGGGGACGGCGATCGAGCCGCCGTAACGGGCGCTCTCCTCTTTGTTGTCGACGGTCACCTTGGTGTGCAGGTCCATGTAGATCGCGAACTCGAAGGGCTCGAGCTGGTACGGCGGCGGCGTGGTCAGGGCGCGCCGGGTGTTGAGCATAACGATCATCTGATCGCCGTCCGGGAAGGCGAAGAGATCGGTGATTCCCGATTCCAGCACCTCCAGATTGATCGGATCGGCGTGGTCCGAGCTTTGGAGCGCCGATGGAAGAAAAAGCAGCGCGAGACTGAGGGACAAGAGGATTGCCTTTTTCATCCGAGATCTCCTTTCACCCTGCTCTGGTCGCGCATCGAGCTAGAACGTCTTCAAAAACTCGATCAGCGCCCACTTGTCGTCGTCGCTGAGCGGGACCTCGTCTTTGTCCTTGAAGTAGCTGGTGCCGAAATAGTGGCCACGGTTGACCACGAAGTCGGGGCACTTGCTGAGCTCGAGCAGCGGATCGACCAGATTGGCGAACGCCGCGTGCTTTTTTTCCGGGGACTCCTTTTCGGCCGCCTTCAAATCCTTCGTCGCTTTCTTAAGCAACTGTTTCAGCTTTATGAAGTGATCGGCCCGTTCCGGGAAACGCGTCCCATCGGAGACGAGCGGCAGGTTGGCCAACAAGCCGACCGGCGTCCCCGCTGGAATCGGACCGACTTCAAGTCCGTTTTTGCTAAAGAGCCAGGGGAGCCAATCGCTCAAAACAGCCATAACAGCATCGGATTTATCCGGCAGGTATCCCCATGCAACTCTGAGATAGCTATCTGTCGTCGTGCGCTGCATGTAGCCGGGGACTTTGTCGCCCAGCAGCGAGTCCTTGCGGCGCTTTTCCGGCCAGAGCATCTCCTGGATCGATTCGTTGAAAGACGCCATGCGCGCCTCGACGCTGGGCTCGCCGTAGAAAGGTCCGACGGCGTTGTTGAGCAGGTACGGCGCCGTCGACCACAGGCCGATCAACGACGCCGGCCGGGTGTAGCCGCGGCCGTTGCCGGGCAAATCGATATCCGAGGGCGCACCCGTGTTGGGATTGTGGACCGTGAACTTGCCGACCGCCGTCAGGTCTTTGTAGGTCGTGGAAGTGAAATTGTCCCAGATGTTGCCGCGGAGCCCGTTGGTCGCGAGAGGGCTGCACGCATTGGTGTCGAGCAAGGTGACCGGCACGCGCAGCTCGGTCGAGAGAAAATTATCGACCAGGAAATCGTCCTTCATGACGATCTCGCGCATCTGCTGTTTGTACCCGTCCGTCTTGGTCCAGGCCCAGTAGCGGTTCCAGCACTCCAGGTAACCGGGCCCGCCGCACTTGGCGTAGTCGATCTCCGGCGGCGCCGGCGGCTGCTTCCCCGAGTGGCAGCGCGCGCAGGTCTCGGCGAAGACGATCTTGCCGCGATTGAGCTTCTTTTGATCCGTGGCGAGAAGCGCCTTGCCGCCCGGCGCGTCCTGCAAGTAATCGGGCCGCGCGCTCACGAGGAAAAACAGCGCCACGTCCGGGGTCTGCTCCACGTTGGCTTTCCAGTACGTGGAGTTTTTCTCCAGCACGGCGATCTCGATCGGCGTGATTCTTTTTAGCGGGACATTTCCGATCAGCGGCTTGAAATGGAGCAGCCACTCCTCGCTGAAGAGGCCGATGTTGATGTAGACGCGGTTCAAGGCGCCGAGCACGCCGACCGAATCGGCGCCATCCTTCAGAACGTGGGGCGCGAGGACGGTGTCCGGCGGTTTGAAGTATTCGGACAGTATCTTGGTCCTTTCAAAGTCGTTGAACTGCTTGTTGTTCCGCTCGCCGCCGGTCAGTTTTTCCGGATGCAGCTTGGCCATCTGCAGACGCGCACCGATGCTGTAGATGGCGTTCATCGTACGCGGGTTGTTGATGTTGTCGCTGGAGACTAGGGAGGTGTCGAGCGACCCTGGCAGCGAAGTGTGGAAGATCTGGTAGATGAAGTTCTCGTGGCGCTTGTACGGATTCCAGAAAAAGATCCTGTCGAGCCAGAAGTACTGCGCGCCGGGATTCGAGGTCAAATTTTTCCACTCCGGGTTCTCGGGGTCTTTGGGTGGATCGATTGGGCTCGGACCGACGTGGCAAAAGCCGCACGACATGCCGACGCGATACGGGCGCACCAGGCCCTTGTCGTTGTAGTAGTCGGGATCGTTGTAGTACCTGACCGGATCCCATTTCTTCTTCGCCGCCTCGTCGAAGGCGGGGTTGGGAAAGAGTCGCAGGCCGACGACGCCGCTCGCGTAGCCGTAGTAGGAGCCGACCGGTACGGTCGTGCCGCGCGCGCCGACCTTGACGCCGGGATATTTTTTTTCATCCTCGAACGGGTCGGGGGAGCCGACGCGCTTGTCGAGCCATAAGCCGAACCGGTTGGCATCGCCGCACTTGCCGTACGGCTCCGCGTCGGTCTTCTTGTCGTTTTTCCAGTCGCAGTCCTTGACGGCCCACTGCTGGAAACTCGGCTCGTTCACCAGGCCGAGATATTTCCAGCGGTTCTGGCGCGAGACTTCGTAGAATTGCCGGTCGTCGCCCTGGCACTCGCCGTCTTCGTCGTAAGCGAAGTAACCCGGCGGATAAGGCGCGGGCGAAGACTTGTCTTTGGCGGGTTCGGGCTGTTTGCCCTTTGCATATCCGGACTGTTGGTCCTTGGCGTACCCCGGCTGATTGCCCTTGGCGTAATTGTCCTTGCCGCCTTCGCCGTAACCGTACACGGGATTTTTATTGCCGCAATACCTGATGCCCGGATGGGAGGAGACGATCTTCAATAGATCGAAGGCCCCGAAAGTGTTGCTGGCGAGATATTCCCATAACGTATCGTTGCCCGCCGTCCAGACGACCCAGTTATTGCGCCCTCTGTTATAAGCCTTCCAGGCTTCTTCCTTGGAGAGGAAGGGCAGCGCTTTGTGCACCGCCTCCGCGTCCAGCCCGCGGTCCATGGCGCGCAGGTAGTCGTCGTCCGATCCCGGCAGGTCCTTGGCGGTGAGACCCGCCTTCATCGCCTCGTCTTTTACGGAACCCGGCTCCGGACCTTTGCAAGCGCCGAGCATCACGGCGCAGAACAGAGCCGCCGCACCGACGCTAAACCAGTAGCTTTTCATCATCCTCATAAAGTCCCTCCTTGCCGCCGCACCCGGCCGGCGGTGTGATCTTCAAGCGATTACGTCCAATGCAACGCTGCAATCAGGTAAAACATCCCGGCCAAAAAAATCCCGGCGGAGGCGTAGCGCAGAACCCGTCCGGGAATGCGGGCCGCCTGCGGGGCCGCGCGATCGCGAAGCTTTTTTAGTCCAAAGAAAATCGGCAGGACGACCATCTGATGTCCGACCTCGACGCCGACGCTGAACGCGACGATGGCCAGCCCCACGGCGAAACCGGCCATCCCTTCCATCGCGCTGAGCAATCCGCCCGCGAAGCCGAGGCCGTGGAAAAGACCGAAAAAGAAAGCGACTAAAAGCCTGCCCGCGCCGCGACTCTTTTCGGGCACGATCACGTTCTGCAGCGCGACGAAAATTATGGAGGCCGCGATCATCGGCTCGACGATATTTTCCGGCAGCCTGACGACGTTCAGCACCGAGAGCGTGAGCGTGATCGAATGCGCGAGCGTGAACGCGCTGATGACTCCGACCAGGTCCCACAGCGTCGCTACGGCCAGCGCCAGCGCCGCGATGAAGAGCAGATGATCGTAGCCCGACAGGATGTGCATGACGCCGTGGCGGATGTAGTCCTTGGTCATGCGCGCCTTGTCGATGCTGGACGACGCGCCCTCGGCCTGCACCATCGATTTTACGTCGATCACCAGCGGCTCTCTTGAAGTCAGCAACAGACCTTCCATCGCCGAGCGTCCGTCACGCCTTATGCGCACCACGTAACTCGCCTCCCACGGATTGCCCGGCGCGAACTCGAACTCGCGCAGGACGTCTTCCTCGAAAGCGATGCGCACGGGCGCGCCGCCCGGCATTGGATATTCGAGAATGTAATTCGGACGCCCGTCGGCTTGCTCGGGAACTTTGACCACGAGGCCGTCCAGCCGCCGGCCGTCCGCCGCGACGCGGAGATGCGCGAGCAGGTAATCGCCGTGGCTGCGCACCATCTCGAGGGCCGACGCGTTTTTCCACCCGCCGTAGGCCGCGGCCACGAGCACTTCCTCCATCGAGACCCGCGCGGTCACGCTGACGCGCTCCGGGAAAACGACGATCTCCATCGATCCCTGCGCGACCGGATGCGCGCCGGCAGTGCGCGCCTCAAACGCCACGAAGGCGAGTGCGCATACGAGCGCAAAGCTGAGCCGCTTAGCGATGGACATGGAAATTCTCATAGCCCGGGTTGATCGCCGCGACCGTCTGCAAAAACCGTTTGCCCTCGCCGGTCCGGCCGGCGGCCAGGTGGATCATCGCGGCGTGAAAGAACAAATGCGAATCTTTCACTCCGGACGAGAGGGATTTCTCCATCGCGTCGAGCGCCGCGGGAAATTGTCCGTTGCGATAGAGCGCCCAGGCCAGGGCGTCCTGGGTCAAAAAGTTTTGCCGCAGCTCAATATCCTTGCGCGCCCATTTCACGGCTTCGGCGCCGTCCTGACGCACGTCGGCGTAAAAACCGGCGAGGTGATGATAGTAATGAACTTCGCCGCGCCCGGCCGACTCGAGGTAGGCGGCCAGCGCCTGCTCGTGCCACGGCTTCGCCAGGTCTTCTTTTCCCATGAACAGGAAAAGATCGCCGAGCGCCTGTTGAAACTCCGGCCGCGGCGCGCGCGCGACGACTTTCTTGTAGAGCGCGGCCGCTTCGTCGAACTTGCGCTCGGCCGCGAGCAATTCGGCGATATGCTCCTCGACCAGCCAATAACCGGAGTATGCCTTGTCGGCCTGCCGGTAATGAGCCATCGCCTTTTCGTATCGCCCCCGGTTGAACTCCAAGAGCCCTCGCTCCAGCTCCACCCACGCGTAGGAGCGCATCTCTTTGGCCGAGATTTCTTCTTCGGCTTGACGGTACAGGCTGTCGGCGAGATCGGGATCGCCGAATTTCGCTTCCCAATAAGCGAGGCGTGCCAGGTTGTCCCACGTCGGGTTCTTCTCGATGGCCTTCAGGTAACCATTTTTCGCCGCTTCGTACTCGCCTTCCTGAAAGGCGATGCCCGCTTTCATGGCCACGATTTGCGCGTTGCCGGCGAACCGAGAAAGCGCCGCGATGTTGCGGTTGGCTTTTTCCAGACGATGAAGCTTGAAATCGAGATTGGCCTTGAGAAGGTACAGATCCGCCAACGGGCCGATTTCCTGGATAGCGCGATCGAGGGCGGCTTGCGCGGCATTTAAATCGGCATAACTGCCCGTGAGCAAGGCGCGCTGATAGATTCGATGGACGTACCGAGTCGCCTTTTCGATATCGATCGGTGCGGACAATGCGCCGTCTTTGGCGCCCGCTTTGATTTCGGAGATGTCCTTTTGAATGCGCCCGAGCTCGATCTCGTAATCGGTCGGCGCGCCCGATTTGCGATCGATCATGCTGACCAGAGGAAACGACAGACCGACCGCCGAGACTGCGATCAATACAGGTTTGATAAATCGCATTGCGACCTCCGGGACGCGCGGATGCGGCCCGATGCCTTCACCAAGGTTCCGCCAGATAAGGAAATTGTTTGAGAAATTCCTTGTCGTTCTTCAGCGGATTCGGCGGCGTCTTCGGCTCGATCGCCACATGGTTCCAGAGCAACTGATCGCCCAGCGTGTCGATGTTGTATTTCTTCCCGTCGATCTCGGCTTCCATGTCGAGGAACAGCGAGAGGAAGCGCGTCGCGACCTGATCTTCCGGGCGCCGACCGAACGGCCAGGTGCCGGTGGTGTCCATGTCGATGTAATTGACGTTGGGAACGAATATCTCGAAGGACCGCCGGAGCGGGATATTCAGGCCCTTCTTGTTCCACTTGTTGTCGGGCATGTTAAGCTCCTGGAAAACAACTTTCTTGGCGCGCGGGAACGCCAGGATCGGGGAGTCGTAGGTCCGGTGGACGGAGATCGGCGAGTTGTCGTGATCGAAAGAAGTGCGCAGCCCCAATGCGGTAATCGAAGGCCCAAAACCCCAGCCGAGATGCGCGAGACGCGTAACGAAGCGAGGCGCGAGCCAGAAATTATTGCCGCCGATCTGCCGCTCGTCCTCGCGCTCGTTCAAGGCCGCGTCGGCGAACGCCTGTCCGTCCGTATCCACGAGCTTGTACTGCGCCAGCTCCGCTTCGAAGCCGGTCTGAGAGGAGAATAGCCCCTTCAGCGAACCGGAGATGCGCTCCATCAACGGCCGGCGGTCGTCGGGAATCGTCGCGACTTTATGAGAGGCCTTCAGGACCCAGCTCTCGCCCCAGGCATTGACGATCCTGTCGGTCTTCGGCGAGCGCGTGATGAAACCGAGCGGGATCTCAAGGATGATCGCATTGATGTTCTGGCCCGCCTGCGCGTCCTTGCCGCTGTATACGAAGCGGTAGTTGCCGTTGCGGTCTTTGAAATAGCCCTTGCCGCTCCAGGTCAGAGGTCCCTTCGGGAGATCCAGTTTGACTCCCTGGCCGTGCTTCGGGTTTTGCGGATCGAAATTGAAAAGCTTGTTGCCCTCCAGCTCGATGAGCGTCTTGGGAATCGGCAGCTCCCGCACATCGGTCAGCATGTGCGGGACGTGGTAGAACTGCGGCGCGTAATTGATCGAGCGGAAAAATCCCGGCAAATCGTTAAAAAATGCGTCGTCGCGGCCGCCGACGAAAACTTTGATCGAAGTGCCGTCGGCAGATTGGACCGTGACCGCTTTGTTGGTATCGATGGTTTTGGAAAAACTGCCGCCCGGGAAGTCGATAAAATCGACTTTTGCCCGCCCGTCCTGGCCGACTTTGACCCGGACTTCGGCGGCCTTTAGGTGAAGGTACTTGTCTTTGACCGCATCGAAATATTTAAGCAGCGACTCCAGGTTGTGGTCGTCTTTCAGCGGCGGGACGGCTCTCTCGTTCGCGTAGATCTTGACCCTGTAGAGCATATCGGTGTCGAAGACGCCGGCCTTCGGAACCGAAGCGAAGGTCAGGGCGAGGACCACCTTCTCTCCGCCGCTCGTGTCGTCGCTGGGCCATCCGAAAAGGTCGTAGAGGTCGGCCGCGCTCACGTCGATATCGGAGAAAATGGAATTGACCGCGTTAGGGTCGTTGTGGTCCGCGGCAAATGGATAGTCCAGAAGGAGAAGGGAGTTCACCGCAGCCAGAAAAAATATCAAAGAAGCATAGACGATCCAACGGTATTTACTCATGGCACCCTCCGCTAGTAGGCTGCTGAAAAAGTGGGATTCATGCTTCGACCCTTCGATAAACTCAGGGTGGTGAGCAAAGTCGAACCACGGGCTCATACTTCGGCAAGCTCAGTAGAACGGAAAATCTCTAACGTTTTCAACCGTCCCTTCGTTCGCCCTGAGCCCGTCGAAAAGTGGACGAAGGGTTTTTCAGCAACCTGCTAGTGTAGTGTCTCACGCTGTTGACACCTTATCCTAAGTTCGACAGGCGAAA
>CAYOJC010000041.1:0-40273 GCA_964404195.1 uncultured Syntrophobacteraceae bacterium
TGAATAGAGAAACCTCGACGGATAAGTGCCTTAATTTAAGAGACACTACACTAGCCTGTCCTGAGCCCTTCGACTCCGCTCAGGATAAACTCCGTCGAAGGATCGATTTGTCGCGCGCATTGCATCTGGGGCCTTTTTGACCGAAATTGGGGTCGCGTCTTGCATTGCAACAATGTGTGATTGCAAGACCCCTCGTCCCTATCCTACTTCGGCTCGCTCGACTTCAAAGCTTCTTTGACGATCTTGAAAATCGGCGCCATGTCCTGCCACTCGGCGTCCGAGATGTCGAGATATTTTCGTCCCTTGACGAGCTTGCTCTCCGCCGGCAGATCGTCCTTCGGAATATCGATCCGGCGCGAGTTCGGCGGCACCTCGCCGTAAAGGTCGGGATATTTTTGCAGCGCGATTTGGCCTTTGCGCGAGAGGAACCAGTTGATGAAGACCCGGGCGGCGTTGGGATTCGGCGCGCCTTTCATCAGGCTCATCGAGCCGCCGCCGGTGGAAATATGCACGCCCTCTTTCCACTCGCCCGTCTCGAATTCTTCCACCGGCAATCCTTGTCCCTTGGCTTTCGGCGCTTCGCGGCAGCCGAGGCAGATGGGGAATTTTCCGCTCGCCAGCCAATCCGTGATTTGCCGCCGGTCGCGGCTATACGTGACATTCATCGTGCCGAAAAAGCGCTTCAAAAATTCAGGGCCGAGCTCGGGGTTGTTATAGAAAAAGACAAGCGTCGCGCCGATTCCCGTGCCCGTCGGGTCCTGCGACACGATTTTGCCTTTCCACTTCGCGTTTAAGAGATCCCAGTACGACTTGAACTCTTTCGGATTCACCATGCCTGTATGATAGTAGAGGCCCGAGGAGCTGGGGTTGGCGATGTACACGAATATGTGTTCGCCTTCGGGATCCGCATAGGAATGGCTGCCGCCGTGCCATTTTGTTTGATCCAGGACCTCCGGAAGGATCAGCGTCGCCTTGATCGAGTCGAGAACTTTTCCCTTGTAAAGCAGGTTGTAGTTGGTGTTGGCGCCGCCGCTGTAAAGATCGGCGATAACGTTCCCGGAGCGGGACTCCGCCAAAATTCGCGTAGCGAGCTGGCTGCCCTGGCCGTTGACGCTCGCGATCTTGATATCGGGATACTCTTTTCGAAACTCGTTCAACAGCGGCTCGCTGCCATAGCGGCCGACGTAAAGATTGAGCCGTCCTTCTTTCTTCGCGGCGGCGACCGTTCGTTCCCACGCTTGCGGCTCTGCGGCCCTCGCGCGCGTCTCGATTCCCACGAGCAAGACCAGAGTGATTATGAGCCGGCTCAGGCGATTGAAGTGCGTCATTTTCGCTTCCTCCCGTAAACGTGCGCTGTTTAAGCGACGCGGTTTCTGTCGCGTCCTTCGATAAACGCCGCGATATTTTCTGCCGTTTCGTTCAAGAGCCGCTCGCGCGCCTCCCGCGCGGACCATGCGCAGTGGGGCGTGACCAGCAGGTTGTCTAATTCTTTAGCCGCTTTGACGATCGGGTGGTCCGCCAGCGGCGGCTCGCGCGAGATCACGTCCAGCGCCGCGCCGGCCAGCTTCTTCTCGTGTAAAGCTTTAATCAGCGCCGGCTCGTCGACGAGCGCGCCGCGCGCCGTGTTGATGAGAAAGGCGGTCGGTTTCATGAGACCGAGCGCGCGGCTGTCGATCAAGTTTTTGGTGCTCGGCGTGAGCGGGCAGTGAAGCGAAAGGAAATCGGCAGACTTCAGAACTTCGTCGAGCGGCAGCCGGCCGGCAACCGGAGCCTCCGTAGAACCGGGCCGAACCGAAATTAAAACCTCCATGCCCAATCCTCGCGCCATCTCGGCGACTCTGCCGCCGATCTTGCCGTAACCGACGATTCCCAGTTTTTTGCCGGAAAGCTCGACGGTCGGGAAGTCGATCCGCGCATACATCGGGCTTTTTTCCCACTCGCCTCTCCGGACCAGGTCGATGTATCCGCCCGCGCGCGTCGCCAGTTCCAGGATCAACGCGATCGTAAACTGAGCGACCGATTGCGCGGCGTAGCCCGGAACGTTGCAGACGCGCACGCCCCGCTCCCGCGCGGCTGCGAGGTCAATATTGTCGGTGCCGGTCGCGGCCTCGGCGATGACCTTGAGATGAGCGGCTTCCGGCGAGGCGATGACCGATTTGTCCAGCACGACTTTGTTGGTGACGACGACCTGAAAGCCGTCGATGCGTTGCCGCACTTCCGCCGGCTGCGTGAGCGGATGAACGGCGCAATCCCACGCCTTGGTGAAACGGTCGAGCGAAGCGTCGCCGAAGGTCGCGGCGTCGAGAAACACGATGCGGAGTTGAGAACTGCTCATGACTTCAGCCGCTCCGCTTTTTTCGCTTCTTCCCAAAAGCCGTCCATCTCCTCCAAACTCGCCTCGGACAACGTTCTTCCTCGCTCCTGAATTTTTTTCTCGACGTAAGCGAAGCGCCGGAGAAAACGCTCCACGGCTCCCGACAAAGCATCCTCCGCCTCGACGTTTAAAAAACGCGAGAGATTTACCAGCGATAAAAACAGATCGCCCATCTCTTCGCTGCTGCGAGTCTTATCTCCGGACGACACGGCCTTCTTCAGCTCTTCCAGTTCCTCTTCGACTTTCCGCCAAACAGGATCGACGGACGGCCAATCGAAGCCAAAGCTCGAAGCCCGCTCGGTCACTCGCTGCGCGCGCGCCAGAGCGGGCATGGATTTCGGTAAGGCGTCCGTCTTTTTTTCCGCCATGCGCCAGATCTTAAGCGATGCTTCCAACGATGTCCAGATTGAGGCTTGTCAGCGGCAGAGGGCTGAGTTAGTTTCAGCTCGCAGACAATGGAAACTACGACGAACCTTCATGCGGCCTGAAATCATCGCGGTGCTCTCGGCCATGGGCTGGGCCGGCGATGCCGTTCTGGTCAGCATCGGCGCGCGCAGCTCCAACATCATCGCCGCAGCCTTCATGAGCTACGCGCTTGCGGCTCTCTGGCTTTGGATCTACCTCCTGGTCTATGTCCCGCTCGATCTCCTCTGGTCGCCGGCGACCATCTATTTTTTCCTGAGCGGCTGTCTGCAACCTCTGCTGGCGCGGATTTTGTACTACATGGGTCTCACGCGCATCGGAGTTTCCCGCGCCGGCCCGGTTCGCGGGAGCGAGCCGCTGGTTTCGGTCGCGCTGGCCGTCCTGTTCCTCCACGAGCAGCCGAACGCGTTTGTCTACGCCGGGACGGTGTTGATCATCGCCAGCGTGTGGCTGATCTTGTGGCGGCGCAGCGGGGAGGCCCGGTGGAATGTTATCTATGTCCTCTTCCCCTTGGGCGCGGCGTTCTGCGGGGCCGTGTCGCAAAACTTGCGCAGGGCCGGGCTGTTGCTGCTTCCCGACCCGTTTATCGGCGCGGCGATCGGCAGCTCTACGTCACTGGTGATCTTTGCGGTGTTTTTATTCATGACGGGAAGGTTTCACCTTACCCGGCCCCAGAGAGAAAGCCTGCCATTTTTCGGCAGCGCTGCCGTGCTTTCCGCGGGCGCGCAGATGTTGAATTTCACCGCTCTCAGTATGGGGGAAGTCTCCGCGATGGTCCCTCTCTTCAACACGACGCCGCTTTTCGCGGTGCTTTTCAGCGCGGTTTTTCTGCGCGACGTCGAGAAAGTTACTTTCCGGGTCACGCTCGGCGCGATTTTGATGGTCGCAGGCGTCGTGATTATCGCCGCGCGTTAGTAAAACCGATTGCGAAGAGGACCTGATTTTGATACCACCTATTGAAAGATGACCACCGATCTAAGCGAAAACCGTGAGGAAATGGACGAGACGGCCGGCGCTTCAGCGACGCAAGAGGTACTGGCGTTAAAACCGGATGTCGTGGTGACCGTCATGGAAGACGGCGCGGTTTTATTGGACATTGGAACGAAATATTTCTACTCCGTAAACGCAACCGGATGGGCGATCGTTCAGATGCTCGAGAACGGGGCGTCGGCCGAGCAGATCCAGGCGCAGTGCGGCCGCTGGGACGGCGGCGCGGCCGACGATGGCCCAATCGCCGGGTTTATCGAGACGCTCGTCCGCGAGAACCTGGTGATCAAGGAATCCGGGTCCAGATCCGCCAATCCTCCGGAGTTTACCGGAAAGTGGTCCTTGCCGACCATTGAAAAGCACAAAGAGCCTCTACAGAAAATCATGGTCAGCGCCTTCGATCCGAGCATTCCCTTAGCTGAATAAATTTCCCCGTCGTCACGGTATTTTTTTCGAGGGGAGAGTGAATCAAGTTTCAGCCTCCGTCAGCGTGATCGTCCCCGTCTTGAACGGCGCGCAGACTATCGGCGACACGTTGCGCTGTCTCGTCCAGCAGTCGGAAAAGCCGGCTGATCTTGAAATCATCGCGGTCGATAACGGTTCCACCGACAATACGGTTGAAATTGTCCGATGCTTTGAAGTCACGCTCCTTCGCGAGGAGAAGCAAAGTCCCGGCGCTGCGCGCAATCGCGGCCTGCGGGCGGCGCGTGGGGAGATCATCGTCCATCTCGACGCCGATACCCTGCCGACGCGCAAATGGCTTTCAGAGCTGCTGAAGCCGTTCAGCGAGCCGGCGGTCATGCTGGCCGGGGGGAGAACTTTGGCTTTCCTTCCCAAGACTCCCGCAGAGCGGTACGTCGCGGCGTCGGGATTGTACGATCCGGAAAATCACATTCGGAGGGAAATTTTTCCGTTTGTCCCGTCGCTGAACCTCGCCGTCCTTCGGGAGGTCGCGATGGCCGTAAACGGGTGGTCCGAGGAATTGAGAACGGCGGAAGACGTTGACTTCTGCCACCGGCTGCTCAGAAAGTTTCCCGAGCGGCGGATGGTTTACCAGCCCAGCGCCGTCTTATTCCACCGCAACCGGCAGACCGACGACGAGATGAAAGAACAGGCCAGGACGTACGGGCAGGGCGCGGCCGAGATTTATCGCCGCTATCCGGAGGTTACCCGCTGGGATCTGGCGAAGTCCATTCACCTGGCCCGGATCATGGCGGCGCGCTTGCTCGCGCCGCTCTTTCTTAGAGCGCGTTTTGCTTCCGCCGAAGAGGTGGAGTTTGCGAAATATCGAAAATTCTGGACCTACTGGTTCTGGCGCGGTTTTTTCAGCGTCTATTTCACGTCGGGGACGGTCCATGGGAACGATGCGCGCATCGGTAGTCGTTCCCGTTTATAACGGGGGCGATAGCTTGCCGGAGTGCTTGCGCGCGCTCTCGGCGCAGACGCTGCCGCGCGAGGACTACGAAATCATCGTGGTCGATGACGGCTCGACCGACGACAGCGCAAAGCAGGCGGAGCGTTTTCACGCGCGCTTGCTGCGCCAGGAAAACCGGGGCGCTGCCGCCGCGAGAAACAAAGGTCTATCGGTCTCTTCGGGCGAGTGGGTTGCTTTCACCGACGCCGATTGCCTTCCATCGCGCGGCTGGCTCGAGCATCTGCTGGTTGCGGTCGCGGCCAAATCGGAGCACGGACCGGTCCTGGGCGCCGCGGGACGCATCGTGGGATTTCCCACGGACTCGGCGGCGGCCCGCTTTGTCGATCTCACCGGCGCGCTCGACGCAGAGCGTCATCTCGCGCACCCGCGTTTCCCATTCGCGCCAAGCGGCAACGTCATGTATCGCCGCAGCGCGCTTCTCGACGCCGGCGGCTTCGACGCCCGCTACGTTTCCTATGAGGCGTGCGAGCTGCACCAGCGCTTGCTCGAACACCAGCGCGGTGAATTTTATTTCGCGCCGCGCGCGGTGGTGCTCCATCGCCATCGGTCCAGTTGGCGGGAATACGTCCGCCAGCAGTTCAACTATGGGAGAGGCATGGGGCAGTTCTATTGGCATCAGCGGAGCAAAATCGGCTGGTCGTTCGGACGGGAATTGTCGGCATGGATGGATTTGATGCGCGCCGCGGCGGCCGCGCTTCCGCCCGGACGCGACGATCGAAGCCTCGTGCGCCGGGGAATGTTTTTGAAAAAGCTTGCCCAACGTCTGGGATTCGACCTCGCCTATTGGAATCGGCGCGAAAGAAGTAGATGGTAGGAATCTCGCCGCCGCCGGGCCGATGACATGAATAAAACGCGCGCCGAAGCGAACGATCTCATCCGGCTGCTTTTGGGAGATAACGATGTTTCCGAGAGCGCGGCGCGTATGTTCAGCGAAAAACGGTGCTGGGGGACGGCCGTGGGGCTCGCGACAGCCTGGCGCGTGATCCCGCAGTTGCAGCGGCGGCTGAGGGTATTCCATCCTCCCATCCCCGACGCGTCGAGAGATAAGCTGAAGGAGCTGAGCGTCGCCGCGGCGGCTCAAGCGGCGTTCGTGGCGCGTTCCGGGGCGCGGGTGCTGCTCGCGCTCGGCCACGCGGGAGTTCAGGCCGTGGCTTTCAAGGGGCTCGGGCTTGTCGGCAATCTCTACCAGGGGGCCGCGGAGCGCATGCTGCAGGATTGCGACATCCTGGTTTCGGAGGAGAGTCTTTCGAAGACGTGCGCGGTTTTGACCGAGCTGGGTTTTTCGCCGTTGATTCCCGTGCGTCTGGACGATTGGCTGCGCCACATCGAGAACCGCGTCTATCGCACGCACGGGTACATCGTTTTCGTCAACGACGATGCCGTCGAGATCGACCTCCATTGGCGTCTGGGAACGGGAAGACCGGGACATCTCAAAGCGGAAAATATCTTTCGCCGCGCGGAGCTCGCCGCGTTGTACGGAATGAAAGTGCCGGTGGCCGCGCCGCTCGACGCGATCGCGTTGACGGCGCACCACGCGATCCGGTCGGCCTTCGAGCCCGCCAGCACGGTCAAGGATACGTGCGACCTGCTTCGATGGTGGGAAGTCGAGCCGGGACGATGGCGGATAGGAGAGGCCGTCGAGCACTTCAAGCTGTGCGGATTGTCCAAGCCCGTGCTGGCGCTCTGGAAGATTTTGGCCGGAATCAATTCACGACCGGCCATCGTCCGCGGCGCGCGACAACTCGAAGAGTCGGTCGGCCGCGAGGAGCGGGCGGTCGCGGATCGATTCGTCGAACTTTTTTGGGATCAAGTCGAAGAGGGTCCGGTCAGCAAGGCGCTGCTGGCGTTGGGCGTCGCGACGCCGTCGTCGGTGTGGCGATTTTTCTCGTGGCGGCTTACGACGCTTTTGAACGCGCCTTTCCGGACGCTGAGAAGACGCGTCAAGCGCCATGAAGCGCCGCTGGGCACTCGCGTCGGCAGGCTTTTTCACGAGTGCGCGCATTTGAACCGGCAAAGATTGACCGCCATTCGAGCCCTCGCGAAGGAGCGAAGGCTTTTCGAGTCGTCCTATGAGGCGAGAGATCCGTAGCCGTCGAGTAGATAGAATGAGCGAAATAAATTCTTCGCCGGATCCGGAAGTCACCATCGTCGTCTCGCCGCGCGAGCGTTTTAGCTTCGCCCGGGAGTCGCTCGAAAGTATTTATGAGCAGACGGAGTTTCCGTTCAAGCTCGTATACGTAAGCGCCGGCTCGCCGCGCGGGCTCGATCGCTATCTCGTAGCGAAGGCGTGGGAGAAAGGGTTTGAGCTGATTCGGACAAACCGTTACCTGACGCCGAATCAGGCGCGAAACCTTGGGCTCGCTAAAGTGAAAACCAAGTACGTCCTCTTCATCGACAACGACGTGCTGGTCCTGCCGGGTTGGCTCGACGCGCTCCTCCGGTGCGCCGAGGAGACCGGCGCGTGGATCGTCGGGCCGCTCTATTTCAAAGGCAGCCCCGAGCTTCAGATCATCCATATGGCGGGCGGGACCATCCGCATCGAGGAGAAGGGCGGCAGGCGGATTTTTCACGACGGCCACCGTCTGACGAAAAAGCATCTGCCGGAGGTCGCCGGATGTTTACAACGCGAACCCTGCGACTACGTCGAGTTTCATTGCATGATGCTGCGCACCGAAGTGTTCGAGCGACTGGGCCCGTTGGATGAAAAGTTCTTGAACACCCATGAGCACATCGATATCTGCATGGCCGTTCGCAGAGCGGGAGGATCGATTTACATCGAGCCGAAAAGCGCCGTGGCTTACGTCCCGCCGCCTCCGTTCGCATGGTCGGACGCGCGCTTTTTCATGCTGCGCTGGAGCGAGAAGTGGAGCCTGGCCAGTTTGCGCCACTTCGAAGAGAAATGGGGCATGGTGGATCTCAACGATCTCAACTGGCTGAGGACCCAGCGGCGCCGCCTCTACAAGCCGCTGCTCGGCCGGCTCCTCCGGTTGGGTCCTTTTACCGTAGCGATTCGAGCTGTCTTGAGGCCGGTCGAGATTGCGCTCAACCGTTTTTTGGTCCGCGACGGCGGGAGCAAGCACGGAGTGGAAAAATCAGAGCGCTTTTCGAGCGGCATAGTGGACGGGGAAAAAGAAATCTGATAGACCAAAAGCGAATTTTCATCGGCAAGCGATTCTCTACAGGAGGCGATTTATGGACATCACGACTTCAACGTTGCAGCTCGGCACCCCGGACGGGGAGATGGAAACCTATGAGGCGAGGCCCAAAGAAGGCGGGGCGCATCCGGCCGTCATCGTGCTGATGGAGGCCTTCGGTCTCAACGGCCATATCAAAAAAGTGACCGAGCGGATCGCGCAGGAAGGTTACGTGGCAATCGCTCCCGACCTTTATCACCGCGAGCCGGAGCGCGTGGCGCCTTATGAGGACCTCAAGAAAGCGATCGGCATCATGAATCGCTTGCAAGATTCCAAAGTGATGGACGACGTAGGCGCGGTGATCTCGCACTTGAAGGCGCAGAACTACGTCAAGGCCGGCTCCATCGGCGTGACCGGCTTCTGCATGGGCGGGCGGTTCACGTATTTGACGGCCGCGCACCACAATAAGGACGTCAAGGCAGCGGTGGCGTTCTACGGCGGCGGCATTCCCATGGGAAATCCGAGCCCGCTCTCCCGCACCGGCGAGATCAACTGTCCGATCTACCTCTTTTTCGGCGGCAAGGACCCGATGATTCCCGCGGACCACGTCGCCGAGATCAACAAGGCGCTGACGGACCAACACAAGACTTTCATCGTGGACTGGCTCGGCAGCGGGAAATACATGATGAAGGTCTATCCGGAAGCGACGCATGGATTTTTCTGCGACGAGCGGCCAAGCTATCACGCCGATGCCGCCAAGGACGCGTGGGAGAAGCTCAAGTCTTTCTTCGCGCAGCACCTGAAATAGGGGCGTGAATCCGTTTACGTTGTCCGGACCGTGAGAGGAAATGAGTTTCCAGAGTGGCGCGAAAAAATAGCCGGCGACAGGTGACGGTCGGTCTCGTTCAGATGAGCGCCGGCGAAGACATCAAGCGCAATCTGGACAAGGCCGTTGCGGGAATCGATTCGGCGGCGAAAAAAGGCGCCGGCGTGGTCTGTCTTCAGGAGCTTTTTCGCTCGCGTTATTTTCCCCAGGTCGAGGACACCGGCAACTTCAAGCTCGCCGAGACGATTCCCGGGCCGACCACGGACGCTCTCGGCGGCGTCGCAAAAAAAAAGAAAGTCGTCGTCATCGCCTCGCTTTTCGAGAAACGCTCCGCCGGGATCTATCACAACACCGCGGTGGTGATCGGCGCCGACGGCTCGATCCTGGGAAAATACCGCAAGATGCACATCCCGGACGATCCGGGCTTTTATGAAAAGTTTTATTTCGCCCCGGGCGATCTCGGATTTTTGAGTTTCGACACGGCGGTCGCCAAAGTCGGCGTGCTGATCTGCTGGGACCAGTGGTTTCCCGAGGCGGCGCGCCTGACGGCTCTTTCGGGCGCCGAAATTCTTTTTTATCCGACCGCGATCGGCTGGCTTCCCACCGAGCCTCCCGCCGTCGCCAGGGCGCAGAAGAGCGCCTGGGAGCTGGTGCAGCGCGGCCACGCGGTGGCGAACGGAGTTTATGTCGCCGTGCCGAACCGAGTGGGCCGCGAAGGGAAGCTCAAGTTTTGGGGCGGCTCGTTCGTCGCGGGCCCGTCGGGCGAGGTGATCGCGCGGGCCGGCAGCGAACGCGAGGAAATTTTGATCGCGCGCTGCGATCTCGAAAAGATCGCCGAAGCGCGCCAGAGCTGGCCGTTTCTCCGCGACCGCCGGATCGACGCGTACGGCGCCCTGAGTTCTCGCTTTCTCGACGAAGGCCGTTGAAAAAGGCCATCTGTCATCCGCGCCCCTGGAAATCTCTCCGGTCCATGAGTGTATCTTTGAGGTAGGGGCGGTTCGCGAACCGCCCCTACGGTTTATATGAATGACGTTTTTATAAGAAAACCCACGCCACGCCAGCTTGGCTACCGCATGCCCGCCGAATGGGAGCCTCACGAGGCTACGTGGCTCTCGTGGCCGCACAATCGGGACACCTGGCCGGAAGAGCTCGAAGCCGTCCAAGATATCTGGGCTCAAATGGTCAAGGGAATTTCTCCGAAGGAAAAAGTCTGTTTACTGGTCAACGACGATGAGGAGCGTCTCGAGGCTTTTACGCGGCTCATCCGCGCAGGGGTTCGCGTGGACAACCTCGCTTTTTACGAGATTCCCACGGTGGACGTCTGGATGAGAGATTACGGCCCGACTTTTATCACGCGGCAAAATAACAATGCCGCGCCGTTCGCATTCAATGACTGGATTTTTAACGGCTGGGGAGGCAAGTACGAGGAATGCAAAGCCGACGATAGCGTAGCGAAATCCATGGCGCGGCTTCTCGGCGTTCCTGTTTTCGAGCATGAGATCGTTCTCGAAGGCGGCTCGATCGAAGTGAACGGGCGCGGAACGTGTCTCACGACCGAGCAGTGTCTTCTCAACCCGAACCGCAATCCCCATCTGACGCGAGCCGAGATCGAAGAATTCCTCTGCGCGTCTCTCGGCGTCCGCCGCATTCTCTGGCTCGGCGACGGGATCGTGGGCGACGACACCGACGGCCACATCGACGACATCGCGCGCTTCGTCGATGCGACGACCGTGCTGTGCGCCGTCGAAGAAAATCCGCAAGACGAGAACTACGCGCCGCTCCAGGAAAATTACGAGCGGCTTCAAGGCGCTAGAGACCAGGACGGGAGCAATCTCACGATCGTCAAATTGCCTATGCCGGGCAAAGTGGATTATCACGGCGCCAGATTGCCCGCCAGCTACGCGAATTTTTATATCGCCAACGGCGCCGTCCTGGTTCCGACCTATGATCATCCCAACGATAACCTGGCGCTCGGCATTCTTACGGAACTTTTTCCCGGCCGCGCGGTCGTCGGCATCCCCTCGGCGCCTCTCGTGATCGGACTCGGGGCGATTCATTGCGTGACGCAGCAGCAGCCGCTGGCGGAAAATTCCTTCAGGCCTTGACAAAGAGGTTCCAAGCTCCGTAAGCTAGTTTAAATCTGCATATGGGACAGGTGATCCGCCTCAAAGAGATCCACGAAGCGAGGCGCCGGCGCACGGAGAAGGTAAGCATGGAGGAGTGCGTCGAGTTGCTCGAATGGAATCTCAAGCGCAGTCTGGACCAATATTTTACATCTCCGCCCGAGGAGAAGTCGATGCGGGCAACCCAAATCCGCAAGCTCAGCGAGATCCTGGAATACGCCCTGCGGCTTCTCTAGCGGCAGAGCGCTCAATGGTGGAATCGCTGAATCCTATCTTCATCATCCTGCTTCTTCTCGGTGGCCTTGCAGCTCTCGGATGGATTGTGCTGCATCGCCTGAAAATCCTCCTCGGAGAGAAAAAGGAAGACCAATCGATGGTCTTGATCCAGCAGCAGATCGATCAGCTTCGCGGGCAGTTGACGCAGGCCGTCGACGGCAGCGCGCGGCTCGTCCATCAGCAACTCGGCCAATTGCTGGGTAACGTGAACGATCGGCTCAAAGAGAGCACCGAAGTGATGCAACAAACTCACCAAAGCCTGGGCGAGCGGCTCGACAACGCCGCGCGGGTGGTCGGCAACGTTCAGAAAAGTCTGGGCAGTCTCGAAGAGGCCAACAAAAAGATTTATGAAGTCGGCAAAGACATCGCGTCGCTCCAGGAGATCCTCCGCGCGCCGAAGTTGAGAGGCGGATTCGGCGAATTTTTCCTGGGCGACCTGTTGGGCCAAATCCTTCCGTCCGACCACTTCGCCATGCAACACGGCTTCCGCAGCGGCGAGCGCGTGGATGCCGTCATCAAGCTGGGAGGCTCGCTCGTGCCGGTCGATTCCAAATTCCCTCTGGAGAATTTCAAGCGGATCTTCGACGGCGCGACCGAGGATGATAAAGTCAAGGCGAAGCGGATGTTCGCCGCCGACGTTAAAAAGCACATCGACGCGATCGCGACGAAATACATCCTGCCGGACGAAGGAACGTACGACTTCGCGCTGATGTATATTCCCGCCGAGAACGTCTATTATGAAACCATCATCAAGGACGATTCGGTAGGCAGCGACAAAAGTCTCAGCGCTTACGCATTGGCCAAAAGAGTCATTCCGGTTTCCCCAAACAGTTTCTATGCCTATCTTCAGGCCATCCTGTTGGGGCTCAAAGGCATGAAGATCGAAGAGCGGGCCAAAGAGATCATCCAATATTTAAGCCGCCTGGAGAGCGACTTCGCCAAGTTCCGCGAGGATTTCAATCTGGCGGGCAAGCACCTGGGTCACGCCAACTCCTGCTTTCAGAGCGCCGAGAAGCGGCTGGATCAATTCGGTCAAAAGCTGCTCGCGGCGGGCGAGGAAAAAAAAGAGCTTCCGGGATTGCTTTAGTGTGGGTCATGTCGCAATGCGCGGATTGATCGGGAAATGAGGTTCACGCTTTTTTCCCGCCTGGTTCTCGGTTACCTGGCGATATTCTTGCTGGTGATGGCCGTGGGTATTTACGCCGTTTATCAGCTCCGGCGCATTCAGGAGATAACGCGCTCGATGCTGGAGCGCGACCGGCGGGTCCTGGATCTGGGAGAGAGACTGAGCGACGCGGCGCTTTCCCAGGTGCGCTACGAGAAGAGGTTCTTTATCACCAAGGACCAGGTTCTTTACGACCAGTTTCTGCTGTTCCAAAAGGATTTTGAACGGCTCCTCGATCAGGCGATCCCCGTCGCGGATTCTCGCGGGAAGATATTATTGAAGAGCATCGGCGAAGACTATCAACGCTACCGGGACCTCGTCGGCGAAGAGATCGAGCTTATGAGCGCGCGAAAACCGTACTCGGAAGAACGGTACAAGCGGGAAAAAGACAACGCGATGGACGGAATCCTCGGAGGGCTGGAAAAGCTGAAAGCCCGCGGCCAACAGCGCAGCGAGGGAAAGTTGACGGGACTGGTCGAGGCCGGCGCCGACGCGCACCAGCTCGCTCTGGTGATAGCGGCCGTGTCGCTTGGGCTCGTCCTGGCCATCTCGCTCTTGATTACCCGAAGCGTTACCAAGCCCCTCTCTGCCCTAAAGGAGCGCACCGGGCAGATCGCGCGCGGAGAGTTCGAGGGGAGTCTCGACTTTTCCTCTCCGCCGGAGATCGCCGAGCTGGCAAGGGCTTTCAACGTCATGTCGGGCCGCCTGAGGGACCTGGATAGCATGAAGTCCGAATTTTTTGCCACCATGTCGCACGAACTGCGCACGCCACTCACCTCGATCAAGGAAGGCATCGGACTGCTTTTGGAGGGCGTGGGCGGAACGGTGACGGACAAGCAGAAAAGGCTGCTCAGGATTCTGGCCGAGGAGAGCGACCGCTTGATCCGGCTGGTCAATTCCTTGCTCGATCTATCCAAAATGGAAGCGGGCATGATGACCTATAATATCGAGCCCGCCAGTCTGGCGTCGGTCATTCACCGGGCGATGACCGAGATCGGACCGCTGGCCGAGGCCAAAAGAATCAAGATCGAGGCGAAGGTCGCCAAACAGATGCCTCTGGTGAAAATGGACAACGACCGGATTCTCCAGGCGCTCAGGAACCTGGTCGGCAACGCGGTGAAGTTCACGCCCGAAGGCGGACAGGTGACGTTGTCGGCCGAGCAAAAGAACGGCTCCGTGCAGGTATCGGTCACCGATACGGGTCCGGGAATTTCGTCGGAGGATCTGCCGATGATCTTCGACAAGTACCGTCAGGGAAACTCCAGCTCTTCTTATATGCTGAGGGGAACCGGCCTGGGCCTGGCGATTGTCAAGCATATTATTACATCACACGGCGGTCACGTATGGGTCGAAAGCGAAGCGGGCCAGGGCAGCTCGTTTATTTTTGTATTGCCCAACTGATTTTCATCTTCGTTTGCGGCTGCGCGACGATGCAAATGCCGCCCCCGGTCGACGAGGCGTTGCAGGCCGTTTTGCGCGGCCGGCGGCTTCTTGCCCAACAGCAATATGAAAATTCCGTCAAGGAACTTCAGAAGGCCCTGGCGCTCGCCGGCAACAAGCCTCCGGCGGACGATGCCATATTTCATTTAGGCTTGATCTACGCTCATGTCGGCAACCCGAAGAAAGACAACCGGACGGCGATGAATTACTTTAACCGATTGATCAAGGAGCAGCCCCAAAGTCCCTGGATCGATCAGGCCAAGGCATGGGTCGGCGTGCTTCAAGTCAATGAAAAACTCTCCGAGACCCTCGAAAAATCTAAGCAAGTGGATATCGAGATCGAAGAAAAAAGGCGACAGAAAGAGAGACAGGAAAGATAATGATGCACGGAAAGATCCTCGTTGTCGACGACGACCGCAACCTCCTGGAATTGGCGCGCATGAGACTCGAGTCGGCCAGCTACGAGGTGTCCACGGCGCTCACGGAAGAGCAAGCCGTCGAGACGGTGAAGGCGGAGCCGGTGGACCTCTCCATCGTCGATCTGCAACTGGTCCGGCAGGACGGCATATCGCTCATGCAGGAACTGCACGCCATCAATCCGGAAATGCCGGTGATCATTCTTACCGCCTATGGGACGATCGAGAGCGCGGTCGAGGCGATGAAGAAGGGGGCTTACAGTTATCTCACCAAGCCGTTCGAATCCCGCGAGCTCTTGTTCCAGCTTGAAAAGGCGTTGGAGAACCGCCGGCTGAACTCCGAAATCAAGAGGCTTAGGGGACTGCTGGAAGAGCGCTACGGCTTTAACAATATCGTGGCCAAGAGCGAGAAGATGCGCAAAGTGCTGGAACTGGTTTCTCGCAGCGCCAAGACGGACTCGACGATCTACCTGCACGGCGAGAGTGGCACGGGCAAGGAGCTCATCGCCAAGGCGGTGCATCTGAGCAGCGATCGGAGAGACCAGGTCTTCGTCGCCATCAATTGCGCCGCGCTACCCGAGCCCCTGCTCGAGAGCGAGCTTTTCGGCCATGAGAAAGGCGCCTTCACCGGCGCCATAAGAAAAACCCCCGGTTTGCTGACTCAAGCCAACAAGGGGACGTTTTTTCTCGATGAGATCGGCGACATGCCGCTTTCGATCCAGGCAAAGCTTCTGAGGGTGCTGGAAGAGAGAAAGTTCTACCCGGTCGGCGCAGAAAAGCCGGTCGAGGTCGACATCCGATTGATCGTCGCGACCAACAAGGACCTGGACGCCGAGGTGAAAAAGGGCGCTTTTCGTGAGGATCTGTTTTACCGGATTCATGTGATTCCGATTTTTTTGCCGCCGCTCCGGGATAGAAGAGAGGACATTCCGCCGCTGGTCGAGCATCTCATTGAAAAGTTCAACGAGAGGACCAAAAAGGAAATCAAAGGACTCGCGCCTCAGGCCATGCAAAGGCTGATGCTCAACGATTGGCCGGGAAACGTGCGGGAGCTGGAACATGTGATCGAATACGCCGTCGCCATGACGCAGACGGACGTCATAACGGAGGATTTGATTCTGCTCCGGACAAAATCATCCGCCGAGGAGCCGTGGAGACCTTTAAAACAAGCGAAGGGCGCTTTTGAAAGAAATTATCTAATTCGCTTGCTCGAGCTGAGCGGGGGAAATGTCAGCCAGGCGGCAAGGCTGGCCGGCAAGTACCGCGCCGATTTCTATGACCTCATTAGAAAACACGGACTCAGCGTGGACGATTTCAAGAAATCGAAGTAAGACGAAGGAAAACCCTGTAATTAAAAGACAAGATCTTTCGCTTAGATCGACTCCCATATTCCTCATAGAAGAAACACGCCTCATAAGTACCGTTGCCGTCCGGGTCCGTGAAGCCGCGGCTATATCGTTTTCCGGCATTCGGATAGTTTCCTTCCGTTCATCGAAGGTGGTTGGCCTGACCATTTGGTGAGAACCGGAAAAGCTTGGCACTCCACTGCTTGCCATTTGGGCTGGCATGCTGATCTTTTAACCTCCTTGAACTCCCGTCGATTGGCGCCGCTCAAGGGGCGCGAGAGGCTCCAACGGCGCTCGGCGCCGCAAGATCCGGCCTGTGCCGATCCCTCCGTTCCGTATGACGTTCGAATTCCAGAATAAAAAGCCCGTCAACTCCTTGTTGGAGTTGACGGGCTGCAGGTGAGTCGATGATTCAACGAATGAGAGTAGTTTTTCTTAGAGGCTTATTCTCTTACCGCAGCCGCCCGCCTTTGCAGGTAGGCATTGCGCACGGCGCTATAAAGATCGACGACGGATTCCTCTACGCGCTCATACCTGTCGAGGTTGAGAGAGCGCTCGTTGATGACATAGGTGCCAAGGATGCCCCAGGTAGCGCTGCCTGGAAGGACCCAGGTGAGTGGGTTCATTGCGGCGTCTACAACCCTTCCGACGCCGTCGCGAATAGTCAGTGGCGGCGGTACAAATGGAAGGATAAGGTATGGGCCGGGCTTAGCGCCCCAGACGCCTAATGTTTGGCCGAAATCTTCGTCGCTCGTTTGAATTCCCAAACCATCCTTCGCGACGTCGATAAAGCCCAAAAGTCCTACAGTACTATTGAGCGCGAATCGAGCCGCTTCCCGGCGGGCGCCATCCCATTTTAACTGGAAGAGATTGTTGGCGAAACGCGGAACGAACCCCAGATTTTCAATGGCGTTTTTCACGCCTTTCTGAACCGGGTCGGGGAGCAGCGCATCCCACGCGCCGGCTATCGGCTTGATTAAAAAGCGGTCCACGACGTTTTTATTAAACCGGAACATCGGCTCGTTAAAGCTTTCCCAAGGATCCAGCTCGCCTTCAGATTCCTCAGCGGCCATGGAAGGTTGGGCCTCATTCATGACGTAGGCGACGAGGACTTCGCCGGCGCCCAATGCCATCTGCTCTTCCTCGGCCCTTGCGGTCCGGGGACTGAAAAGAATTACAGTCACTGCGGCTAAGAACAGAGCCAACGTTTTCCACGAACCCAACAACCCGCGATGTGTCGCCATCCTTTTCTCCTCTTGCATATTGGGCCATTTCCTCGGGCCACTCCCGCTACTTCTACACGAACTCGCCCTTGCGGTCAAGCTGTTGGCCTTACATTCTCCCTATTCCGGCGCGCCTTGGCGCTGCTCAAAAGTTTGCAAAGCACCGTCCAATCCGCTATTTTCTAACTCCATGGCAGCGGATAAGCAGGCCCAAGGCATCGTCCTCGGGGTTTCCGGCGGAATCGCCTGCTATAAGGCAGTGGAGCTGGTTCGCCTGCTGGTCCGCGATGGCTTTTCGGTTCAGGTTATTATGACCCGCGAAGCCATGAATTTTGTAACTCCCCTGACGTTCCAAGCGCTGTCCGGCCAGCCCGTCGCAACGGAGATTTTCAGCCTGACCCAGGAGTCCGAAATCGGTCACATCAACCTTGCCGATCGAGCGGACGTTTTCGTCATAGCCCCGGCCACGGCGAACATCATCGGCAAGATCGCCTCCGGAATTGCCGACGACTTGCTCACCACGGTCGTGATGGCCACCCAGGCGCCGGTGCTGATCGCGCCGTCGATGAACGTTCACATGCTCGAGAATCCTATTTTGCAGGAAAACATCCGCAAGCTTAAACGGCTCGGCTACAACTTCATGGAGCCCGCCGAGGGCTATCTGGCATGCGGCTATGAAGGGAAGGGACGCTTGCCCGAGCCGGCCGAGATCGCCGAGGAGATCCGCCGGCTGCTAAAAAAAAAGGACTTGTCCGGTGAAAGACTGCTGATTACCGCGGGCCCGAGCCATGAGCCGATCGACCCGGTGCGATATCTTACCAACCGCTCCTCCGGGAAAATGGGCTATGCGCTCGCGCGCGCCGGCTTAAGCAGGGGCGCGGAAGTTACGCTCGTCAGCGGGCCGACTTCATTGCCGCCTCCGGCGCGAGCGCGGCTCGTGCGGGTCAGGACGGCCGCCGAAATGCGCGCGGCTGTGATGGCGGAGTTCCCGCGCTCGACGGCGGTGATCATGGCCGCGGCTGTATCCGACTACAGTCCCGAGAAGTTCGCTCCTCGCAAGGTCAAAAAAGGGGCGGGGCCGATTCGCCTCGATCTAAAACCGAACCCGGACATATTGAAGGAACTTGGCGCCACAAAAGACCAGCAAATCCTCATCGGTTTTGCGGCCGAGACGGACGAGCTGATCGCCAACGCCAAGAAAAAGCTCCACGAAAAAAATCTCGATTTCATCGTGGCGAACGACGTGACTTTAGCGGGCAGCGGCTTCGAAGAGGACACCAACGTCGCCACCATCCTGGACCGCAAGGGCAACGTCCAGCCCCTTCCGCTCATGACCAAAGAGGAGCTGGCCGATCGAATTTTCGATTTTCTCTGCGTCTTACGGAGCGGACAGCCGCAATCTTCCATCGGATAACGCCGAACGCTTTGCGCTGAAATCAGCGGCGATTGGGTAAACTATGGGCACAGCGTCAGAGCCCAAGCCGGTCAAGCTCTTCGTCGCCTTGCTTGCCGCCGACCACGATCTGTTTTCCCGGGTTGAAAACTCTCTCCGCGTGCTGTTTGGTCCCATCGACTCCGCAAGCCCGACTCTCCCCTGGTCGGGCAGCGACTATTACGAAAGTGAAATGGGCCGGGGTTTGAGCCGGCGCTTTCTATCTTTCGAGCGGCTGACCTCTCCCGGAGCTCTGGCCGAAATCAAGCACCATGCCTATGACGTCGAGGACGATTACCGGCGCGCCGAAGGACCGGGCCGGCGGCGCAGCGTGAACATCGACCCGGGCTACATCGATGCCGGCAAAGTCGTCCTCGCCTCGACCAAGGGCGCCGGCCACCGGATTTACCTTGGGTCGGGAATCTATAGTGAGATAACGTTGCTCTATCACGGCGGAGCGTTTCATTCCTTCGTTTACACGTATGCGGATTACCTCTGGCCCGAAACCATGGCTTTTCTTACCGAAATACGCGCCCAATATCTGGAACAAGTAAAACGTTGATAGTCACTCCGCAACGATGCTAAGATGCTTTCGGTGGAACAATCCGTTGCCCAGTCCGGCGAGCGTGAAGAGTTAAGTAAGATCGTTTCCACGCTGCGGCGCCACTTGCAGGCGCGAGCGCGCGCCGGAATCCGCGTCTTGCCCAGGGGACGCTCATTGGTCGCCGATCGGACGATCGCCGCTGCGCCAAATTTAATGGCAGGTTCGGAAGAAGATTTTTTTTCGGGACACGCCGCGGTCTACGAAGCCAAATCGCTGGAAGAGCTTCGCGCGGAGATCGGCGACTGCCGCCGGTGCAAGCTCTGGCCGGGGCGCACCCACCTGGTTTTCGGCGTCGGCAATCCTAACGCGGAGGTGATGTTCGTGGGAGAGGGACCCGGAAGAGACGAGGACTTGCAGGGAGAACCGTTTGTCGGGCGCGCGGGACAGCTCCTGACGGACATCATCACCAAGGGGATGGGACTCAAGCGGGCGGACGTTTACATCGCCAACGTCGTCAAATGCCGCCCACCCGAGAACCGCAATCCGGAGCCCGACGAAGTCGAATCGTGCGAACCGTTTCTGAAAAAGCAGATCGACTTGATCAAGCCGAAAATCATTGTGGCCCTGGGCAAATTCGCCGTCCAATGTCTGCTTCAGAGCAAGCAGCCGATCTCGCGGCTGCGCGGGAATTGGCACGATTATCACGGCGTCAAGCTCATGCCGACGTTTCACCCGGCTTATCTACTGCGCAACCCTGGAGATAAAAAGCTTGTTTGGGAAGACATTAAAAAAGTTATTCAAGAGCTCAAGCCTGCGTAAGGCCGCATGGCTCTTGATCCTGGCCGCCAGCGCGCTCCCGCTCGTGGCGCAGGTGAAAAATTCTTCGGAGCCCCGCGTCCATTTCATTTCCATCGACGGCACGATCAATCCCGCGGTCGATGATTTTATCCGCGAAGGGATCGCGCGGGCGCGCCTCGAAGGCGCCAAGGCATTGATCATCCAGCTCGATACCCCCGGCGGCCTTCTGGAGTCCACCCAATCGATCGTCAAGGATCTTTTAGGTTCCCCGGTCCCGGTCATTGTTTATGTCGCGCCGAGCGGCGCGGGCGCGGCGTCCGCCGGCACGTTTATCACGCTGGCCGCGCACGTTGCGGCCATGGCGCCCGGAACCAACATCGGCGCGGCGCATCCGGTGGCCGGGTCGGGACAAGAGATCAAGGGAGTGATGGGAGAGAAGATCGAAAACTTCACGGCCTCTTTTGCCGAGACCATCGCGCAAAAGCGCAGCCGCAACGCGGAGTGGGCGATACAGGCCGTGCGCAAGAGCGTCTCGATAACGGAAAAAGAAGCGTTGAAAAAGAACGTCATCGACATCGTCGCGAGCAACGTCGAAGATCTGCTGCGCCAGGCGGATGGCAGGAAGGTCGACGTCGATGGCAAGGACGTCGTGCTCGCGCTCAAAGGCGCTAGGGTCGAGCGGTTCGAGATGAGTCTGAAACAGAAAATCCTCGATAAACTTTCCCACCCGAATATCGCCTATCTTCTGATGATGGCCGGCATCCTGGGCCTGTACATGGAATTTTCCCATCCCGGCGTGATTTTTCCGGGCGTGGCGGGAGCGATCTGTCTCCTGCTCGCATTCATTTCCTTGCAGATTCTTCCGATCAACTACGGCGGTCTTATTCTGATCCTTCTCGGCATCTCGCTGCTGATTGCAGAAGCGTTCGTGCCGAGCTTCGGCGTGCTCGGCGTCGGCGGGGCGATTTCGCTCGCGCTGGGCTCGCTTCTGTTGTTCGACACCGAAAGCTCGGATCTGACCCTGGATCGGTCGATCGTCTTTGCGGCAGTCGGCACGCTGAGCGCTTTCATGTTGATGGTGGGCTATCTGGTCTTGAGGGCGCAGAAGAGAAAACCGACGACAGGTCTGGAGGCGCTCGTAGGGGAAATCGGCGAGGTAAAGGTGGCGCTGAATCCTGCCGGGAAGATCTTCGTTCATGGAGAGTATTGGACCGCCGAAGCCGAGACTCAGATCGCGGCGGGAGAAAAAGTGCGGGTGATTGGCTTTGAAGGCATGTGCCTCAAGGTGGACAGGGCATCTCAAGCCCGGCAAGGGACTTGAGAGAGGAGGACGCTATGCTTGGGTTTGGACCGTTGGCTGCGTTTTTGGTCGTTGCGATCTTGCTTCTTATCAGCGGGATTAAGATTGTGAAGGAGTACGAGCGGGCCGTGATTTTCCGGCTCGGGCGCATGGTGGAGCCGAGGGGACCGGGAATCGTCTATGTTATTCCGGTCATCGAAAAAATGAGCCGCATGGATCTCCGGCTGATCACGCTGGATATTCCGCCCCAGGACGTGATCACGCGGGACAATGTGTCTATCAAGGTCAATGCCGTCCTTTACTTTAGAGTTGTGGATCCCAATCGGGCGGTGCGTGAGGTGGAGAACTACCTCTTTTCAACCTCCCAGCTCGCACAGACGACGCTGCGCAGCGTCTGCGGCGAGTGCGCATTGGATGAGCTCCTGGCCGAGCGCGAAAAGATCAACGCGAAACTGCAGACGATCATCGAACAGCATACGGATCCGTGGGGCATCAAAGTCACACAGGTGGCCATTAAGCAGATCGATCTTCCTCAGGAGATGCAGCGCGCCATGGCCAAGCAGGCCGAGGCGGAGCGAGAGCGCCGCGCCAAGGTTATCCATGCGGACGGAGAATTCCAGGCTTCGCAGAAGCTTGCGGACGCGGCCGAGATTATCGGGAAACACCCCGTGGCTATACAGCTCCGTTTTTTACAAAGTCTGGTAGAGATTGCGTCGGAAAAAAATTCCACCATCATCTTTCCCGTGCCGATCGACCTGTTGGCGCCGTTCCTCAAAAAGGAAACGTGAAGAATGGAGTACTGGAGTATCGGAGTAGTGGAGTGATGGGTAAGGGATCTAGGAGCATTACTCCAGCACTCCATCACTCCATTACTCCAATTTCTGTACCACGCCCGGTTCAAATCTAAAACCACAGCTGCAAGTATCTCTTTCATGGATCTCAAGGAGTTCATGTACGAGCTTCCGCGCTCGTTGATTGCGGCCACGCCCGCGAGCGACCGCGCCACCGCGCGCCTGATGGTCGTCGACCGGGAGAGCGGCGAAATACGCCACAGCGACTTCGCGTCATTAGGCGGCTTTCTCGGCGCGGGCGACGCTCTGGTGCTGAACGACACGCGGGTCTTTCCCGCGCGGCTGCGCGGCCGAAAGGAAAGCGGCGGTGAGGTCGAGCTGCTGCTCATCGAGCCGTTTCCTCATTGGCCTAATCTCTGGATCGCGCTGGTCGACGCAGCCAAGCGGCCGCAAGCCGGCAGCCGGATTTTTCTTTCGCCGGAGGTCTCAGCGGAGATCATCGGCGACATGGGCCGGGGGCGCTACGGGGTAAAGTTCCACCACCACGGCGATTTCGCCGAGTTGCTGGAAAAATTGGGCGAGCCGCCGATTCCTCCTTACGTCGAGCGGGAGCGGCCGGTCGCGGCGCTCGATTGGGAGCGCTACCAGACGGTGTATGCGCGGAGTCCGGGAGCCGTGGCCGCGCCGACGGCGGGATTTCATTTTACTCCGGAATTGCTGACGGGATTGGAGTCCAAGGGCATCGGGACCGCATTCTTGACTCTCCACGTCGGACCGGGCACGTTTCAACCGGTGCGGCAAGAGAAGATAGAAAACCATCGCATGGAAGGGGAATGGTATACGCTTCGAAGCGCGGAGGCGGAGAAAATCAAACGAGCGAAAGAGAGCGGCAACCGGGTCATCGCGGTGGGTTCCACCAGCACGCGCGCGCTCGAATGGATCGCGGAGCGAAAAGGGGCCGTCGAAGCGGACGAGGGCATCGCGCGGCTTTTCATCCAGCCGGGCTTTCCCTTCCGCGTCATCGACGGGCTGGTTACGAACTTTCACCTGCCCGGCTCGACGCCGCTGGTTTTGGTCGCCGCCTTCGCCGGTATGGATCTCACCCGCCGCGCGTACGAGGAAGCGATCCGCTTGGAATACAGGTTCTATAGTTACGGCGACGCGATGCTCATCGTCTAAAAGCCGTGTTCGTGCTCGTGATCGTGCTCGTGGATAAAATACAGAATGAGCTTCAATTTCACTGTCGTTAAAAAAGATTCTACTAGCGCGGCGCGCCTCGGCCGTATTTCTACGTCGCACGGCGAGGTGGAGACGCCGGCGTTCATGCCCGTGGGGACGCACGCGAGCGTGAAGGCGATGTCGCCGCGAGACTTGGACGAGATCGGCTGTCAGATCGTCCTCGGCAACACCTATCATCTTTATCTTCGCCCCGGCGTCGAGGTGGTGCGCGAGTTGGGCGGGCTGCACCGCTTCATGGGATGGCGGAAGCCGATTCTTACCGATAGCGGCGGATACCAGGTCTTTAGCCTGGGCGCGCTCAGAAAGATCAGCGAAGAGGGAGTGCAATTCCAATCTCACCTCGACGGTTCGAGCCACCTCCTTACGCCCGAGAAGGTGGTTGAAATCCAGCAAGATCTCGGCAGCGACATCGCGATGGTGCTCGACGAATGCATTCCTCATCCGGCGGACCGGGAGTATGCGAGCGCCTCGACGCTGCGCACGGTCCGATGGGCGGAGCGCTCGCTGGGCGCGCGCAATAAAACCGACATGGCGCTTTTTGCCATCGTCCAGGGCGGCATGTATGAAGACCTGCGGACCGAATGCGCGCGGGAGTTGACGGCTTTGCCGTTCGACGGCTTCGCCGCCGGCGGCCTCGGCGTCGGGGAGGGAGAAGCGGCGCTTCGCGCCATGGGCGAGTTCACCGCGGGACTTTTGCCCGAAGACCGCCCGCGCTATCTCATGGGCGTCGGCCGTCCCGAAGATATCATTTCCGCCGTGCGCGCGGGCTACGATCTCTTCGATTGCGTGCTGCCGACGCGCAACGCGCGCAACGGGTCTCTCTTCACCTCCGCGGGAAAAATCAACATCCGCCGCGCGGAGTACGCGAGCGATGCCCGCCCGGCGGACGAGTCGTGCGATTGTTACTGCTGCCGGAATTTTTCCCGGGCCTATCTCCGCCATCTGCATCAGTCCGGCGAGATTCTTGCGGCTCATCTTTTAACCCTGCATAATCTTGCTTTTTATCACCGGTTGATGGAAAGTCTGCGGAACGCGATTCGCGAAGACCGCGCGGAACCGTGGCTGCGCGATTCGGAACGCAAGCTTCAAACGTCGGAGTCGAGATAGGAGGAATCATGTTCGATGTGGCATATGCGCAGACGGCCCCGGGGCTCGGCGGGATGGGTTCGCTGATCAGCTTCGCGCCGCTGATCCTGGTGTTTGCAATTTTTTACATGTTGCTCATCCGTCCGCAGCAGAAGAAGGCCAAGGAACACCGGCAGATGTTGGGGCAGCTCAAAAAAAACGACGAGGTGATGACCTCGGGAGGGATTTACGGTAAGGTGGTGGCCCTGACCGACGCGGTGGTGACGTTGGAGGTGGCGCCCAACGTGCGCATCCGGGTTCACCGTCCGCAGATCTCCGAGATCGTCAAGAACGGAAAAGTCGTAACGAAAGAAGGCAAGGAGCAATAACATGCAACGGGGTGTCGCAGTTCGCCTGGTGATTTTTTTGGCGCTGAGCGTAGTGGCGATGATTTATTTGACGCCGTCATTTGTCCGGGAGCTGCCGCCGTGGTGGAGCGACTACCTGCCGACCGATCGCATCCATCTGGGACTCGATCTTCAAGGCGGCACCCATCTCGTGCTGGAAGTGAAGGTCGAGAAGGCGATCGAGAACACCGTCGAACGCATCAAGGACGATATGACCAAGCTCTTGCGCGAAAAGGGAATCGCGACGACTGAGATTTCCCGGCGCGGCAATGAGATTATCCTTAAAGCGCCGGCCGCCGGCGCCGACAAGTTCAGGGACCTGCTCAAGAGCGAGTTCGGCAACCTTACGATCGTTAACTCTCAGGCCGGCGCCGGCGGAGTGGATTTTGTCCTGGGGTTGAGCGAAAAGGAGCGGCGCGCATTGAGAGACCAGACCGTGGATCAATCCCTCGAGACGATCCGCAACCGCATCGATCAATTCGGCGTGAGCGAGCCGATCATCCAGCGCCAGGGGCAGCAGGACATCCTGGTGCAACTGCCGGGAATCCAAGATCCGGAACGGGCCAAGGAGATCATCGGCAAGACGGCGCTCTTGGAATTCAAATTGCTCGACGAAACGCACAGCGTCGAAGAAGCGCTGCGCGGCGGCCCTCCCCCCGGGACCGAGATTCTCTACGGCTATGGCGCTAAGGGCGATGGACGAACCGGCGGCGAGAAGGTGCCGTATCTGGTGCACGCGCAATCCCTGATGACGGGAGAGACCATCACGGACGCGCGCGTGCGGCCGAGCACGCAGCTGGAGGGCCCTTACGTGGAGCTCGTTCTCAGCAGCAGCGGCGCCAGGCTCTTCGAGCGCATCACCGCCGAGAACGTCAAGAAGCGGCTAGCAATCGTTCTCGACAACAAAGTTTATTCGGCGCCGGTCATCCAGGAGCGCATCGCCGGCGGACGTGCCTCGATCACGGGAAACTTCGATATGAAAGAGGCGCGCGATCTCGCCATCGTCTTGAGAGCGGGCGCGTTGCCGGCGCCCGTGGAAATCGCCGAGGAGCGCACGGTCGGGCCGTCGCTCGGAAGCGATTCGATCCGTCAGGGCGTTATCTCCTTTATCACCGGCGGATCGCTCGTGATTTTGTTCATGATCGCCTACTACCGCGGCGCCGGGGTGCTGGCCGACTTCGCGGTGCTTTTCAACATTCTCTTTCTGTTGGCGATTCTAGCCGGATTCAAAGCGGTGCTGACTCTGCCCGGTATCGCAGGCATTGTCCTCACCGTAGGAATGGCGGTGGACGCCAACGTGCTCATCAGTGAGCGGATTCGCGAGGAGCTGAGGGCCGGGAAGTCGCCGCGAGCCTCGGTCGAGGCGGGCTACGAGCGCGCCTTGCCGTCCATCCTGGACTCCAATATGACCACGATGCTTTCGGGCTTGATCCTGTTTCAATTCGGCACGGGCCCGATCAAGGGGTTCGCCGTCACGCTATGCGTCGGTATTTTGACGACCGTGCTCACCGCGGTCTACCTGACCCGGATCTACTATGACTATCGCATAGCCGCCCGCAGGCTCGCGCGCATCAGCATCTGAGAGGAAGACGATGGAGATTATCAGACCCGGAACGGCCATTCCTTTTACCAAGTACCGCAACATCGCAGTGGCGCTGTCTACACTGGTGAACCTTGCCGTGTTGGTCTTGCTGATCACGAAAGGTCCAAATATGGGCGTGGACTTCGCCGGCGGGACCGTGGTGCAACTCAAATTTCAGCAGAAGGTCTCGATTGCGGACATCCGCCGCACGCTGACGCCGATCGGCCTGGGCGACAGCGTGATACAGGACTTCGGCGAGACGAGTTCGAACGAGTTCCTCGTGCGTCTCGAGCGGACGGCGATCGAGCTCGGCGCGTTGGGAGCTAAGATACGCGGAGCGCTCGCCGCCCAATTCGGCGAAAAACAGGTGGAGATCCGTAGAGTCGAGTCCGTCGGGCCGAAGGTGGGCAAGGAGCTGCGCGAGCGGGCGACCTGGTCGGTCATTGCGGCGACGGTCATGATGGGAGTTTACATCTGGTTTCGCTTCGAGCTTCGCTTCGGCGTGGGCGCGGTGATCGCAGTGATCCACGACGTCTTGGTCACTATCGGGGCCCTGGTCCTGGCGCAGTACGAGTTCGATCTGACGATCGTGGCGGCGCTGCTGACGATCGTGGGATTTTCGGTCAACGACACCGTCATCGTTTGCGATCGTATCCGGGAGAATATGCGGAAGAGCAAAAGACTGGGACTCGAAATGGTCATCAACACCAGCATCAACGAGACCTTGAGCCGAACGATCATCACGACCGGCACGGCGCTGCTCGTCCTCGTTGCCCTGTTCGTTCTCGGCGGCGCGGTGATCCGGCCTTTTGCCTTCGCGCTTATGGTGGGCTTTTTCTCCGGCGTCTACTCGACGGTCTTCATCGCCAGCCCGGTCATTCTTCTGTGGGAAAGAGGAAAGAAGAAAAGCTGAGTTTTGAATTTTATGGAGAAGCGTTGGGTCCTGAGAGAGGCGGATGAGGATTGCGTTTCCCGTCTTTCCCAGGCGCTTCCAGTTCAACCTCTGATCGCAAGGCTTTTGGCGCACCGCGGCCTGACGGAGCCGGAGGCCGCGAGACGTTTTCTCTCCTCCAGTTTGCGCGAGGATCTGCCCTCTCCATTCCTCATGACCGGCATGGAACGGGCCGCGGAGCGGCTGGCCGCAGCCGTCACGAGCGGCGAGCTCGTCTGCGTCTGGGGCGATTACGACGTCGATGGAACCACCGGCACGGCGACGCTCGTCTGTTTCCTGAGAGAGATCGGCTGCAACGCGATTTTTTATATTCCGCACAGGATCGACGAGGGCTACGGCCTCAACGCCCAGGGGATCAAGCAGCTCCACGAGCAAGGCGTGCGCGTGGTCGTCAGCGTGGACTGCGGCATTTCCAATTATAACGAGATCGAGCTCGCGCAGTCGTTGGGCATCGACGTGGTCGTCGTCGATCATCACCAGCCGCCGGAACCTCTCCCTCCCGCCCTGGCGATCTTGAATCCGCATCAGTCCGGTTGTTCGTTCCCGGACAAAGGACTCTGCGGCGCCGGGCTTGCGTTCTATCTGATCATCGGCCTCAGGGCGAAATTGCGCGATGCCGGTTTGTTCAACGGTGCGGAAGTTCCCGACATCCGGAGATGCCTCGACGTCGTCACGCTCGGCACGATCGCCGATATGGTTCCGTTAAAAGGCGCCAATCGCGTTCTCTCCCGGCGCGGCCTCGAGGTATTGGGCGGCTCCACGCGCCCCGGTATTATTGCGCTCAAGCAAGTCGCGGGCGTGCGCGACGGAGAGATAACCGCCGGGCAGGTCGGGTTCAGGCTGGGACCGCGGATCAACGCGGCGGGACGGATGGACACCGCGCTCAAGGTCGTGCAGATGCTCACGACCGATTCCGCCGAGGAGGCGCTGAGAATCGCGCAGGAGCTGGACGGTCACAACCGCGAGCGACAGGCGACCGAAGCGAAAGTCTTGAAGGAGGCTCTGGCGCAAGCAGGCGCGGAGATCGGGGACCGCTACTCCCTGGTTCTCGCTCAGGAGGGATGGCATCCGGGAGTTTTAGGCATCGTCGCCTCGCGGATCGTCGAGCGGTTCCATCGCCCGACCGTGATCATCGGGTTTCACGAGGGACAAGGAAAAGGCTCGGCGCGCGGCATACGCGGCTTTCACATGGTGGAGGGACTGCGCGGATGCGGCGAATTCCTGGAAAAATTCGGCGGCCACGAATATGCCGCAGGCCTGACCATGCGGCAGGAAAAGTTTTCCTCTTTTGCGCAGCGGTTAGAAGAGATGGCGCGGATCTCGCTCGCTCCGGAACATTTGACCCCGGTGATCGACGTGGATGCCGAGCTTGATTTCTCCCAGATCAAGGGGGATCTGTTTCGACAAATCGGCGCGCTGGAGCCGTTCGGCATCGGCAATCCGGAGCCCGTCTTTGTGACGCGCGGTGTGGAGATGTGCGAGCGCAAGCCCATCAACGGTGGCTCCCGCTTCAAGCTGCGCCACAAAGGGCGCACGTTGGGCGCGTTCGCGTTCGGTTTGGAAGAGCGCTGGCCGGAGGCTCTCCAGTCAAAAATCGACATCGTTTATCGTTTGAGCGAGAACGAGTGGAACGGAACTTATTCCTTGGAGCTTCGACTCATCGACGGCCGTACCGCAGAGCCGTGAAAAAGGTCTTGAGGTAAGGGCGGTTCGCGAACCGCCCCTACGTTTTGAGAGGAGAGGATTATGAATGTGATTGTGCGAATGACCCTAACTGTCATATTTGCCGTGGAGCTGCTTGCGACATCTTATCCCACTTTCGCGGCGGAAGTCGGCGGCAAGCCGGAGAAGAGCGAGGTTGTCGTGACCTACGCGCAACCGAGCGGGGCTTTCACGCCCATTTGGGTTGCCTATGAGGCCGGCCTTTTTAAGAAGTACGGGCTGAATGCCAAAGTCCAGCTAATGACTCCTCAAGTCTCGGCCCAAGCGGTGGTCTCCGAGGAGGCGGATTTCTATACCGACGGCCCGGATCTGATCAACGCGCGCTTGCACGGAGGCAAAGTTAAATACTTCGGCGGAACGATACAGCAGTTTGTCTTTCAAATGTGGGGCGCAAAGGAGATCGGCGCCATCCAACAATTGAAAGGGAAGACGGTTGCCGTGAGCACGCCCCGCGCCGCGCTGGACACGGCGACGCGCGAGGCGCTGAAAAAAAACGGCTTGGCGCCCGACAAGGACGTGCAAATCCTCTACGTCCAAACGGTTCCGGCGATTTTGAGCTCGATCCTCGGGGGCAAGACCGCCGCCGGGACGCTCTCCGCGCCGAATACGCTGAAGGCGAAAGAATCGGGCCTCAACCTTCTCGTGGACATCGGCAAGCTCAACATCCCCGGGCTCCAGGTCACGTACGGAACGACGGAGAAATATCTCAAGGCGAACCCGAACACGGTCTACGCTTTTCTCAAAGCGATGGCCGAGGCGGTGGTGCTGTCGAGAAAGCAGCCGGAGGTCGCCAAGAAGGCGATCGCAAAGTACGTCAAGATCGAGGATGCGCCGACGATCGACGGAACTTACGACGCATTCGCGCCGTATTGGGAAATGAGCCTCAACGTGCGCGCCGAGGTCATTCAGGCCCAGTTCGGCTACATGGATGAAAAAGAATTTCCCCAGGCCAAGAATTCGGACCCGAAAGAGTTCTTCGACAATTCATTCGTCGAGGCCCTCGATAAGGCCGGGTTCTTCAAGAGCGTGGGGCTGACGAAATAAAAGGCGCGGCTTAAAGTCCGAAGAATTTTGCCGCGCCGCTCAGCGCTCCTTGTAGCCGTGTAGAAAATCGATGAACCTCTGGAGCAGCGGGCTTTGCCGTCCTTTGTGAAAGGCCAGGTACATCGCCCGAGTCAGTCCCAGATCCGGAACGTTCAAAATCTTGAGCCGCCCGGCTCGCACGTCCAGGACGATTTGATGCGCGGAAATAAATGCGATGCCGAGACCGTTGGCGACGGCGGTCTTGATCGCTTCTCTGCTCCCGAAGATCGTGTTCGTCACCAGTTCGGGAGCGAAGTCGAATCCTTTCTTCTCGTACAACGCCTCGACTTTGTCGCGCGTTGCGCCTCGTGCCTCGATGATCAGCGGTTCCTTGGCGACAAGATCGAGTGGCACGGAACGTCTTCTCGCGAGCGGGTGATTCGGCGCAATGACGACTACGATGCGCTCTTCCCGAAAAGGCTTTACGACCAGGAGGGAAGCGCGCGCGGGTTGGCCGAGCAGGGCCACATCGAGGTCTCCGCTTAAAAGCTTCTCTTTCAGCACCGGGCTGCCTTCGATCGTTACTTTGATGTCGGTCGAAGGGAAGGATTTTTTAAACGCCCGGACAACGATGGGCAGCAGCGTGGAGCCCGCGAAACCCGAGCCTCCGACCGCCAGCCTGCATTTCTTGAGCCCTTTCACTTGATCCATCTCGTCCGGGATCTTCTCGAACGTGGCCAGAGCGTCGTTCACGAGCTCAAACAGCCGTCTCCCCGCTTCGGTAAGATGGGGCTTTGTCCCCAACTTCTCAAAGAGCCTTACGTTAAGCTCTTTCTGCAGGCCGATGACCAGGGCAGAGACCGAGGGTTGGCTGATCTCCAAAATCTTACCGGCCTTGGTGAAGCTGCCTTCCTTGGCGACGGTCGTAAACGCCTTTAACTGCCATAGGGTCATTGCAGACCTCCTTATAAATAATATATGCCGAGGTGCAAACGGACGCGATTGTCCGTGAACGGGAGCGATAAAGCAAGAAGCTTTTTACCGGCGCTTCGCGCGGAAGGCCATGCCATGAGGCTATAGACCTCAGACCTCCAGCCCACTCCCGATTGCGTTCGAGGTGGACCTCCCGAAGGCGTTGAAGTATAGGTTTTCCAGCTCCCGAGAAATATTCAGGCCATGAACGTCGCGCAGATCACCAGCGTCTATCTCTCCGTGCCGCCCAGAACGCACGGCGGAACGGAACGCATCGTCTATTATCTCTGCCGGCACCTCGCGCGCCGCGGCCATCAGGTAGAGCTCTTCGCCTCGGGCGACTCGAAGGTCGATTGCCCGGTCCGGTCCGTCGTGCCCGTGGCGACGCTGGACGATCCTCAATCGACCCTCTATCTAGAGAAGGAATTCGAGGCGCGCAATACCTACAACCTTTACCGCCAGGCCGAGCGCTTCGATCTGATTCACGCCCACTGGCCGACGCTTGCGCCTTATTTTTCCGGTTTCACGAAGACGCCCACTCTCGTCACCTATGCGTACATCGAGAAAGAGCTTCATGACTACTATCGGGAAAATTTTCCAAATTGTTTTCCCGTCTGTGTCAGCCGCGCGCAGGCCAGAGCGCTGGGCGATGAGTCTCTCCCCGTCGTCTACAACGGCATAGAGCCGGAGGAAATTCCTTTCAACGATCGGCCGGAAGATTTTTTCATCATCGCCGGCCGCATGACTCCGGGAAAAGGAATCGCCGAAGCGATCCGGATCGCGAAAAAGGCGAACGTCCGGCTGCTGATCGTCGGAAACGTAACCAAGCATCTGCCCTGGAGCGAGGAATATTTTCTGAGAGAGGTCAAACCGCACATCGACGGGAAGCAGATCCGCCACGTCGAGGCGATGCCGTACGCCGAGCTCGTGGCGACGATGAGCCGCGCGCGCGGCTTTCTCTTCCCGCTCCAATGGGACGAGCCGTTCGGAATGGCCGTCGCCGAGTCGATGGCCGCGGGAACTCCGGTGCTGGCCTATCCGCGCGGTTCCATGCCCGAGCTAATCAAAGACGGCGAAACCGGCTTTCTCGCGCGCGACGAAGACGAGATGGTCCAAGCGATCGGCTCGATCGAGAAGCTCGACCGCAGGCGCTGCCGCGAATGGATCGTGAAAGAATTTTCCGTGGAGCGGATGATCGACGGCTACGAAAATGTATACCGGCAAGTCGTCGGTCGCGGAAGGTAATTCACGATGCGGAGCGGATCGAGCTTGCATTCCACCTCGTAAAGGACTTAATATTATCGGATCAAGCACTGACCCGTATGTCTCTATCCTCAGACTACTTCCAAAAGCTGGTCGAGAGCAGCCCGGATATCATCATCGCAGTGAACCGCTCGGGGACCATTACCTTGTACAACGATGGCGCCAGGCAAAACCTCGGCTTTACGCAGGAGGAGGTGTTGGGTAGGGACGTGTTGGAGATCTACCCCACCCGCGAAGAGGCGCAAAAAGTGATGGTGGCGATGAGGCGCGGCGAGGGCGGGGAGCCGGGAAAAGTCTGTAACTTCGAGACGGTCTTCAAGACCAAGAAAGGCGAGCGCATCCCCGTGGCGATTTCAGCCTCGATCATCCACGACGCCGCCGGCGGCGAGTTGGGATCGATCGGCTTTGCCAAGGACATCCGCGGGATCAGGCACAGGGACCAGCTCGCCACGCTGTGCGAGATCGCCATCGGCCTGTCGCACGAGATCAACAATTCGCTGGAGATACTGGTGAACCAGCTCGATCTCCTGCAGGGGTACGTCAGCCGGGTGGCGACCGACGAAGAATACGTCGTCGAATCGGAACGGCTCGAGTCGGTCGAGCAGCAGGTGAAGAAGATCCAGGCGATTACGCGCCGCATCGGCGAAATGGCGGAGGGAGGGGAGTACGGCACCAAGGAGTACCACGACGGCAGAATGATGGCGGATCTGACGAGCGCGCCGAAGCCGGAAGAAGCGGATCAACAAGACGCGGGCGTTTCGCTTGAAGGTCTGCGGCTGCTGGTCGTCGACGACGATCTCGGAGTTTGCTGCTCGCTCAAAGAGCTCCTTCAGAAAGAAAGATGCGTCGTGGAAACTGCCCCTTCGGGTCTCAAGGCGATGGAGCTTTTGGAGGGCAGGGAATTCGACCTGGTGCTGAGCGACGTCGTGATGCCGGACATGGACGGTTACGCGCTTTATCGCGAGGTGAAAAAACAGCGGCCGGCGTTGCCGGTCGTGCTGATGACCGCGTTCTACTATGACAAGGACCACGTTATTAAACGAAGCTGCCTCGACGGTCTCAAGTGCGTCGTCTTCAAGAAGCCGATCGATCCCGACCGTTTGAAGAAAATCATCCTGGAGCAGTGCCGGAAAGAGGAAGCTCCGAAGCGGTGCGACTGACAGAGGGCTCCACGAATGGCAAAAGAGGACGAATATAATCGGGGAATGGAATTGTTTGTCGAGGGGAAGTTGGATGAGGCCATCGTGGCGTATCGAAAGGCGCTTAAAGAAGATACAAACTTTGCGGATTGTCTCCACGCCCTGGCGATGGCCCTGGCGCACCAGGATAGGCTGGATGAGGCGATAGAAGTCGGCAAAAAGTTGATCGAAGTAAGTCCGGACGACGAGCTGGCCTACACGAGCCTATCGATTTTTTACCAGCGCAAGGGAATGATCCCGGAGGCCGAAGAAGTCGGCGCGAAGGCTAGAACGCTTGGTTGGAAGCGGCAACTGGATGAAAAAAAAGCCAAGTAGGGGCGGGTTTTAAACCCGCCCCTACATTATCGCGTACTGCTGACAGCTTCTTTGCTATCAATGAAACGCCGTACCGCCGTCTACAAGTAAAACCTGCCCCGTCATCATGTCGCTGTCTGAAGAGCTTAAATAAATCACCGTTCCGACCAAATCTTCAGGCACGAGCCGCCGCTTGAGCAACCGTAAGCGAAGCGAGTGCGCGTCGGTCTCTTCGCCGCGCTTAAGATTCGCCTCGCTCATCGTCTGCCCGGGCGCGATCGCGTTGACGTTGATGTTGTAGTCGCCCAGCTCGCGCGCGAGCGAGCGCGTCATCGCGACGACCGCGCCCTTGGAGCTTACGTAGTGGAGAAAGTTTTCGTTGCCCTTGAAAAAGGTGCTGGAGGTGACGTTGACGATCTTGCCGCGTTTTTGCGCCTTCATGTGCGGCGCGACGGCCTTTACGCAGAGAAAGATGCCGCGGACGTTCACGGCATAGAGCTTGTCCCACTCTTCGACGGTGAGCTCTTCGAACGGCTTCCGCACGATCGTGCCGTAGATCGCGGCGTTGTTGACGAGAATATCGACGCGGCCGAAAGTCTCGACGGTTTTCCGGACCATCTCCTTGGTTTGCGCCTCGTCGGAGACGTCGATCTTCAGCGCCAGCGCTTTGCCGTCGTTGCCGACGATTTCCTTCACGACCGGAGTCGGATCGAGAATATCGACTACGACGACGGATGCTCCCTCTTTGGCCAGCCCGCGCGCATAATGCGCGCCGATCCCCTGCGCCGCACCGGTCACGATGGCAACTTGGTCTTTGAGTCGCATATAATCCTCCGTGACTTATCTATATATATACGGACGGTTGTCACGCAAGCCGGAAATACTTTCTGTCGCGGTCAAAATATCTCAGGCCGCGTTTGATGCTTGCCAGCTTCCAGGCAAATCGACTAAGATCCGCGGAATTCCGGTTAACGAGGCCGTAAGAGTGAGATTTAGCGAGCTTGTAAGACTTCTAGAGCAAAACGGATTTAGGCTTATTCGAGAGAAAGGCTCGGTCCGATACTACGGCAAACCGGGTGTGGACAGACTGATCCGAGTCGATTATCATGGTCCCAAGGAAGTGCCGAGCGGGACTTGTAACGCAATATTGAAGGCCGCTGGCCTCAAGTAATAGGAGAGTAGCCGTGATTGATTTAAAATACTCGCTCATCATTGAGGCGACGGAAGATCCGAACTTTTTCGGTTTCTTTTCACCCGATCTGGAAGGTTTTACCGGGATCGGCCATTCCGTAGAAGACTGCCTGTATAAGGCAAAGTGGGGGATGGAAGAACACGTCGCGTTGCTCAAGGAACAAAAGCTTCCTGTACCTAAGGCAAATCCCAGTCCGAAGATAATTATCCAAAACGAAGAACGATTAGCCAGAAGCGTCTAGCATCGTTCCGCCCATCATTTCCATATTTCCGGAATTCCGGAAACGTGCAAGCACCCGGGCTCCGTCGGATTCAGTGGAAGAAATGCGGCGCTGGAAGGGTTAATCATGCGAGGCATAAAAAGCGTTGTTCTTTTGTTCATCTTAGTCGGGTTTGTCGGGTTCTTACCATCGTGCCGGAAAGTCGAGGTGCGGATCTCGTCGCCCAAGGATAACGCGGCGGTTCCCGAGCAACCGGTCGTTGGAGGAACGGTTTCCGACGCTCGGGCGACGGTGTGGGTCGTCGTACATCCATTAGAGAAAGCAGTGAATACTGAATACTGGGTGCAGCCCCAGGCCACGTTGAATGGCGACGGAACGTGGACGGCGCAGATCTATATCGGCGACCCTGGAGATGAGGATGTAGGAAAGCAATTCCTCATTATGGCGGTTGCAAATCCTAAGCAGGAATTAACGGACGACGACGTTCTAACCACGTGGCCGGCGGCAGCGGCACAATCCAATATAGTGTCCGTGACTCGCGAGTGAAAACGCCTTGTCGACTAACTCTTCACAGCGGCTGACGAGCGCCGTTCGCTGGCACGGGGCGAAGCCCCTCGACTGAGGAAAAGGGGCTGAAAACAAGGAGACGTTGAGAAAACGGTAGCGGAGAAGTCGGTCTTGAGCGGCAGCGCTTTCGCGCTTATTTAATAATTAGGCGAAACAGAAAGGACACTATTATGTCATCAAGTTTATCCTCAAAGAGTTTTAGGTTGACGGTGGCTTTGCTCTTGGCGGCCGCAGTGTTGCCGGCCTGGGGGCAGGAAAAAATTATCCTCGACGGCTCAAGCGGAATGCTGCCGCTGGCTAAGGCGCTGGCTACGGAGTACCAAAAGAAAGTTCCCGATGCTCAAGTGGAGCTGGGAAAGGGGCTTGGAACCGGGGAGCGGCTTAAAGCCTTGGCGGATGGAAAGATTCAGATCGCCTTGGCCAGCCACGGCATCAGACCTGAGGATATTCAGAAAGGAAACTTAAAAGTCATCGAAGTGGCCAAGGGCGCGATCGTATTCGCGGTCAATGCCAGTGTTCCGGTGACCAACATTACCGACCAACAGCTCTGTGACATTTACAGCGGCAAGACGCGAAGCTGGCAATCCCTTGGCGGTCCCGACACCTCCATCGCGGTACATACGCGGCCGCCTACGGAGGTCGATCCCGAAGTGATTCGGGAGAAAATAGGTTGCTTCAAGGACCTGAAAGAGGTGGAGACCGTGAAAGTCATGGCTCGCGGCGGCGACATGGCAAAAGCGCTGACGGAGACGCCGCATGCCATCGGAATGACCAGCATGACCGTGGTGGAACAGAGCGGAGGGAAGGTGAAAGCTCTAACCCTGAATGGCGTCGCTCCTACAGCGGAAAATATAAAGAACGGGCGCTACTTTCTGACGCGCGACTTTCTCTTCGTCGTCAAGGGGGAGCCAAGGCCCTCCGTCAAGAAGTTTCTCGACTTCGTTCTGAGTCCCGACGGCGACCGCGTGATTTTGGCAAACGGCACCGTCCCTCTCCGGTAGTAGCCGTTAGAAGCTAGAGGAGAAAGAGTCGGGCTGATTCAGGCCGGACTCAGGTAGTGTCGGAGCTTGGGAGGGCACAAGCACAGCGAGATCGGTAATATGTTGGGGTTAGAGAAGTGCTCGTCGGTGAGTTCAGCCTGTTCGAGGATGAAGGCGAGAGTCGAGGCGGAACGGAGAATAGCCCGGAGAGCGCGGAGGATTGAAAAAGTACTACAAAAGAGCCAAGAGCGGACTTGACCCCTTTTCTTTTCCCTTTTCCAGTAGTTAGACCACGCAATCAATGAAGCGACTTGAGATCGATTTTCTTACCGAGTATGACGACGAGGCGCTCCTCGCCGAGCTTCGCCGAATAGCGAAAGCTGTTGGCTCGACCACGATTACGAAGGCTCATATTAATCGGGTCGGCCGTGTCAGCTACTCGGCCGTCGCGAAGCGGTTTGGGTCACTTCGTCGGGCGTGTGAGCGTGCCGGTCTCAAGAGCCAACGCTTCATGAAAGCCACCAACGAAGAATTGCTCGGCCACATCGTGAATCTATGGCAGCAGGTGCTAGAGAAAGAAGGCCGCACGCCTCAACGACGAGATTTAAAGGCGTATGGATTTCCGGTTTCAAGTGACACGATTACTCGTCGCTTCGGTACTTGGCGAAAGGCGCTTGTCCGGGCGCATGCGTCGGTTACAGAAAATTCCATCAACGATGAGCCGTCCTCCGCTCCGGCGGACGTACCTCGCAAGAGAATTGCGCTGTCTCTGAGAAAGCGGTTCTTCGTTCTGAAGCGTGATCATTTTGCATGTGTGCGGTGTGGGGCCAGCGGCATGGGCATCCGATTGGAAGTGCATCATCGCGTTCCCTTTGCCAAGGGAGGGAGCGACAATCTGTCTAATCTCGAAACGCTCTGCTATGAATGCAATCGCGGGCAACGAGACAGCGTGGTCTAACTCCACGCCGCACCCGGACGCGCGCGAAGCGTCGCGCTTCGGTTCCGCACCGCGGCCGCGCGCCGGTGAGCGTGAACGTTAGGCCGCGCATGTACGCGAGGATGGCTCAATTGTGGTCATGGATCAAGAGAATCGGTGGCTGGCTCGCCAAGCCTAAATTGCTCTGGATTGCGACGGCCATAGTTGTCTTGGCCGGAATCGTGGCTCTCCGGCCAGGCACAAGCGAGCCAGTAATTCGTTGGACAGGACTGATCCTTCAGCTTCTTGGCATAGGGACTGTCATCCTCGGAATCGAGCAGACGCGACGGCTTTTCAATCACCCCACGCTTTTCGGAATGGCGGGAGAATGGCTTAAGAAATTTCCTGCGTACAGACGGTCCGTGGTAATTGGCGTGGGTACGGGGGCCATTGGCTCGGCGACTGCAAAGGGACGCGGATACGTTACAAGCAATCCACCAGCGAACGCGACTATCGACCAGCGCGTGGCATCGTTAGAGAGCAACGTCGGTCACCTAAATAAGCGAATCGACGACGTATACAACGAGCTTGATGCATCAATGCGTGAGCAATCCTCAGCTTTGGATCAAGAGCGCCACGACCGCGCCGCGGAAGATTCAGGAATTGCTTCAAAACTAGAGACTTCAGGTACAGGGGGTCTCCATATTTCTGCAATTGGTGCACTGTGGCTGTTTGTCGGTGTTGTTTTGGGGACGGGGTCAATCGAAATCGCAAAATGGCTGCAGTGAAGCGGTGGCCTAACTTTTCGCCGAACACGGACACGCGCAAAAGCCGCGCGCGCCGGTTAGCGCAGCGTTATACGTCTTGAGAAATGACCGAAGACTCTGTCGTCGCCGAGCCGGATGTCTTGATCGCCACCACCGTGTTCCTGATCAAGCGTGGGGTAACCCCGTATCAGTTTTCTGTCGCGTCCGGGAAAGGCATCGATACGTCAGGCGCCACTGAGCGCATGAATAAGTGGTTTGCCACTGTAGGGCACTCACCTAGCTTCGTTGGAACCGGTGCCGACATCCTGGGATTCTCTGACACCGAATGGTGGGTCGTTGAGTGCAAGGGTTCGGGCGCCGGAAAGCCTCAAACACAAAGAAACAACTTCGACCGAGCCCTTGCCAGCGTTGTCTCCTATTTCGAAGACCAGCCGCAAGGGGTTCCCGAAGAGCATCGGAATCTCAGGGTCTGCCTTGGCCTAGCGCTTCCGGCGACACGCGCATATCTCAACGAACTTCAACGTCGCGTCCGCTCACCGCTACGAAAAAAGCTAAACCTGTGGGTGCTGCTTTATGAGCCTGAATCAAAAAACATTCGACCTGTCGCACCAGATGAAGCATATTGAGATACGTCGCATAACCTTAAGGTGGTGCGGACGAGTAAGAAAAGTACCGGGAGTCTTTTTTTGTATGAAGTGTGATTTATACTGCTGAGGTGCACTGGTGTACGAAGCTCCCCGTATCGGGCGGAAAGAAATCAAGATAAAATTTCCCTTACTGGATTAGATATGAAAAAACACGCCAAACAAGAAAAATATTTTGCGGTCTGCATCAACAACAAGAAGTACGAGGCTTCTCTCGAAGTAGGGAAACTCTACCGAGTCATTCCTGACGAAGAGGCGGAATCACATGGGTATCTACGCGTGGTTGATGAAAGCGGCGAGGACTATGGATATTCGGCCGACCGCTTTTATCGCCTCGAAGTGCCCCGGCCGCTTGAACGAGCCCTGCTAAGGGCGGCGTCCTAAGAAGTGTTCCTCGGTGCATCGCAGGACCGAAAAATCGCGCCGCTCACTCCTCGCGTTAGGCAGCCTTGAGACCGCGACGGGACGGTTTCAGAACAAGCCGAACCCGGACACCCAGGCGGGCGAGCATGTCGATGAGCGCATCAGTGCTGAACAGGTCGATCCGCCCTCGCAGCAGGTCACTTACCCGAGGTTGGGTGACACGGAGAATCTTCGCCACTTCGGTTTGTGTAAGACCTCGGGAAGCGATCAGTTTCTGAACTTTGATCATCAAATCCGACCGGACAAGCAGGTGTTCGGCCTCACCGGGAGAAAAACCCAAATCACGGAAGACATTGCCGCTTGATCGAGTCATCTTAAGTTTCATCTTAGCTTGGTCGGGCGCAGGATAAAACTTTATCTGTACTGCGTCACGGTATCCACAACCGCTGGCTTGCCTTCTTTCTTGATGTATTCGATGGCGCGCTTGAGCGCCGGTTTCACCTTGTCGCTGTCGGTGATCGGCCCTTCGCCGTAGCAGCCCATGCCTTTTGCGATGACCATCGGATGGAGACCGACGCCAAGGCGGCTCAGCCTAAACGTCGGGCTGGTTATCTGAGGGAAATCGGGTTATCCTCTGGTGGGTGGCGCAATACAGGTTCACGGAATATTTCGAGAACGAGGTCTTGCGCAAGCGTCCTTACTTGAAGAAAGAATGGTGCATTCGGGTTGTGGAGAAACCAATACGAAGCGAATCTCAAGAGGGGAACCGATATCGATTCTGGGCCAGAATAGAGGAACTTGAGGGACGATTTCTCAGAGTTATTGACACTCGCATAACTAATGGATATCCATTGTAGAATTTGCTATCTTATG
>CAYOJC010000042.1:0-40014 GCA_964404195.1 uncultured Syntrophobacteraceae bacterium
CCATTCTCATCACGAATATTGTGCACGCGCGGGCAAGGGATCAGGCGGCCGAAAAGAAGGACCATGCCGAAAAATCTTTGGGCAAAGAAGGCGGTTTCAAGCTCGTCGTCACCCAGCGGTATCTTTTTTTGATCGCTCTCTTGATCATCGTGCTCAATCTGGTCAACACCACCGGCGAATATATCCTCGGCAAGATCGTCACCAAAGAAGCGCAGCAAAAGGTTCTCGATGCGGAACGGCAGGCGGCGGCGCCCGGCGCGACAACCCTCTTGAGCGAGGGAGAAAGAAAAAAAATCGAGCAGAAGTTTATCGGCAACTTCTACGGCAATTTCTATTTTTGGGTGAGTTTGCTTTCCGCCGGCATTCAGTTGCTTATCGTGTCTCGTATTCTCAAATCCATGGGAGCTGCCGCCCTCTTATTTCTGCCCTGCATCGCTCTGGGGGGATACTTTCTGATCGCCTCGTTTCCCGTTCTCAGTTACATCCGGGCGGCCAAGATTCTGGAGAACGCCGCCAATTATTCGCTCCAGAACACCACGCACCAGAGTCTTTTTCTTCCGACCAGCCGGGAGACGAAGTACAAAGCCAAAGCCGCAATCGATACCTTCTTTGTCCGCGCCGGCGACGTCGCCTCCGCCATGTTCGTGTTTTTAGGCGCCCAGCTCGCGCTCGGCGTCAGCACCTTCGCCTCGATCAATATCGTCATGGCGATCGTATGGATTTTTATCGCCCTCGCAATCATCCGCCGATACAAGACGGTCTCTGTTGCGCCCGCCGATGCGGCTAAAGCAGCGTAATCCAGCCGTATTGCATCGGCCCGGAAAGATGCCGCCCGTCGGCCGGCACGTCTATTTTTGAGCTTCTTTGAGCCGTTCTTTAAGCCCCGTAAATCTCTTCTCCACCCGCACGTTTCGGATCGCCATCGCCAGCGCTTTTTTGCTGCCGACCAGCACGACCAATTCTTTCCCGCGCGTCACGGCGGTGTAGAGGATGCTGCGGTGCAGCATGGGAAAGTGGGAGGTGTGGAGCGCGATCACGACCGCGGGATATTCGCTCCCCTGGCTTTTGTGCACGGAGGTCGCGTAGGCGAGGTTGATCTCGTCGAGGTCTTCGAGATCGTAGGAAACTCTCCTGCCGTCGAAGTCCACGTCCAGCTCTCCCTCCTCGGTGTCGAGCTTGACGATGCGCCCGAGATCGCCGTTGAAAATTCCCTTGTCGTAATTGTTTCGGAGCTGCATCACGCGGTCGCCGTGCCGGAAGATCGTGCCACCGCGCTCGATGCTCTTTCCCTCGGGATTGAGCAGCCGCTGCAGCTCGCGGTTGAGATTGACCGTGCCCAACAGGCCGCGGTGCATCGGGCTCAGGATCTGGACGTCCTGCGCGCCGAGAAGGCGCGGGATGCGCTCTTTCACCAGCTCTTGAATGACAGCGAGAGCGTCTTCTTCGCGCTCGCGCGGAATAAAAACGAAGTCGCGTTTGCCGCGCTCGGGTTCGAGCAGCAAAGACTCGCCGTGAAGAATCCGATGCGCGTTTTGGACGATCAGACTCTCGCCCGCCTGGCGGAAAATTCGCCTGAGCACGACGACCGGCACGGTCCCCGAGTCGATTAAGTCGCGCAGAACGCTTCCGGGCCCAACGGACGGGAGTTGATCGACGTCTCCCACCAAGACGAGATGGCTCTGCGGCGCGATCGCGCGCAGCAGGTGGTCCATCAGCGGCAGATCCAACATCGAGGCCTCGTCGATGACGATCACGTGGGCGCCGATAGGATTGCCTTCGTCGCGCTGGAATCCGCTCTCGTGCGGATTGAATTCGAGCAGGCGGTGGATCGTCTTCGCCTCCTCGCCGGACAATTCCGCCATGCGCTTGGCGGCCCTGCCCGTAGGCGCGGCGAGCGCAAAGGTGACTTCGGATTGCCGAAGAATTTTTAACAGGGCGATCAACAGCGTCGTCTTTCCCGTCCCCGGCCCGCCGGTGATCACGAGGCACTTTTGCTTGAGCGCCTGCGCGATCGCTTCGCGCTGCTCCGGCTCCAACAGGAAGGTTGCAGGGTTGAAAGGTTGAAGGGTTGCAGGGTTTTCAGAAGAATCATTCTGTTCCCCAACTCTTAAACCCTTGAACCCTTGAACCCTTAAACCGGAGGGGTTGTTGAGGAGGCGACGGATTGCCGCTGCGACGCGCCGCTCGGCGTCGTAGATCTCGCGCGGATAGACTCGGCTGTCTTCGTCGTCGCCGCCCTCTTCCACAACGAGCTTGCCCTCGGCCACGAGCTTTTCGATCGCCGGCTCGACGAAATCTTCATCGACGCCAAGCAGCGCCGCGGCATTGGCTTTGAGCGGCGTCAGCGGAACATAGCAATGGCCGTCGTCGGAGAATTTTCGGAGCACGTGCAGAAGCCCGGCCTGAACCCTGAGCGGAAAATCGCCGCTGATCCCGAGCGTCGCGGCAATTCGGTCGGCCAGGACGAAACCGACGCCGTAGACCTCTTCGGCGAGGCAGTAGGGATTTTCTTTGACTCTGGCGACAGTCTCGGCGCCAAAGGCGCGGTAGATTCTAAGCGAGAGAGCGCTGCCGACGCCATGTCCCTGGAGAAATACCATGACATTCTGCACTCCCCGTTGATCCTGCCAAGCGACGATAATCTTCTGCGCGCGCGTCTGTCCGATGCCCGAAACTTCCAAGACTCGCTGCGGCTCTTCTGAGAGAACTTTTAGAGTTTCCAGTCCGAAAGCCGAGACCAGACGGCGCGCGTAGGTCGGCCCGATGCCCTTGATGAGTCCCGATCCCAGGTACTTTTCGATTCCCTCCAGCGTCGCCGGCTCGATCTTCTCCCACTGCTCGACCTGAAACTGGAGCCCGTAGCGCGGATGCGTCTTCCAGCTCCCGCTGACTTTGATCTCTTCCCCCTCGCTGACGGGAAAGATACCGCCGACAACCGTCACCTGCTCGAGGCCGTCGACTTGGAGGCGGGCGACGGTGTAGGGCGCTTCGGGGTTCTGATAAGTGATTCGGGTGATCGTTCCTTGCAGAAGCGATCGCTCACGGAGTATATCAGCCACGGCACCATCCTACTAAAAACTATCCCCGCCGTGAACCGGTTTCTTTGGTTTGAGATTTGAAATTTGAGATCTGAGATTCCTCGCGAAGCGAGGATAAGCCTTTGTTGAACGGCCGAAAAACCGGTATGATTCGATCTTTAAACTGCCGGGTGGAATTCTATAAAAGGGACGGGAGGCGTCTATGTTTATCGAGGGCTTGTGGTTTGAGGTCGCTCTGATCTTCTTCCTGATCTTAGCCAATGGCTTTTTCGCCGCCTCTGAAATCGCCATCATCGCCACGCGCAAGACCCGCATCGATACCTTGCTCGAAAAAGGCGTGCGCTCGGCCGCCGCCGTTTCCCGGTTGAAGAACGACCCGGACCGTTTTCTCGCCACCGTCCAGATCGGCGTCACGATCATGGGCACCCTCGCGTCCGCCATCGGCGGAGCGGTCGCCATTGAGTTTTTGAAGCCCTCGATCCAGTTGCTGCCGTTTTCGTTCGCGGAGAAATGGGCGGAATCGATCGCGATTCTCGTGGTGACTCTTCCGATCGCTTACTTCTCGCTGATCATGGGCGAATTGGTGCCCAAATCTTTGGCCCTTCGGTCTCCCGAGCGGATCGCCTTTCTCGTCGCGCGGCCGATCGAGTTTTTTTCCCGGATGACTTCCTTTTTCGTGCGGATTTTAACCGCCTCCAGCAACGCCGTGCTGCGGCTCTTGGGCGGGGCGGACGCCGGCCCCTCGACCTTTGTGTCGGAGGAAGAGGTCAAGTCGTTGATCCGCGAGGGCGCGGCGAAGGGAATTTTCGATGAAACCGAAAAGGAGTTGATCCACAGCGTCTTCGAGTTCGTCGATACGGCGGTCAAAGCGGTCATGATCCCCAGAACCGAGATCCACGCGCTCGATATCAACGCCTCCTCGGAGGAGGTGCTCAAGAGCTTCGTCGATAGCGGCTTCTCGCGCATTCCCGTTTATGAAGGCGAGCTGGATCGGGTGATCGGCATCCTCTATTACAAGGACGTTCTCCGCGCGATTCAGGAAAAAGGCGCCTTTCGCCTGCGCGACCATCTCCATCCGCCTTTCTTCGTCCCCAGCTCGCTGCCGATCAGCCAATTGCTGAAAGACCTCCAGCGGCGCAGAATCGCGATCGCGATGGTGGTCAACGAGTTCGGCGAGATCGAAGGGCTCGTGACTCTAGAAGATCTTTTGGAAGAAATCGTCGGCGAGATCCGGGACGAATACGATCGCGAAGAGCGCGGGCCGGTCGAGCGGCTGCCCGACGGCTCGATGGTGATTCAGGGCTCGGCCCAGTTGAAGGACTTGAAGACCGACTACGGGTTGCCCTTCGAAGAATCGCCGGACTATCTCACGATCGCCGGCTTTGTGCTCGCCAAGCTGAAGCGCATCCCGCGCGGCGGGGAAGTCGTCGAGCACAACGGCTATCGGCTCACGATCGTGGATATGGAAGGACGGCGCGTCGTCAAGGTGAAAGTGGAAGCGACGGGAAAACAGCCGGAGCCGCAACAAAATAGATCGTAGGGGCGGGTTTCAAGAAAGCATTCTTTGCGTTCTTGGCGTCTGGCCGCGATGACTTTATAACTTCGTGACCTTCGTGCTCTTCGTGGTGATAAACTTTTTAACCACGAAGGACACGAAGCACACGAAGGAAGAGGCGCAAAGCCGCCAAGGGTGATGTTCAACGGAGATCCAGGCTAGCGCTTCAAGCCTAGCTTCGCGCGAATCGCCGGCAGCGCCTGCTCCGCGGCCTGAACGCCGAGAGCGAAGGTTTCCTTCTTCCGGCTGAAGTCGATCCATCCCACCTCCGAGAGCTTGGGACGAATCACCACGTCGGCCTGCTTCACTCTCGCCTCCGTGCTTTGCCTGGCCATCAGATAGAAACTCATGACGACGTTTTCGAAAACGTTGCTCACCGGAGCCGCTTTCGCTCCTTCTCCGAGATCGACCGCAATGACCACGTCGCCACCCATCTTGCGCGCAACGTCCACCGGCAGGTTGTCGAGCACGCCGCCGTCGACGAGTAATTTTCCCTGATAGCTCACCGGGATGAAAATCCCCGGTATCGCGCTCGACGCGTGCACTGCGCGGGCGATGGAACCGGACTGGAGAATTACGATCTCACCGTTCTGGATGTCGGTCGCGACGGCGGCGAAGGGAAGCTTGAGCTCGCCGATCTCTTTTGCCGAAAGTTTTTTAGCGACGAAGTCCTCGAGCCGCTCGCCGCGCGCGAAACCCTGCGTCGGATTAATGAAGTTATAGTCGAAGATATCGCGCTCTTCGAGACCGAGAGCGAGCGTCTCCAGATCCGAGGCGTTCTTCTTGTCGGCGTAGATCGCGCCGATAAGGCTTCCGGTATTTGCGCCGACGACGATATCGATCGGAATCTTCGCCCGTTCGAGCGCGCGGATCACGCCCGCGTGGGCGAAGCCGCGCGCCGCTCCGCCGCCGAGCACGAGCGCCACCTTGGGCCGCCGGTCCCCCCACGGCATGAGCCTTCCCACCGAACCCGACCCGCAGGCGGAGAGCCAAAAGAAACAGCAGACAAGAACGAGTCGAGAAAATCTCATGAGGGGGATCGCTGCCGGCTCAGTCTACCATAAGTCCCTATCAGGGTAGCAATCACGAGCAGCGTGACTCCGAAGAGGCAGATAATGGTCGCTCCGGTCGGCAGATCCAAAATGTAAGAGAGAGCGCTCCCCGACAAACTGACCCCTACGCCCACGATCCAACCCAGCAAAAGGCTTGCCCGAAAACTCCGGCTTAAAAGCAGGCCGCAGACGGCGGGCACGATCAGAAAAGAGAAAATCAGCAGAACCCCCGCGGTCTGCACCGAGGAAGTCACAACCCAGGCGAGGGAGAGATAGAACAGGAGGTCCCACAAAGTAACGGAAATCCCCGCTTCTCGCGCCCGCTCCGGATCGACAGAAACCAGCGAGATGTTGCCGCGAAAATAGTAATGGAAAAACGCCACAACCAATATGATTAGAGCTAGCCACGCGATCGTGCTCCAGCTCACCCACAGGATATTTCCCACCAAAAGATATTTGATGTGCTCCGCCCCATGCGGAGCCCTGTCCACAAGGAGAACTGTCGCGGCAGCGGCGAATGCATAAACGATACCGATAATCGCCTCCTGCGGTACCACCTCTTCCCGCGAGCGCGCCAAGGTGAAAACCACCGACCCGAAACAGGCGAAGGCAAGAGAGAACAGATAGGCGCCTTGACCATCCAGGGAGTAGCCCAGCAAAAAGGCAACCGTGCCGCCCATGGCGGCCACCTGGGCGAGCGCCAGATCGACGAAGATCACGCCGCGGCGCACGATGTGGAGGCCGAAGTAGACATAGATCGCCGTCAGCAACAAACAAGCCGCCAGCGCCGGACCCATCACGGAAAAAAATTCTCCCATCGCATCCTCCTCTATTTAAGAGCTTCGGCCAGCTTGCCGATGATCGAGTCAAAAAGATCGCCGTAGGAATCTATGCCCTTCTCGCCGCCGACGGAGGCGGGAAGGATCACGAGCTTTGCTCCGCCCTTCTCCGCCACCGACTGCGGGATACTGGGATTGGTAAAATTGGCGACCAAAAGAGCCTTGATCTTCCGCTGCTGCATCGTCCTCACGATGTTGGCCACTTGTTGCGGCGCCGGCGGAATCCCGGGTTTGTCCTCGACGTAGCCGATGATGCTGAGTCCCAGCCAGTGAGCAAGATATTCCCATTGTTTATGGTAGGCCGCCACTTCCGCGCCGCGAAACGGCGCCATGCGCTCCTCCCATTTTTGCCGCCGCCGGCTGAGATCGTCTTCGAACGATTTTAAATTCTGCTCGAACAAAGCGCCGTCGGCCGGCGCGGTCACTTTAAGTTCTTGGGCGATTCTCCGCGCCATGACGAGACCGTTTCTCGAATCGAGCCAGTAATGCGGATTGCCTTCGGGATGGATATCTCCCTGAGCGCGGCTGATCGGTCCCGTGGGCCGCTCCAAAACGGAAATCCCCTGCGACAGATCGACTTGAGCGAGGCTGCGGTTGCGCGCGCCTTGAACCAGCAGCGGCAGCCAGCCGATCTCGAGTTGAAGGCCGGTATAGAATAGCACGCGCGCGCGGTTCATCACGCGCATGTAACTGGGCTTCGCCTCGATGAAGTGCGGGTCCTGCGTGCCTTTGGCGATGCTCTCGACGCTTACGCGCTCCCCTCCGACCGCCTTGACGATCGCCGCGACGTCGGTGGTCGTGGTCACGACCGGAATCGGCTCCGCCGCGCTCGCGTGGAGCGGCATCAAGAAAAGCAGAAGCAAGATGATTAGCGTTCGCATAGTTCCTCCTAGTATTGGTGCGCCGGATGGGAACCGATGGTGAAATTGAACTGCAGCAAAACTTCGTTCAACGGGCCGCCTCTATCCGAGGCGGTATAGCTGTGCTGCAAACGTATCGCCGAGAACTCGCTCATGACAAACGCCAGCAGCGTGCTCCAGCGATGTTTTCTGCCGTCGTCCAACTTGGGGATGCCCAACAGGTCGTACCTGCCTTGAATCCACCAGCGCTGCGCGAACTGATATTGCAGCGATGAATAGAGCCCGCCGCCGCGCGGCGAGCTTATCCGGTCGCGGTCGCGGCTGAAGTAAATATATTCCGATTGCGAGACCAGCGCCCTTTCCTTCGACGGACGCCACTTCAGCGTCAGGTCCGCTCCGGCCGCCTTCGACCAGGGCTGCCCTTTGTTGGAGTTTCTGCCCGCGAGGACCGAATTGCCGACCTCCAGCGTGGTTTCATCGGTGAGATCGAAAAAATTCTTCCAGTGGCCGAGATAGGCGCCGCGCCGCTTGTCGTCGGCGAGCCGGAACAGCGCTTCGTTCTCGCCCGCCATCGCTTGAAACGTCACTTCCGAGAACCACGACGAAGGCAGGAGATAGCTGACGCCGAGTCCCGGTTCTCTGGCCCCTTCCTCGCCGAAAGCCGCCTGGTTGATCAACGGCTGGCTGATGAACGGAAACTGATGCGCGTGGAGAAGATTGTGCTTTCCGAACGCAGCGACAAATTTTCCCAACTTGAGCGTCGTGTTGGACGGGAGCAAGTCGTATGGCAATTCTTCAGACGTAACGTAACCCTCTTCCACTCCCACGCTGCCTTCGCGGTCGATCGCAACGATCAGATTGGCCTTCCAATAGGGATCGACGTCGGCGGTAAACTGGATTTCCGCCTCCTGCAAATTGAAGCCGTTATGAAAGTCGAGGCCCGTGATGCGACCCGTCCTCTTCGCATTCGTGGAATAACCGCCGAGAAAAAGGCCGTTGACGCTGATTGCCGGGTTGAAAGCCGAGGCGATCCCTTTGGCGGGCTGAGACGATTGGCTGGACGAGGAGCTGGTCTCCGCTGGCGCAGGCTGCGATGAGGCCGGAGTTGCCGCTGCCGTCTGTTTCTCCCGCTCCAACTGCTCGATGCGTTCCAGCGCATTCTTGAGTTGCGCCTGTATTTCAGCGAGCTGACTTTTAAGAACCTGGATCGCGTCCTGCTGCGCAAACGCTCGAGTAGGACCAAAGACAATCCAGAGAAAAAACCAGGCGAGACCAAAGCGCACGCCGCTGCGAAAAACGTCCATAAGTCACCTCCCCAAAGACAGAGAAGTCCGCCCTCCCACCCAAACGGGAGGGCCATGAGAAAGAGCTAAACGGAATAGAAAGATTTAGAGGGAGACAAAAACGGGAGGAGCGCGGATGGCGTGAGAGCCGAAGGAGAGCCGGCCGAAGATTTGCGGCTCATCGATAGCAACGAACGATGACTGACAAGTCGGAGTCCAATCAATCGGCGCGGGAGCCAAACCCGTCTGAGTTCGCGCTCCCTGGAAACAACCGCACTCCCGACTGAGCTGCGTCGTCGCAGTAAAAAAATGGAAATGGAGAGGAAGGGCAAAGACCGCGAGCAGAAGGACAACGGCGGTAAAATGATGCGGACTGATACCACGCTTATTTGTTAAGATCGGCAGCACGGTCAATGTATTACGCGGGTTGTATTAGGCTTGTCAAGGCTAATGTACCTTCCTTTCCTTCGCTTAACGGGACTTGTCGCCCCCTGATCTCAAGATCGTCGAAAGCGGTCACGCTATCGGCCTTGGTCCATAGACCGACCTGGCCGGAGCGAAAGCGGGAATCTCGATGGCTCAGCAAAAGCTGGCCGTCGAGATACGCCTGGATGAGGTTTGCGACGGCAACGACGCGTAGGGCGTGCCACTGGCCAAGCGCCGGAGGCTTCACCGTCGCCGTGGCGAGTTGGTAGCGCTTTTGGTCATTGTAATAAAGCCTGAAGTTATCTTCGAGAGCGTTGGCGCGCACGACATAATATTTTCCGTCCGAAAAGCGAAAGACAATTCCGGCCGAGGCGTCTTCCCGGCCCGAGATCGGCTTAAACCGGACGGAGACGTCGATGTCGGAATAAGGACCTCCGGGGGCCACGATGATATTGTACTGATTTTGCGTGGCACGCTGGACGAGTGCGTTCTTGCTGCTCGGCGCTCCAGGTATCTCCTCCACCGTCCACTTGCCCTCCACGGTTTTCCATCCCTCGATACCTTTTTGCACGAAATCAAATCGCTGGACGGAGGCCTTGTCGGGCAGCCTCAGTTCATATTTCTGAGCCCATGCTGTATGGCCGGAGAGCAACAAAATAAATCCGATTCCGACAAAAAATGAATTGAGTCTTCGCATGACGCAGGTTCAGCTCCCTTTCCTCTTGAAGTATTCATACAGATCATCGAAAACGATCGCGGAGCGCGTGAGTCGCGTTTCATCTTCTCTATGCGCCATTGCGATTCCGGCGATGAGCCGCTCGATTCCAACGGTCTCCTGACGGCCGAACTTCGAGTCCTTTAGATCGATGTCGTGGACTATTTGAGCAATCGGCGTCAGCGCGGAGTCATCGATTCCAACACGATCAATCAATACCTCAATGGAGCACCGATCTCCTACATGCGTGAACTCCGCTTCGAACATATCGAAGCGGACCTCATCCGGCAGCGGTTTATAATCTTTGGGAGGGACGAACTTGAATTGAGCATCCGGATCAATGAAACGGCGGATGAGCCAGGCGCTGGCCATGCGATCTACGTGAATCCCTTTACGAGTAACCCAGGACTTGCCTTTCAAGGTGTGCGGGCGAGCTGCTGCAACGTTGACAGCAGGCTTGCCCGATTTCTTCTGTATACGAGCCTCGATTCCACTAATAAGTCCCTCCGCGGCCTCCCGACCAGGTGCGCCAAAAAAATCTAGCGCTACAATCTCCGTGAAACGCCGCCTCAGGCGAGTGACATCAATTTCAACCGGGGTTCGTTGACTATCCGCGATCTGTTTTTTCGGTGAGGGAGTTTTCGCAAGGCGCCGAGCTTCGTCGGCGATCTGCCTGTATTCAGTTTCCCGTGCCGACTGAAATAATGCTTCTATTTGGTCATTTGAAAGCCCATCGACGAAACTCGCCTCGCATATAGATCCTTCGCCCTTTCCTTCGATAATTTCGCGTAAAACCCACTGAAAATCTTCCTGGGTCTGATCCGTCTTAGGCAAGACGTATACGGAGTTCTTAATGGCAACGGCGCCGAGGCGCTGCAGCCGACGCCCAATCTTTACTCGAAGGTAATTTGGCTTGGGCGGAATTTGGTGAATAAGGAGCAGCCAGCGGCCTTCAGATTCCTGCATGAGCTTCCTTTGACTCAAAGATACAACTGCTATATAGAAGATTCAACTGCGTTATCCGCCAAACTCTGTCCGAGGAGAACGAGCATGAACCAATCGAATTCCGAATTGGCCGAAGCCTCCGTGCCAAGCGCCATCGGGCTGTGGCCGTTGACCGGCTATTTCCTGAAACTCGGCACAATCGGATTCGGCGGGCCGGTCGCGTTGGTAGGTTTCATGCACAGGGACCTGGTCGAGTTCCGCCGTTGGATCACCGAAGATACCTACAAGCTGTCGCTCGCGCTCGCTCAGATCATGCCGGGACCGCTAGCGGCACAAACTGCAATCGCCATAGGCTATTTCGAGGGCGGCATCCTCGGCGCAACTCTCGTCGGTCTGGCCTTCGTGCTCCCCTCGTTTCTGATGGTGGTTGCCATCTCGCTGCTCTACGTCGCGTATGGCGGATTATGGTGGATGCAGGCGCTTTTCTACGCAATTGGCGCAACGGTCATCGCCATTATCGCCATCGCCGCTTACAAGCTCGCCCGCAGCACCAACAAGCGCGACCCGCTGCTCTGGAGCATCTTCGTCCTGCTCACGGTGGTCACTGCATGGGCGCAGACTGAGCTGGCGGAATTCTTTATTATTGCCGGAATGATGGTTCTGCTTTTCCATGCGTGGCCTGGTTGGAAACGAGGTCTTCTCATGGCGCTTGGCGGCGTAACTCTTGGATTAATAGTCTGGCTGATGGAGGCCTGGCTCGGCCAAGCCGGAACTGCAGACGATTCGACGAATGTACTGGCGCAGATTCTTTTGTTTTTTACCAAGGCCGGCGCGTTTGTATTCGGCAGCGGGTTGGCGATTATTCCCTTTTTGCAACAAGGAGTGGTGCAGCAATTCGGCTGGCTCGACGAGCACCAATTCCTGGACGCCGTGGCGGTGGCGATGATTACCCCCGGTCCAGTAGTCATCACGGTCGCCTTCATCGGATTTCTCGTCGCCGGGTTCGCCGGCGCTGTCATGGCATCGATCGGTATTTTCCTGCCGGTCTATTTGTTCACCATTGTCCCGGCGCCCTGGTTCAAGCGCCACCGAAATAACCCTCAGCTCAAGGCGTTCGTTGACGGCGCTACTGCGGCGGCCACCGGCGCGATCACTGGCGCAGTGATTGTGTTGGGCGCGCGGGCGATCACAGACCTGCCCACGGCAGTCATTGGCCTGGTCAGTCTGGCTGTCTTATGGCGCTTCAAAATCCCGGAACCGATCATAGTCACCATCTCCGGACTTGTTGGATTGATACTCTGGCCGTTGGTGCATGCAGGGTGAGTTTGTCCATGAAGGAGGCAAGGTCATGAAGTGGGTAACTCGGGCTCGACCGAAAGTAGATCGCGTGGCCTGTCCCTGGCTGATCAAACGGTTCGTTGATCCGGAAGCGGAGTTTCTATATGTGCCGCCTGAAGAGGTCATTGAGACGGCGAGGCGCGAGAGCGCTATTCCATTCGATGTGCCAAACGTCGAGCTGGGTCATCACGGTCTAGAGTGCAGCTTCGACGCGATTATGAAGAAATATAATCTCACCGATCCCGCGCTAAAGCGTCTGGCGCTTATAGTTCGAGGCGCCGACACGGACGCCAAGAATCTGACGTTGCAGTCCCCCGGGCTGGAGGCGATTGCCGAGGGTTTCAGGCTTGCCTATCAAGACGACCACGATTTGCTGGAACGAGAGTTGCCGGTTTACGACGCGCTGTATGCCTACTGTAAGGAGCACGGATGAAAGGACGGACCTGCCATGTCAACTGGGAAAACGTTTCGCGTCTGCACCGAGCATGCGCGGAATAAGTAAGGTGACACGGACGGCTAGAGGTCTCGAAGCCGCCGATCACGATAACGATGCCGGCCACCCCTTTAAAAGCCAACGGGCTTCAAGTTCTGACGCCCGATGGGTGGCTGTTATTTCTCACGCGCTTCACGCGCCTATTTGCTTACGGCTCGTTATCTCTGGTGTTGGTCTTCTATCTGACTGGCCTCGGACTGAGTGAATCCCAAACGGGCATCCTTTTCACTCTGACGCTGCTCGGCGATACTGTTGTCTCCCTCTACCTCGCAACGCGAGCCGATCGTATCGGGAGGCGACGTGTGCTTATCATCGGCGCCATTCTGATGGCGGCTGCCGGTGTGGCCTTTGCCTGCACAAGCAATCTCTTGTTCCTGATTGTCGCTGGTACGATTGGCGTCATTAGTCCGAGCGGTAACGAAGTGGGCCCATTTCTGTCCATTGAGCAAGCCGCGCTCTCTCATATCGTTCCTAACCGGTCGCGGACAGAGGTATTTGCATGGTACACGCTCGCCGGCGCGTTCGCGACCGCAATCGGCTCACTATGCGGAGGGACTCTCACAAACGCGCTGCAAAGGACCGCCATGACGCCCGTTGGAAGCTACCGCGTCGTTGTTATCCTCTATGCCGCTCTAGGCGTTTTATTGGCCTTCTTTTTCACGCGTCTTTCGTCTGCTGCGGAAGTCGCTTTGCACGGCGAAGAATCCGCGTTGCCAGCGGCTATGAAAACTTTTTGGGGTGTCGGCGATTCACGCAATGTCGTCCTTAAGCTCTCGGGGCTCTTCGCCCTCGACTCTTTTGCGGGCGGCTTTGTGGTGCAAGGCTTCGCCGTTTATTGGTTCTACCTGCGTTTTGGCGCGGACCCAGGAACTCTCGGTGTGATTTTCTTTTGGGCGAATGTATTTGCCGGAGTCTCCGCACTATTGGCGTCCCGGCTTGCATCGCGATTCGGCCTGATAAAGACGATGGTTTTCACCCACCTTCCTTCGAACATTCTGCTCATTCTTGTACCTCTGATGCCAAACCTTCCGCTCGCCGTCGCAGTACTTCTTCTGCGCTTCAGCATCAGCCAGATGGATGTGCCAACCAGGCAGTCATACATCATGGCCGTCGTTCGTCCGGAGGAAAGGTCTGCGGCAGCCGGCATAACCGGCGTGGCACGAACCATCGGGGCTGCTATTGCTCCCTTGTTTGCAGGATTTATGTTTGCCCGGCCGTCCCTGATAAACCTGCCGTTCTTCATAGCTGGCACGATGAAAATCATCTACGATCTGCTGCTCTACAAAGGATTTGTAGCCGTTCAGCCACCGGAGGAAACCAATTAGGTTTTTTAGCACTTAGCCTCACGTGGCAAAAAGTCAACGCGTATGTTGCGCGAATAGCAGATTGTCTCTCCGGGGAGTATAACCTTCGTATGGGCGATCCCGGTCATTCTCACTCTTCTAGTGACGCTGCTCACAGCCATCACTCACAGACGCACGGTGCGATAGACCCTTCCATTCTCAGCAATGACAAAGGCATATGGGCCATTAAGTGGTCTTTCGTTGGTTTGTTCGCAACGGCCATTTTTCAAGTTGTAATCGTTCTACTTTCTGGAAGCGTAGCGTTACTGGCGGACACAATTCACAACTTCGGCGATGCAGCGACGGCTCTTCCCTTATGGATCGCCTTCACCTTGGGGGGAAGGAAACCTAGTAAGCGTTTCACCTATGGTCTCGGCCGAGTGGAAGATTTGGCGGGCGTTGCCATCGTAGTGATTATTTTATTGAGCGCGGTTGTAGCCGGTTACGAATCCATCAACCGGTTTTTTCATCCACAAAATGTAGAATATTTGTGGGCCGTTGTTGTTGCCTCTATCGTTGGTTTTGCAGGTAATGAGGCCGTGGCCATCTTTCGCATTAAAATCGGTAAGGAGATGGGCAGTGCCGCGCTCATCGCAGACGGTTACCATGCGCGCGTCGATGGCTTTGCCAGCTTGGCCGTTCTCGTGGGGGCTTTTGGCATTTGGATGGGCTATCCACTGGCTGATCCCGTTGTAGGGTTCTTCATTACGCTTGTGATTCTCAGAATTGTGTGGGAATCGGGCAAGTCCGTCTTCACTCGACTCCTCGACGGCGTGGCGCCGGAAGTTATCGATGAAATCAAACACGCAGCCGGTCACGTTTCAGGAGTAGGAAATGTGGGCGAAGTGAGAGTCCGATGGTTAGGCCATCGGCTACATGCAGAGTTGAATATAGCAGTGAACCAAAGTCTCTCCGTCGAAAAAGGGCATAAAATCGCTAAAACCGTGCGCTACGAGCTATTGCATCAACTCCGCTATCTTTCTAACGCTACCATCCATATCGATCCTGCAAATGCATCAGGTGAAGAACATCATAGCATTGTCGAGCATTCACACGACGACTTACCCGTTTATTCGCATTCGTGATTGCGCTTCCTTGAAATCTTAGCCGTTTGACTTCGATCCGCTTCTAATGTACCCAGTCGATTAGTGAGCGACCTGAGTTCAAATCTGAACCGGAACATAGCTCTGCTCATCGGGGCTCTGTTCGTTTTCCTCCTGGTGTCGTCAGCGCCCCATCGCGTCCATCACCTCTTCGATTCCGATTCTCAGAACGGCTGCGTTGTCTTCACGCTTTCCAAAGGTTGCCATCTAAACCCGACCCTTGCTCTAAATCTTTTTGTCATTCAAACCTTCATCGAAGAAGTTTTTTCATCCGCTGAAATCTGGATTCCCTATCTCTCAACTTCGCCTTACTTCGGTCGAGCTCCGCCTCTCATCTAAACCTCTTAAAGTTTTCCTATTCGGTTTCCGGTAAGAACGGCTCTTGCCTTCGCGTCATCGCAATTACCGTCGTTCGCCGGGTGACCGCCGATTTTTACACTTTCGAGGGTTGAACATGAGGACTTTTATTCAATGTCTCCTGCTTTTCTCGATCTCCGTTCTATTCCTTTCACCATCAGCGGCCGGCGCTCACGACGGATGGATCGAGGTCGCTCCGGCGATCGTCGAGAAAGGCCAACCGGTCGCGGTCGCCCTCATGCAGGGCAATCATTCGAACGAGCACCGGAGCTACCGGCTCGCCGGCAAATGGGACCTGGAATTTACCAAGGTCACGGTGATCGCCAAGCAGGAGCGCGTTCTACAACACGGAGACAGCTCGAAGTTTCTCGGCGTGCGCTTTGCTCGAAGCGCCTTCGCAGCGCTCCCCGTTCCCATCGCCGCCGGAGGCAAGTGAATGATCGCGCTCGAAGCCGCGATTTCCGGCGCCGCGTACGCTGCCGTCGCGCTTCTCATCGGAGCGCTCGCGATCGGAAGCTTTGTCTTGCCCGCGGGCGAAACTCCGCTCCGCCGCGCGCTGCTTTCCGCCGCGTTCTTTCTGCTCTCGGCCTTCTTGCTCGTCGCAGTTTTTGCGCTCGCCGTTCAAGGCGCGAAGCTCTCGGACGGGAATCCCCCGACCCTGGAGATTCTCGGCCGTTACCTATCGCGAACCCAAAGCGGCAAGATCTGGCTCAGCCGCGAGATCTACGGCGGCCTCCCCCTTATTCTGCTGTTTCGATTGCAGGAGGTCGGCAATCCCGCGCGCGCGTCCGGCTGGGCTTTTTTTTTCTCGCTACCGCTGGCAGCCGGCCGCAGTTTCATGAGCCATGCGGCCGCTGTGAAACAAGATATGCTTCTCGCCGTATCGGCCGATGCGATTCATATCGTCGCAACCGCGCTCTGGGCCGGCGGTTTGCCGGTTCTCTTCTGGGCGCTCCGGCGCGGCACAAAACGACGCGACTTGCCTGTCGGCTGGGCCGGTAAAACCGTGGCGCGCTTTTCTCGATTGGCGCTCTTCAGCTTCATCGTCCTCGTCCTGACCGGACTGTATCAAAGCTGGATTCACGTCCAGAGCTGGAGCGCTCTTTTTGGAAGCTCTTACGGCAAAGTCCTTCTGGTAAAACTTGCCCTCTTTGTATCGATGGCGGCGCTTGGCGCCGTCAATTTCTTTTCGACCAAGCCGGCTCTCGTCAATGCGGCGAGCGACGAGCCGATATGGAAGAAGGCTTTGAGAAGAATCGGCGCTGAAAGCGTCCTGGGTCTTTTGATTCTTTTCGTGACGGGATTACTGACGGTGCTTCCGCCGGGCGCGCACTCGCAGCATCAATCGTTCGCCTCCGGAGCGAAGACCATCCAACCGGCCGAAGGCGCCTCTGTCCAAATTCTCTCGCCCAAAAATGGAGAGATCGTCGCCGGCGATCGCGTGCCGATTTCTTTTAAGCTTGTCGGCGGAAAGAGCGGCCACCATGCCCACGCGTACGTGGACGGGGAGCTCATGGGCATGTTCGAAAGCCGTCAGGGAACCTTGACCGGAATCGGCCCGGGGCGTCATACTCTGGAGCTCCGGGTCGTCGCCGCCGACCATCAGACCGAATTGGACGCTAGCGATAAGGTCGAATTTGTGGTGAAATAATTCAGGACGGTCTAAAAGGCTCATCTACTTCGTTGCGCTCCGCTCGCCTCGCTCGACGTACTGAATAGAGTACGCCTGCGCTCGTCGATCTGTCGCGCGCCTCGTAGCTGAAACCTTTTTTACCGCCCTGAAAAAAATTCAGAGAATATCATTGGGCAAAGCAGCGAGAAAGAAAAAATACGGCGCAAGAGAAAGCGCGCAGCCGATTCCGATACGGACCGCGCCGAACTGGATTCTCTTCGGTCTGGCGCTCGCCGGAATGGGACTCACCGCCTACCTCACGTTTTCCACCTGGAAGGGTCAGGCGCTGGCGGGGTGCACGGCGGGGAGCGGCTGCGATGTGGTCCTGGGCAGTGAATGGTCGAGGCTCTTCGGGCTCCCGACCTCTTTCTGGGGTTTTCTCGCCTACGCGGCTCTTGCCGCAATCGCGTTCATCAAACGCGCCGACGTTCATTGGAAGCTGGCGTGGATCGTTTCGCTGTTCGGGGTTCTTTACAGCGTTTACTTGACCGGGATCGCGCTCGTCGAGCTAAAGGCGGCTTGCCCTTATTGTCTCTCGTCGCTGGTCTTGATGATCGCGATACTGAGCGTAACGACGTATCAACGGCCGGCGGGCCTCGCCCGGTTTTTCTGGGGCTCATGGATTTTCAAGACCGTTTCCGCGGGGCTTATCTTTGTGCTGGCCGTTCATCTGAACTACGCGGGGATTGGGAGCAGCTCGGGCGCCGATGATCCACAGCTCCGCGCCCTGGCGCAGCACCTGGCAAAGATCGACGCGAAATTTTACGGCGCGTCGTGGTGCCCCCATTGCCAGGATCAAAAAAAGATGTTCGCCGCCGCCGCCAATCGCCTGCCTTATGTCGAATGCAGCCTTCAGGGCCCTGGGGGGCCTCAAGCCCCGATCTGCCGAACCATGAACATTCAAAGCTATCCCACCTGGATCATCAACGGGCGGCGTCACGAGGGGGTTTTGATGCCCGAAGAGCTGGCGAAACTCAGCGGCTTTGAAGGACCGGTTCGCTAGGAGCAAGAGTTTATGACGAAGCAACGGTTTCTTTTTTTCATGACCGCATTGGCTGTTTCCGTCTCCGGCCTTGCCTTGGGCCAGATGAAGGGCATGGATATGCCGATGAAGCCCGCAGAAAAAATCCCCGGCACGGCGGATCTGAAGCCCGCGGAGGGGGCAAGCGTCAAGATCCTCTCGCCGAAGCAAGGGCAGGTCTTTAAAGGCGATCAGGTCCCTCTTCAATTCAAGTTGGTCAAAGGAAAGCAAGGCAACCATGTTCACGCCTACGTGGACGGCCAGCTCATGGGGATGTTCGAGGGGGAGAAGGGAACTCTGACGGGAATTCAGCCCGGAAGCCATACGCTCGAGCTCCGCGCGGCGGTGGATCACACAACTGAGCTTAACGCCAACGACAAAGTTCGGTTCGTCGTCAAGTAAGCCGTCCGTGGCTGGTTTCCGCTAATCGGCGCCGGACTCGACTTTATTCTTTCCGCTTCTCTTGGCCTTATAGAGTGCGAGATCGGCGTCTTTGATAACCGCGTGGCCGTCTTCGTAGGAACGCAGGGAAGTCGAGGCGGCCCCGATGCTGACCGTCGCCGCAAACGGATTGGCGGTTGGCGGCTCGAATTTCAAGCCGCTGATCTCCTGGCGGATCTTCTCTCCCGCCTGTAGCGCTCCCTCGAGCGGGACTTCGGGCAATAGAACGATAAACTCCTCGCCTCCGAAGCGGGCGGAGATGTCGCTCTTCCGCATCCTTTCACCGAGGACCCGGGCGACTGATTTGATCACAACGTCGCCCTGGTCGTGGCCGTACTGGTCGTTGATTTTCTTAAAATCATCGATATCGATCATCAAGATGGACAGCGGACGCCCATATCGTTGCGTCCGGGCAAATTCGTGGGTGAACCGCTCCTCGAACGTTCTTCGGTTATAGAGACCGGTCAGAGGGTCATGCGCTGCTTGCAGCTCCATCTGACGGCGCTCGCGGGTCAACCTCTCGCCGACGCTGATCCGGGCCATCAACTCAGGCAGGTAGAACGGTTTGGTGATGTAGTCGTTGGCGCCCAACTCCAGTCCCTTGACCCGATCTTCCCCCGTGATCAGGGCGGTCAGAAAGATGACGTAGATATTTTTTAGACGGGGATCCTCGCGAATTTTGCGGCATACTTCCATTCCGCTCAGCCTCGGCATCATAATGTCCAACAAAGCGATATCCACCGGCTCGCGCGCAAGCAGCTCCAGCGCCTCCTCGCCGTCGACCGCGCACACAAGCCGATACCGGCTCCGTCCGAGAATCATTTGAATAATTTCCATCTGATCTTCGTTGTCCTCCGCAACGAGAACCGTCAACTGATCGTCCTGATCTTTCGCTTCGCCTTCGGTCTTTGCGCCCGATTTATCTTCGGCCTTGGCTGGGGCGGCGGACGCCCCTCCCGCCGTCGAGCCGCCGGTATCCCGGAAGAAATCGACCGCCATGATTTCCGGATCGACGTACTGGCTCTCGCCGAACTTGATGAACGCATCGACCAGATCGCGGTCCAGGTGGCCGGCCACAGCTTCGGCGCGAAGGATCTCAACGCTTTTTTCCAGAGAAAAAGGCTGCTTGTAAACGCGCTCGCTCCTGAGCGCGTCATAAATTTCTATGATCGCGAGAATCCTGGCGATATACGGGATGTCCTTGTCCTTGAGGCCGTTGGGATAGCCGGTCCCATCCAGCTTCTCGTGATGGGCCGCGACCAGAGGCGCGATCTCCTCGAGCGGGCCGAGCTTGAGACAAATCTCCGCGCCCAGAGTCGGATGGGTCTTCATGACTTTGAATTCTTCCTCGGTAAGCGGGCCGGGCTTTTGTAAAATTTCCCTGGGGATCTGAATCTTTCCGGCGTCGTGAAAAAACATCGCCAGGTAGAGCTTCCGCAGCTCGCTTTCCGAGAGGCCGATCCATTTGCCGATGTTGAGCGCGTAGAAGCAGGCCCGTTGCAGATGACCTTCGAAATACGGCTCGACCTGCGTCAGTTGGGTCGCGAAGGCCTGCAGCCGCAATAGACTCTCGCTGTCCCATGACAATGGAAACGGTCTTAAAATATACAGCATAATCTCTCGCCCCCCGGCGTTGCCACATATTATACCACAGGTCGGGTCCGATTTGCCTTGTCTTTTTCACAGGGTCTCCTTACGATTGGGTCGTGCGTGGAAAAAAAGCGGTGATCCTGTTGAGCGGCGGCGTCGATTCATCCACCGCGCTGGCGATCGCAAAAAGCGAGGAATACGAACTCCACGCGCTGAGCTTCCGCTACGGCCAGCGCCACGAGCGTGAGCTCGAGGCGGCAAAGAATGTCGCGAGCTCTCTCGGCGTCAAAGAGCACCTGATCCTGGAATTCAACCTGCGCGCCATCGGCGGCTCGGCGCTCACCGACGAGATCGACGTGCCGAAAAGCCGCAGCGCCGGCGAAATTTCCCGCGGCATCCCCGTCACTTACGTCCCGGCGCGCAATACGATCTTTCTTTCGTTCGGCCTCGCTCTGGCTGAGAAGATCGGAGCAGAGGATATTTTTTTCGGCGCCAACCAGCTCGACTACAGCGGCTACCCCGACTGCCGCGAAGAATATATCCGGGCGTTTGAGAAAATGGCGAATTTGGCTACCAAGGCCGGAGTCGAAGGAAAAGCAAAAATAAAAATCCACACGCCGCTCATCCAACTGACGAAGTCGGAAATCATCAAAAAAGGTCTGGAGCTGGGCTTAGACTACTCTCTGACCTGGAGCTGCTACGATCCGACGGCAAACGGATTCGCGTGCGGCCTCTGTGATAGTTGCCAGTTGAGAGTGAAGGGATTCAAGGAAGCGGGGATGAAAGATCCGATTCGATACGCCACGGGCTGAAGACCGCCACGTTGTCCAGCCTGAAGCTAATCGCTCATTTTACTTTATTCTTAACCGCCCGTATGGTTTTCAAATAGTCCGCGATCGCCAGCGCGTCTTCTTTCTTCAAGTTCTTGAAACCCGCCTCGGTCACTTCGGCCATGAGGCCCTGGACATTGTCCAAATCCGGTTTGGTTCCGGTGAGCAGCAGCTCGGCGATGTCTTCCCTCTTCCAATCGCCGATGCCGGTCTCTTTGTCTGGAGTGATGTTCGGGACCTCCGCGTTCAAAAAGCCCTGGCCTTTCTTGGCGCCGGCCAGATAGAGCGCTCGCTTAGGAACTCCCATAAAGTTTCGCGGCGTATGACAGTCGCCGCAAAGCGAAACATGCTCGACTAAGTAGCGCCCTCTCTCGATACCGCTCTTAGGGGCCTTGGCAGGGGTATTTGAAAAGCGCCCGAAAAGTTTGAGCCATAAAGGAGTGACCACAGGACGAAAAAGGGAAACATAAGCTTTTGCCCGGAGGTTTTCCTTGCGCACTGGCTTCAGAGTACGCAGATAAGCGATCAGCGCTTTGAGATCCTCTTCCGCCATGCCCGAGTAAGCTTCGTAGGGCATGACCGGCAAAAGCCTCTCGCCGTCCGGTCGAATTCCCCTCGTGATGGCGTCGCGAATCTGTTGATCCGACCAATTGCCCAGGCCCGTCTCTTTATCGGCAGTCAGGTTGGTCGAGTAGACCTTCGCCATCGGTATCGGAAACTCACGGCCGCCGGCGTAGGGAGTTCCCTTGGGCGGCGAGTGGCACGCGCAGCCCCCGGCCGATGAAAAAATGTATTGACCTCGCTCCACGAGTTCGGCGCTGTTTTCCTGAGACCGGGCATCGGCGACGCCCGCTGCAAGAAAAACCAGAGCCAAAAATAATTGCGCGCGACGGCTCATGATGCTTGGGCGCGCGCGGCGCGAATCCTGCGATCCAGAAACTTGAGGACGGCGTAGCAGGTTTGATTGATCGGGGCCCTTTTTCCTTTTTGCGCGAGCAGAGCAGCGACGATTCCGTTCAAAGCTTCGTACTCCAGCGGCTTCCCCGCTTCCAGGTCTTGCAGCATCGACGGCTTGAAGTCGCCCAGGCCCTGGGAGAATTTGAATGTCTCTTCGACGACCGACGGCGCCAGCTCTACGCCCGTGGAACGGGCCGCTTCTCTGACCTCTTCCATACACTCCGCGGCAAGCTTGCGCAGAGATTCCGACTCGATGATTTCCTTGACCGTCGCCCGCCCGAGACACGCGAGTGCGCAAAACGGAGCGTTCCAAACGAGCTTGGTCCACATGACTTTACGGATCTCGGCGCTGACTGCGCAGGGAATTTGCGCGCCGGATAAAATCTGCTCGACTCGTCTTGCCGGGTCGCTTGCCTCTCCATCCACATCTCCCAGGACGATGCGCCCTCCAGCGCTGTGGCGGATCGTGCCCGGATTTGAAACGAGCGCGCCCAGATAAACGACACCGGCCAAGGTCCGCGCTTTGCCGTAACGCGCGGCGATCTTGTCGGGATTATCGACGCCGTTTTGCAGCGAAAGAATCACCGTCTTCTCGCCGACCATGGGCGCCAGCTTCGCCGCCGCGTCTTCGGTGTCGTAGGATTTTACACAGAAGAGGACGGCGTCAACTGGACCAACCTCGTTGGGATCGTGAGTGAAAAGCGAACGAATATGCAGATCGCCTTGAGCGCTCTTTACTTTCAGTCCCTCTTTGCGCATCGCTTCGAGATGGCTGCCGCGCGCGATGAACGCCACATTCTGCCCCGCGGCGGCGAGGCGCGCGCCGAAGTAGCCGCCCACGGCGCCCGTTCCCATGACCGCGATGCGTATTTTTTGAGCCGTCGCCATTGCTTCGAAACTTTAATCTCAGCACACCGGCTTGTCAATTAAGAGGGGCTGAGGTGACAGCAGTTCACCGCCTGCCGGAATTTGACATTTTCGATTGCAAACGAAGGGCAATTTCAGCGACCCTTAAGAGATAAGCCTTGTAAAGTAGCCATTTTGGCTGATGGAACAATAAGGTGCTATTTGGCACAAGCCTTGCTGCCAAGGAAACAAGTAGAAGTATGAAACCAAGCACTCTTTTGTTGGCAATCGCCTTTTTGTGTGTTTTCGCCGCATGTCTCTCTCCTAAAGAAGGACCGGTTCCTGACCATTTGGTCGGCACATGGAGAAGCACGGCCGACAAATACTCGGACAGTTTTCTTACGATCACCCCTTCGGTCATCACCTTTGGCACAGAAGGCCAGACTGCGAATGCTTTTCCCATCAGAGGCGTTAGAAACCACGATGAAGATAGTGGCCAGTTATATGAAATTTTCTACTTCACTCCCGAAGGCGACAAACAAATCTTTTCGTTCTATTACGACGGATTTCAGGGCGGCAGGATCAGGCTGGTAAATCAAAAAAACATCGTCTGGACAAAACAAAGTTCTTGAAGAGAATACTATGTGTCCGATCTCATACAAAGCGGTTCAATTACTGCGACCTTCTCGAAATTCAATGCCATCAAGACATTGGACGGCCAAGTTAAGCTGGAGATGCTGTGGCTTTACACTTGTAGAACTTCTCGTAGCGGTTACGGTCATAGCCACGCTCGTTGCCATCGCGATACCGGTCTACAGCACCTACGTCGAGCTGTCAAAAATCAGCAAGGCCTCCGGCGACATCGCCATACTGGAGAACCGGATCGAAAAGCATCTGCTCAACACGGGAGCACTGCCCGGCAGTCTTGCGGAGCTGGAAGAGCCGACGTCTCTGGATCCCTGGGGTAGACCGTACGAATACGCGAATTACGACCTTGTTCCTCCTGGACAGCGGCGCAAGGATCGATTTTTGGTTCCGTTGAATTCCGACTACGACCTCTACAGCAAGGGCAAGGACGGCGATAGCAGCCCCGCGATCACGGCCTCCGGTAGTCAGGACGACATCATTCGCGCCAACAACGGGAACTATGTCGGGTTGGCCTCGAACTATTGAGTGGAACATGAGAATCGACGCGACGTTCCTCCGCAGCAAAGTGGCGCGCAGGATTTTTCTACTGTTTATCCTCTGCGCCTTGTTGCCCGTCGCGGCCCTCGCCGTCATTTCTTTCAGCCAGGTGACGGGCCAGCTTAAAGAACAGAGTCAGAAGCGGCTCCGCCAGGCCAGCAAGGCCGTGGCGCTAAGTTTTTTCAAGCGGCTGCTGCTGCTTGAAGTCGAGATGAAGATGGTCGCAGCGAACCTCTACGGGAGCGGCAAGGATCCGCTCACGATGCCGACAGAAACCGTCACGGAAGATCTCAAGAGGAGGTTTCGGAGTGTGACGCTTATCACGGATCAGGGGAAGCCCCTGTCGCTACTCGGACCTTTGAGGAATATTCCGGAGCCGGCGCCCGCGGAAGTCCAACACAGAATTTCCGGCAAGACTCTGTTGTCGAGCGAGCATCTCTCGGACCAGACCGTACGGCTATGGATGAGCCTGGCGGTCGATCCAAAGCGCCCGAAGCGGGGGATCCTCGCGGCCGAAATCAACCTGGCCCAACTCTGGGGCTCGGAAGCGGAGGGCAACCTTCCCGCCTTTACCGAGATATGTGTTTTGGATGAATCCTACAACCCGCTCTTTTGCTCGCTGCCGCAAGCGACGAATTTTGCCGACGCTGTCGGACTCAAGACGCGCCCTTCCACCCTAGGCGAATTCGAGTGGAATTCCGAGAACAATGAATACTTGGCGAGCTACTGGTCGATACCGCTGAAGTTCTCCTTTTATGTTCCGCAATGGACTGTGGTGTTGCTCGAGTCCAAGACCGACATCTTCGCCCCTGTGGCTTACTTCAAGAAAATTTTTTCGCTCGTCATCGTCACGTTCCTTGGCATCGTCGTGCTTCTGAGCGTCAGCCAGATCAGAAGGATTCTCGTGCCCCTTGAAAAGTTGCAGGAGGGGACGCGGCGCATCGCGATGAGAGATTTCGCCAGCCGGGTCACGGTCTTGAGCGGCGATGAATTCGAAGAGTTGGCGGGATTATTCAATGCGATGGCCGACCGGCTGGCCAGACAGTTCCATACGCTCGCCACGATAGGCGAGATCGACCGGGCGATCCTCTCGGTGCTGGACACGGAGAAAATTGTCAGAACGGTTCTGACCCGCGTGCGCGACGTGCTGCCTTGCGACGTCGTTGCCGTGACGGTCGTCGATGCGGAGGATCAAGACAAGGGACGGATTCATCTTTGGAACGGGAGCCTAAGAAGTGAAATCGCGACAGAGGGCGCGGCACTGACGGCGGAAGATCTCAAAAATCTTCGCGCCAGCCCGGAAAGATTATCCGTAAGGCCACACGCCTCTGTCCCAGAATACCTTGCGCCGCTGGCGCGTTACGGCGCCAGGTCCTTTTTGATATTTCCTGTTTTCTTCAAGGAAAAGCTTTCGGCGATCATCGCACTGGGCTATTTCGATGCTCCCGCTCCCGATGAGGAGGCGATTTCACATGTCCGTCAGTTAGCCAACCAGGTGGCCATAGCGATTTACAACTCGCAGCTCTACCAGCAGATTAGGAAACAAGCGGTGGACCTTGAAATAGCGAACAAGGTCAAAGACGAGTTTCTAGGCGTGATGTCGCACGAGCTCAGGACCCCGCTCTCGGTCGTTTCAGGATACTCGCAATTGATGAAGGACGGCATGCTCGGCGAGATCAACGAGGAGCAGGACCGGGCCTTGTCCCTTGTCCTAAGACGTACGAACGATCTCTTGATCTTAATCTCGAGCATTTTGGATGCGACCAACATCGAGAGCGGAGCGCTGCGTGTCGTCCGGGAAGAGGTTCGTTTGCGAGACTTCCTTGAGGAACTGAGGATGGGATACAATATTTGCCTAAAAAAACCAATCAATCTGAACTGGGACTGGCCTGTTGATCTGCCGGTGATCCACACGGATGGCGTTAAGCTCCGCCAGATTCTTCAGAACCTGATTAACAACGCGATCAAGTTCACCGACCAGGGCAATATCACTATTCTAGTCCGATCCGCTCCCGCGCACGTATCGTTTAAGATCAGCGACATGGGAGTCGGCATACCGGAGGACGCCTTGCCTTTCATTTTCGACAAGTTCCGGCAAGTCGACGGTTCCAATGCCAGGCTTTATGAAGGCGTCGGCCTGGGCCTTTATATCGTAAAGAAATTTACCGAGCTGCTGGGAGGAAAGATCGACGTGGAGAGCGCCATCGGAAAAGGTTCGACTTTCTCTCTCACGATTCCGATTCTTTCCACGAAAGCGGCTTCCCTGCCCTCTAAAGTGCCGGACGAATTTATGAGCGCGCACGACGATAAGCAAGTCGCAACATAACCGCAGCGATATAATTGCCCGCACAGTTCGAGAGAAGACGGCGCGGCCGCGGCAATTTCAGCTTTCATCTTCAATGTGATATGAACCATCCGAGCGATGGAAAAGATCGATCCGCTTCCCGACCATCTTCGTTTGCAACGCTTTGCGATCGGACAACCGGTCGAGCTCCGCGGCAAAACTTACACCGTCTTGCTCCGGACGACGCTCGCTTCCGGGGAGCCGGCGCTTGTGCTCTCGGGCGGCGGCGAACAGTTCGTGATCGGCGCCGTTCAGTTTCTTGCCGGGGTGAAAGAAAACGCCTGACCGATGGGAAGCGATGGCGGCGCGCTCGGGAGAAATAATGTCTAAAACAAAACTTACGTTAGCCTGTTGGGATTACGACCGAACCCGCGCCCTCCAGGACGGCCGCGTGCAAGTCGAAGGCGTCGAGCTCACGTATTTGCCCCTTCGCGTTGAAGAAACTTTCTGGCGCATGCTCCGCTATCAAGAGTTCGACGCGGCCGAGATTTCCCTGGGATCGTACCTGATGGCCCGGGAGAAGGGTTTTCCCAAGCTGATCGCGATCCCGGTTTTTCCCTCGCGCGCCTTCCGCCATTCCTGCATCTACATCAACACGGGATCGGGCATCAAAGAACCGAAAGACTTGGCCGGCAAGCGCGTGGGCGTGCCGGAATACCAGATCACGATGGCGATCTGGGCACGGGGAATTTTGCAGCACGAGTACGGCGTGAAGCCCGAGCAGATGAAGTGGCTGACCGGCGGCGAAGAGCATCCCGGGCGCGAGGACAAGGTGAAGCACGATCTGCCGAAGTCGATCGACATCCGCCCGATCGGCCCCGAGCAAACGCTCTCTTCGATGCTGGAGCGCGGCGAGATCGACGCCATGATATCGGCCCACATGCCCTCGCCTTTCGTGCGCCGCTCTTCCAAGGTAGGAAGATTGATTCCCAATTTTCCACAGGTTGAAAAAGATTACTACCGGCGCACAAAAATCTTTCCGATCATGCACGCCGTCGCTTTGCGTGAAGAGTTCTACGAAAAAAATCCCTGGGTGGCGCAGAGCCTCTGCAAGGCATTTGCCGAATCGAAGAGAATCTGCCAGGAAGCGATGTACGAATATTCCGCGCTTAAATACATGCTCGCCTGGTCGATCGCCGAGATGGAAGAGGAAAGGGAAATTTTCGGCGCAGGGGAGCTTTGGCCGTATGGATTGGAAGCCAACCGCCACGTGCTGGAAACTCTCGTGCAATACGCCCACGAGCAAAGTCTGCTCAAGAGCCGTCCGGATTTGAAAAGTCTCTTCGCGCCGAACACGCTGGAAGACTTTAAGATATAGATGTAGGGGGCGGTTCGCGAACCGCCCCTACGAACACGGATTGACATCCGGGGAAGCCCACGCTAAATTTTTAACCATGGCCGATGAAAAAACCCCGCCGCCGCCGGTAGAAGAGGTCAAGTGGTGGATCGACCGGGGCCCGGTCAAAGAGCGCGAGAAGTCGGAAGCGCTCGGCCGCGGCATTATCGAGAAGTGGACCTATGAGCTCTTGAAGGACTACAAGCAGGAACAGGCGGTCCGAAACGTCGTCGATATCAATCCCCGAACCCTGAAAGATCTCGCGCGGGCGCCGCTCGGATGGAGCTACGTTTCCCTGGGCGTGGGAATCTACCCGCCCGACCGATTGGATAAAATCAAGAAGGCGTTTCAGCTTCCCGCCGATGCGCGCGCGCTGCTTATCGACGCGGGTTATTCGGTGCGGCTTCTCATTACAGGAGAGCCGGTGGGCGAAAGATTGCTGGATATCAATTTCACCGAGGGGCCGTCTTTAGATTATTGGGTGAACAACGAACTGATTGAAGAGAGGCTCTTCCCAAATTTGGATGTGACCCTTAGGGAGTTAAAGTTAGCCTTGTCCCGTTACTTAAATCCACCGAAGCTCGATTAGTCCGCCTCAGTATCGCAAACCACGGCAGCGATATTCGTAAATCGGCATAACCTGCCTCTTTCGATGCATTTGCGGTTCAACTCTTTGGCTGGCTCTGAGCGGCCGGCCGGCTCTGCGCCGTCTCCGACGAAATAGGAATCAGGCTAGTCACTTCCAGACCGTAGCCCGACAATCCTACGAGGTTTCTCCGGTTGTTCGTGAGCAGACGCATCTTTCTGACGCCCAGGTCGCGCAAAATCTGCGCGCCGATCCCGTATTCTCTAAAATCCGCATGGTAGATGAACGATGGGTTGATGTCGGTCTTTTTTTTACCTCCGACGGTTGGATAGGTCATCCTCGTCGGCCGCAGCTCTTTTCCCTCCGTCTGCAAGTACAAGATAACCCCTTTGCCTTCCTTGCTGATCATTTCCATGGACTGTTGGATCAACTTGCCGGTGTTGAGAAATTCAAAGCCGAACACGTCTCCCGGAATGTATTTGGAGTGGACGCGAACCAACGTATCTTCGTTGGCGCTGATTTCTCCTTTGATCAGAGCCAGGTGCTCGCTCGGGTCCACGTGCGTATTATACACCACGGCCTGAAAGTCGCCGCCGAACCGTGTCGGCAGGCGGGCCGAGGCAACCTTATAGACCAGGCTGTCGTTGCGCAGACGGTATTGGATGAGATCGGCGATCGTCACGACCTTAAGACCGTGCTCGGCGGCGAACTTTTCCAGATCGGGAAGACGCGCCATGCTACCGTCGTCCTTCATGACTTCGCAGATCACTCCAGCGGGCTTAAGTCCGGCGAGCCGGGCCAGATCTACCGAGCCCTCGGTCTGCCCGGCGCGCACCAAAACACCGCCAGTCTTAGCCCGTAAAGGAAACAAATGGCCCGGCGTCACCAGATATTCGGGCACAGCATCGTCGGCAATCGCCACGAGGATGGTTTGAGCGCGATCGGCCGCGGAGATTCCGGTGGTGACTTTTTCGGCCGCATCGATGGACACGGTAAATGCGGTGCCGAATGGCGAGGTGTTCTCCGACACCATCATGGGCAACCGAAGATAGTTCACCCGCTCTTCGGTCAGAGTGAGACAGATGAGGCCGCGACCAAAACGCGCCATGAAGTTGACGGCGTCCGGGGTGACCTTCTCCGCCGCCATGCAGAGGTCGCCTTCGTTCTCCCGGTTCTTGTCATCCATGAGGATGACCATCCGGCCGCGCCGGATCTCGTCGATCGCCTCTTCAATCGTCGCAATGGCCATGAAAGGTTACTTTACCCAGCGCGTCTTTTAAGATCAACAGATCAGGCCGTTGAAAAAAGATCCGGCTACTTCGACAGACCGTGCGGAAACCCCGTTCATGGTTCGACGGGCTCACCACGAACGGGGGAAGCACGTTAATTACCAAACTCTTAGTCGTTCGTCCTGAGCCAGGTCGAAGGGCGAACGACGCACCGGCGCTTTAATTTTTTTCTTGCAATAGCTCGCGAAAAAACGCCCGCGCATCCTCGCTGTCCCATTTCCTATCGCCGACCGTCTTGCCGACAAACTCGCCTTTACGGTCGATGATATAGGTAAGCGGGAGCGACCAGGCGCCATACTTATCGGAAACATCGCCGCCGGAGTCCATCAGGGACTTGAAAGAAAGGCCGAGCTCGTCGAAAAATTTCTGCACCTCTTTTTTATCCTCTCTGAAATTGACCGCCACCATCTCCATGCCTCGATCTTTGTACTCCCGGTGAAGAATCTCCATGAGCGGCATCTCCTCCCGGCAAGGAACGCACCACGTCGCCCAAAAATTGAGAAAGACGATCTTTCCCCTAAAATCTTTGATGCTCAGAGGCTTGCCGGAAAGATCTTCCAGAGTGAAGTTCGGCGCCTGGATGACATTTTTCGGTCTCTCGATCGCCAGTCTTTTGAAGTAATCTCGCGCGGGGGACGGGTTGGCGGTTTTTGCGCGAAAAAAGAATTGTCCTAAAAAACCAAACGACAAAAATGCGAGCAATACCAGGAAAGTTATCCAAACGAGTGGCCGGCTAAAAAGCCCTCGTGGAGAGCCCGATCCGTTCCTTTCCTGCTCGATCATATCCGACATGGGACGCAGAATGTTTTGCGTTGTAAAGGGGAGATAACAAAATGGCTCGCTGAGAAGAAAAAGTCAATTCTTCTCAGGAGCCACCGCGCTTGGAAGGAACTTCAGGAACTAATTAGAACCCGTAGATCGCCTGCAATGCGAAAGTCGTTTGAGCGCTGTCGGCATTCGCGCGGCCTTTTTTAAAGACGTCCTGATCGGCCCAATCTTGACGAATTTCCGCCCGGCCTAGGAGCTTGGCGGTGAATTTATAAGCCGCCGTCAGCGTGATCTCGCCCAGGTCGGCGTCGTTCACGCCGGTCCGGGCGCCTTTGCTGTCTCTGAAGTACTCCGCCCTGATGGCCGTGTTGAAGCGATCGGTCCAGCCATAGGACAGTATCCCGGCGAAGGCGTTCCACCATGCGTTCCTGACACCGAGAGGCGTCAGCGCGTCCTTCTCGTGACCCATCGTATATTCGAGATACATCGTCACGGGATCGATCGGCTTCAGCGTGGCGACGTTGCTCCAAACGACTCGGGTCCCGCCGTTAAAGGTCGGGGCATTGATGCCGCCCAACCACTCGCGGCCGATAATAATATTGCTCGCCAGGGCGAAAGCGTCGACGGGAGTAAAATTGACGCCGCCCAAGAACGACGGCGAGCTGTTGTTGTCGGCGGGATTGTCCCAACCGGTAACGAGTCCGGCGCTGGCGCTGAGAGATTTGAGAAACGGGTAGGTGAACAGAGCTCCCAGATGCGTAAAAGGCACGGCAAAATTAAACGCGTAAGAACGGGAGATGTTATCGTTGTACGCTCCCGGTGCGAGCAAAATTTCCGTTCCGAGCGGAGTCACGAATTTTCCGGCCTTGACTTGAAGTCCCTCGCCTATGGGAATCGTCGCGGTGAGGAACGCCTCGCGCAGCTCGGCGGAAGGTTCATGAGTAAGTCTGGGGCCCCATAAGGTCGCCTCGCGGAGCAACTCCCCTGAGCGGCCAAAGTCGCCCACCAGCTTGAAGCCGACGCCCCAGTCCTTCTCCGGCTTCTCGATGGTCAAATTAAAATTGTTGAAGACGACTTTGTTATGGTCTTTGTCAAAATACCTTCCGCTGATGCTGGCCGATCTTCTAGGATGGTTGGAGCTGTAGGTATAGCTCGTATCGAAGAATCCGCTGATGCCCACCCCCCAGGCGTTTTCCAAGATCGACTTGGCCTTCTCGACGGCCTTGTCCGCCTGACCGACGGTGCTCTCCAGGCCCAGCACGCCCGGCTCCAGCGGCTTCGGCTCGTCGGCAAAAGATGGAGCCGCTGTAAACAACGCCATCGCCCAGACCACCCACATAACATTCTTCTTCATCTGAACACCCCTCCCTAAAATAAAATGTCGTCCAATCCGTCTATCAACGATTAACAGACCTCCGCTAAAAGAAAAGGCACCCATCCCAATAACTCCAGGCGCCTTTGCCTACTTGTACGCGGTTCAGAAGGCCTCATCGCCTTCGACCGCTGATTACAACGCAACATCTATGCCGGGAGAACCTACATTAAAAGTCTAATCACTGCAACAGATTTTTCTTCCGTCGGAGCGGCGCTGCCGCCTCTTTAAGCAGGCTCAGCCTACAGGTTAGGCAGGGTTGGAAAGATAGCATCTCTCACGGCTCGCTCCCGGGAAAATCCGAAACCTTTCTCACCCTTACCGCACAGGCTTTCAGCTCCGGTTGCCTCGATACGGGATCTCTAGCGGTCACGGTCAGGTTATTCGCCGCCTTGTAAAAACCAAACTGCCTGCCCCAGTGAAAAGGCATAAAACAAGTCCCCGGCCGGGTCTCGGCCGTCACGCGGACCTGGACTACGGCCTTTCCCCGCCGGGATACAATCTCGACAAAATCGGCGTCGACGACGCCGCAATTTCTTGCGTCCGACGGATTCATCTCCAGGAAAGGCTCCGGACACATTTTCCGCAGCGCCTCGACTTTGCCGGTCCGCGTCATGGTGTGCCACTGGTTCTTCACCCGGCCGGTGGTAAGAACATGCGGATAGTCTCTGTCCGGCGTCTCGAACGGCTCCTGGTGCTCGACGGCGATAAAGTTCGCCCGGCCATTGGGACCGGGAAAATTGAAATCGGCGTAGAGTCTTTCCGTGCCCGGGTGATCCTCGGCCGGGCAGGGCCATTGGAGCGGCCCTTCTTTTTTCAGACGGCCGTAAGTCACGCCCGAATAATCGCACACGGTCGCGCGCGTGAGCAGCGCAAACTCGGCGAAGATTTCCTCGGCGGACTCGTACCGAAAATCCGCCTCGAATCCGAGCTCGCGCGCGAAGAGAGTCAGGATTTTCCAGTCCGGCAGCGCTTCGCCCGGCGCATCGGCGAGCTTCGGCATGTACGTGATCCGCCGCTCCGAGTTGGTCATCACACCTTCTTTCTCCGACCACTGCGCGGCAGGCAAAAGAACGTGGGCAAACTGCGTCGTCCCGGTCGGATGGTAGGCATCTTGCACGACGACCAGCTCGGCCTTTCTCAAAGCCCTCTCGATAAAATCGATATCCGGCACGGACGCGGCCGGATTCGTGCCCATGATCCAGACCGCCTTGACCTCTCCCCGTTCCATCGCTTCAAAGAGATCGAGAGCCGAAAGTCCGGGCCGCGGCGGTATTCGTTCGGTTGGAATTCCCCAAAAGCGCGCGACCTCCTCGCGATGAATCGGGTCGGACACTTCCCGATAACCCGGAAGAAGATGAGACATGCCACCGACTTCGCGGCCGCCCATGGCGTTGGGCTGCCCGGTCAGGGAGAACGGGCCGCAGCCGGGTTTGCCGATTTTTCCGGTGGCGAGATGAAGATTATGGATCGCGTTGTTCTTGCGCACGCCGACGGTGCTCTGATTCACCCCCATGCTCCAGAGAGTGAGCGCCGTTTTCGATTTCCCGAAGATCATGGCGGCTTCTTCGATAAGACACGCCGGGACGCCGCAGATTTTTTCCGCCGCTTCGGGAGGATACTTCTCCACCGTCGCGATGGTCTCGGCGAATCCCCTCGTGTGTTTTGTGACGAAGCCCGGATCGATCAGCTCTTCGTTGATCAGCACGCCGAGCATGCTGTTCAAGAGCGCGATGTCCGTGCCGGGCCGGATCGGCAGATGAAGATCGGCAAAGTCGGCGGTTTCCGTCCGGCGCGGGTCGACGGCAATCACGAAGACCCCGTCGGGATTTTCCAGTTTTCTGCGCTTGATCCTTTTGAAGACGACGGGATGGCAGTCGGCGGTATTCGTGCCGACGAGCAGGAAGCAATCGGCCAGGTCGATGTCGGCGTAGGAAGCCGGCGGGCCGTCGGAGCCGAGAGAAGTCTTGTAGCCGGCTGCCGCCGACGCCATGCAGAGGCGGGAATTGGTGTCGAAATTATTCGTCCCGAGAAAGCCTTTAGCGAGCTTGTTGCCGACGTAATATTCTTCGGTCGTAAGCTGCCCGGAGCCATAAAAGGCGACTGCATTCGGTCCGTGCTCGGCGATGATTTCGCGAAACCTGCGAGCCAGAAACTTGAGCGCCGTGTCCCAAGAAACGCGGGTAAAAGGTCCATCCTGGCAACGGCGCATCTGAGGGAAGAGCAGCCGGTCCGGCGTCTTCAAAGTCTCCGGCAGATAGACCGCCTTGGCGCAGAGGTCGCCGAGACTCGACGGATGGTCCGGATCGCCTTTTATTTTTGCGACGGCGCCGTCCTTCACCCCGACAAGCAGCCCGCAACCCACGCCGCAGTACGGGCAGTAAGATTTCACCCAGTGGTCAACCTCACCGTTTTCGACTCTTTCCATCCGCTCTTTCTCAGGCCCGTCAGAACGCGCCGCCGACTTTTTGCCGCGCCCAGTCGCACCGCCAGTCTCTCTGGACATAGGCGAGCAAAGCCAGGCAGAACAATATTGCCGCCGTCACAAAGACAAAACCGGCGGCGTAGGATCCCGTGAATTCTTTGGAGAGCCCGAGGAGAAAAGGAAGTAGAAAGCCTCCCAGGCCGCCGGCGGCGCCGATCAACCCGGTCACGACGCCGATCTCGTTTCTGAACCGCTGCGGCACGAGTTGAAACACGGCGCCGTTGCCCATGCCGAGCACGCCCATGCCGGCGAACAACAACGTCGCAGCCCATGACAGCGGCGGGAGCCGGCTCAGAAGCAGAACGATCCCGGCACCGATCGCATACAAAGCCATCAGCACTCGGATGCCGCCGAGTCGGTCCGCGAGCAACCCGCCCGCCGGACGGAAAAAACTTCCGGCGCAGACGCACAACGCGGTGAGACTTCCGGCTGTCACTTTACTCACTCCGTATTGGTCGTGAAAAAAAACCGGCAGAAAGCTCGCCAGCCCGACGAAGCCGCCGAACGTAACCATGTAGAAAAGGCTGAACCACCAAGTATCGGACTCTTTAAGCACCGCGAGGTAGTTGGAGAGTCTCTGCAAAGGCTGGCGCGTCGTCTGTTCTCTGGCGGCTAAACAAAATATGGCCAGGGTGAGAAGAACCGGCAGAATGGCGACGCCGAAGACCGCATGCCAGCCCAATCGTTCAGCGAGACGCGGCGCGACCAGCGCGGAGATCACCGTGCCGCTGTTCCCGGCGCCGGCGATTCCCATCACGAGTCCCTGATACTGGGGCGGATAACAACGGCTCGCCATCGGCAGCGCCACGGCAAAGCTTGCGCCCGCGATGCCGAGCATCAGACCGATGAAAAGCATCTGCTCTACGCTTCCACCTCCGAGCCAGGCCCAGAGAAGAGGAATCAAAGTCAGCGCCAATCCGACCGCTCCCGTTTTCTTGGGACCGAAAAAATCGGCCGCCATGCCGAGGGGAAGCCGCAGCAGAGAGCCGCCCAAGAGCGGAACAGCAACCAGCAGCCCTTTTTGTGCGGGAGAGAGGGAGAAATCTTCGGCAATGTAAACTCCCAGCGCGCCGACCATGACCCAAACCATGAAGCTCACGTCGAAGTAGAGAAAGGCGCTGAAAAGTGTGCCCGGATGGCCCGCCTTAAAGAACTCTTTCAGCTTCATCCTCAATCCTTTCTTTTCCCTCTGCTTTGTCTCTTCTTATCTCTGCGCGGGAAAGATACGGGACCAAGCGCTCTAAAACCTGCGGCAGCACATCACAGGGGACATCCTCCAAGAGTTTTTTTCCCTGCTGAGCGTCCGGCCCCGATCTCCCGCCGACAAAAACATCCACGGCATCGATCACCTCTCCATTAACCCTGATGTTTTTCCCTAAAAGACCGATGTCGGCCGCGGCATGATTGCCACAGCCTGCCGGACAGCCGGACCAGTGAATCCTGATCGGCTTCGTGTTCCCCAGTTTCTCTTCCAGATAACGAGAGGTCTTGAGCGCCAGCTCCTTGGTCTCGATCAGCGCAAAATGGCAATAATCTATGCCCGTGCAGCTCACCAGACCTCGCACTACCTCGGAGGGATCGTAGCGAAGCTCCTTGAGAAGCGGCTCTTCTGTGAGAGCTCCGATCTTGTGATCGGGGACGCTAGGGATGATCAGGTTCTGACCAGTGGTAATTCTTACCTCTCCACTTCCGTAAAGCTCCGACAAGCGGGCGATCTCAAAAAGCTGCTCCGTGGTGATCCGTCCCACGGGAACCGCCAGACCCACGTAGTTCAGACTTGTTTGTTTTTGGCGCAAGATGCCGATGTGATCTGTATATTTTTTGAGTCTCTCATCTTTTCCTGCCTGCGGCAGCGGACGGTCGGCGCGGCGCTCCAACTCCCGGCGAAACTTCTCCGCGCCCCAAGCATCGACAAGGAATGCCAGACGGGCTTTTGTGCGCGAGTCGCGAAAGCCGTGATCACGGAAGGTCAAAACGATGTGGCTGCAAATCTCCGCCGCCTCTTCCGGGCGCACGAACAGATCCAACGGTGAGGCGATCCGATATCCGCCGGAGCCCATCTTACCGCCAACCGCGACGTTGAATCCCTTGACCTCCAGGCCGTCGATTTCTTTCATGGCCGGCGTCAGCGCGATGTCCTGCGACTCCGCATGCGTGCAGTTCTCTTTGCAGGCCGTGATGGTCACGTTGAATTTCCGCGGCAGGTTGGTAAAGGCCTTGTTGCCCACAAACATTGTGGTGAACTCGCGGACCACCGGGGAAGCATCAAACAGCTCGTTTGGGGTAAGGCCGGCGACGGGACAACCGACGACGTTGCGGATGTTGTCCATGCCGGTCTGCAAGGAGACCAAGCCCACTGCCTCAAGCCGCTTCCAGATCTCCGGCACGTCTTCGATGCCGAACCAGCGGAGTTGCATTTGCTGTCTCGTGGTGATGTCGGCAAATCCCTTGCCGAACTCTCTGCTGATCTCTGCGAGCGTACGAAACTGCGCGGCGGTGCTGATCCCGTTGGGCATGCGGATGCGCATCATAAAGTGGCCGGGAGTCTGGCGGCGGAAAAAGACGCCTGTCCACTTGAGTCTTTCTCGATCGCCTTCGGTGATCGCCTCCCATCCCTCCTGGGCATAGCGGGGGATGTCGTGGAGAACATCCAGGCCGTCTTTTTCTCTCTTGTACTCCTCGATCTTGTTCATGACCTTTCCCAAAAAAAGCGAAAGCGCCTAATCCCCCGTGAGAACTAGGCGCCTTTGCCTGCTTGCCGCCGCAGCGCTGCAACCGGACTCGCTATTCTCTGAACTAGCTTCTCTAGCTCATCTTATGCCCTCTCTTTTGACGGGGCCCAGCCGTAGATTTCCGGATTAGGCCCCTCCCCCACCCTTCGCAAGGAGGCTACAAAGAAGGCAGCCCCAAAAAACAAAGGCGCTGCACCAAATTCCGGTGAGCGCCTTTGCCCTTGCTCGAAGGCCGCCTTGCCTTCGTGAAATTATCTAAGCAATCTCTATGCCATAACTCTTTCCTCTAAAATCACATGATTTTTTTAGAGGTTCCCCGCTGCACGATACCGGGAAATGCCCACTCATTAGTCACGTCCTTGAATAAAGAATAGGCATTCCCTTACTCTTGGACGGAACCGGCTAAGCGGTCACGGAACGACTCCACTAGAAATTCTTGAGCGGGATGGGGTTTGCCATTAGGATCGCTTTGTGTAAAACTTACGCTAAGTAGCAGAACCAGAGGAAGGGAGCAAACATGAGCGAGGCAGTGTCGGGCGATATTCTCCCCGCGCGCGAGGCGATTGCCACGATGGATGAGGTAGACCTAAGCCCTCCTATCGAGGTCCCGGCGATTCCTGCAGAAGCCCATCCGGAAAACATACCGGAAGACGAACGTCGATGGCTACACGGCGAAATCGCTCGGCTAAAGAGAGAACGCAACGCCTTCATCCTGGCCCACAACTACATGCCCAAGGACGTCCAGGATGTAGCCGATGTGGTGGGTGACTCGTTGTATCTTGCCCAACGAGGCACAGAGTCAGACGCAGACATTCTCCTCGAAGCCGCGGTCCTGTTCATGAATCAGATCCTTGCCATTATGAAAAAGCCTCACCAGAGGGTCCTGGCACCGGATCTCGGGGCCCTCTGTTCGCTCGCAGCTCATGCAGATGTGGGAAAAATCCGCCAGTGGAAGCGCGCGCATCCCGATGGAATTGTTATCAGCTATGTCAACACCTACCTCGACGTAAAGGCTGAGAGCGATTACTGTTGCACCTCAGCGAACGCCGCAAAAGTCATCCTCTATGTAATAGCGCACACCGATCCCCATCAACCCATTCTTTTTCTCCCTGACGTTTACCTAGGTTTTTATGCGGCGAAGTTGCTCGCTAAAAAGGGCATTTCCCTGGATCGCCTGTGGCTGATGATGGGGGCGTGTCACGTGCATGAGCGAATCCGACCGTACCACGTGGAAAAGCAGAGACGACTTTACCCTGATGCCGCCGTGGTGATTCATCCAGAGTGCGGCTGCACGAGTGCCTGTATGCGGCAGGTGGCTCAAGGGACGGTCCCTGAGGAGATGATGCAGTTTCGTTCCACTCAAGGTATGGTGAAATTCGTTAGAGAGACGCCGCAAAAAGTCATCATCATGGCGACGGAAGTAGGAAATCTCTATCCGATGTCCAAGGCGGCGCCGGAGAAAACGCTGGTCCCGGCCAACCTCGATGCGGTTTGTGCCTATATGAAGCAAAACACGCTTCGGAAGCTCTATGTCTCTCTCCGGGATCTGGTCCACGAGATCACGGTTGATCCCGAACTCGCCGCCCGCGCGCGCCTTCCGATTGAGCGCATGCTCAGCATCGTATAGGCCCCACGGAATTAGCTGGCTTTGCCCAATCGTAGGATAACCTTTGAGATCATGTCGAACTATCGCAGGCTAAAAGTTGGCTTGATTGGAATAGGAAGCATCGGAAGCTATCTGGCAAAAAGCCTAAGGGATAGGCTTGTCTGGGTCTGTGATCTCGATGAGAAAAAAGCGCGACAAAAAATCAAGGAATTCAGGCTAAAGGCGAACTTCGTGACGAGACCCCAAGGTAATGTCAACCTGGTCATTGAAGCTGCAAGCCAAACCGCAGTTGAATGTCTTCCTGAAGCTCTACGATTTGCGGATGTTTTAATCTTGTCAGTGGGAGCGCTACAGAACGAAAAGCTTTTTAAGAGACTGCTGGATGCTGGAGAAAAGCACAGGCACAAAATTTACCTCAGCTCTGGCGCCATTGGCGGCCTGGATGTCATCAAGTCGATAAGAAAGGATTTAGAAGAGATCGTTTTAGAAACAAGAAAGAATCCAAAATCCTTTGGCAGAGACGACAAGGAAGAAACTTTATTGTTCGAAGGGAATGCCGGAGAGGCAGTTAACAAATTCCCTATGAACATCAACGTTGCAGGCACCCTAGCATTAGCAGGTATGGGGTTCAGAAAAACTAAAGTGAGGATCATCTCGGACCCATCGGCACAAGAAAACACCCACAGGATCACCGCGAAATCTAAGGCCGGGAATTACCAATTCACGTTCGAGAATAAAACCTTTCCGGATAACCCCAAAACAAGCCTTTTAGCCGCCAAGGCGGCGCTGAGAATGGTGAACGAAATCGAATCTCATTTGAAAATAGGATGAAAAATTTAAGGTCATTGGTCAGGCCCTCCTCTCTCTCTCGTTATCTCCTCCGCTAGGATGATCGCTCGGGCAATCTCGGCCATGGGTTTGCGCAGATCCATGCTCTTTTTCTGAATAAGAGAAAAGGCCTCGGCCTCAGACAGTCCTTGATTTTTCATCAGCACGCCCTTCGCCCGCTCGATCGCCTTGCGCGCCTCCAAAGTTTTTTTAAGGTCCTCATTCTCTCTTCTGAGGGAAATAAATTCCTCAAAGCGCGAAATCGCGAGCTCGGTGACGGGAAGAAGCTCCTCTTCTCTGAGAGGCTTGAGCAGATACGCCATCACGCCTGCTTCTTTGGCCCTCTCGATGGTCTCCGTGTCGAAATGACTCGTGAGCAGAACTATGGGAAGCGGATTTTCCTCCATGATGTTTTGCGCGGCGCGGATGCCATCGATATCGGGCAGCCCCACGGACATAAGGATGGCATCGGGAGCGGTCGCCTGCGCGAGTTTAAGCGCGCCTTTGCCGCTGGCGCCCTCACCGACGACTCCAAACCCTTTCTCGTTCAAAGCCTTGACCAGGAAGGCCCTGGAAGGGAGATGGTCGTCTATCACCAACACCCTTCTCTTTTTCATGTGCCGGCTCGATGCCTTTCTTCTTTCTCGCTTCCTCAAATGTCATAGTAGAGAGCGAACTCATACGGATGGGGGCGGAGGCGGATCGCATCGACTTCCTTCTTCCTCTTGTACTCGATCCAGGTCTCGATCACGTCCTTGGTAAACACGTCTCCCTTTAAG
>CAYOJC010000043.1:0-39224 GCA_964404195.1 uncultured Syntrophobacteraceae bacterium
GATCATCCTGCCCGCGTCAGTCAAAGAAACGTAATGGATGATCTTGATCTCGCCCGTCTCCTAGTCCACTTCGACTTCCGCGGCGGCAAGGCCGTTTTCCCAAAACGTCGCCGGGTAGCCTAAAGGCGCGTCGTCCCTGCGCTCGACCTTAAAGCGGCCGCGGCCGATAATCTCGCCCTCGAGGTCGCCGAAATGGCGGCGCATCACGTCGGCAAGCGGCGCGCGGTTTTCGCCGGCGACGATTTGCCCGTCCTTCAACTGCAACGCGGAAGCCGGAACGCCCAAAACCCCGGAAGCCGCGGCAAGAAGTTTTTCGCGCGCGTCGCGGGCGGCGGCCTGAACCGCCTGGCCCATCACGGTAATCGCGCTGCTCGCATGCGTGCCTCGGTCGAAAGGCGTGGTGTGGGAATCGAGCGGGGCTACTTGAATCCGCGCCGGCGGAGTCGAGAGTTCTTCGGCCACGACCTGCATGAGCGCCGTGCGCACGCCCTGTCCGATCTCGACCGAGCCGGTAAAGAGCGTCACGCTGCCGTCGATCAGGATCTGCACCAGCGCGTTCGCCTCTTTGTTCACGCCGCCGCCGTCCTTGACCGCGCAGGCGATACCCTTGCCCCGTTTGACGCCGGGTATTTTCGGCGCCAGCGGTTTTTCGCCCCAACCGATCGCCCGCGCCAGCTGCTTCAATTCGCCCTTCAAATCGCAATCGATCGGGATGTTCCCGACGGTATATAAATCGCCTTTGTCGAGCAGGTTTTTCAATCGGAGCTCGACGGGGTCAATGTTCAGGCCATGAGCGATCGTGTCGAGTTGCGATTCATACGCGAACGAAACTTGCGGGCCGCCGAAGCCGCGAAACGCTCCGCCGGGAACGGTATTGGTGTAAACGCAATAGGCGTCGGTTTTGACGTGCGGAATATTGTAGGGCCCGTGCGCGCGGTAGCCTGCGCGCTCCGTCACCGTGGGCCCGGAATTCGCGTAGGCGCCGCCGTTGAAGTAGACCTCGCACCGGCGCGCGACGAAAGACCCGTCCTTTTTCACGCCCGTTTTGATCGTGACCCTGGCGCTCGGATCGCACAGCGTCTTGAACGTCTCTTCGGCGGTGAGGTTCACCCGCACCGGTTTTTTGGCGAGCTGCGAGAGCGTGACGGCAAGCGCTTCGTATTTGACGCCGCTTTTGGCGCCGTAGCCGCCTCCGACGTAAGGGACGATCACGCGCACGCGGCTGAATGGCAGGCCGAACATACGCGCGATCTCCTGGCGCAGCGGAAACGGCGTCTGGGTGCCGCTCCAGACCGTGATCTGGTCGCCCTGAAAATCGGCGACGCATACGTGCGATTCCATCGGATAATGTTGCGCGCCGGAGAGATAATAAGTTTCTTCGAAAACCCGATCGGCCTCGCGGAAGCCCTGGTCGACGTCGCCGCGTTCGTAGTGAAAGTGATAAAAAATGTTGGTCGAGTCGTGCCGGGTGAGACTCGCGCCGTAGCCGTATTTCGGGTCTTTCCGCGCCGGATTCTCGTCGTGAATGACGGTGGCGCCGGCCACGAGCGCGTCCTCGACTTCGAACAGCGCGGGCAATTCCTCGTAGTCGACGTCGATCTCGCGCAGGGCTTTCTCCGCGATCTTTTCGTCCGTCGCAGCGACTGCGGCGACGATATCGCCGACGTAGCGGACCTTTTCCAGAGCGACGATCGGCTGGTCTTTGATGTAGGCACCGTAAAAGGGCGAGGCGACGCTCAGGTTGTCTTTGGTGAGAACGGCGACGACGCCGGGCAGAGAAGCGGCCCGCGTCGCGTCGATGCGGCGGATGCGCGCGTGCGCGACGGGGCTACGAAGGATCTTGGCGTGGAGCATTCCCGCGAGCTTCACATCGCTCGCATAGACGGCTCGACCGGTCACTTTATCGGCGCCGTCGATGCGCGGCACGCTTTGTCCGACTGCTACGCCCACGTTAAGCTTACCTCGACTTTATCAGTTCCGCCGCGCGTTGAATCGATTCGATGATCATCTGATAGCCGGTGCAGCGGCAGATGTTGGCGTCCATGTAGTCGCGGATTTCGTTTTCGGTCGGATCGGGATTTTCATCCAGCAGCGATTTGGCCAGCATGATCATGCCGGGCGTGCAAAAACCGCACTGAAAGCCGCCGCATTCGATGAACGCCCGCTGCAGTGGATGCAGCCCGTCCGTGCCGGCGAGCCCTTCGATCGTGAGAAGCTCTTTGCCGTCGACCTCGAAAGCAAAGACCGAGCACGAGCTGACCGCCTTGCCGTCGAGCAGGACCGTACAGGCGCCGCAGATCTCGATGTCGCAGGACCTCTTCGTGCCGGTAAGGTTCAGCCGATCGCGGAGAAAATCGATCAAGAGATCGCTCGGCGCGGCCTCGGCCCTGCACTCCTGGCCGTTGAGACGGAATTTTAGCGGGATCGAAGTCTCAGGCATGGTTTCGGCGTTCTCCGCATAATTTAGCGAGACCGCGGGCGACGAGAGTCTTGACGATCTGCCGCTTGTACTCGACCGAGCCCCAAACATCTTCCAGAGGCTGGCTCATGTCCGCGGCTTTCTCGCCGAGTCGCTCGGCCTCGGCGAGAATTTCCGCGCGCGCTTTGCCCGCGAGCAATTGCTCCACCTCGGTCGCTCGGATCGGCGTCGGCCCGACGCAGCCGAGCGCCACGCGCGCGTTCGCGCAGGTGCCGTTTTTCCATTCTAAAAAAGCTGCGACGCCGACCATGGGCCGCTCGCCGGGGCAGTAACGAAGATAGACCCCGTCACAGTTTTCCGCCGGCTTCGGGATCTCAATTTCGGTCACAAGCTCGTCGCTTTTAAGCGCCGTTTGATAATAATCGACAAAAAAGTCGCCCATCGAAAGCGCGCGCTCGCCCGCGATGCTCCTGACTTTGACTTTCGCACCGTAGGCCGTAAGCAGCGTGCCGGGATCGGCGTGCGGCTCGGCGAACGAGATATTTCCGGCGAGCGTGCCAACGTTCCGGATGCGCACGTTCGCGAGCTGCTTTTCCATCTCGACGATCAGCGGAAAATGCTCACGCACGAGTGCCGATTTTTCCAGGGCGCGGTGCGTGACCAGCGGACCGATCTTGAGCGCCTTCGCGCCGGCGTCGTATTCCAGCCGCGCCAGGCCGGGAATTTTTTTTATATTGACGACGTGTTTGGCGGCGGCGAGGCCTATCTTGAAAAGTAGAATGAGCTCGCTCCCGCCGGCGAGCACTCGGGTTTCCTCCGGGTGCTCGGCGAGAAGAGCCAGGGCGCCGGACAAAGAGTCGGGCTGATGTAGGGCAAATGACTCGATCAAGAGAGAACGCTTTCTTCCGCAACGCTGAAAATGCAACCGATCGCCGGCGCGCTTGCGTTGCGTTTATTTCACTTTGAGCTTGAGTTCCTTCTGCGCCTCCCGGAGGAGCTGAGGATCGGCGGCCACCTCCGCAGGCGCTATGTCCCGGTCGATTTTCATCGCGCTCTTGGCGTCTTCGAGGACGAGGCGAAGCCCTTTTTCGGGAATAGTCCCGTCGGCGCTGGAGCTTTTCCACGTCGCGTCGTAGTAGTCGGCCGCGCTCTGTCGGTCGATTCTGGCCCATTGGCTCAAGACCTGGATCGTTTCGTCCCGATTTTCCCTTTCCCTCATAAAGCGGCTGCCCTTGATCAAGGCTTTGAGCACCCGCTTGACCTCGGCGGGTTTCTCCGCCAGCTTCTTGCTGGTCGTGCCCAGGCCGGCATAAGGAAAGGTGAAGAGGTCGTAGGACTTAGCGATCACGCGAAAGCCGAGTTTCTCCGCTCTGGCCGCCGCCGCGGGATTGAGCAGCGCGGCGTCGACGAGACCGTTCTGCAGCGTGGCCAATCGGTTCGAGTCTCCGCCGGCGGCGACGAACTTGACCTCGTTAGGGTTGATGTTGAGATGTTGGACGGTCAAAACCGCCGTTACGTGAGCGCCGGCTCCGAAGGAGCTGACCGCGATGGTTTTTCCCTTGAGGTTCTGCGGCGTCAGGCCGGCCTTTCCCACCAGCGCCCCGGTCGGGGCATCGACGAAGCTGGCGACGACCTTGAACGGGAAGCCGCTCAACGTCGCGCGAACGACGGAGCCGAACATTAGCGTGTAATCGATGTCGCCGTTGGCCAGGGCGGGGACCATGATGTTGCCGCCGATGCGGATGAGCTCGGCGTTCAGGCCTTCCTGAGTAAAAAATCCCTTGCGCTCGGCCACGGCGCCGAAGAGAAACGAGCCCTCCACGTTGGAAATGGAGATCTTCACATTGTCGGCGCCGGCCGCGACGTCGAGGAATACGGAAGCGAGCAGAATACATGCAGCTAACAACGAGTTGAAAAACTTCACGATGACTCCTTACTTCTTATACAGCGCGTCGATAAAACCGCTCTCGTCGAATTCCTTGATGAATGCGACCTCGATGAACTCCTCGGGCTTGGCGGTCGCCGCCTTGGGATGGGTTTTGACGAGAGAATCGAGCACGGTTTTGATGCCCGGAAGCGTGGGATATTGCTTGCGCGGGAGAATGTTGTCGCCCGTCGAGATATCGTAGCTTTTTTCCAACAGCGGCCGGTCCTTGGTTTGCCTGAGGTATTTGGCCAGGACCTTGATGCCGGTCTCGCGGTCGGTCTTCAACATGTGCACGGCCTCGAGATGGGCCTTGATGAATCGCCGCGCAATATCGGGATTCTGCCGCACGAATCTGCGCGTCGAAACCACGCTGTTGTACGGGAGCGGCATGCCGGTGACGTCGGCCAGGAGGTTATAGCCCTCTCTCTCGGCGGCGAAACTCGTCGGCGGGCTCAAAAGCGTCGCCTGGATGCGGCCCGTCCGGAGCGCCGCGAGTCGCTCGGGCGTGCCGCCGACGACCAGCAACGTAACGTCGTTGCGGCTGAGCCCGTGCTTCTGCAGGGCGTAGACCGTGGCGGTCATGGCCGAGCCCACCTGGCTGGCGACGCCCAGGAGTTTACCTCTGAGCTGTTCGACGGCTTTGATCGAAGAGTGGGCCACCAGGGAATAATCCGTGGAGACTTGGCCCGCGGCGACCATCACCGCGTCGGAGCCGCCGAGGTTGCTGGTGATGACGGCGGAGCCGCCGATGAAGCCGATGTTTAAATCTCCCGAGATGACGGCCATCACCGCCACGTTCCCGGTGACGCGAACGAGCTCGACGTTCAATCCGTTCTTGGCGTAGAGTCCGGTCTCCTTTGCAATCCACACCGGCAAGGCGCCGGGACTTTCCGAAGAGTAGCTCACGTTCATGCTGAGCGCCTGGCTACGGCCGGATGTCGGAAAAACCAGCGACAGGAAAACTGCCGACGCCGCGAGCCACGAGATTCCGCCGAAACGGCGCTTCGGATATGGCAAATTCCTCCGCATCAACTCTTCGATCCCTTTCCTTTGCCGCCGGAGCGTTCGCGGAAAATTTTCAGCTCATTGGCAAGAAATTTTTCTTTGAGCTCGACAAATTTGGCGCCCTTCGGAACTTTGATCCCTTTGGAGCGGCTGTACTCGGCGTTGCGCTCGTGCTCGCCGGCCGTCGCGTTCTCCGCCTGCGTCGCCAGCTCGTCGGACCATAAGCCGAGAGAGTAGCCGTGCCACGGCGGCCGCGGGTCGAGCTTCGGCAGACCGAGCTCTTCCCAGATTTTTTTCGCCCGCTCCATGTACTTGCGCTCCGGCAGAGCCACCGGCGGAAATTCGGCCTTCAACGTGGCGTCCACGAGCAAGGTGGAATCGGTCACGTCGTAATGCTCGCCGTCGGCGACGTAGCGGATCGGGTTCCAAGGCAGCGGCCGGTTGGGAACGATTTTCATGTCGCGGTGCGGCTGGCAGCGGTTGGCGATCGCCCAGAAAAGAGATTGCGCGTCGTGCGGGTCGACGTCGGGATCGACGGCGACGATCACTTTATGAATGATCCGCGAGGGCAACAGCGCTTCGAGCGCGCGCCAGATGTCCTCCTTTTTCGCCTTGTCCACTTGAACGACAGCGACCTGACGGTTCAGGAGATCCTCGAACATCGCCACCCGGACCACGGACGGCCCGACGGTTTTTTGCAGGTGTTTGAGCGCCAGGGTTTCGTAGGAAGACTGCTTGATCTTGCTCGACTCGCTCGGCGTAAGCTGGCTGATCATGGAAACATAGATGGGATTTTTCTTGTGCGTGATGCAGGTGACTTCGAAGACGCCGTTCAAATCACCCGGATCCACGTAGCCGTGCGCCTCGCCGAAAGGCCCGTCGGGCTCGAGATAATCGGAAGGAATTTTTCCCTCGATCACGATGTCCGCGTGGGCCGGCACTTCGAGGTCCACGGTCTTGCACCGGACGACTTCGAGAGGAGCCCTCGCGAGACCGCCGGCGAGCGCGACCTCATCGACGCCGAACGGCACCGGCGTGACCGCCGCGTAGGTGATTACGGGCGGGCCGCCCAATACGATCGCGGCGTCCAGGGGGATTCCTTTTTTGTTGCATTTCTCCCAATGGATCGCGCTGTGCTTCAAGCTGCCCCACATGATGCCGGTCTTGAGCGCGCCTTTGATTTGCCCACGGTAGACGCCCATGTTCCTCACGCCGGTCTCGGGATCTTTGGTTATCCAGCAGCCCGCGGTGAAATAGGGCGCATTGTCGAAGCCGGGCGTGGAAATCGGGATGGGCAGTTTATAGAGGCCGCCGGCGCGCACGAGATCCTCGCCTACATAAACGACGTCCTGGACCTCCCCCGTTTTGACGAGGACCGGCTCGATCGGTTTCTCCAGCGCACGCGACCAGATCTCTTCGACCTCGTCCTCTTTGCACATGAGGCCCAGGGCGTAAATTTTCTGCGACGCCGCCAGCCCGCCGATGAGAACCGGGATATCGTACTTCCTACCTTTGGCGTCGTGGATGTTTTCGAAGAGGAACGCCCGCCGCTCCGCTTCGCCGAGGCCGCGGAACTGCCAGCGGACGAGCGGGTGCATCTCCGTGTCCTTATCGATCGGCCGCTTGACGCGATAGAGCAGTCCCGCGCGCTCCAGCGCTACGATATATTCCTGTAGGTTCTTGTAGTAGGGCATTTTCTACTTCAGCTCGGGAAAGAGCTTGCGGAAAAATCCTTCCTGCTCGAGCTGCCGGACGAGGCTGTTGTCGACGAAGTCGGCCGGCTTCGCGCCGGACGCTTCTTTCCCCATCGTCTGGAGAACTTCGTCCAGCCCTTCGAGCTTGACGTACGGCACTTTTTCCAGATGCTTCGATCCGTAAATGCGGTAGACTTCCTGGAGGATTTCCGGATCTTCGATTCTGGCGTTGCGCGCCAGAATTTTGATCGCGCCCTCTCGGTCGTTCCGCACCTGCTGAATGCCTTCGCAATACGCGCGCAACGCTCTCAGAGCTATGTCACGATGATTTTTAATATATGAGCGCGTCGTACTCAAGGGAGAGTTCACAAAAACAAGGCCTAGGTCGGAAACGTCGACCATTTCCTTGAGACCGAGTTTGAGTCCTTCGAGGTTGCTCGGCGGCGAGATCACTCCCGCGTCGACGATGCCGGTCTTGAGCGCGGTCAATAGCTGCGGCATGCCGCCGGTTTGGAATACCTTCGCGTCTTTGCCGCGTTGAAAGCCCCATTTCTTGAGCAGCATGCCGACGACGTAATCCGTGCCGCCGCCCAGACGCGTAACGCCCAGCGTCTTTCCCCGCAGATCTTCCGGACCCTTCACGTCCGGCCGCGTCATCACAGAATAGACGAGCGTGTTGACGGTATTGGCGATCATCACGAGCTCCGCGCCGCGAAGCGAGGCCTGCACGATCCCCGGCGCCGAGGCGCGGGCCAGTTGGACCTCGCCGCCGAGCATCGCCTGTACGACCACCGAGCCGCCGCCGATGTAGAGGAAATCGACGTCGAGCCCGTATTTTTTGAACAGGCCTTTGTCTTTCGCCACCCAGAGAGGCAGCTGGACGCCGCTGATCGCGCTGTAGGCGATTCTTATGCGCTCGGCCGAGACCGAGCGAGCTCCACCGGCAACGGAAACCGCCGCCGAGAGGAAAATAAATCCCCAGCGAACGACCACGCCGAGTATCCTGTTCCGATCCATAACTCTCATTCCGCTCGACCGATCCTCTTCAGCGCGACGGAAAAGGAAGAACGTCGCTGTATTGCTTAACCACTTTGTCGAACAATTCCTTGCTTGCCCTGGAGACCTTTGGGAACTTATCGCGCCAGCTGAAGGGACGGACCGCATAAAAAATGGCGCGGCTGTTGCTGTGATCCTTTGCCGCGCGCTTTTCCGGCGGCATGCGCGGATCGAGCGGCGTGCTCCAGCAGCCGTCGATCGTCTCGATATCGGTGTTGGGGTCGACGCGCGTCATCATCGCCCAGAGAACTTCCTTCAAGTTCGTCGGATCGATGTCCTCGTCGACGACGACGATGTAGCGGCCGTGGCGCGCGGCTGCGGAGCAGGCGATGACGGCATGCGCCGCCTGCCGCGCGTGGCCCGCGTAGCGCTGGCGGATCGAGACCGCGTAGAGGTAATTCGACAGCCCATAGACGCCGACGATGTCTTGGATGCCGGCGCTTTCCATCTGGTCCCACAAAAGACCCGCGCGCAGGTTGAGATCAAACCGCACCGCGCCGGGCCACAAAGGCGCCTCATCGTCGAGGATCGGATCGTTGCGATGATAGATCGCCTTGACGTTGACGACGGGCTGGGGCTCACCGGTCCCGATGGTTCCGCCGGAGTAATAACCGGTCCACTCGCCGAAAGGCCCTTCGTCGCGCGCCATTTCCTTGGGCGGCGGGACGTAGCCTTCGATGGCGATTTCCGCGTGGGCGGGAATCGGAAGTCCGGTCATCGGACCTCTGAAAACCTCGAGCGGCCTCCCTCTCAGCCCGCCCAAAACGTCCAGCTCGGAGGTTTGCCATGGAAACTTCGTCATCGATGCCATGAAGGTGAGCGGGTCCTGCCCGAAGGTGGCGACGATGGGGCAGCTCTGTCCCCTCTCCCAATACTTCATGCAGATCTGCCGCCCTTGCTGGCCGGGGCTCATCCACAATCCCAAGAGATTGGGCTCGTGCACCTGCATGCGATAGGTACCCATGTTGACGAAGCCGCTGTCGGGGTCGGCGTTGATGATAACATCGCCCGTGCCGATGTAGCGGCCGCCGTCGGTTTCATGGCTCCGCAGCACGGGAAACTTGAGCAGGTTCACCTGAGCGCCGGTCATGACGTTCTCGGCAACCGGCGCGCGGCTCACCTCCTGCGGCGGAATCGGTTTGGCCGAGCGAATCTTGCGCGACGCGAGCCGCACGAGCTCGAGCTTGCTCTTCTCGTAGGGCAGCCCCAAGGCCAGCGCGACGCGCTTATAGTTGGCATACGGAAGGCTCAGAATGCGATATCCCGCGGGATAGCCCTTGATGTCGTCGAAGATAAGCATCGGCGGCTGGGGAATCAGCTCGGCCGTGGCCTCGATCAAGGCGCCGATTTCGAGGTTCCAGTCTGCGCCCCGGATCTCTTTCCAGTCGCTCATTTTTTTTGCGGCTTCGATATACTGCCGGAGATCGTCGAATACTTCTCCTGCCATAGAGCCCTCCTGCAAATCCGCGCTTAGAGCGCCAGCCGGCCTCCCATAAACGCAAGTGTGTTGCCTCCCAGGATTTTCTGTTTCGTCTGCGGCGGGATGCTGTCGAGCGCGTTGACTTTGGCCGCGGTATCCAGATGGCCGTCGTCGTGGGGATAATCCGATCCGAAGAACAAACGGTCCGCGCCCAGCTCTTCGATCGCGCGGTTCAGTCTTTTGCCTTTTTCTTCCAACAGCAAGTCGTCCACGACGAAGTAAAAACGATCGAAATATTTATCGATAGGACCGGTGAGCATGTCCTGCAGATAGCCGATCTGCTCCACGTTTTCCCGGATCCGGTGCTTTAAATTGATCGCGAATTCCGCCCCGGCTTCCAAAAAAGCGAAGTTGAGCTCGGGGAACGAATCCAGGAGCCCGCCGAATATGAGATTGACGATGTTCGTGCAGTATTCGAACGGTTGCGAAACGATGCGTCTTCCGGCGGTGCCGTCGGACCCCAGGACCGAGAGCCTCTCCTTCCCGACCCACGGGCCGGCGAAGCTGCCGATGTGGACGATGACGCCTCGGATGCCGAGCTCCTGCACTTTATCGTAAAAGTTCCACCAGTGCGGGTCCGAAATGTCGATGCCGTTCCAGTTGGTCGGCATAAGAAAAGTAAGCATCCCGAGATCTTTGACGCATCTCTCCAGCTCCTTCATCGCTTCCGGAATATCCTGCAGCGGGAGCTGGGGCGCGCCCGTGAACATTTTGGGGTAAGGCTTCATGAACCTGTTATAGATAAAATTGTTCGACGCGCGAATGAAAGCGGCGCCAGGCTTCGCGTCGATATAGTTGAACATCCCCACCGTGCCGGCGGAGACGAACTGGAAATCGATGCCGGCCTCCTTGACCTGCTCGTATCTCACCGCGGCGTCATATTCCGCGGCGTGCCATTTCGACTTTCCCTCCTTGTCGGAGATCTCACGCTCTCCGGCCGTGAGCACGCTGATAATTTTGTTGTTGAAGATCCGCCGGACGTTTCCTTTGGAGTCCGTGTACGAGCGCGGGCGCAAGTGCTCGTATTCGGGGTCGATCACATAATCTTCGCGTCTCGGACGGGAATGGGAATCCAAATCGATCACCAGCATGCTCTTCGCCTCCTTTTGTGGCTGAACGAAAAGTCTAACTGCTACTGAAAATCCCGACGGAAGTCCAATACAATTACTTGATCTGCTTATAACGGGGTTTAATCGAACTTCGCTACGGCTTGGTTTTTTCCAGGAATCCGCTCCGTTTGATCTCACCCTTCCGCATCGAGCCCGTATTTCTGAAAGATGTTTTTGTGATAGGCCGCCCAGAGAACCGCGTGGATCGAGGTGCCGAAACCGCCGCTGGCGGCGCGAAATTTTTTCGCGGCGTCGACCGAGCCGGCCGGGACCGCCAGCAAAATGAGAAGCGCGAATGTCACGGCTGCTATTCTTTTCACAACCGTCCTTTTGTATCCGAGGTGATCTTGTTGCCGCGACGTTGTCGCTGCGAGACCGGCAGCTTACTGGACGGGCCAGCGGGGGTTTCCGTAATGGAGAACACCAGCGCGCTCGGCCACTCGCCGGGCCGTCGGGGTGGCTTCGCGGAGCAGGGCTTTTTCATCGAGAGTTTTCGCAACTCCGCCCTCGAGCAAAATCTTTCCGTCGACGATGACGGTGTCCACGCTGCTGCCGTCGGCAGAATAAACCAGGTTGCCGATCGGATTGATCACCGGGCGCCACTCCGCTCGATCGAGGTCCCAGAGGGACAGGTCCGCTTTCTTGCCCTTTTCCAGAGAGCCGATGCTGTCGTCCCAAAGAGCCGCCTTGGCGCCGTTGATGGTCGCCATTTCCACCGTGTCTTCGGGCGACACGACGGCGGCCTGCATCCGGGAATCTTTGAATCCACAGGCCGCGAGGTACATGGCGCGCGTCAAATCCATGAAGTTTCCCGACGGGCCGCTGTCAGTTCCGAGACCCAGGCAAATTCCGCGCGCGAGCATTTCCGGGAAGCGCCCGTGAGAGAACGTGCCCCATCCGCCTTTGAGCCCCGCGCCGGGACAGTGCGCGATCTTGGCGCCGCTGGCCGCCAGGAGATCGAGCTCCCGGGGCGAGAGCCAGTTCATGTGAATGAGCAGCCAGCGCTCGTCGAGGACGCCCAATCGGTCGAGGCGCTCGATGTCGCGGCAGCCGTGGCGCGCGAGACTCGCCACCTGTCCGCTGTGGTTGCCGGCGGCGTGCGCCTGGATGGCGAGGTCGTGCCGCTTCGCCAGTGCCTTCGCTTCGACGATCAAGCGGTCCGAGGAGCCATAAAGATTGCGCACGCTGGACGAAACGCGGATACGCCCGTCGGCCTTCCCATGCCAGCGCGCGATGACGTCGGCGAGCCGCGCCAGCGCCTCGTCGGTGCTCTCGCGAAAGCGGTCGCGCGGCAGGTCGCCTCGGGGATTGCTGTGAATGTCCATCGTCGCGCGCGTGAGCAATCCCCTCATGCCGCTCTGTGTAGCGGCCTTGGCCACCTCATCGGGAAAATGATTGCCCGGATCGATGAAACAGGTGGTTCCGGTTTTGATCATTTCCAACTGGCAGAGAAGCGAGCTCAAGAGCGCCTCGTCCGGACTGAGCTGAGACTCGAAGGGATAAACCCGGGCGTAAAGCCATTCTTGAATATAGCAATCGTTGGCAAGACCGCGCGCGAGCTGCTGCGTGTTATGGGCGTGGGAATTGACGAAGCCCGGAAGAACGAGCTTGCCCCGCGCCGAAATCACCCGGTCGGCCTGATGCGCGGCAAGAATCTCGTCGCTCTTGCCCACGGAGACGATCCGGTCGTTCTCGATCGCCAGCGCGCCGTCGCGAATGATGCGCCGCCCGGCATCCACCGTCACCAGCCAATCTGCGTGCGCAATAATCAGGCGGGACATGCGTTTCCTCAGAGCACCGGCCAGCGCGGCTGCGCCAGCTTATCTACGCCGGAGCGGCGCGCGATATCTTCCGCGGCGCTCTGGCTTGCGCTCAAGACCGCCTTTTCGTCCATCGTCAAGACGCGGCGGTTTTCCATCACCACTTTTCCATCGACGATCAAAGTATCGGCGCTCGCGCCGGTGGCGCTGTAAACCAATGTGGACACCGGATCGTGCAGCGGCTGCCACTCGGGCCGCTCGGCGTCGAACAAAACGATGTCGGCCTTTTTTCCCGCTTCCAACGAGCCGATCTCGTTCTCCCAAAGCGCGGCTCGGGCTCCGTTTCTCGTTGCCATCTCGAGAACCGTCTCGGCGGGCATGAGCAGCGCGTCGAGATGCTGGTCCTTGGCCGTGCACGATGCCAGGTACATGTTGCGGACCATATCGTTGAAGTTCCCCTCGGGGGCCGAGTCCGTGCCGAGCGCCACGCAGACACCGAGCTGCAGCATTTCCACGAACGCGCCGTGGTAGCTTCTCCCCGAGGAGCCGTGCATGCTCGCCGCGGGGCACTGCGCCACCTTCACGTCGTACTCGCGCAGGTAGTGGACCTCGCGGGGCGACAGCCAGCCCATATGGATCATCAGCCAATTAGGGCCGAGGACACCGAGGTGCTTGAGCCGCTCGATGTCCGTCCGGCCGAAGCGGGATATGCTGGCCCAGAGGTTGCCGTGACTCCCCAACACGTGCGCTTCGATGCCGACGCCGTATTGGTCTGCGAGCTTCTTGACGCCGCGGCAGAGATTATCCGAGCAGTTGCGCATGCTGCGGAGCCCGAACCATGCGCGCAGGCGTCCCGCGAAAGCGTTGTGCCAGCGCTTGACGATCTCTTCACCTTCCTTGAGTGCCTGATCGGTGTCTTCGCTCGTCAGTGTCTTGGGGATCGGTCCAAAGGTGGAGCTGTGAATGTCCAGAGTAGAGCGGGTGATGATTCCCCTGAGCCCGCTCTCTCCGGTAACTTTGGCGGTTTCGTCCGGAAAGTAGCCTCCCGGGTCGATGTAAGTGCTGGTTCCGTTTTTGATCATGTCCAGATGGCCGGCCAGCGCGCTCACTCTGGCTTCTTCCGCGGTCATGACCGATTCATAGGGATAGATGCGTTCGACCAGCCAACGTTCGATGCCGCATTCGTCGGCGAGCCCGCGCGCGAGCTGCTGCGTGTGGTGGAGATGCGTGTTGATCAGACCGGGAAGCACAACTTTTCCTCGAGCCGGGAAAGTCCGGCGCGGCTCGTAACGCGCCTGCAGATCCGCGCTGCCTCCGACTGCCACGATCCGGTCTTTATCAACGGCCACCGCGCCGTCACGGATCATTCGGCGCTCCTCATCCATCGTGACGAGCCAATCGGCGCCGATGATCAGAAGATCGACCGTTGCGCGCGCTTGGGACTTTCTCGGATCAGCGCTCATGACCGCCGCTCTAGCGCCTCTGCGCTTCGTTTTGGTACCGATAGTCGATGATCTCGGACATCGCGAGTTTTCTCTTCAGCGTGCCGGACTCCACCATCTGCTCGACGACCAGTTCCAAACCCTTTTCGGCAATGTGCCCGTCATCCGGAATTGATTTCACGTAAGCGTTATAGCCTTCGGTGGCGGTTCGCTCGTCGAATCGGAGGCCCAAACGGAGCGCGCGAATTCCCGCCTCCGGATTTTTTTTCGCCGTGGCGACCCCCTGGCGGTAAGCCCGCAGGAAATTCCGGAAATCGCCCTCCCGCTGGCCGAGCATCTCTTCACGGACGCAAATGAGAGAAAGGGGCCACTCCGGGATCACTTCGGACAGATAAAAAAGAATATTCAGTCCCGCATCCTTGGCGCGGGAAAAATAGGCCGCGCTGATCAGGCTTGCGTCCACCGAGCCGGACAGGAGCGCGGCGAAACGCGTGGACACGCCGCCGATCGAAAGCAGGCTGAACTGCGACGGGTCGAGCCCTTTGTTCTTGAGAACGTAACGCGTGAGGAAGTCAGTGAGGGAGCCCAGGCTGCTGACGGCGATCTTCTTTCCCTTGAGGTCCTGAACGGTGCGGATTTCAGCGCGCGACATCACCGCGAAAGGCATGAGATTGGAATTTCCCCAGGGGACTCTCACTTTCGCTCCGGCGCCGATCGCCTGAATCGGCTCGGGGGCGGAGCAGATGCCGACCTGGGCGTCGCCGCCGACGACCGATTGCATCAACTGAACCCCGCTGCGGAAAACCACCGGCGTCGCCTCGATGCCCTCGCGGGCAAAATGTCCCGAATGAACCGCGACCAGAGTCGGAAGCATATCGGGAGAGCCTTGAAGCGCGATCGTGACGCGCGCTTTTTGGGCCTGGAGGGGCGCGACGGCCAGTGACAACGAGCAAAGGGCGAGGAAGAACGATGCGAGAAGAGTTTTCATTTCGTTCGCCTTGTGGGTTACTATGAATGGTCCGGGTTGTCCAATAAAAGTTTCTGATCTGCTTATGAACATTCTAGATAGTTTGCGGCGACGATCGGACATCGAAGACGTGCATGGATACGTACCGATTTAAAGTGTTTTTAGAGTGCGCGCGGCTGAGGAATTTCTCGCGCGCCGCGGAGGCTCTCCACATCAGCCAACCTTCCATCTCGCTTCATATCCGGTATCTCGAGCAATGGTGCGGCACGAGCCTTTTCGAGCGGCGTGGAAGGCGCGTCGAGCTGACGGAGGCGGGCCACCGCCTGAAGGAGCATGCGCAGCGCGTGCTCACGAGCCTGGATACGGCGCGGCAGGATGTGCAGGAGGTTCTCGGCATGGGGCGCGGTCGGTTGGCCGTCGGCGGCGCGGGGCTGCCGGGAACGTACCTGCTTCCCAAGGCGCTCAGCATGTTCAAGCTTCGCTATCCCAAGCTCGAAATCTACATGAATTTCGGCGTGTCCGCCCATATCGAGCAGTTGCTGCAGGAAGACGTGATCGAGGTCGGCGTGTTCAGCCGCGAACCCAAGGGCCGAGGGCTCGCGGGCGAGCGCTACGCCACCTCCGACATGGTGATCGCCGCGCCGGGACGGCATCGGCTGGCGGCTAAACGGAAGGTCGGCTTGAGAGAACTCGCGCGGGAGCCGTTCGTTTTGCGCGAGCCGGAATCCACCGGAGCAGAGCTCGTGCGCTCGTACTTTTCAACCAGGGGGCTCTCGATCACCGTCGCCATGGAGCTCGCCAGCCACGAAGCGATCAAGGTCGCCGTCGCGGAGGGGCTCGGAGTCACCGGCATCGCGCGGCGCTGGTTGGCGAACGAGCTGGCGCTCAGGCAAATTTCGATCCTGAGAGTTCCCGAATTCCGGCTCTCGATCGATCACTGGATCGTGCAACGGAAGGGACGGCTCCTTTCCCAGGCCGCGAAAAGCTTCCTCCAGTTTTTGCGCGAGGAAAAGGCGGAGATGAGAAAGCTCCTGGCGTAAATTTTACGCCTGGTGCGAGCCTTCTTTGCGTCCGCCTCGGTAAATTTGATATGCTTGCCACCGCCTGCTCGGGCATCATTGAAAGGATCAGAATCCATGCGGCGACTGTTGACGATTGCTTGCGGCGATTACGACCGCACCCATCCTTTGATCGACGGCACGATCCGGCCCGAAGGCCTCGAACTCAATTGGCTCACCCTGCCCCACAACGAAATCTGGACGCGGATGCTCAACTACTACGACTTCGACGCTTCCGAGATCGCGCTGTCGTCTTATCTCATCGGCAAGACCATCGGCAAACCTTTAATCGCGATACCGGTTTTTCCCGCCCGGGCGTTTCGGCACTCGTACATTTTTATCAACGTTGACAGCGGCATACGGGAGCCGCGCGATCTGATGGGAAAGCGCGTCGGCGTTTCCGAATTCCAGCAGACCGCGACGGTTTGGGTGCGGGGAATTCTCCAGCACGAATACGGCGTAGCGCTGGAGAAAATCGACTGGCTGACCTGGGCGCGCCGGAGCCGAATGGAGATCGAGCTGCCGAAACGCTATTCGATCCGCGCCGTGGATTCCGACAAGGCACCCGACGAGCTTCTCATCGACAGCGAGCTCGACGCGCTGATCAGCCCGAACGTATTTCCATCCTTCCTCAAGGGCCACCCGAAAGTCCGGCGGCTGTTCGAAAACTATAAAGAGGTCGAAAGCGCTTTCTTCCGAAAGACGCGGATTTTCCCGATCATGCACACGGTGGTGATGCGGGAAGAGTTGTGGCATGAATGTCCATGGATCGCGATCAGTCTCTATAAAGCGTTTCAACGGGCCAAGCAGATTGCCTATGACAAGATCAACGACGTATCCGCGTATAAGATCAGCCTCGCCTGGTTTCGCGATCCCGTGAAGGAACAAAACGAGATCCTGGGCGCCGACCCCTGGGCTTACGGCCTGCGCCCCAACCGGCACGTCGTGGAAACTCTGATGACGTTCCTTTACGAACAGGGACTCGCCGGAGCGAGGCTTCCGATCGAAGACGTCTTCGCCGCGAACACGTTGAACCTGGAGTGAGTTTCGGCGCCCTTCGAACACCGGGTAAGTCATGTCTCAAAAAATCGTCGTTACGGGCGGAAGCGGCCGGTTGGGCCAGCATGTGATTCACGAGCTGCTGGATTACGATTATGATGTCCTCAACCTCGACCGGGTCGCTCCTGCGACCGATCTATGTCCTTCGCGGATTGTCGACCTAACGCTCGCGGAAGACGTCTACCGGGCTCTCGAACGCGCGGAGGGCGTCGTTCACCTGGGCGCCTACCAGGCGCCGGGGATTGCGCCGGACTGCGAGACGTTCAGCAACAACGTTACCGCGGTCTACAATCTGCTGCACGGGGCAACGAGAGAGGGAATTCGCCGCGTCGTGATCGTCTCGAGCACGGCGGCGTTCGGATTTTTATACGCGCATAAGCCGTTTTTGCCGGACTATCTGCCGCTCGACGACAAACATCCGTGCAAGCCGCAGGACCCCTACGGTCTGTCGAAAGTCGTCGGAGAGAGGATCGCCGATTCTTTCACCGCCACTCACGATATCAGCATTTGCAGCTTGCGCCTTCCCGGCGTCCATTTCGATTTGAGCTATCAGACCTTCACCGAGAGGTGGCAGGATCCGAGCGTCAAGCTGGGCCGGTTCTGGAGCTATATCGACGCGCGCGACGCTGCCGCCGCCTGCCGGCTTGCGGTGGAGAAGGATTTGCGCGGGCATGAAGCGCTTATCGCCGCCGCGCCGACGAGCACGGTGCGAGAGCCGACCGACGATCTGATGCGCCGGTATCTTCCAGACGTGAAAAAAGCCCGGCCGGAACTCACGGGGAACTGGAGCGGCGTCGATTCCACAAAGGCGCGCGAGCTTCTCGGCTTCCAAGCCGTCCACGTCTGGGAAAATTACCTGCCATGATGGCCGTGCTTGCGGTTCAGTCGAATCGCGGCATCTCCTCAGTCAAGAAAAACTAAACCGAAGGCTAAATAGTTTGAAATTGACATGATGTTCACAGCCAAATATTCTTCATCTCGGCCGGAGCCATGAAAAGAAACAGGAACAAAATCACTTTGGCCGACTTGGCTCGTGTCGGTCCCGGCACGCCGGCGGGCGAATGGTTTCGACGCTACTGGCTGGCGGTCGCCACGGTGGCGGATCTCCGCAACATTCCACTCGGAGTGAAAGTCCTGGGGGAAGAGCTGGTGCTGTTTCGGGATCCTAAAGGTCAGATCGGACTGTTGGGCTTGCACTGCCCGCATCGAGGAACATCTCTCGAATACGGCGACATTGAAGAGACCGGTATCCGTTGTCCGTATCACGGCTGGCTTTTTAACGTCTCCGGGCAATGCTTGGAGCAGCCGGCCGAGGCGAAAGAGAGCACGTTTCACCGGAAGGTGAAGCATCTATCCTATCCGGTGCGTGAGCAGGGGGGATTTATTTTTGCGTACCTGGGGCCGGACGGTGACGACCCGCCGCCGCTGCCACGATTTTTTCCCCTGGTTGACGACAAAGGGCTGCGATCACTGGAAGGCACGCGGCATTACGACTACAACTGGTTCAACTTCATCGAGAACGGCGCCGACCCGGTACACTTCTCGATTTTGCATCGCAGCGATCCAAACGACGGCACGTGGCGGAGCTGGTTCTTCAACTTCAAAGACATCCCGCCTTTCGATGCCGTGGAAACCGGTTACGGCATGAAAGTCATCTCGCGAAAAGCCGGGCCGACGCCGGAAGCCGAGTACGTCGACGAAAAGAGCTTCGCCCTGCCGAGCATACTCCAGATCGGCGACACGGAGTTCACTCATTTTAAGAGAGAAGCCGCGGCGCTGAGCGAGGGCTCGCACAACGAGCACTTCATGTTCTTGACGCCGAACGACGACGAGCACTTTACGCTGTTCACGGTCAACTATTACACCGGACCTGACCCGAAGTTTTTCGAGAAGCTCGCGCCGTCGCGCGAGCTGACGGCCAGGGAAGAAAAAAAATCATACGACCAGCGCCCCTACGCGCCGTTCCGCGGCAGCGTGAGGCGCGAGGACATTGCGTGTCAGGGGACGCAGACGGTCATCGATATGCGGAAGGAGCAACTGGCGACCTCGGATCGCGGCGTCATTTTGCTGCGCAAGCTGATTCTCGACGGCGTCAAAGCCGTCCAGGAGGGAAGGCTGCCCAAAGGAGTATTGACGCGAGAGCGGGCCGGGGAGGTAATCAAGATCGATTCGTTCACCGGGGTACGGGCCAACCGTAGAGCTAGCGAATGAAAGTGATCGTCACCGGAGGCGCCGGCCGACTCGGCCGATACGCGATCGAAGAATTACTGGAGCAGGGCTTCGACGTTCTCTCGACCGACGCCGCTCGGTCCGAGACGAATCTCTGCCGCTTTGTCGCCGCCGATCTCGTCAACGAGGAGGCGCTGCAAGGAATTTTTACCGGCGCCGACGCCGTAGTGCACCTGGCGCGGCGGCGCTTTCCATACACGGAGAACGGCTTCGATCCGGCGAGCGGGACGTGGAAGACCCCGGACGTTTCCGGGGACGCGCGGCGCTTTAACGACAACACGGCCATGACCTACAATGTTCTTTCCGCCGCGATCGCCGCGGGTGTAAAAAAAATCGTCTGCGGCTCGAGCCTTGCGGTCTACGGCTTCTTTTATCCTTCCACGGATGTCTCTCCCGACTACTTGCCGGTCGATGAAAATCATCCGAGGCGGCCACACGATCCATACGGATTGTCGAAGCTTGTCGCCGAAGAAATCTGCGACTCTTTCAGCGGCAAAGCCGGCGTGCAGATCGCGAGTCTCCGTTTTTCCGGAATCTACGCCGCAGAGAACGTCGGTGTTCTCGCCGAGCGAAAAGAAAATCCTACGATTCGTGGCACCGGCGCATTGTGGAGCTACGTCGATGTCCGCGACGCGGCCGTTGCTTGCAGACTGGCCTTGCAAGCGGACTTCCAAGGGCACGAGGCGTTCAATACATGTGCTCCGACCACGATCATGGATGAGCCGACGGAAGATTTGGTTCGTCGCTATCTTCCTAAAGTGAAATCCATCAGGGCCGGTATGCAAGCCAACTGGTGCGGCTACGACGCGCAAAAGGCGGAGACGGTCCTGAGTTTCAAGGCGCGGCATCTGTTTAGAAATGGAACTTTGCAATAACCAGCGGGAGGAACGATGCAGACTCGATTCGAGCAGAAGACCTACGGCGCGACTTCGTTCGACCAGTTTCTCGAATGGGAAGAGCTTCCCGTAATCAGGAATTTCGTCGTCGACGATATCAGAAAGACCGAGCTGGCGCCCTGGCGGCGGCGCGGTGGTCTCGGCTGCTACATCATTCTCGGCCATCCCAAGGAGCCGCCCAATTCGGCGGCTTACGTCTGCGAGATTCCGCCGGGGGAAAGCTTGCAGCCGCAAAAGCAGATGTTCGAGGAGATGATCTACGTCTTGAAGGGCCGCGGCGCGACCAGCGTGTGGCTCGACGACGGAAAAAAGCAGACGTTCGAGTGGCAGGAGCGCTCGATGTTTTCGATTCCGCTGAACGCCTGGCACCAGCACTTCAACGGCCAGGGAAACGAGGCCGTGCGCTACATCGGCTATACCAACGCGCCGTCGGTATTCAATCTGTACCACAACTACGATTTCGTCTTTAACAACCGTTATCAATTCCTGGACCGTTACCACGGCGAGGAAGATTACTTCAGCGGCAAAGGAGTGGCGCTGCCGGACAGGCGCGTCTGGGACACGAGCTTTATCGCCGACATCGAGAAGCTCCAGTTTCACGACTGGACCAAGAAAGGCCCGGGGGCGACCAACGTCGAGCTGGAGTTTTGCGACAACATCATCTCGGCGCACATCACCAAGTCTCCGGTGGGCGCCTACAAGAAGGCTCACCGCCACGGCCTCGGCGCAGATATTTTGGTGCTCGAAGGCAAAGGCTACTCGCTCATGTGGCTCGAAGGCACGGAGATGGAACGCTACGATTGGGGACCGTTCAGCATGTTTTCCCCGCCCCACATGTGGTTTCACCAGCACTTCAACACGGCCAAGGGGCCGCTCAAGATGCTCGCCTTCAAGCCGTTCGGACAGAAGTTCCAGGTCATGGACTACGACAGGCTTTTCGTCAGCACCGGCGGCGGCGGTCATCTGATCGAGCTCGAAGACGAAGACCCCAAGGTGCGACGCATGTTCGAAGACGAGCTCAAAAAAGACGGCATCCCGCTCAACATGCCGCCGGTCAAGTACCGGCGCTAAAGGAGGCTCTATGCGCGCACGAAATATTTTTTTCTTGGTTGCTGCACTGGTCCTGCTTCCGGCGGTATCCGCGTATTCCGCCGAGCGGGTCGTACTGGGTTACAGCGGCGTCGGCTCGGGCGAGGAAGTTCATCACCTGGCCAAGCAGTTGGGACTTTTCAAAAAATACGGGCTCGACGTGGAGATCGTCTACATCCCCGGCGGTTCGACGGTCGTGCAGGCGATGGTCGCCGGCGACGTTCAGTTCGGCCGCGGCTCTTCCAACGAAGTCGTAAGCGCCCACCTCGCGGGCTTCCCGCTGAAAATTATCTCCGCGCTGATCAACAAATTCGTCTACAGCTTCGTGACTCCGCCGTCGATCGCCAAGCCGCAAGATCTAAAGGGCAAGACCGTCGCGGTCAGCCGCTTCGGCTCGGGATCGGATTTCATCACGCGTCTGGCGCTGAAATCCTGGGGGCTTGATCCTGTGAAAGACGTGACGATCCTGCAGGTGGGAAATTCTCCCGAGCGCCTGGCCGCGATCGCCTCGGGAAAAGTCCACGGTTCTATTCTATCGCTGTCGCAAACTCCTCGGGCGAAAAAATTGGGTCTGAGGGTTCTGGCCGATCTCTCTCAGATCGACGCGGAATATCCCCAGGGAGTGCTCTACGTGTCGGCTGCGCTGATCGCCAAACGTCCTGACTTGGTTCGCGAGTTCATGAAAGCCTACATCGAGGGCATCCGGCAGTTCAAGACCAACCTGCCGGCGGCCTACAGCGTCATCGAGAAAAATAGCGGTCTCACCGATAAAAGCGATATCGAAGAGTACCACGGCATCTTGACCAAGAATTTTTTACTCAGCAATCCGATGCCGACGGTGGCGGGGGTCAAGACCGTCCTGGACGATCTCGGCGCGAAAAATCCGAAAATACGCGAGCTGAAACCGGAAGACCTGATCGACACCCGCTTTTTGCGCGAGCTTAAGGACAGCGGGTTTATAAAATGATCGGCAGAAAATCTAAAGTTTGAAGACAGGCATCCGCGGGTGAAAGAGACGCTAGAGGCACACGGGCGGGAACTCAACCACTCTCTCATTGAACGGAGACTCCTCTAGAAAAACTTATGCCCGCCGAGAACAGCCATTCGATAAGGAGATACAGATGGAAACGGCGCGCATTATCGTTGTGTTCTACATCATCCTGGAATTTGCTTATCCATCACCCGGTTTTTCACTAGAAAAAATCAGGCTCGCTTATAGCGGCACTGGTTCGGGTGAAGAAATTCAGCTGGTCGCCCAGCAAGGCGGTTTCTTCAAAAAGTATGGCTTGGAAGTGGAAATGATTCGTATTGCAGGTGGTTCGACTATCATCCAAGCAATGATTGCCGGTGAGCTGAGTTTCGGTCGTGGTTCGGCAGCGGAAGTAGTGAATGCGAACGTTGCCGGATTTTCTATTAAAATCCTTTCAGCTCTGATTAACAAATTTGTTTACAGCTTCGTAACTCCAATGCAGATAAATAAGCCAGAAGACCTGAAGGGCAAATCCGTTGCGATCAGCCAGTTCGGTGACGGTTCTGATTTCATCACCCGAATGGCCCTGAAATCTTGGGGACTAGAACCCATGAAGGACGTGACCATTTTACAGGTCGGAAACTCCACGGAAAGATTAGCCGCCGTGGGAAGCGGAAGAGTGCAGGGGGCGATCCTCTCTCTGGCGCAAGCTCCGCGGGCCAAAAAACTCGGACTGAAAGTCCTCGCAGACCTCTCGCAGATTGATGCGGAATATCCCCAGGGGGTGCTTTACGCGCCGCTATCGTTGATCGAAAAGCGACCTGATTTGATTTTGAACTTTTTAAAAGCCTACATTGAAGCGATCCGCTATTTCAAAACGAACAAACAGGCAGCCTTTAATATTATTGCCAAATCCAGCGGGATAACCGACAAGCAGGAAATCGCCGAGTATTACGAGACCCTGACCAAGAACTTTTTACTGGATAATCCAATCCCCACGTTAAAAGGAATCAAAACTGTCCTGGACCAGCTTAGCGCCAGAAACCCGCGGATTCGGGATATCAAACCTGAAGACCTTATCGAGACCCGCTTTCTTAAAGATCTTCAGGAGAAGGGCTCAAAAAAATAGACAACGGATCCGACGGCATAGCATAGGAAAAATTTATGAGACAAGAAAAACGGCTTCCCTTGGTCAAAGTGATCGCAACCGGCGGAACCATTGCAAACACCCCATCAGGCAGGCTGCACGCAGGCGAGGTTGCAGAAGTGATCCCGGAATTGAAAGAGGTGGCTCGAATAGAGATCGAGGAGATTTTTCGCGTCGGAAGTTCAGACATTACTCCGGACCGATGGATCATCATCGCAAACAGGATCAATGAACTCGCCTCCGAGAAAGAGATCAACGGATTCGTCGTCACTCACGGCTCAAACACACTGGAAGAGACCGCCTACTTTCTCCATCTCGCGGTCAAGACGGAGAAGCCCGTCATCTTAACGGCAGCGCAGAGGCAGTTTTCCACGCTGAGCTCCGATAGCCCAAAAAACTTTCTCGACGCGGTTCGAGTGGCCGCCTGTGAACAGGCAGGCGGTAAAGGCGTCATGACCGTTGTCAATGATGAAATCAACTGTGCTCGGGACGTCACAAAGAGGATGAGCTATAGGCTCCAGACGTACACTTCGCCCGACGTCGGTGTGCTGGGCTTCGTCGATCTAAACCGCGTGACCTTTTACCGGCTTCCTGTCAGGAAACACACTGTATTTTCGGAATTCAACGTGAGCAAGCTGGAGCAGCTTCCGAGAGTCGACATTATTTACACCGCCTCGGGAACAGACGGGGTATTGATCGATGCCGCGGTGGAACGGGCGAAGTCTGACGGGCTTGTAATTGCAGTTTCTCCGACCGGCGCTCCCGCGCCGGGAATGAAAGAGGCCCTGAACAGAGCAGCGCGGTCTGGCATTCCCGTCGTTTATGCCAATCGAGGCGGGCATGACCGTCTCCGAACGATGTTACCCGAAGAACCATTCATCGCGGGAGATAATCTAAATCCTCAAAAAGCACGCATTTTGCTCATGTTAGCTCTTACCAGAAGCAAAGATTTTGCAGAGATACAGAGGATCTTTGACGAGCATTAGCCCGTAACACATTTTCTAGCCGCGATGATCACGGAAAATGTTGTTGTCCGACAATTCCGATTCATGATCGACGCAAAACATTTTAGGCGGCGTAGAGCGCGTCGATAAAGCCGCTGTCGTCGATCTCTCTCAGATAGTGGAGGTCCCAGGGCTCCATCGGCGAGATGTTCCCCATGTTGGGATCGTGCGCCGCGTCGAGCTCGAAGACGTTTTGGATCGCTGCCGGAAGCGGATAGGGCTTGGCCAACAGCAGCTTAGCCCACTCCTTCTGGAGATGCACGTAGTAGGCCTCGTCGGCGAGCGTGTAGCGGCGGGATAAATTTTTCTGCAGGATCTTGGCCACTTCGGCCGGTTTCGTCTTGAAGAAGTGAATCGCATCGATCAGAGCTTTTAGAAACTGGATCACGGTTTCCCGGTTGTCGCGGATGTAGTCGGTCGTGGTCAAAATCGTCGTGTTGTGAATCACGGGACGGTCCGGCAGGTCGAGGATCTTGAGCCCGCGATTTTTTCCATAGAGGTCGAAGGGCATATCGACCAAGGCGGCGCTCGCTTCGCCCGCGACGACCTGGTCGACGTACGAGCACAAGTTTCCCGACATGTTGAGAATCGGCTCGATGCGAATCTCGTCGTTTTGAAAGCCGAACTGCTTGAGGATCGTCGTGAAATTTCCTACCACGCACGGCGCCTTGGAGTGGCAGACGATTTTTTTGCCGCGCAGCTCCTGAATGCCGCCGATCCCCGGAGCAACCACCAGACGGTCGTCCCAACGGTTTTGCGTCTGCGCCAGATAAACGAGCCGCTTCTCCCCGCGCGAGCGGGCGCGGTAGGTCTCGTGATGAAGCCCGCTGACGAAATCGATTTCGCCGGCGAAGATCAGGCTCGTCCGGTGCGCCATCGTCGGCGCTTTCGCTCCGCCCACCACCTCGAGCTCGATCTCAAAGCCGTATTTATCCGTGACGCCCGACTCCTTGAAAACGGTCAACAGCGGCAAGTGGGACGAATCGCTGGCCAGCAGTATGAGTTGACGCATGATCGTTGCTCCTCAATGTTTCTTGAGATCCTTCACGGAGTTTACCCCTGAGACTCTTCACTTCGTTCAGAGTGACAGCCGAAGGGTTCAGGATGACAACTCCTACCTCCTGTCATTCTGAGCGGAGCGAAGAATCTCTCTTCTTGTTAGGTGTTGGATGTACGTCTAAAAATAATTCACTATCAAAGATCCAAGCTATCCCGGATTTTTTCCCATCTCTTTGAGGATTTCCCGCATGATGCCGAAATCGAAAACGTCCTCGACGCCGACGTTTCTCGACTCGACGTTCCAGCGCGTGCTCTCGATAACTTTTTCGAGCATTGCCCGCGAGACCAGAAGATTGCGGCTGTAGTTTTTCACCGTCCCGTTGTACGCCTCCTCCGCCGCCTCCGGCTTCGAGCGTCCCCAGGCGGAGAGGATTTTCACCGAGCCTTTCGGATTGTCGAGGATATACTGGTTGGCGCGGAAGAGCGCGCGCAGGACTTTCTTGACTTCGTCCCGCTCGTTCTTGAGCTTCTGCTCGCGAATGCCGACGCCGTTCACGGGAAAGGGAAACAAATCTCCCACGGTGAGCAGCGTCTTGAAGCCCAGCTTTTCCGCCGCGACGTTCGCCGGCGGGGTGACCATGGAGGCCTGAACCAGCCCCGACTGCAACTGCGCGACGCGCGCCGAGCTGCTGCCGGCGGCGACAAGCTGCACGTCGGCTTTCGGATCGAGATTGAAGTGCGCCGCGGTCAGCCGCGCGAGTATTTCGGTGAGCGATCCGAAGGAGCTGATCGCTATCTTCTTTCCCTTCAGATCGGCGAATTTCTGAATGCTCGGGTGCGCGACGTAAACGTGAGTCGGTCGCTCGATGAGAATCGCCACGACCTTCAGCGGCAGTCCCCGCAGATTTCCCGTCACGATCGACTGGAGAATCAAGTTGTAGTCGATGTTTCCCGCCGCCAGCGCCGCGACCGAAACGTTGGCGTTGATCTGAACCAGCTCGACGTCCAACCCCTCGTCTTTGAAATAGCCCTCAAACCGCGCCACGCCGCCGGTCAAAAACGACATGTCGGGATTGGAGATCGCAATGTAAATCTTTTTCGCTTCCGTCTTTGCCGGTGCTGTGGCGAGCGCGGCGATGAGGAGAACGAATGCTACGAGTCGGCGGTGCAGAATATTCATGGCTACGATAGAATCTTTTTGCCCCATTTTTCCCGCACCTGTCTCGCCAAGTCGTCGGGGACTTTCACCGACTGGGGAAAATCCTTGATCCAGTCGTAAGGCCGGCACGCGTCGATGATTGCCCTGGAGTTGGTGCTGGCATTCTTGTTCTTTTTGTTTTTGGGGAGGATCGGGTCCAGCGGGCTGCTCCAGCAGCGGCGCAAGATCTCGATGTCCTCGACCGGATCGCAGCGCGTCGTCATGGCCCAGATCACGTCTTTCATGTCGCACGGATCGATATCCTCGTCGACGACGACCGTGAAACGGCCGAGATATGCCGCCGCGTGGCACTGCGACGCGAGTATTCCCGCCTGGCGCGCGTGGCCGGGATAACGCTGCTTGATCGAAACCACGGTGAAGAGCCGCGTGTTGCCTTCCGGCGGACACCAGACGCCTTGGATATCGGGCACGCCGGCTTTTTCCAGCTCGTCCCAGATCATCGCCGAGCGCCAGAAACTTTTGTAAAACGTGGCTTCGGTCGGCGGCTTGCTCGGCGGCGCGCCCGTCATGATCGGGTTGTTGCGAAAACAAACCCGCTTCACGCGCAGGACCGGCTCTTCGCGCACCGAGCTGGCGTAGTAGCCCGTCCATTCTCCCAGCGGGCCTTCCGCTTTTTGATCCCCCGGCAGGCATTCGCCTTCGATGATCAGCTCCGCGGTCGCCGGCACCGGCAAACCCGTGCGCTCGAGGCGCACCACGTCGATCGGCTCTTGTCTCAGTCCACCGGCAAAATCGTATTCCGACAGGCCGTAAGGCACTTCGAAAGCGGACGCCATGAAAATCAGCGGGTCGTAGCCGATCGCGACTGCCACGGGAAACGGCCGGTTCTGGGCAAAATATTTTTCCATTTGAATGCGCCCGTGCCGGCCGGGAGAGATATAGAGCCCCAAATTTTTCTCGTCGTGGATCATGATGCGGTAAGTCCCGAGGTTGACCCAGCCCTCTTCCGGATCGCGGCTGATCGTCAAGTGCCCGGTGCCGATATAGCGCCCGCCGTCGCCGACGTTGTAGCGCGGCGTCGGGAAGCTCAGCAGGTCCACGTCTTTTTCCTCCCAGACGTTTTCCATGAACGCGCCGTCTTTGACGACGTTCGGCGGAATCGGTTTCATGTCTTTGATTCGCTGGCGCCATGCGCGCACGAATTCCATCGGCGGCAAATCGAGCGGCATGTCGGTCGTGTGCGCAACGCGCTTGATCGAATTCAAAAGCCCGACGGCTAGGCGATGGCCTTTGGGATAATCCTTGATCGAGTCGAAGACGATACACGGCGCGGTTTTCGATTCCTTGCGCGCCATCTCGGTGATGGCGCCGATCTCCAGGTCCCAATTCGCGCCTTCGACGGTTTTGAGCTCGCCAAAGTCGTCCACCTGCTTCAGCCATTCTCTAAGATCGCGATAGCTCATGCTTCCTCCTAACGGTACAGCTTGCGGAAAAATCCCTCGCGCTCCAGCTCGGCCACGAGGCTGTTGTCGACGAAGTCGGCCGCTTTGACGGCCGCGCCGCTTTTGATTTCCGAGCGCAACACTTCATCGACCGCTTCCAGCTTGACGGCGGGAATGCTTTCGAGGTGCTTGACGCCGTAAATGCGATAGAGCTCGGCCAGAATCTCCGGGTCCTGAACTTTGGTGTACTTGGAATAAATCTTCAGCGTCGTCTCGCGGTCGGTCTTCACCCGATGAATTCCTTCGGCGTAAGCGCGCAGGAAGCGGAGCGCGACGTCGCGGTTCTTATCCAGATACACCTGCGTCGTCGCCAGCGGCGAGTTGGGATAAGCAATCGGCAGATCGCCGAAATCCACCAGCTCCTTCATGCCCATCTTCGAAGCGGTGAGATTCGTCGGCGGCGAGATCACGCCCGCATCGACGCTGCCGGCAATAATGGCGCCGAGGAGTTGCGGCATCCCGCCGGTTTGGAGCACGGCGACGTCCGTCCCTCTGCGAAGCCCCCACTTTTTCAGCGCCAGGTCGAGCGCGAAATCGGTCGAGCCGCCGAGGCGCGTCACGCCGATCTTTTTCCCTTTGAGATCGGCGGGCGATTTGATCTCCGGTCTGGACATCAAGGAAAAGACCAGGCGATTGATCGTGTTGGCGATCATCTTGAGATCCATTCCCCGGAGCGAGGCCTGCATCACCGCGCTGGCGCCCAAGCGGACGAACTGCACGTCGCCGCCGAGAAGCGCCTGGGTGACGATGGAACCTCCGCCTATATAAAGTAGCTGAACGTCAAGTCCGTTGCGATTGAAGAAACCGAGATCGTTCGCCATCCAGAGCGGTCCCATCGCGCCGCTGATCGCGCTATAGGCGACGCGGACTCTTTCGGCCGCACGGCTGGAAGGAGCGCAGAGAAAGAAAAAAATGGCAGCAAAGAAAATGGCCAGAGCTTTTGAGCTGGATATAAGGTATACCCTCGCACAATTCGGTCTCGCAATGAACGCCGCTGCCCGCTCGAAGAGCCCGCGCATCCGATAAGAAAGTGTCGGATTAACCACAAATCTATTGCGCGGGCTCGGAGAACGGGCGGTGGCGTTCATAGGCTTCATGAAAATTTACGAAAGCAGCCCCGCATCCTTCAGCTCTCTCTGGAGCGTGTCGCGCGCCTCTTTGGGCATCGGCTGCGTGTCCCACTTGGGAAAGCGCTTGACGGCGAAGCCGCGCATGCGGAAGACCTCGCCCAGCGCGCCTCTGCCATAGCGGCGCAGCGCGCCGCCGACGAGCCGCGCCGCGGTGTTGACGCGCTGCTGAATCTCAACGGCTTTGTCGTATTTTTTTTCGTCGAGCGCGCGCCACAGGCTCACGCAAAGCTCCGGCAGAAAACTCGTCGGCGGATTGATCATACCCGCGATGCCGAACGGGACGAGTCCGAAGAGATCCGCGTTGCCGGTGAAGACCGAAACGTCCGGCGGAAAAAGTCGCACGTATTCGAGCAGAGCGCCCTGCCCGTAAGCGACTTTTATTCCGCGAATCGCGGGGATCGCCTCTTTCATTCGCTTGGCCAGGTCCGGCGGAATCGAAATGCCGGAGTACTTCGGGTTCTCGTAAATATAAATCGGCAGCTTCACCGCCGCCGCGACGGATTTATAGTGGGAAATGATCTCGTACTCGGTGTGATCGGAATAATAATAAGGCGGGACGACGCCGACGGCCGTGGCGCCTTTTTCCGCCGCATGGACCGCCAGCTCGACCGTGCTCTCCGCGTCCGCGGTACCGACGTGGATGATGACGGGAATTTGCGCGCGCGCCTGATCGAGCGCGACCTCGGCGGCTTTTTTTCTCTCCGCGATCGACATGGCCGGGCCCTGCCCCGACGACCCCAGGACGAAGAGGCCCTGCACCGCCGCTTTGACGTAGAAATCGACGAGACTGCGCATCGGCGCCTCGTCGACTCTTTCTTTCTCATCGAAAGGAGTGATGAGCGGGACCAGGACTCCTTTAATCATGCACGCCTCCTATTTATTCTCGCGGAGCTTTTCACCGGCCGCTTTTTCTGACGCCGGTGAACGAATCGAAATAGACGATCTCTTCTTCCCGCCCCTTCGGAACCATTCCTTTGAGACGGTCTCCCCTTTGCGCCGCCGCGATCGCGTCGCGAATGATTTTGCGAAACATGATGACGCCGCGGTCGGAAGTCGCCGGCCGCTCCGCGCGCTCGCCGAGCAGGCCCTGCGTCGATTGGCTCATGATGTCTTCCTGGCGGACGTTACCTTTGAACGGCATGTACTTGCGCCGGTCGTATTCCTTCACTTCCTGCTTGGGGACTTCGGTCGCGCGCAATTGCTGGAGCTTCTCGAAAAAGTTTTTGCCCGAGCCGGTGTAATAATTGACGGTGAAAATCGTGAAGCGCTCGTCGTCGTTCGGCGTGAGAAAGAGCACGTGCTCGCATTGCGAGCCCTCGGTCATGAGTTTGACCGCGTCGACGCGCGCGTGGACGAACTCGGTGTCGCCAACCTGGATGATGCTCGGAAGCGCCAGGCTCATCGTATCGACGAACTCGGTCCCCGCCGCCGGCCCCGGCTTGGTCATCACGACTTTGATGCCGTAGTCGGTCTCGACGAAATCGAACGCCGGCATATTGCGGTAGCTGAAAAACTGATCGCCCCACGATTGCTCGCCGTAGCCGGTGTGGCGGTGGAGAATGCAGATGTGGGACGGATCGACGGAGTTCTCGTAGAAGTTGAACCAGTTGTAGTCGTTGGTGCGCACCGGCTCGATTTGTCTCTGGCCGCCGCGATTGACGAGACACGAATAACGCGGCAGCGCCGGCGGCTTTTCCGGATTCGGTCCGAGATAGGCGAAGATAAGCCCGCCCTGCTCGCGCACCGGATAGGAAAGGTGCTTGACCTTTTTATGGAAGACGCTGTCCTTCGGCTCGGCCGGCTGCTCCAGACACTGGCCCGAAACGTCGAACAGCCAGCCGTGATAGGGGCAGCGGATTCCGCAATCTTCGATGTCGCCGTATTCCAGCGACGTGCCGCGATGCGGGCAGTGAAGACCCAGCAATCCTATTTGGCCTTTGGGATCGCGAAAGAGCACCAGCTCTTCGCCGAGAACTTTCACCGCTTTGGGAATGTCGTGAAGATCCGCCGCGGTGCTGACAACGAGCCAGTAGCGGCGCAGCCACTCGCCGGCGGGCGTGCCGGGACCGACGTGAGGAATGTCGGCGATCGTCGCCTGCTTGTTTTTTTTTGCGCCGCCGGCTCTCATGGATAATGTCACGGGCTAAAATTTCGCACTCAGCCGCCGAAGCCGTATTCCTTCCAGCGTTTGAGAACCGTTTCTCTCATGTCGTCGGTCGGCTGAGCGACCTGGCCGCGGAAGCCTTCCTTTATCGTCGCGTCGATCATCATCTTCGAAGTGACGCCGTCCGCCGTCGAAGACGGCTCGAGGCTGCTCGTGATCGCTTTGGGAATCACGTACATGTCGGTCGCCGGCTGAAAGCGCGTCGTGAGCGCCCAGAGAATTTCGTTGGGATCGTAGAAGTTGATGTCTTCGTCGACGACGATGACGTGCTTCCACTTCCCGCTCCTGGTATAGAGCGAGGCCGCGAGCATGTTGTTCATGAGCCCCGGCCGCTTCAAGCGTCCTTCCACTTGCAGCACGAGGACGATCGAAACTCCCCACGGCGGCGCGTAAGCTTTCTTGAGCGCGGGATACGCCGGCTTCAGCTCCTGGTAGGCGGCCACCGCATAGGTCAGCGCGTCGACGTAGAGATGCTCGTGCGGCGGCTTTCCCAGCCAGATGTTGTGCCAGATGGGATTTTTTCTGTGCGTGACCGCCTTGATCGTCATGATGCGTTCGTTCGGCACCTTCTGCGTCGTGTAGCCGCAAAATTCTCCGAAGGGACCTTCGGCGCCGGTCTTGGCGGGAATCGTGAGCTCGCCTTCGAGGACGATCTCCGCCAGCGCGGGAACTTCCAGATCGACCGTGCGGCACTTGACGACGTCCACCGGCTCGCCGGCGAGCCCGCCGGCGATTTCCAGCTCGTAAACCCCGATGCGCGGCTCGAATTGCGACGCGACGTAAACCGCCGGCGGCACGCCGACGCAAACGGCGACCTCGAATTTTTTCTGTCCGCGCTTCTCCGCGTTTTTCATGAAGTCGTAGCCGTCGTGGCCCGGCGTCAGCCGCAGGCTGACTTCGTTCTTCGAGATCAGCATCATCCGGTAGATGCCGAGGTTCATGCCGTACTCGGGATCTTTGATGATGACGTGGCCGGCGGTGATGTACGGCCCGCCGTCGTTCGGATTGTTGGTGCAGATCGGCAGTTTAGCTAGATCGACGTCCTTCCCTTCCATGACGACATCCTGGCAGGGCCCGTCGGATACGAGCCGGGGCGGAATCGGATGGGTCGCGCGCTTGACCGTCTCGTCGAAGACGTTTTGCTGCGAGAGGCCGAGCGCCATGGCGACCCGCTTGTCGCCGAAGAGGAGCTGTCCGACGACGGGAATCGCGGAGCCCTTCACGTTTTCGAACAGCACCGCCGGGCTGCCGGGCCGCTCGTTCAGGATTTTGCAGACCGCGCCGATCTCGTGTTTGGCGTCGACGGGAGCTTTGATTCTTTGCAGCTCGCCTTCCCGCTCCAAAACTTTCAGAAACTCTTTCAAATCCATCATGGGAAAAATCCGCCTGGTCGAACGACGACGACCATAAGACGATCTTGAAATCGTGTCAATCTTGAACTATTAAACGGACTCTCAAGTTTTTTTCAACTATGGAACTGCGCCAGCTCAAGAGCCTTTGCCTGATCGCCCAATACGGCACCGTCAAGGAAGCCGCCAAGCGGTCGTTCCGCACCTCGTCGGCCGTCTCGCTCCAGATCAAAATGCTCGAGAGCGAGCTGGGGATAAAAATTTTCGCGCGCGCCGGCAAACGGATCGCCCTCACGCCCAAGGGCGAGACGCTCTGCCGCGACGCGCAAAAGATTCTCGATTTCGTTCGCGACACTGTCGAGAGGACGGTCGCCGACACCGGCGAGTTCAGCGGCAAGATCTCGCTCATCGCGCCCGCCTGTCTCAGAAATTATTATCTGCCGGCGATCGCGCGCTTTCGCGCGGCGTACCCGTCGATACGCCTGACAATCCTGGCGCGGAGCCACGGCGACGCCCCCTCGATGGTTTATTCGGGAGAGGCCGATCTCGCGATGGGGATCTTCGAGCGGCTTTTGCCCGACCTGGAAAAACTGTCGCTGGTCTCTCCCAAGCTGAGAGTCGTCGTGCCGCACAATCATCCCCTGGCGTTCAAGCGCCTCCTCCGAATGAAAGAGCTGGCCGAGCATCCGCTGGTGCTGTTGCAGCCGTCGATGACGACGAGGAAGGTCATCGACGCCGCTTTTCGCAAGGAAGGTCTGACGCTGAGGATCGGAATGGAAGCGAGCACCTGCACCGAGATCAAGCGCTACGTCGCCAACCACATCGGCGTCGGCATCATCCACAACATCTGCATCGATCCGGAGGACACGAGCCGCTTCCGCTCGACGAGCGTGGAAAAACTTTTTCCCCACCCGGAGGCGAAGCTGATCTTCCGCCGCACGAAAACAATGTCCGCCGGAGAAAAAAAACTGATCGAGTTCCTTCAGGCCGTGTCGTAGCCGGCTCAACGGCTTGCCGGCAGATGATAGGTGACCGAGCCCGCCTTCTCGGCAAGCAGCGATTCATCCATCTTGGTATCGATGATCGAATGGTCCGGATCTCGGATGACGTTCATCGGATCGAGGTTGCGCCCGACTTTTTCGATCTCCCGCCGGAGCATTTCCCGAAACATGACGACGCCATGGTCGGAGGTCGCCAGCCGCTCGCGCGTGCGATCGGCGATCAGGCCCACGCCTCCCTTCTTGTCCCGAAACAGCGCCAGATCTTCGCCGAGAATTCTTACAAACTTGACCGGATTCTCACCGGAGATTTCCTTGGCGATGGCGACGGGATGCCAGTAGCGGCGCAGCAGTTCTCCGACGGGCGTTCCCGGGCCGACGCGCGTGAGCATCTCATTTTCTTCGGCTGTCAGCATGTCGCGTCACCTCGTATTTCCGAATCGCAAATGGCCTCAATCCCGGATCGTTTGCAAAAACCAGTCGCGCGGGACCTCTCTTCCCAATCCCGCCTTTTGTGCCCGCTCATAAATGAGCGAGCTTACGGTGACGAACTGAAGACCTTTGACGCTGTCCTCGCCGCCGAGCTTGATGCCGCTCGACGCGCTGATCTCCTCGTCCCTTAGCCGTCCTTGCGCCCGGCCGGTCATGAGCTCGGCAAGCGACACCACTCTACCGGAAAAATTCTTGTTCCTCTCCTCGCGCGAGCGCGCTTTCCCCTTGGCATGATCTAATGTTTCGCGGCTTCCCGCAAGATAGGTCGGGAATCCCTGCGAGTCGTCGATGGCGGCGCCTTCCACCACCTGACTGGAGGGGCCGCCGCCGATACAGACGTCGAGCCTGGCGTAAACGTCCGGCGCAAATTCGCTCGATACCTGCGTCAGATGCATTCCCGGCTCCAGCATGCGGGCATAAACCGTCGGCTCTTGAGCATTCGTGCAGGTGGCTAGAATATCGGCTCCTCGCGCCGCCTCTTCGGCGCCGGCGCACGGAACCATCTCGATACCGAGTTTCCGTTCCATCTCTTCGGCGTACAGCTCGCGGTGTTCTCGGCTCGGGCTAAATACTTTCGCCCTGCTAATATTTCTTACGCAGGCAAACGCCGTGAGATGCGTTCGCGCCATTCCACCGGAGCCCAGCATGCCGACGACCGAAGCATCCTTACGGGCGAGATACTTGGCGCCCAGCCCGTAGAGGGCGCCGACGCGCATGTGCTGGAGGAATCCGTCGTTGATGATCGCAAGCGGCGCGCCGTCTTCGGTGCTGAACAGAAATATGAGCCCGCAGTAGAGCCCCGGCTGAACGCAATATTTATCTTCAACGCGGACCCCGTGGCGGACGGGCCAGCTCACGACGTCGGACTTCATCCGAATGGCAAATCTCTGAAGGCTCTTGCTGGAGCCTTCCATCGTTCCCCAGCGATGAAACTTCTCGCGCTCGCGCGTCTCGGTGTACACGTCCACCCGAGGCCGTCCGGCAAGCTCGCCGCGGGCCAGTTCTTTATGGCCATCTTCGAGGACCCGCAGGGTGTCCTCCATCGTCAGGACTTTTTCGACTTCCTCATTGTTGATGAAAAGCATGGCATCTCCGCGCTATGTTTCTGCTACCATAACGAGCCAAAATAGTCTCTAGGCAGCCGGAACGCCATTTTTGAATTCCTGGCATTCGCGCCGTGAGCCGCATTGCAGCGTCCCATTCGTCGGGCGCGGATCTCATTGACGAGCGCGCTGCGTAGGTAGAGAATCTAGCCGCGCGCATCCCAGATACCGCAATCCCAGGAGGACGTACCATGGACGAAAAACGACACATTTATTCCGAGCAGCGTATCGAATCTCTACCTGACCTGGACCGCTGTTTTAAGGAGCTACAAGAAACGGAGTCCGAACAAGACAAGAACAAGCAGTGGATCTTTAGGGGCTACAAAAACAGCTTTTCGGACTTTGAGACCAGACTCCAACGGGCCATTTTTAAATTCAGTTCCAACGCCGGCAAAGAGCTGGATACGGAAAGAAGGCGCTCGCTTCAGGAAGCAATATTAAAAAAAGGGCTGGATGAAACCGACAGAACGCACAGCGTCGCAAAAATCGAAGGCGGTCTGCTGAGACGGTTCAAGCGCCAATGTCATCACTACACAATGGCCGTCCCCAACGACGACAACATCATGGAATGGCTCGCGCTGATGCAGCACTACGGAGCTCCGACTCGCTTGCTCGACTGGACTTATTCGTTCTGGGTGGCGGTCTATTTCGCGGTGGAGGAAGCGGAAAAAGAATGCGCCGTGTGGGCGCTCGATTCCCGGTGGGTGCGCCAGCGCGTCAAAGCCACGCTCAACAAGGTTTCCAACTTGATCGACAGCGAGTACGGGGGCGAAGATCCCAATGTGACGAGCAAGAATACTTTTAGAGAAGCCTTTCAGTCGGAAAAAAAGTTCGTCTTCCCGATCAATCCGTACCGGCTCAACGAAAGGCTGGTCATCCAGCAGGGGCTGTTTCTTTGCCCGGGAGACCTATCGTCGTCGTTCGAAGCGAATCTGGAAGCGCTCGCCGGGGATAAGGGCGGCAAAAAAGATTTTTCCGGAAGTCTCATTAAATATACCATCGAAGACGATGCGCAGTTAAGAAAACGGATTATGCAACGGCTGCAACGCATGAACATGAATCGGGCCACGCTTTTCCCGGGGCTGGATGGGTTCAGCCAGTCGCTCGAAATGTTGATGGTGTTTCCTCATATTCTCGTCGCCGATCCCGGATGGGAGCCGGAATAAGACCGCGTCACGGCTCGGTCCCGCGGAGGAACTTTCTGATCGTGAAAGACTGTGATAAGGGACCAAGTCATGAAGCTGCCGCATAGAGACCGCATCGATCTGGGTCCGTCCGCTTACGAACAATTCCTCGAACGCGAAGCGATTCCCGTCCTTAAAGGATATTTCATCGAGGATCTGAAAGAGGTCGATCTCAAGCCTTGGCGGCGGATGGGTGCGCTCGGTTGCTACCTTAATATGGGCGACCAGCAGGAGACCGACGCTTACATTTGCGAGATCCCGCCGGCCAGCCAAACTTTGCCGCAACGCCATCTCTTCGAGACGCTGATTTACATCCTGACCGGCCGCGGCGCGACGACCGTGTGGCACGACGAAAACCACAAGCGGAGCTTCGAATGGAGCGCGGGCGCGATCTTCGCGATTCCGCTGAACGTGTTGTATCAGCACTTCAATGTATCGCAGGACGCCGTGCGTTTTCTCGCCGGCACCAACCTGCCGCATTTATTGAATCTCTTTCACAACGAAGATTTTATTTTCAAAAATCCCTTCGATTTCTGCGACCGGTTCAATAACGACCCGGATTTTTTCCGCCATAACGAGCGGCTTACGGTGCGTAGTTGGGAAACAAACCTCGTCCCCGACGTCAACGCGTTTCCACTCGACGACTATCCGATGAAAGGAAAAGGCGTGCGCATCATGCGCTACGGCATCGCCGGAACTACCTACGGCTGCCACATTCAGGAATTTCCCGTCGGCAGCCGCAGCACGTTCCACCGCCACGGACCCGGCGCGATCGTCTGCGTCACGCAGGGCACGGGCTACGCGATGGTGTGGCGCGAGGAAGACAAAGAGCGGCAGCGCTTCGCGATCCGTCCAGGCTCGATCTACTCGCCCGGCGATCTGATGTACCACGGCCACTTCAACACCGGGCACCAGACGATGCGCCACTTCGCGATGCGCGGGCGCAGCCCGAAGTACAGCCTGGATAAATATCGCACGCCGCTCCACGACATGATTCCGTTCGACGAGGAGCCGCCGGAAATTCATGCAGAGTATCTAAGGGAGCTGGCAAAAAACGGCGTCAAGGAAGCGGTCTCGGTGGTCAAAGAGTAAAATTATGATCCGAAACTCTCTTCAGGCTGCTCAAAACGTCCCCGATGCGAGGCGCGCGAAGATTGCGCGAGCGGAGGCGTACTTTTTTCAGTACGTCGAGCGAGCGAATCGAGCGGAACGAAGCAGGTGGGCGTTTTCAGCAGCCTGCTAGCTACTGAGGTGATCGCCATGGAAACTTTGAGCTACAACGATCTGCGCGGATTCATAGAAGAGGCAAAGAAAGTCAGCGACTGGCGCGAGATCGACGGCGCCGACTGGGATGGCGAGATCGGCGCGCTGGTCGAATCGACCGCGGAATTGGTGCCGCAGCCGCCGATGCTGATTTTCAACCGCATCAAAGGATATCCCGCCGGCTTTCGCGTGTTGAGCCTCCCCTATGCTTCGTACAAACGCGTCGCCGTCGCCTTCGGCCTCTCGCCGGAGCGAAGCAAATTGGAAATCGTCCGGCAGGTGGCGCGAAAAATAAAATCTGCGCGGCCGATTCCGCCCCAAGTGGTCAAAAGCTCGCCGCTCATGGAAAACGTCATGGAAGGCGACAAGATCGATCTGTTCAAATTTCCCGCCGTGCGATTTCACGAGCAAGACGGCGGGCGCTACATCGGCACCGGCGACTGCCTCATCAACGCCGACGTCGAAGGCAAATTCATCAACATGGGCACTTACCGGATGCAGCTTCACGAAAAGAATCTCCTGGGCCTCTGGATGAGCCCGGGACAGCACGGCCGTCTCGTCTGCATGAAATATTGGGAGCAGGGAAAAAGCTGTCCGGTCGTCGCGACGTTCGGACTCCATCCGATCGTCTTTGCGCTCTCGCACACGAAAATCGCCTGGGGACAGTCGGAGCTGGATAACGTCGGCGGCGTTATCGGCAGGCCGCTGGAGATTTTGCGCGGCCCGCTGACCGGCCTGCCAATACCGGCAAGCTCGGAGATTGCGATCGAAGGCGAGGTGCCGCCGCCGAATGTCGAGTCGCGCGCCGAAGGCCCGTTCGGCGAATGGCCGGGATATTATTCCGGCGGCACGCTGGGCACGGGCGAACCGCAGCCGGTGATCAAAGTGAAGGCGGTCTATTACCGCAACGATCCGATTTTAGAAGACGAAGCGCCGCTGTGGCCGGGGGCAGTGAAGATCGATGCCAATCCGACGGCGGGAATTCTCTGGGATCAACTGGAGAGCGCCGGCATCCAGGACATCGCCGGCGTCTATAACCACACGCCGTATCTAACCGTCGTCGCGATCAAGCAGCGCTACGCCGGCCACGCGAAGCAGGCGGGACACGCGGCGCTCACCTGCTCGGCGGCGGCACGAAACGGCCGCTACGTTGTTATCGTGGACGAAGACATCGATCCGACGAATATGAAAGAAGTCCTCTGGGCGATGATGACGCGCGTCGATCCGGCGACCAACATCGACATCGTGGACGGCTGCTGGAGCACACCGCTCGACCCGCGCATGCCGCCGAGCAAGCGGGAATCTAAAGACCATACGAACAGCCGGGCGATTTTTTTCGCCGTGCGGCCGTTCGAGTGGCGCGACAAATTTCCCAAGACGAGCCGGACCAGCCGGGAGCTGCGCGAGCAGGTGGTGAAGAAATTCGGCGATGTGATTCCGTTTCCCAAGGGATGAACATCGTCGTTCATGCTTCGACAAGCTCAGCATGAACGGATATTGTCGTCTTGAATAACTTCCGTTCGCCCTGAGACTTATATGATGGATGTCATGCACGAGACCAAGTCCTCGC
>CAYOJC010000044.1:0-39001 GCA_964404195.1 uncultured Syntrophobacteraceae bacterium
CGTGCGCTTCGTGGTGAATAGAGCTTGAAGGATAAGTGCCTTAATTTAAGAGGCATTACACTAGCAGGCTGCTAAAAAGTGGGATTCATGCTTCGATCCTTCGACTTCACTCAGGACAGGCTCCCTCGACAACCTTCAGTCCCGAGCTTGTCGAGGGATCAGCACGAACGGAAAATCTCTAACGTTTTCAACTGTCCCTTCGTTCGCCCTGAGCCCGTCTAAGGGTGGACGAAGGGTTTTTCAGCAACCTGCTAGGAGAACGATATGGCGGAACAGATATCACGCACGGAGCGAAGACGAGCCAAGCGGCAAAGCAAAAAAGATAGCCTGCAAAAACAAAAGCAAAAGAAAAAAGTTGCGTCGGCGGCGCAAACGGCGATCGTTTACCTCGTAGGCGCCTTGCTGCTCGCGGGAGCGGGCTATTGGGCCTACGGCAAATGGAGCGCGGGCTCGCCCGGCGAATTTGTGAAAAGCCTGGGCAACCGTCACATCGCCGAGGCGGAAGTCGGACTCACGACTTACAACAGCAGCCCGCCCACTTCGGGACCGCATTTGCCGAAGGTCGCGGACTGGGGCGTTCACAAGGAGCCGGTTACCAAGGAGCTGCAGGTCCACAACCTCGAAGACGGGGGCGTCGTCGTACAGTACAATTGCCCGGCGGCCGACTCGGGATGCAAGCTACTCATCGACAAGCTGGCCGACATCGCGCGGCGCTACGACCGCGTCCTCCTCGCGCCCTATCCCGGCATAAATGAAAAGATCGCGCTCACGGCGTGGACGCGCATCGATAAGTTCAACGACTTCGACGAGAAAAGGATCGTGCGCTTCATCGAGGCTTACATCCACGTCGATCATCATCCGGCGGGCGGGGAGTAGGCCGTTGAAAAAGGCCCATCTGCTTCGTTGCACTCGAAGTCCTCGCTCGACGTACTGAAAAGTACGCCTCCGCTCGGCCTTCTTCGTGCGCCTCGCACCTGGGACCTTTTTGAACGGCCTACGATCAAGTTTCAATCGTAATCCAAGCCGCTTCGACTAATTACGCTTCGCTCTTTCCGGCGCTTCGCGCGCGGCGGAGCTGAAGACCGCGATCAAGGCGAAGCCGGCGAAAATCATCCAAGAATATTGAAATGCGGACCGGTACGCGTCCGGCTGCCGCGACCATTCCGTATAGGCCGTCGCGCTCGCAGCCGCCACGCCGTTCCAATCCAGCCAGCGCACGAACAGCATGCTCGCCAGAGCGATGCCGACGGCGTTGGCCATGTTGGCCGTCGTCACCGTGGCGCCGGCGACGGCGCCCAGACGGTCTTGCGTCACGGAGCCGAACAGAGCGCTCAAGTTCGGCGAAGCGAAAAGCGACCACCCCAATCCCATGCCCATCAGCGGAATAATCACCGCGAGCCGGCTCGAGTCGGGGCCGAAACGCCCCATCGCAAGAATGCTGACAAACGTGCAGGCGCATCCCGCGGTGCAGAGCCGTCGCGACCCGAACCTGTCGGAGAGCGACCCGCCGACCGGCGCCATAAAGACGACCACTAGCGAATAGAAAATCAATGTAATTCCTACCTGTGTCGGTGTGAGCTCAAGGATTCCTTGAAGATAGAAAGGGAGCAGGAAAAAAGTCGCGGTCTGGCTTAGAGAGATGAGCCACAGACTGACGATGCCCGCGCCGAACACCCGCTTGCGAAACAGACTCAGATCCAAGACCGGTTCCACCGCTCTGCGCTCGAAGAAGACAAACAGAGCGAGAAATAAAGCAAACAGGCAAAACAACCCTGCTGTCCACGAGTCGAAGCCGTGCCGCGCTTCCCGGTTTAACCCCAGGATCAAGGAGACCACGAATAAGAGCAGCGTCGTCGTCCCGGCCAGATCGATGCTGTACGTCCCTTTGGCCTCGACACTCTCCTGGATCACCTTCCACGCCATGACGGCGCCCGCCAGCGCCACGGGGAGATTGACGAAGAAGATCCAGCGCCAGCCCATGCTGTCGATCAAAAAGCCGCCGAGCGACGGGCCGACGATGTAGCCCAGATGAAACGCCATCGACGTGATGCCCAGCGCTTTTCCCCTGCTGCCGCCGGCGAAAACCGCCGAGACGATAGCGCGGCCGTTCGCCAAAATCATCGCGCCGCCGACCGCTTCGACGATGCGAAAGAGAACCAAGGGAGCGATGCCGCCGGCAAAACCGCAGAGCGCCGAGCCGGCCATGAAAATGATGAAACCGAGATTGTAAATCTTTTTTCGTCCGACCATGTCGCCGAGCCGGCCAAGGCTCAGGACCAGGCCGATCACCGTGAGCTGGTAAGCGAGCGGAACCCACTGGACGACTTGCATCGTGGCGCCAAACTCGGTCGAGAGAGTCGGCAGCGCGACGTTCACCGAGCGCGCGTCCACCGCCGCGATGAATTGTCCCAGACAGGCGTTGATCAGGATCAGCCGGCGCGCGGCCGGCGAGAGTTCGCTTTGCTGTGTTGTCGGCACGGATTATTTCGTCCGGTCGGGATGCGAATGAGAGAGTCGAAAGCTAGTCTTTAGTGTAGCGGACCTCGAAGGTCGTGCATCCATTGGGCGATTTCCACGGGCCGTGCGGCATGCCCGGCGGCCGGCAGGCATACTGCCCCGCCCTAAATTCCTGGTTCAACCGCAGGTCGATGATGCTTCCCTCGACGATGTAGACTTCCTCCCAGAAATCGTGCGTCAGCACCCCGTTGGGCGTCGTGTCACACCCGGGATCGAAGCGGAGAACCCGAGAATAGTTTCCGGTTTTGGGATCGCCGCTCAAGATGCGTTCGTGCAGCCCCGCGCATTTGCTCTCCGGCACGTCGCGCCACGGCTTGGCCGTGACATCAAAAAATTCTCGCTCCTCCTTCGTCATCTTCCCGCTCCTAAAAATTTATCCGGTCTCGACTCGACGGACACGATAGGAACATTTCAGAGAATCGCCTGTAGGCTCGTCGAAGAGATCGGCTTCGAAATAAGGCTTTGAGATAAACGCTCCGCCGATCAATGGAATCGTGCCGGTGTAAACGGCGGCGCCGTCGACGAGATTCCCCAAGCGGCGGCGGAGCAGCGCGAGCAAATCTTCCGGCCTGAGCAGCGCCGCCATCCGTCCCTCCTGGTAGAGCCGTTCTCTGCCGCTCTCCCCGACCCAGCTCCTAAGAATCAAACCGTCCCAGCGCTCGCGCACGTCGGCATAGCGCCACACGGTGCTCGACACCGGCTTCGGACAAACCTGCTTGGAGGCCGGGATATCGATTTTCTCCAGCTCGCGGTCCGTGTGATCGCTGCCGATGCTCACCCACATATCTTGTCCTTTTACCAGAAGAACGACTTCCGCTTCCCCCGCAGTCCGCGCGCCGACCACCTCGATCTCGTTTGCCACCGTAAGTCTGTCGAGCGTCGTGCGAAAAATCGTCGGTATCTCCGTCGGCGCAGGTATGCCCTGCGCGGCCAGCTCCTTGACGTGCGCGCGCACTTCGTCCTGGTTGCGCCCCGTGTAGCCGGCGATGATCACCCGCGCAGGCGCGAAATTTATATCTTGTCCGCCGGACTGAATTGTGAATCGCATGGCAGGCAAGGATTCCTATTCGTGTTCGTGCTTGATCATTTCCCGGATTTTTTTTCCGACGCTTTCCGCGTCGCCGGGCGCCGCGTGCGCTTCGAAGAGCGGGAAGAGTTCGCGCTCCTCGCGCCGGATGTGGCGTTCGAGAAGGTCCGCGGCTTCGAACAGGACCTTGGCCAAATGCTTCTCGTCTTCGAGGCGGACGAGCCAATCGCGAAGCTGCTCGTGCTCCGACAGCAACTCCCCGATCAACGGTTCGGACTCCGGAATGGACGAGCGCATGAAAGGAAAAAGCTCATCCTCTTCGGCCCTAAAGTGCGGCACGAGGCTTGCGCCGAAAAATTCCTTGAGTTCCTGCGCGCGCTCCTTCAATCCCTGAGCCCCTAGAGGTTTAATGCGTCCCAACGCCTGCTTGCGGCAGCGCAGCGCCAGCGCGAGACCGTGATGATGGTCGTGAGAGAGCGGGATCAGACTGGGGTGACGCATGGCTGATATCGCGGACCTGCCGCGAGCGGCATATGATTCTGTTTACACGGATTCCCCGCCATGTTACAAGCCTACCAGGCCGATGAGACGCTCGTTTTTCCCTGTACTGGTAGCGGTAAGCCTCTTCCTTACCTCCACGCGCGACGCGGCAAGCGCCGCCGACGCTCCGACCAAATTGTTCATCGCGCAAGGGGCGATCAGCAGCAACGTCACGCCGCTCTGGTTCGCCAAGGAGCACGGTATTTTCCGCAAGTACGGTCTCGAAGTGGACAATGTCTTTATCATCGCCGGCCGCGCGGCTCAGGCGATGATGGCGGGCCAGGTGGCCGTGGGGCTGATCGGCGCCACGCACGTCACCAATGTCGTCACCGCGGGCGGCGACCTGACGATGATCCTCGGCCTGCAAAATCGGCTGGACTATCTGTTTATCGCCCGCCCGACGGTGAAAGGGCCCGAAGACCTCAAGGGCAAGAAAGTGGCGATCGGCACGCCGTCGGGCTCGGCCTCGCTGGGAACCTATGTCGCGCTTGAACATCTCGGTCTAAACCCCCGGCGGGACAATATCGTGCTGTTATACGCCGGCGGAGTGCCCGAGCGATTGGCGGCGCTGCGCGCCGGCAGCGTCGATGCGACGAGCCTCTCGCCGGAGTTCGGCCAGATTGTGACAAGCGAAGGCTACCGCGTGCTCGTCGATACGGGCAAGGAAAACATTCCTTTCCAATCCTCCGGTCTGGTCGTCTCGCGGAAGTTTATGAAATCGAATCCGCAACTCGTCGAGAACACCGTCAGGGCGACGATCGAAGGAGTCGCCGCGATCCACAATCCGGCGAACCGGCGGGCCGTCGAGCAAACCCTCGCCAAGAATCTGCGATTGGACAAGCCCGAGCGCGTGGAGAAAGCCTATCTTGAGTTGCTGAAGGAGTTGCCGCGCAAGCCCTGCCCGACGCTCGAAGGAGTCGCTTCGGTGCTCAAGCTGATGGCCCAGCACGGACTCAACCCCAAGGCGGCCCAACTCAAGCCGGAAGATGTCGTCGAGATGAGCCTCTGCCGGAGGCTCGACGAGAGCGGATTCATCGACTCACTCTATCGGGGTTTTTGATCAGACGACGCCTTTTTCTCTGAGCTCGGCAAGCTTTTTCTTGTCGTAACCTAGTTTTTCAAAAATCTCTTCGGTGTGCTCGCCCAATGTCGGCGGCGGCAGCGTCACGGCCGGCGGCGTGCGGCTGAGATCGATTCCGCTGCCCACGAGTTGCATCTTGCCCATCCGCGGGTGCTCGACCTCGATGGGAAATCCATACGAGCGCACCTGCGGGTCTTTGAAAACTTCGTCCATCGTGTTGAGCGGCGCGCTCGGCACATCACGCTCCCGAAGCCGGTTGAGCCAGTCCTCGCGCCGCCCGGTGCGAAAGACCGCCTGAAGCATCGCCGATAGCAGGTCATGGTTTTCCTGTCGGCCCTTTCGGTCGCGAAAGCGCGGGTCTTCCGCCCACTCCGGCTTGCCGGCGACTTCCAACAATCCGCGCCAGAATTTCTCCGGCGACGAGAGGTGAATGACGAACGGAAGTCCGTCCCGGTCGGTGAACGCAAAGACGCCGGCGGTGCGCACTCGGGTCGCCCGCCGCGGGACTTTGCCGGTCTCGAAAAAGCGGACGGCGGTTTCGCTGGTGAAAGAGACCGTCGCGCGCAGGAGAGAAGTCTCCACTCTCTGGCCTTCGCCGGTGAGCAGCCGATTCACCAGCGCGCCGAGAATTCCATAGCAGGCGTAGATGCCGGTCAGGTGATCGGAAAAGGAGATGCCCATGCCTTGCGGATTTTCCGGATCGGTCAACAAACTTAACAGACCGCTCATCGCCTGGCCGACCGTGTCGTACCCGGGAAGATCCCGATACGGGCCGGTCTGGCCGAATCCCGATATCGAGCAATAGACGACCTTCGGATTGAGCGCACGCACGGCGTCGTATCCCATCCCTCGCTTCTCCAGCGTCCCGGGCCGGAAATTTTCGATCACGACGTCGGACTCGCGCGCCAGCTTGAGAAGAATCTCCCTCGCCTCCTCGCGCCGGATATCGAGCGTAACGCTTTTTTTATTGCGGTTGAGACTGCGGAAGTTCGAAGAATAGAGATTTTCGCCCCAGCCGCGGAACGGATCTCCCTGCCCCGGCTGCTCGATCTTGACCACCTGGGCACCGAGATCGGCCAGCAGCAGGCTGGCGAACGGACCGGTGACATAGCTGGCTATTTCAAGAACGCGGATTCCGTCGAGCGCGCCGGCCACGACATTGCTCCTCTCAAGATGGTGACTCCCTTATTTCCCCTGCGCGGCAGGAAAGTCAAGCGGATATTTTAGTGAGAAGTGAGCAGTGAGGAGTGAGACAGTCAGAGAGCTGCGGCCTGAGCATTGTTACCGCTCACGGACCCAGTGCTCACTGACTCATTTTCGTAGGGCAGGGTGAACGTAAACGTCGTGCCCTCGCCCGGCCGGCTTTCGACGCGGATGTCTCCGCCCATCAGCTCGAGGTATTTTTTGACGATGCTGAGACCGAGACCGACACCGTTGTACGTTCCCGTGTGCGCCTCGTCGAGCTGGTGGAACTCATCGAAAATCTTTTCCAGGTCGTCCCGCTTGATGCCGATTCCGGTATCGGCGACGGCAAACTCGATCGCGCCGTTTCCATTGAGGTCCCGCACCCGAATGTCGATGGCGCCCGCGGGCGTGAACTTGTAGGCATTACCGATCAGGTTCTGCAATATTTCCTCGAGCTTCAAGGCATCCGTATTGAGAGGGCGCAAATTGGACGGAACTTCCCAGGAAATCTTGATGCGCTTTTTGTGGTTCAACTGTTCAACATAATTCTGCACGTGCGCGATCACCTCGTCCACCTCGAATATGGAGAGGTCCACGGACATCTTCTTCGCCCCGACCTTCGTCAGCGCCAGCACGTCGTTGATGAGCTTCAGCAGGATCTTCGAATAGCGGAGGATCTTTTCCAAAGGCGCCTTTTGTTTCTCCGTCAATTCGCCGAAGAAGCCTTCCCTGCTGAGATCGGCGTTGCCGATGATCACGTTGAGCGGCGTGCGCAGCTCGTGCGACATCGCCGCCAGAAAATCCGATTTGGCGCGGCCGGCTTCCTGCATTTCCTTGTTGGCTTTTTCCAACTCCAACGATTTTTGCTTGGTCTCGGAGTAAAGCCTGGCGTTCTCGACCGCCACGCCGATTTGACCTGCCATCGAGCTGATCAACTGGATCTCGCCCGGAGTCAGTCGGCGCACCACCCGGCCGTTGCACAGAATCGTTCCCACCGAGCCGCGCTTGGTTTTTATCGGGAAGACCGCCAGAAACCGGAAGCCGGTCGTCTGCGTGTTCTTGGTCGTGCTCAGCTCGCGGTAGCGCGGGTCGTTCACGAGATCTTCGAAAATCATCGGCTCGCCCGTCTCCGCCGCCTTGCCGACAATCGATTCTCCAACCCGGAAGACTCTCACCCGGTCCACGTCGGCGCGGTCGCTCGGATAGTGCGCCCGCAGGTGCAGTTCGTTCCCCTCTTGACCGAGGAGAAATATCCTCGTCGTGTCGAAGTGAAAGATGTCGGTGATTTTTTCGATCACCGCCTGAAGGATGGTGTCGAGGTCGAGCGACTGGCTCGCCGTAACGGTCACGTCGTAGAGGGCCGAAATTTCCTTTGCCCTTTCCACCGTCTGCTCGAACAGGTTGGCGTTTTCGAGGGCCACGCAAATCTGGTTCGCCATCGACGCAAGCAGGACCTTATCTTTGGGCAACAAGTTGCGGACGTTTCGGCTGAGAAAGTTGATGACGCCGAGCGTCTTGGTCTTGCTCTTCAACGGAAAGCTCACATAGCTGCGAAAGCCGGCCTGGCGGGCAAGTCCGCCGCCGGCCAGCTCGCGATACACCGAATCGGATTGGATATCCTCGAAAACGGCGGGCTTCCCCGTGACAACCACTTTGCCGTTGACTCCCACTCCCACGCTATCCGTTGCGGTCTCGGCGGCGAATTCTGCGCTGATCCCATGGTGCATCCTCAAGCGCAGCTCTTCGTCCCCGGGCTGCAGTAAATAAACCCGAGCCGCGTCGAAATGGGTCAGCTCTAAAACCTTGCAAACCACGTCCCGCAAGACCGCATCCGGGTCGCGCGACTGGTTCACGGTCGCCGTGACATCGTACAGCGCCGAAAGCTCGTTCGCCCTTGCAACGGTCTCCTCGAAAAGATTTGCCTTCTCCACGGCCACGCCGATCTGGTCTGCCATGGAGGTGATCGTCCGGATCTCCTCGGGCGCGAGCTGCCGTGGCCTCTGGCCCAGGCAGACGATCGCTCCAATAGACTCCCTCCCAGCCTTGAGGGGGAAGACGGCCAGAAAGCTGTGCCTGCTTTCTTTTCCGAGTTTGAGTTGGCTAAACTCTTCATAGCGAGGGTCGCTTTGGATGTGCTCAAAGATTAGAGGCTTCCCCGTCGCCATCACTCTACCCACAAGGCCCAGACGGTTGTGAATGCTGCGGAGCGGCAAGGAAAATTTTGGGTGGGACTCGAATGAGGCCCGCAACTCCACCCCGTCGGTCTGGGCGCCGGAGAGAAAGATCCGCGTTGCATCAAAATGAAAAATCCCGGTAATCTTCCTAATCACCTCTTCCAGAACAGGGTCCAGTTCCAAGGACTGGTTGACTGTGGTGGTAACGTCATAAAGCGCGGAGAGCTGCCTGGTCCGCTGCTCGACCTTCTGCTCCAGCGTGGCGTAGGAGTTTTTGAGCTCGCCGGCCATTTCATTGAACTCTCGCGCCAGCTTTTCGATTTCGTCTCCCGTCTTGATGTCCACTCTGTGGTCGAGGTTGCCCTGTCGGATCACTTCCACTCCTTGATGGAGCTTGCGGATCGGCTCGGTGATCTTGTTGCTCATCCAGACGATAACAATCGAACCGATCAGCAGCCCCACGCCCAAGAGCAGAATCGCATAGCGCTGCATCGAGGTCAGGTCTCCAAGGGCTATATCCTTGGCCTCCGAAAGGACAACAGCCCAACCCAAACCCCGCACAGGAGCGTACTTGGAGAGCGCGCGCTCGCCCGTAATTCCCGTTCCTTCCTCGGCCGGCTCCGGATCCTTATCCATGGGACGGAGGAGAAATTTCCTGACTTTAAAGTGGCCGGTGAGGTTGGTCCGCTTGAGCACCAGGGAGGGGTCGCGATGGGCGATCAGGTTCCCCTGGCCGTCCACCAGATAGGCAAAGCCCGCTTGCGAGAAGTTGACCGCGCCGATAATCTGCCAGAGAAAGGTCAGGTTGACCTCGGCCACAATGACACCGACAACGCGATTGGGACCCAGCTTAATCGGGACAGCCATCGTAACATAAGGTTCCGCTTTATCCGTCGTGTAGACCGGGCTGACGTAGCTGTTGCCCGCGCTCGCCCTTCTAAAGACCTCCTCCTCGCTACGATCCGCCAGATCGCCTGGGAGATACACCCGTCTCTCCGAGACCTTTATTTTTTCCATACCGCCGTCGTTCAGCACCGCGAGTTCGGTGAAGGCCCGGTCGTTCTTGAGCAGCAACAACGCGAGCAGCCGTTGCTCGTCGCTGCCGGACTGGTAAGCGCTCAGGGTAACGGCCAGGTCGAGGAGCCTCTCCTTTTTTCGCTCGATGATGGAGGCGATTTCATTGGCGACTCTAGAGGCGACCTCGGTTTGCAGCTGAGCGGCGGCTTTCCTGATCTGGCTCCGCGTGTAGAATGTGCCTGCGATAGTGTTCCCGAGAAGGGCGATACCCAAGAATAAGAGTCCGACCCAAAGGAGACGGCGGCGGATACTCCCCTTACGCCATGTCAATAGCTCTCTTGCGCCCTTCCAGTCCATATCGTGCCAGTTCGCCCTTTGGGTTACTCAATTACCTCATCCGCGCGCAAGAGGATTTCTTTGGGAATTTTCAGTCCAATCGCCTTGGCGGTCTTCAGATTGACGACGAGCTGCATCTTGGAAGGCTGCTCGATAGGGAGATCCGTGGGCTTTGCGCCTCGTAGAATTTTATCCACCAAGCCTGCGCCCTGCTGTCCCAACGCGTAATAGTCCGAGCTGTAGGCCGCGAGAAACCCCCTCCTCACGGTCTGGACATTGGGACCCACAACGGGGAGTTTTTCTTTGATGGCGTGCCGCACGATGTGCTCCGTGGCACCGACAAATAAGGCATCCGGCGGAATCAAAAGCCCGTCGCCCGATTTAGACGTGATAAGGAAGAGTTGCTTCCCTACGCCCTCGGCGTTTGCCGCCTTGATCTCGACCTCAACAAGCGCAAAACCGATTCTCTTCGCCGCCTCCCGCGTCGAGCCTAGGTAGTCCTCGTAATTCACAGCCCCGGGGTTGTTGATGAAGATCAGGCGCCTTACGAGGGGAGCCAATTCCTTGAACAGCTCGAGCCGTTTTTCCATAAGATCCAGACTGGAGCTGGTTATTCCAGCCAAGTTGTTGCCCGAGCTTGCGTAACTCTTGACGAACTTTAACGGATTCCCTGCGCTGAGAAATACCACCGGAAGGTTGGTGCCCTCCGTCAGCTTCGCTACGGGAACAGTGGCGGTGGTCGAAGAGGTCACGATCAGATCGGGTTTCTCTCGAACGATCTTTTGAGCCAGCTTGTGAAGCGAATCGATATCCCCTTTTGCGTTATGAAACTCGTAACGGATATTTTTGTCTTCCCGATACCCGATCTCCGACATTTTATTTTTGAAGCCTTCTAAAGCGGACGCGAACTGATCCTCCGCGATCAATCCGCTTACGCGGTAGACCTTCTGGGCCTCGGCTGATCCGGAAAAACAGAGGAGAGTCGCAAGAGTCCCGGCTAAGGCGATTCTTTTCAGTCCAAAGACTTTCATTCGAATACCTCGTCTGCGCGAAGCCGGACGTTCAAAGGCGCTAGCCATGGCCGCCTCATGGGAACGGTTTCAAGGCTGCCGTCGAATTCTTCAGAACGGCTCATCCGTAACGAAGACGCTGATAGGGGACAGATATTTTTCTTAGCGCCCGAGCGGGCCCGACGGAAGAGCACAAAACCGGCGCCGCAAGGCGCTGCCCGGTTCATTTCGAATTTGTGCCCGTCGCCGGCAGCTCGGGCTCCAATGATCCCATCCGGCCATTGGAGATCATCTTCATAATTTCATCCCTGCTGAAGCGCCAGCCGCCGCCGAATTTCCTTCCGGGTATCAAGCCCCTGCGCACCAGCTTATAGACGGTCCGCAAATGGACCTGCAGCATCTCTGCGACCTGTGAAGCGGTTAGAATTTGTTCCACTTTGGTTGCCTCCCTACTGTGCTTGGAATATCTCGATTGCACCAAAAATGCAGAACTTATGCCAAGCTCACCAACTTCAATAGAACAGGTGAAAAGCTAGGATTAACGGGGGATTTTTTACTCAAGCTGAAGCTAAGCGGAGGAATGGCGATGACGTGTTTTCGTCAAATATGCGGGAAAATACAAATTTTGTAACGCGTGAGGATTCGATTAGAGGCTTTTCCGCGGCTCATCGAACAGCGACCGGCCCGCTTCGCGAAGCATCGCCAGCCCGCGGACCTCTTGGTCGAAGAGCGGGATTACGGCGCGCACGGCGCCGTCGAATTTGCTCCAGACGGTCTTCATATGTTCCTGTTGCATCTGAACCCGATTGAGGACAAATTGCGGCGCATCGTCTCCCAGCGCCTGCCGGTCCAAAAGCATGTTGACGATGACGCCTCCGACGGGGATTCCAAAGTCGCGGAACCAGCCGATGAACCGGCTGATGACGGCGATCGGCAGCGCCTCGGGAAGCGTAACGAAAAAAAATGCGGTCTTCTCCACGTCCGTCAAACGCTCGCGCGCCTGGCTTATCCGCTCGCGGAATTTCAATAGATAGGTAAGCAGCGGGTCTGCTTCTTTTTTCTTGCTGAAAGAGAGCATCTCGCGCAGCGTCCGCGCTTCCTCGCGCGACTTGAGCATCTTATCGACCCACAGAGAGTAAACCTTGGACATGCCGAGCAGCCGCCGGGCGTTCGCCGTCGGCGCGGTGTCGAAGACAATAACGTCGTACTCGTCCTTCAACATCAAGTCCACCATGTTTTCGAACATGGCCGACTCTTCGAAAGCCGGGTTCATCGTTGCGCACTCCACGAAATCGTCGGCCTTGGTGCTGATATCGGCAAATTTCAAAAACCACTGGATCTTCTCCCGGATCTCTTTCTTGGATTTCTCGATCGTCTCCTTGGTGTCGATCTCGTATGCCCAGAGATTTTGCGCGTCCTTCACCGGCGTGGCGGCGCCGAGCGCGGACTGTCCGAGAAGGCTGGAAAGACTGTGGACCGGGTTGGTGGAAGCCAGCAGCGTTCGCTTTCCCTGAGACGCGAGCCACAGCGCCGTCGCTCCCGCCAGCGCGGTTTTTCCCACGCCGCCCTTACCACCGAAAAAAACGTACTGGAGCGCGGGATGCTCTCCCACATACCCCGCCATCGATGTCGCGATCTGATCCATGAAGATTAAAAAAGTTTTTCCGCAAGCCGCTCGATCATGGGCAATCCCGCGACGTCGCGCTCCATCTCGGGGACATAAGCCAGAACGTCCTTGCCCAAGCTCGCGCGGATCTGTTCCATATATTTTTGTTGGAGGTCGATCCGGTTCTTCAAATACACGGGTATGTTGCCGCGCCCCAGGTCCTCCGGCAGCACCCGGTTCACCACGTAACCCGAGATCGGCACGTCGAAGCGCGAGAACAGCTCGGCGGCTTTTTTGGTATCCAGGAGTATCATCTCCTCGGGCACCAGGACAAAGAAGAAAGCGGTGCGGCGCTTATCGGTCAGGATCTGGGAAGAAGCGTTGATGCGCGTCTTGATATATTGAAGCTCCTTCAGGATATTGTCCTCTTCGAGCGTCTTCTGGCGCCGCATCGTCGCCGCCACCCGGTCGTAATGGCCCATGTCTTCCCGGAGCTTAGTGATCTTGTTGATCCATTCGTCGTACACTTTCGCCATCGACAAATAATAGAGCGCGTGCCCCAGCGGAACGAGATCGTAGATGTAGTAGTCGTAGTCGCCCTGGACGATGATATCGACGACCGCGTCGAAAATTGCGCTCTCCTCCATCGCGGGCTCGGCCGAGGCGGCCGAGATATAGTTATCGATCTCCTCCGGCACGCGGTCGAAGCCGTACATGTCGAGAATTTTTTTTCGGATCTCGTCCTGGTATTCCCGAATCCGGCGGTCCGCGTCCACCTCCTGCGCCCAGAGGTTCGGCATGATCGAGACCGGCCCTTTGCCAAAAATGTCGCGTTGGAAAATGTCCGAAAGACTCGCTTGCGGGTCGACGGAAAACAGCAGGACCTTTTTCCCCTGGCTCGCGAGCCAAAACGCGCACGTCGCCGACAGCGTGGTCTTTCCCAAGCCTCCCTTGCCGCCGAACATGATATACCGGCGCTCCGGCTGGCTCTCGAACACTTCTCGTAATGACATGGGGTGCGGAGGCTCAGCCCAGGGTGTCGGTGATGTCTTTCTCGCGCAGCATGCGCCGTTTCCACGAGGTGATTTGCGGGGTCACGTAAGGCAGAAGACGGAGCGAATAGTAAGGCGGGAGGATCGGGATGCCGATCAAGTCTCCCATCGTGATCAGAATGAAGAGATGCTCCATGCTGGCGCGCGTGCGCACCGCGTGGCGGGTCATCTCGTGCGAGGACATCCCGTAGACGATGTCCTTGAAGACCTGAAAGAATCCGCCCTTCTTGGGTTTGTTTTCATCGCTCATATATTCCTCCGGAAGGCTGTACCTCACGTAAGGGCGGTTCGCGAACCGCCCCTACAATCGCCTCTCGCTTTTTTAGACTCCGTGCAGATCGAATTCCTCACGCTCCCAAAATTCTTTTCGCCGCGCCATCAGCCGCTTCCATTGCTCGATTTCCGACGCGACATACGGCAGCAGCCGCAACGAATAGACGGGAGGCATGACCGGGACGCCGATCAAATCGCCCAGGGTCACGATCATAAAAATCGATTCCAGCTCGCGCCGCGCTTCCAACGCGTGGCGGGCAAATTCATAACCCGTCATGCCATAGATGAAATTTCTGAGCGCTTGCATCGTGGCCGTCATATTCCTTCTACCCGCGCGCCGGCGCGGTCCCGGCCGCGCGCTGAGGCCGCCGCGAATATTTCAGGAACGCACGCAGGCCGTCCACGCCGATAAGAAGCGCCGCAGCGACGAGAAGCAGCGCGACCAAAACCATCAGTGCCGAGCCGATGACGGGGACCATCCTTCCGGCGGCGAGGTTCGGCACGTAGACGTTGAAATAAAGATTGTACGCCGTGACGAGAATCGACGCGACGGTCGTGAGATACATGAAAATCGTCGGCAGACCGGCAAAGAGCCAGCTCTTCCCCTGCGAGACGAGCCAGATCGTCACCAGCAGCAACGAGAGCGCCGCCATGAGTTGATTGGCGCCGCCGAAGAGCTGCCAGAGATAGATCCACGTCCCTGTCATCACCAGCAAAATCGCGAGCGCGACCGAGATGAACGACGCCAGATGCTGGTTGCGCAACGGCGGCAGGACTTCGCCGAGCCATTCGGTCAGCGTGACCCGCATCACGCGAAAGATGAGCTGGGTGACGACCAGCACGATGACGATGAACGCGGCGAACGCGAGCGAGACCGCGTTTTCGACGGGCATGCCCCACACGCTGATGAACCCGCCGAGTCCGTTGGCGAAGGTCGCGACCGGCGCTCCCTTCGCGCCGACGGTCACGGCCAGCAGCGCGAGCAGGCCCAACAGAAACTCGGCGAACATCGCGCCCGCGCCGACGGGGAGCATGTCGGCTTCGTTTTCAATCTGGCGCGCCGTTCCCACGGAGCCGAACAAAGAGTGCCAGCCCGAAATCGCGCCGCACGCGATCGTCACAAAAAGCATCGGCCAGAGCGGCATGACGCCGGCAGGTCCGAGTTGCGGATTCCAGCCTTTGAACGCGGGGATCTGAAACTGCGCCACTTCCGGCTTGATGAAAGTTCCCAGCGCCGCGCCGAGCAGGCCGAGAATCATCGAGACCGCCGTGATCCAAAATCCCACGTAAACCACCGGCTGCGCCATGCGCCAGATCGGCAGCACCGAGCCGGCGTAGCAAAAAGCGCAGATCGCGATCGCCCAGAAAAGCAGGCTCGGCATTATTGTCGCTTCGGCGCCCTTGAAATCTGCGAGCGTCGGATCGAAATAGGTGACGATGGGGGCGCCGCCGGTCATTGAGTTGAAGAATTCGTTAAGGCCTCTGAAGAACCCTTCCGTCGAAGGGCCGGCGAGAATGGCCGCAAAAGCGACTCCAACCGTCAACACCGTCGCCGGCAAAAGCCCCACGCGCCAGCGATAAAGCATTTGCCCCAGCAACAGTCCCATGACGACCAAGAGAATCATTCCCAGATGGGTTTTGGGTTGGGCATCCATCGTCTGCGCCATGATGCCGACGAACGCGCCCGCGATCAGCAGCAGGTAGAAAAAGATGAAGAGAAAGAGAATGGTCCGCGTGCGCGGCGAGATGAGATGATGCGCCACGGCGGAGAGGCTGTTTCCCTCGTTGCGCACGGAGAGAACCAGGGCGCCGTAGTCGCTCGTCCATCCCATGAACGAAACGCCCACAACGAGCCAGATAAAAGCCGGCAGCCATCCCCAGATACTGGCGGCGACGATCGCGCCGACGATCGGTCCGGCGGCGGCGATCGACTTGAAGTGATAGCCGAATAGAATATTGCGATTGGTCGGCATGAAATCGACGCCGTCCATGTAGAGAGTCGCGGGCGTGGCGCGCTTGGGGTCCGACTGGATGACGTTGCGGTCGATCCGGCGCGCGTAGCGCGTGTAGGCCAGGTAAACCGTCGCCGCGCCGATGAGCACGGCAATCAGGGCATTCATGATTCAGCTCCTATCACCACGACGACCGTTGACTGATTTCAGCCGGATCATATACTTTCGCTAAAATCGCGGCAAGCATAGTTCGAGCTATGAGAAGAACGATCATGGACGATACGAAATGGTTGAGTCTGAACGATGACGCGTTGGAAAAACTGCTCATCGAGCGCTGGGTTTTCCGCGGAGTGCTTCTCGTGCTTATGCTGGCCGCCGCGATTCTTACCACCTACCTCGGCATGGAAGGGCTCCATACGCTCGTGGAACGGGTGAGCGTGGCTCTGCTGGTCTGCGTTTCCGTCGGTACAGGCGCCGCCGTGTTCGCGATGCGAAATACCGATATCCGCATCCACCGGGAGCTTCGGCGGCGCCGCCGATTAGACGCCGAGAAGTGTTAAAATACTTGACCCTTCGACAAGCCTGTCCTGAGCAAAGTCGAAGGGCTCAGGGTGACCGGCTAAGAAGCCGGTCATTTCTTCGCTTCCACGCGCCAGAAGTAGAGCGTGTGGTCCCACCCCGAGGAGTCCTTGATGTGCTCGGTCTTGACCGCCTTCCAGTCTCCCATGTCGAAGTCGTGAGAAACCACGCGCGAGCCCGGCTTCATCTGGCTCCAGATGTTCGGCCTTAACATCAAATTGACTTCGGGGAGGAGATACATCGTCAGCACCGAAGCGCCGGATAGATCGACGGTCCTGATGTCCTGCTGTTTTATTTCCACCAGCTTTTCCACGCCGGCTTTCTTGATGTTCTCGTGGGACTCTCTGATCCGTTCCGGGTCGATCTCATAGCCGATCGCCTTGACGCCGTATTTCTTGGCCGCGGTGACCACGATTCTGCCGTCGCCAGAGCCCAGATCGTAAACCACGTCGCCTTTCTTGACTTGCGCCAGCTCGAGCATCCGGTCGACCACATCCTGCGGGGTGGGCACATACGGAACGATTTTTTTAGATTCTATATCGTCCTGAGCTTGAGCCACGAAGCCGGTGCCGGCGCTTCCCCACCAACCCGAGACCAAGCCGCTGCCGGCTGCCAGGAACACGAACAATGCAAGCCACAAAAGCCGCCCTTTCGTTCTCATCCTGTCACCCTCCTTGAGTTTTTCATCGCAAACGTTGGGAAAAGTATAGGATAGATTTCCATGTGTCAAGCCACCTCATCTATTCGGCGGTGTCCTAATTTAACTTAATCACCTTCGTTTGCTTCCTGAATTTCTCGACATCAATATTAGGGCATTCTTCGATCTGTATCGTATCGGGTGCAAAGTCGTCCTCAGTGTATTGAGTATGTTTTTCAACCAGTTTGCGAATCTCGTTAAGATCAGGCGTGTCCTCACTCTCAACGTAAAGAGTGCTGCGAAAGTTAGAGTTGGGATCTTCAGCATCTTTTTTGCTTTGAAAGCTGACCTCATATAGCATAAAGGCTCCTATTCTGACTTATTAGCTTGCGCAACAACGAAAGCCCGTACAGCATCCTCCGCTGAATTAACAGGCGGTACACACAATATAGCTACATAGTGCGGCTTCCCGTTGTCGTCCTTGTAGCTCCATGCGTATGCAAATGTAGCTGTAAGGTGTCCTCGAACTTGAAACACTTCTACGACCCCATTCCAGACGGTCTTCCCCTCGAATGTTTCATGGACTGGAGCGGAGTGTTGATGCTCCACCTTCACACCGTGCAAGTCTCTAATCGCCTGTTCTAGCCTCTCTATCTCTGTCATTGCGCCATTTCCACAAGGTCCTTGACGAGCATTGGGCTTCTAGCCACTCCCCTCCATCGCGGGCGTTGCGCGGATTGTCCGATGGAAGCGCACGAAATAGCACCGGCTAACGGGCACCCTCCGTCTCCACTTTCCTTCTCTTGTATTTATACGCGCTCCAGTTCATGACCTAACCTACTGTCAAATCGGGCTTTTCTCCTTGTAATATATAAGTTACAATATATCTGAGCCCGTATAAAAGCAATGCCTGTCCGATGCCTAAATGCTTGACGGATGGCTTCCGATTGTTGCAGAGTCACAAAACGTTATTGCAAACCACTGGAGGCGGTGATACGCTATTTGTGATTTAAAGATCACATGGCAAGTGCCGATAAAATGAGTGGAGGCGCGGCCTAGACAAGTAATGCATTATTTAAGAGTGGATGGAGGCAATCCATTCTTAGAGTGGTTCGGGAGTCTAGGAGAAAGCAACCCAATGGTAGGGCGCATTACAAACCGGATGGTAAAAGTTGAACTCGGAAACTTAGGTCACTGCAAGTCTGTTAGAGAAGGTGTAAATGAATTTATTTTCGATGAAACTGGACCGGGATACCGAGTCTATTATGGTGAAGATGGCGACCAGGTGATCCTGTTGTTGGGTGGTACAAAAAAGACGCAGACAAAGGATATCTCAAGAGCTAAAGATTATTGGAGTGACTACAAAGCTCGGAGAAATCAAAATGCCTGAATTAACCAAAAGCCATCGGTCTTGGTTCCTTAAGGAGCTTTTAAAACCCGCCTTTGCAATCAACTATCTAAATGCAGCCGCCGAAGATTCACAGGAAATGGTTTTAATAGCATTGCGTAACATGGCCGAAGCGCATCGGATGGCTAAAGTCGCAGAGGGGGCCGGTGTTAGTCGAGAAAGTCTATACAGAACTCTGTCTGAGGATGGGAATCCCTGCCTTGATACATTCACGTCGATTCTAAATGTTTTAGGAATCCAGATGGCCTTCAAGCCAGTTCAACCGATCCATGTTTCCTCCGGTGGACTTTCACGGGAACTTGAGAATAGACAACAAACGACTCAAGCAAATTCTCCCTTGGGGGAATCTGAATTAATAGGCATGGAAAGATTTATAGCTTCCGGCTTTCAACGTAGACATTCTTTAGACTCCCATGCAAATCACTAACACTCTCCTCGCGAGAACAGCGTGGTTTCTTGACGTTAATACTCTTAACCCACTTGGGCTCGCATTAGGCCCAATACACTCGACTCTTATCCAGAAATACAAATTTCTGGTGTATCCTACCTCGCCATACGAGTTCGATTTAACAAAAGGGGTCAAATATCTGAATGGGGAGTTCGAGTTTAATGACAAAAAAATTGGCGTCAATATTACATTCTTTAACAATGGGTGGGCCGCTGATACCCTAGTATCTACCGAGGCTTCAGATGCTTTTCTAGAGGATCTGGAGGAATGGTTAACTAGTCTTCAGTTTAGGTCAGCTAAAAAATTGGTAACTAAAACAGTCCATGAGAGTCAATTAGTTGCGACATCGGATATCAATATTAAAAAACTATCTGATTCCCTTAATCCCATTGTCAGCTTAGTTGCTAGATTGTCCGGCAATGAAACGGAAGACTTTTCTGGTTTTAGTATTGGTCCCGAGACTTATCCCACTCAAACATTTACATTTGAGCGTCGGGCCAATACCCCATCATCCGAAAAGTTGTATTTCTCCAGGGCCCTCCTACAATCTGCTGAGCATAAACAAGTCTTACTTGAGCTAGAGCGATTGTTCAGCTAGTGATCCGCTTCCCCGTCTTTTCAAATTAGGACACCGCCGTCTATTCCGCCCCATCGAAGCGGGGCCGGCGCGCCATTTCCTCTATGAGATCCTTGTACCGTTCTCTGATGATCTGGCGGCGCAGCTTGAGCGTCGGCGTCAGCTCCGCCCTTTCGATGGAAAAGTTATGCGGCACGATGCGGAAGTTTCGGACCGCCTCGAAGGCGGAGAGCTGTTTATTTTTCTCCCTGATTTTCTCCTTGATCAAAGCCGTCACTCGCGGATGAGAAGCCATCTCCTCCGGGCTGTGAAACTCCAGTCCTTCCCGTTTGGCCCAGTCCTGGAGGTGCTCGCGGTTGAGCGTGACCAGCGCAGCCAAATGCCGCTCGCCGTCGCCCAGCACCATCGCCTGATCGATCAGCGGGTCCGTTTGAAGAAGATTTTCGACCATCTGCGGCGCGATTTTCTTTCCGCCGGAAGTAACGATGAGGTCCTTTTTTCGGTCGGTGATGCGGAGAAAACCGTCGCCGTCGATCTCGCCGATGTCCCCTGTATGCAGCCAGCCTTCAGCGTCGAGCGCTTCCCGCGTGCTTTCGGGATCGCGATAATAGCCTTTCATGATATTCGGCCCGCGCAGCAAAACTTCACCGTCCGGCCCGGTGCGACACTCGACGCCCGGGAGCGGCAATCCCACCGTGCCGAACTTGTACCTCCCGGGCCGGTTTACGTGAGACACCGTCGAGGTCTCGGTCAGCCCGTAGCCTTCGATAATCAATACGCCGACCGAGTGGAAAAATTTCGCGATCTCCGGCGGCAAGGCGGCGCCCCCGGAAATCGCCAGCCGCAGCCTGCCGCCAAAGCCCGCCTGAATGTGAGAAAAAACCAGGCGGTGCGCGAGACGATAAGCCGCGCGCAAACACATGCCGATCTTCTTCCCTTCCGTTCGATAGAGGCTCCAGCGTGCGCCCACGGACAGCGCCCAGCGAAAGATGCGCCTGCGGACCCAACCGCCCAATTCGGCCCTCGCCCGCACCCGCTCGTAGGCGTTCTCATAAATTCTCGGGACCGATATCAGCATCGTCGGCCGAATCTCGATCAGGTCCTTTCCGATCGCTTCCACCGAGCGCACAAAGCCGCAGGTAAATCCCCGGGCGACCGCCAGGAAATGCTCCAGACGGCCGAGCGAATGAGCCAGGGGCAAAAATAGCAAGTTGACGTCCTCTTCGCCGCACGGCACCGCCGCCGACGCGGCTTCGAGCATGAACAGGTACTGGCGGTGAGTGGTGAGAACCCCTTTGGGCTCTCCCGTGGTGCCGGAGGTATAGATGATCGTCAGATCGTCCTCCGAGCGGAGCGATGATGCCGTCTTCTCAAAGACGTCGCCGCGGTTTTGAGCGAAGTCCCTTCCGATTCGCCGCAGTTCGGCCAGTGAAATCAACGGGACGGGCAGCGTAGCGGCGCCCGCACCGCCGCCATCCTCGATCGAGACGATTTGACGCACCGAGCCCAGCGACACGCGCGCCGATTCCAGTTTCTGTAGCCGCTCGGCGGAGTCGATGACCAGGACCGTAGCCCCGGAATGGTCGAGGATGTGGGCGAGCTGCGCGGTCGTGCTGGAGGAATAAACCGGGACGGTCAGTGCGCCGATCGAGATGTCGGCCCAATCGACCCAACACCATTCGACGCGATTGGCGGAAAAAACGGCGATGCGATCTCCCTTGCCGACGCCGAGCGAGAGCAGGCCGAGGGCGATCTCACGAGTGCGAGTGCGCGCCTCGCGCCACGTGACGCTCTGCCACGTTCCCTCGCGGACAAATCGATATAGGACCCGGTCGCCGTACCGATCGGCCTGAGCAAGAAACATCTGGGCTAAGCTTTGATATTGCACAGCGATAAATTAACGTAGCTTGTCCTCTGAATAAAGAGGTTTCTTGAAACCACCGGTTGTTTCTGCCATTAGTGAACCGTGAAGCTCGTCGGATTAACCGGCGGGATCGCCTCCGGAAAAAGCACCGTCGCAACCATGCTGCGCGAGCTGGGCGCGAAAATCATCAACGCGGACGATCTCGCCCGCGCGATCGTCCAGCCGGGCAAAGAAGCATGGAAGGAGATCGTTGCTGCTTTCGGAACGGAGGTGCTCCGCCCGGATCGCGCCATCGACCGTGAAAAGTTGAGAACGACCATCTTCCAGGATGCCGCGGCAAGAAAGCGGCTGGACTCGATCACGCATCCGCGCATTCGCGCGCTGGCGCAGGCGCGAGCGCAAGAGCTCGCGGCCAAGGGAGCGGCGATCGTCATTTACGAGGCGCCGCTGCTTTTTGAAAACGAAGCGCACTTGTGGCTTCGGCCGGTGATCCTGGTCGCCTGCGACGACTTCCTTCAACGGCGCAGACTCAAGGCCAGGGACCGGCTCAGCGAGACGGAGATCGATCAGCACATCAAAGCTCAAATGCCGCTCAGCGAAAAAAGGGCGCTCGCCGATTTCGTCATCGAAAACAACGGCGACCTGGAGGACCTCAAAAAACAAGTGAAAGAAGTGTGGACAAAGCTAGCAAACAGCACGCAGTAGGAAGCCGGAAGGAAACGAATTCACTGCCGCATTCTGCCTACCGCTTACAGCCTACTTGATCCTTTCCAGGTAAGTTCCTTCCGACGGATCGACCCGCACTTTGTCTCCCACCTGAATGAACGGCGGCACCTGAACGGTAACGCCGGTTTCCAGCTTGGCCGGCTTATACGACGAGCTGGCGGTGGCGCCCTTGAAACTGGGCTCGGTCTCCACCACCTCGAGCGCCACGGTGGACGGCAAACTGATGCCCACGGGTCTGCCGTCGTAGAATTGGATCTCGACGACCTGATTGGGAAGCAGGTACTGGAGGATATCGCCCATTTCCTCGGCCGGCAGCGAGGTCTGCTCGTAGTTTTGAGTGTCCATGAATGTATGAAGATCGCCTTCGGCGTAGAGGTATTGCATGGCGCGGCTATCCAGCATGGCCTGCTCCAGCCGATCTTCCGAGCGAAACTTCTTCTCCGTGCCGATGCCGGTCTTGAGATTCTTCATTTTGGTCTGCATGAAGCCGCGCTTGTTCCCCGGCGTCAAATGGTGGATCGCGGTCACCCGGTACAAGTCGCCCTCGTAAAGAATAATCATACCGGGCCTGAGTTGCGTCGCTTGAATCATGAACACCAGTTTCCTTTCGTTTTACCCTTATTATATTTTTTTCTGCCTACTTCAAGGCTGTCTCAAAGGCCGGTCAGAAAGGCCCAGAGACGAGGCGTGCGAAGGTCCGCGAGCGGAGGCGTACTTTTTCAGTACGTTGACGCGATGCGGGCCGAGCACAACGAAGTATATGGGCCTTTATGGCCGGCCGTCACGCGTAGAGGCCGCGCCAGAGCATAGCGCGAGCGACCCGGTGCACCCCGATCATCAGCGCCGCCTGGCGCATGCCGACTTTCTCCTTCCGGCTCATGTCGAGCACCTCGTAGAACGCGCGCGTCAATATTTCCCGGAGCCTCTTATTGACTTCATCCTCGGTCCAGAAAAAATTCTGCAGGTCCTGCACCCACTCGAAGTAGGAAACGATCACGCCGCCCGCGTTGGCGAGGATGTCGGGAATGACGAAGATCTCCTTTTCTTTCAGGATCTCGTCGGCGTCCAAAGTCGTAGGGCCGTTCGCGCCCTCGGCAAGAATCTTACATTTCAATTGGCCCGCGTTGTTGCCCGTGATCTGCATTCCCAACGCCGCCGGGACGAGAATATCGCACTTCAACTCCAACAGATCGGCATTGCCGATCGGCTCGCCCCCCGGGCAGCCCTCGAGCGTGAAATTTTTAGAAGTCTTCGTCACATGGTCGATCACACGCTCGATCGGCAGCCCCGCAGGATTATAAACACCGCCGGTTCGGTCGGAAATTGCGACGACCTTGACACCGATGCCGGCCAACTCTTTCGCCACGACGGAGCCGACGTTGCCGAAGCCCTGGACTGCGGCGGTGCAGCCGAGCAGATCCACGTTCAGGTGCTTGGCCGCTTCGACGATCGTATAGACGACGCCGCGGCCGGTTGCCTCGCGCCGCCCATGAGTGCCGCCGATCGCGACGGGCTTGCCGGTCACGACTCCGGGAACCGCGTGTCCTTTGTGCTGGCTGTAAGTGTCCATGACCCACGCCATCACCTGCTCGTCGGTGCCCATGTCGGGAGCGGGGATATCCATTTCCGGCCCGATGTAGTTGATGATCTCGGCGGTGTAGCGCCGGGTCATTCCTTGCAGCTCCTTGCGCGAGAGCGCGTTCGGATCGCAGGAGATGCCGCCCTTAGCGCCGCCCAACGGCAGCCCGGCGAGCGCGCACTTCCACGTCATCCACATCGCAAGCGCCGAGACTTCGCCGAGATTGACTTCCGGATGGTAGCGAATGCCGCCTTTGAACGGCCCGAGCACGTCGTTGTGCTGCACCCGATAACCGGTGAAGACGCGCACGTTGCCATCGTCCATCCGCACCGGCACGCTGACGATCAACGCGCGATCCGGCCGCTGCAATCTAGCGGCGACGTTCTTGTCTAGATTTAACTTCGCCGCGGCGATCTCGAATTGCCTGACGGCCATTTCATTGGCCGGGCTGCGCCACTCAACCGTTGCCATAAGCCCCTCCCATACCTTTAACCCTACCCATTTTCGATTTTAGATTTTGGATTTTAGATTCCTCCGAAAATGGGGCCATCAGCACTAGGCCATCAGCTTCCAGTTCAGGCAGATTCCCTCACCCTCGCCCTCTCCCAGAGGGAGAGGGAAGGGGTGAGGGTTTTCATGGTCAAGGGCGAAGCATTATGATTCATGACCATTGAATCGAAAATCGGCAATCTAAAATCTAAAATTGATTTACCCCGGCGGCCACGACAACGACCGTCCGCCGAGCAGATGAAAGTGAATATGAAAAACGGTTTGTCCGGCGCCGGCGCCGCAGTTGGCCACCACACGGAAGCCGTCTTTGGAGATTCCCTGTTGCTCGGCCAACCGGTTTGCGACGGCGAATATCTCGCCGAAGATTTCCTTATCCTCCTCCTGGAGATCGAGCAAGGTCGCTATGTGCTTGGTGGGAACGATCAGGATATGAACCGGCGCTTTGGGATTGATATCTTTGAAAGCAACAATAGAATTGTCGCGATAAACGATCTCGCCTTTGATCTTCCCTTCGACGATACCGCAAAAAAGACAGTCGCTCATCTCGCCGACTCCTTCCTGAAGGATTGTTTCTCTCGTCAATCTTCCAATTCCGCCGGACAAAAGGCGAAGACTCTTCCTTGATCGATCTCCAGCGGAACGCTCTTAAGAAATGCTCCGAAGCACGGCCCCCAAATGCATTCTCCGCTCTCAGGCTCGTACGTCGCGCCGTGATTCGCGCAGATCAGATAGCGGTTGTCTTCGGTAAAGAAGCGGTTGTCCACCCAGTCGAGCGACAGTGAAATATGCCTGCACCGATTTAAATAGGCGTAGTGCCCGCCCTCGTAACTGACCAGAAACGCCTCGATGGTATCGCCTTCGCACTTTAGACGAAACTTTTTCGTCTTGCCGTGCTCGAGCTCGCCGACGCGCGCCACAAGCTTGCGCCGGCCGCGGTTTTTCTTTTCGCTCGACTCCATGGCTATAGATCCACCAGCTCGGTAAGATCTCCCGAAGGGCAACCGACGAGAACTTCTCCCCCATCCACCAGCACCGGCAGCGGATAGAGAGCGAGTCCCTTGCACGGACCCTCGACGCATACGCCGGACGCCGGATCGTAAAGCGCGCCGTGCGTCATGCAGACGAGGTGCTTGCCGTCCTCGGTAAAAAACTGATAGCGGACAAAATCCAGCGGCGTCGTCATGTGGCGGCAGCGGTTCACATAGGCGCGGAAATTCCCCTGGTAGTTGACCAGAAAACCGTCGATGCGATACTTCCGGCAGATCAACCAAAACTTCTTGACCGTTCCCGGCCCCATCTCGTCCACGCGCGCGATCACCCTTCCCGCCGATCTACTCTCCCGCTCCATCCGCGTCTGGTCGCGAAAGAAAATAAATCTGCGAATGGCCAGAGCCGCAAGATAGACGGCAAGAAAGAGAATAGAAAAAAAAATCGTGAGCTCCATGGGGGCAACAGGCCTACTTCGACTCCTTATCGAACGATTTGCGGATCTGCTTGACGTTCTTCGCGCTCTGGCTTCCCTTGAGTCCCATGACCTTCATCAGCTCGCTCGTCATCTCCGCCGTGACCTGATCCTGAACGCTGCCCTTGCCTTCCGGGTCGGCCTTGAGGAAAACGACGATCTTTTCCTTCGACACGCCGGTCCGCTCCAACTCGTCCAAAAACTCTCCGTAACCGACGCGGCCTTTCAGCTCGTCCACGCAGGCGAGAAGCTTTTTACAATCGGCGCAAATCTTCGACCAGAGGCCGCTCCGATCGCCGCAGTAAGCGCAACGGCTCATAACGATCAGAAATTCTCGGCAAGAGATTTGACCAACATCCCATGGAGCGTCCGGCCGAGGGTCGGATTCGAGGCAACCAGTCCGCGGCACAGGCTGTCCTGCCGATTGAAGACGATGTCGTTCCCCTGCCCGTCGATAACGATTCCGCCCGCCTCTTCCACGATCGCGACGCCGCCGCAGACGTCCCATTCGTGGAGCGCGCGGAACGTGAGCATGCCGTCGCCTTCTCCGCCGGCGACCAGTGCCAGGCGAAACGCGATGCTCCCGACCGGCTGCACGTTGCAAATCTCGGCGAACGGTTGAAACCTCTTGCGCGGCTCGGAGCGGCTGACAACGAGCGAAGCGCCTTCGACGTTTGCCCGCGTCGAGACATGGATCGGGCGGCCGTTGAGCGTCGCCCCCAGACCCTTGGCCGCTTTATAAAATTTCTCCTGCGCCGGGTTGTAGACGACGCCGACCCTGGTGCACCCTGCGACGACCAGACCGATAGAAACGGCAAACTGAGGAACCTTTTCGATAAATTCTTTGGTCCCATCGATCGGATCGATCACCCAGACGCGCGGCGTTTTGAGCCGCTTGAGGTCGTCCTTGCTCTCCTCCGAGAGCCATCCGTCTTCGGGATAGCGTCCCAGAAGAATCTCCTGAATTTTCTTGTTCGCCTCGAGGTCCGCCGTGGTCACGGGATTGTTCTTGCTCTTTTGTTCGATAACGTAATCCTTGCCGAAATATCCCATGATGATCGCGCCGGCTTCTCGCGCCGCTCTCTCCGCGGTCTCGAGCTCTTCGGAAAAGTCGTTCTGTGCTGCCATTTTTATTTGCTCTTTCTTCTCTTAGGACACCGCCAACGCGGCGCTAGTCACCGCGGCCGGCCGGAAGTCGAATAGCAGATTTGCCATTCATTTGAGATTTGAGATTTGCCATTTGAGATCGCGGAGCGCTCTCCGCTGCGCGCGCTTGCGGGACCACGCGGAGCACCGAAGGGACTAGAGGGAGAGCCGCCCGCGTCGAGCCGGCCACGAGCCGTAAAATCCTCTCTCGCCTTCCATTCCACACGAGCCCATATTCCCGGCGCAGCTTCGGCGGCAGCAATCCGGCCGTGATAAGGGCGGACAGTGGCGCGAATGGTTTTAACACCAAAGGCCTCGGATGGAGAATCGCTTGGCTCAAGGCGATCGCCGTCGAGCCGACGGAGATCGCGTCGGAGTCGATCGTCTCTTTCATGTACGCGTCGAACTCCTCGAAGGACTCCGGCAGCCTCGTCTCCGGCACGCCCAACAATATCCCCAACCTCTTTGTCTCCCGATAATATTCGCCTCTCTCGTCGGCCGAAAGCGGCTTGACGAAAAGGCCGTAGGTCACCAGCGCCGAGTCCACCAACGTGGCATGCACCCAGAGGAGCAGCTCCGGATCGTTCGCGGAATAGGGCGTTCCGGGAGGCAGCGCGGCCGGCTGTCTGACCGTTCCACGCACCTGCCGGTGAACGCTCTCGAGCCGATCGAGGGAAGCTTGCGCCCGCGGGAGATCGTCGAAGACGATCGACCACATCGTCTCCATCGTCCGCATGAGACGGCCTAACGGGTCGGTCAAGAAATCGCTGTGGTCGGCCACTCCCGCCGCGACCTTGGGATGCGCGAGCTGCATCAGCAGCGCTCTGCCTCCGCCGAGCAGCAGCGCCAGCTCGCGGTCCACGCGCCAGATCGCGCTCTCCGGCGTGAAGAATCGCTTATCCGCCGAACCGCTCTCACCTGTTTGGAAGTTTTTCGACACCGCTGATTTTTTCCGCGCCGGCCTGCACCATCGCTTCAATCGCACGTTCTCCGTCGCCCGGTAGAAGATTCACGGCGCGCGCGGCGTCTTCGAGCAAAACGACGTGGAAGCCTTGCTTCAAGCCGTCGAGAACCGTGTGCTTCACGCAATAGTCGGTCGCCAGGCCGCCGACAAAAAGCCGCCCGACTCCCTGCGCGCGCAAAAGCTCCGCCAGCGCCGCTCCCTTTTCATCTCTCCCGTCGAATCCGGAATAACCTTCCTCGTCCGCGCCCATGCCCTTCGAAACCACGACAGCGTCCGGAGCGAGCTGTAAGCCCGCGCGAAACTCGGCGCCCTTCGTGTCTCGAAGGCAGTGCGGCGGCCACAGCCCTCCGTATGCCTTGAAGTGCCGGGTCATTTCCGGATGCCAATCGCGCGTCGCGAAAATCGGCAGACGCGATTTTTGAAATCTTTCGATGTAGCGATTCAGCGCGGGCACGACTCGATCTCCGTCGGTGACCGCGAGAGCGCCGCCCGGACAAAAATCATTCTGCACATCGACGATCAGCAGCGCGTCTTTGTCTTGCATCGAGTGTCATTATAATGGAAGATAGCCGAGTTGCAACAAAAGCCGTTCAAAACCATCTTCTTCGACGCCGCGGGAACGCTCATGAGACCCGCAAGACCGATCGGGCAGAGCTACGCGCTGCTGGCGGAGAGCTACGGCATGAATGTTTCTCCGGCTGAAATCGCGGGGCGCTTCCGCGCCTGCTTTTTTTCCGCGCCGCCGCTCGCTTTTCCCAATGCTCCATCCGAGGACATTAAAATTTTGGAGCGCGCCTGGTGGAAAGAGCTGGTGCAAAAAGTCTTCGCCCCGTACGGGCGCTTTGCCCGCTTCGACGAATATTTCGCCGAACTGTTCGAGTACTTCGGCAAAGCCGGGTCCTGGTCTCTTTTTCCCGAGACTCTGGAGACGTTGTCGGCACTGAAAAAACGGGGACTGAGGCTCGCCGTGATTTCGAATTTCGATTCGCGGCTCTTCGATATTTTGCAAGGACTCGGAGTCTCGCCGTCTTTCGAGTCGATCGTGATATCGAGCCGCGCCGGCCACGCGAAGCCGGCGCCCGAGATATTTCGCCGGGCACTCACCTTGCACGGCGCCAGAGCGGAGGAATCCATTCACATCGGAGACAGTCCGGACAAAGACGCCGCCGGCGCTCGAAACGCCGGATTGACCGGAGTTTTATTGGACCGCAAAGCGCGTATCCGTTCGAAGTCGTTTCCTCGAGTGCAAAATCTCACCGGGCTCTTGCCGTTGATCGACAACCTCAGGTGAGCGCGCCGGCGGGCATTAGGCGAGAACTTTTCTCAACCACTTCGAGGTTTTTGCAACCGACTCCTCCGCGGCAATCCGGTTAGCCTCGTTGCTTCCCTGCGGATTGTTGAGAAAAGCGTGCCGCGCGCCTTCGTACATGTGGATTTCGTATTTCTTGCCGTAGCGGTCGAGCGCCTCGCGGAACATCTCGATCTCCGTCTTCGTCGTATTCGCATCCTCCGTGCCGTAGTGGCATAGGAGCGGCGCTTTGATTCCGCTGAGCTCTTCCGGATCGGGAAAGAGGCTCTGATAATAAATCACTCCGGCCGAAAAAGCTTTCGACTTCGCCAGAGCGTAGAGCGCCAGCCCGCCTCCCATGCAAAACCCCATCAGGGCGATTTTCTTTTTTCCGACGAAAGGCAGCCTTCTGAGATAAGCGACGCTGGCGATAATTTTCTCGACCGCTCCTGGGACGTCCAGGGATGTTTTCGCCAGGGCGCAGGATTCCGGGGTCGAATAAATTTTCCCGTGAAAAAGATCCGGCGACAGGGCGACGAATCCTTCCTTGGCGAACCTGCGCGTGACGGCGCGCTGGCCGTCGTCCACTCCGCGATAACCGTGAATCAGGACGATCGCGCCTTTGGCTTCGCCGACATTGGGACGGGATAAAAAGCCGTCCACGATGTCTTTCCCGCTCTTGTAGGCCGCATGCATGGAAACTATTTTTTCTGCCATTTAACTCCCTTCCGCGAGGCACCTGCTGCGGCGCTTCGTCGGAAACCATGAACGACCTCCTGTTATGTGAGCGGTTCCCTGATGGTATCCGCGGCGATGATCCGTCTCATTTTTTCAGCAGCTTCACGTAATAGCGCCAATCGGACTCAAAGCGCGCGGACGATTGGCGCTTGTTGCCGTCGCCCTGCTTGGCCCGCTGCCGATATTCGAAGATGTCGGCTTCCGGAATCGGCTTGGGCTGGCCGATGGCGTACGCCATGCCGTGGATACGCGCCAGCTCGTAGAGATTGAGGCTCGTCACAGTCGCCTCCTCCACGCTGCCGCCGGCGACCGTCATCCCGTGGCCGATGAGAAGACAGGCTCTCTTCTCGCCCATCACTCGCATAAAATCTTCGGCCAACTCGCGGTTGATGATCGTAACGCTCCGCGGGTAGATCGGAATCCCGTCGAGAACGAGCCTCATCCCCGGCGGGCTGTACGCCGCGTACATCGGAATCAGCGGCTTCTCGCACGCCGTCAGCGCGACGATCCAGTCGGGATGAGTATGAATGACGCTCATCACCTCGGGCCGCTTGCGATAGATGATAAGATGCATCGCGCTCTCGTTCGGCGCTTCCAACCCTTTTCGCGCCTCCAGCACGCGCCCTTCCAGATCGACGGTGATGACGTCCCTCTCTGCGGCGAACTCGACCGCCTCTTCATCGGGTCCCTTGCCTTTGATCAGGACGCGGTCGGTCCCGGGAATCCGCGCGCTCACGTGTCCGAGCATTCCGCGCGTGAGACCCTGCGTTCCGACGATGCGGCACGAAAGGGCGGCTCTTTTTCGGAGCGCTGAAACGGTTTGCGAGTTAGTCACGCCGCGAACTATTCACTCTCTTTCGAGATCTCTACGCCAGTGGATCAAGCAAGCGAAGATCCGTAATCCAACTGAAATCCTGAGTATTATGGGTAACAAGCGTGCGGCCATGTACCAGGGCAGTCGCCGCTATAATACTGTCACCAAGACTGGCGCGCCGCTGTTGCCGAATTCGAATTGCTTCGCGAGCTACAGCCTCAGAGAGAGGCAACACCTGGGCAGCCTGAAAGAATTGCTCGAGCAGAACGCGCTCCGGCTCTCTAAGTCGATGATAGCCGAGAACTTCGACGTGGCTGATGACCGAGACTGCGGGGTTGCGCTCCGCGATAAACTGTCGCAATGCGGCATGGTCGGGCTGTGATGCATAGACAATGATGTTGCTGTCCAGCAGCATCAGGGCTCGCGGCCTGAAAGCGAACGGTCCCGTCGCAGCTCACGCTGCCACTCGACTGCATCGGCGACATTTGAAAGACCCCCCACATTGGCAAGCGCTTCTAGAATGCGAGCCATCTCGTGTCCCCGGCGGGTTGAAACTTCAGCGGCCTCTTCTATCACTATGATTTCTACCGCGGTCGGCGATGGAGGCAATGGAGTATCGAGCCACTCGACCCGGTCGCCCCGAAGAATCGCTTTATAGATTTTCGCCATAAACGGTTTCCGTACCCGAGGTGTATGGATGTTAATATAGCATCAAGCGAAGTCATTGTCTCTCTTAGTGAGGCGCTCCTATCCCTGCAACTCCTATCAGAGATCGCGTGATTCAATCAAGATCGGAGCGCGCCGCGCAAATTATTCCGGAAAGATCCGAAGCGCTTCAGAATGGAGAAATCTTCTTGCGGCTTTTTTCCAACGCCGCCCGCAACTTTTCAGCCAGGCATTGTACGTAAGGCTCTTCGTCGAAAAAACCTGGTAAGGCGGTCCGGGAATTACCTGAGGAGGGTCTACTTCTTCTTCAGCGCTCTCCAGACGCGCTCGGGCGTGAGAGGAAGATCGTTGATGCGGATACCGTAGCCGCGCGCGAGCGCGTTCGTGATCGCGGGCGCGACCGAGACGAGCCCGCCTTCGCCCATGCCGCGCGCGCCGTACGGGCCGGGGCCGTCTTCGTTCTCGACCAGGACGGTCTCGAATGCGGCGGGCACGTCGGAAAATTTCGGGATGCGATAATCGATCAGGTTCGAGTTGACGAGCTGGCCGCCCTCGTAAACCATTTGCTCGAACATCGTGTGGCCGATGCCCATCATCGCCGCGCCTTCTTCCTGCCCGATGCAACCCTCCGGGTGGATCGCCTTGCCGACATCCGCGACCGAGACGTAGCGTTTGATCGTTATCACGCCGGTTTCTTCATCCACGGCCAGCTCGGCGGCTCCCATGCCGATCTCCCAGAATACCGGCAACGAGCCGGTGATCTCAGGCCCCACGTCGCCGTGGCCGATCAGCTCGCCTCCGGAACCGCCGAAGCGTCGCTGCAGCGCCTCGCGAAACGTGAGTCTCATCTCGCCGCAAATCATCGCGCCGTCGATCATTTGCACCTGTCCCGGTTTGACGCGCAGCGCCTCGGCGCCGACTTTGAGAAGCTGATTTTTGAGATCGCGCGCGGCGCGCTGGACGGCGGTGCCCATAAGCGTGGTCGAGCGACTGGACCCTGTCGAAGCATCGTAAGGCGTGATTTTAGTGTCGGCGCCGCCGATATGGATCGCAGCGATAGGTAAACTCAACTCTTCGGCGATGATCTGTGAGAGAACCGTGCGCACTCCCTGGCCCATCTCCGTGCTGCCGGCGAAAGCGGCGAGCGAGCCGTCGGCTTGCAACCGCACCATCGCGACGGAAATCGGCGTCGCACCCGCGTTGGTCGCGCCGCACGCGAGGCCCATGGCCGAGCCTTTTTTCTTTGCGCGCCTTCTCCACTCGCTCGACCGTACGAGCGTCTTCATGCTGGAAGCCAGGTTCGCGTCCATGCCGCGCAGCTTGGGGCGAAGCTCTTCGCCTTTTTTGAGAAAGTTCTTGAGCCTCAGCTCCGCCGGATCGATGCCCAGCTTCGCGGCGATCGTATCCATCTGCGACTCCGAGGCGAAGATGGTCTGCGGCGCGCCGATCGCGCGGAAAGATCCCGCCGAGCCCGCATGGGTGTAGACCGCGTAAGCGTCGGTACGAATGTGCGAAAATCTGTAGGGGCCGAGAACGCGCGTAGCCGCGCGGATCGCGACCGCGGGCCCGTTGTCCGCGTAACCGCCCGTGTCGAGGTAAATCTCCGCCTCGCGCGCGACGAACGTTCCATCCCGCTTCACTCCCGTCTTGAGTCTCACTCGCGCCGCGTGGCGGCGGACGGTGAGCATCGATTCGGCGACGGAGCCGCAGATTCTGACGGGCGCTCTCGCCTTCCGCGCCAGCGCCACGACCAGCGGCTCAAACTTCGTGTAGGACTTGCTGCCGAAGCCGCCGCCGAGAAAAGGAATCACCATTCTCACTTTGGCGGGATGCAGTCCGAAGATTTTCGCGATGTCGCCGCGGACCTGAAACGGATGCTGCGCCGAGGACCGGACGGTGATTCCCTCGTCGTCGAACTCGGCGATAACCGAGTGCGGCTCGAGCGCGTAGTGATAAACCATGGGAAACGTGAAGGTGTCTTCGAAAATCTCGTCCGATTCGGCGAAGCCCTGCACGACGTTCCCTTTTTCCACGCGCTCGTGGCCGCAGATGTTGCCGACCGCGTCGTCGTGAACGAGCGGCGCGCCTTTGCCGAGCGCGGCGTCGAGACCGACAACCGCGGGAAGCTCTTCGTAATCGACGTGAATCAGCGCAAGCGCTTCCTCCGCGGTACGCAGATCCACCGCCGCCACCGCGGCCACCGGCTCGCCGGCGTAGCGGACTTTGTCGATCGCTATGACCGGACGGCCGCTGTAGAAAGGTTTGATATCGGCGATATCCGCTGCGGTGAGAACCGCGGCGACGCCGGGAAGCGCCTCGGCGCGCGCGGCGTCGATGCCTTTGATGCGCGCGTGAGCATACGTACTGCGAAGAATTTTTCCGTGCAGCATACCAGGGATCACGAGATCCCCGGTGAACTTCGCCTTTCCGGTTACCTTTTCAACGCCATCGACTCTGGCAATGCTTTGTCCGACGTATCGGAGCGGCTTCTTCGGCATACCAGCCAAACTAACAAACCGTCTCACGCGGCGCAAATGAACGATGTCCGCTTGGTATCTAAAGGGAGCTATCTTTTGGTATCCAGCATATGTAGTATGTTGGAGTATGGAGTTGGTAATTGGAACACGGACCTAAGAGAAGCCAGGAACTGGATCGAACATGAAAGAAGACATCAAGCAGCAGTTGGAAAATCTTTTGAAGGCGCACGATACGATGAAGCAACAGAAATCCGAGGCGGACGCCAAGAAAAAGGCTGATCAAGAGGGCTTCCTCAAGGAATTCAGCGAAATTAAAATGGCGGTCGTCGAATCCGCCATGAATGAAATGGGAAAGGAATTACAAAAGCACGGGTACAATTATCAAATTTCTAAAACCGGCCGCCGAATGGACCCACACGGCGATAGCAGCGAGGCGGAGGACATAAGCATGATCCTGATCGATCCCAACAAGTCTTCGGTCCGGTTTCCAACGATTGTTTTTACCGCCAGCGGTTTTGCCAAAGCGGTCTTGGTCAGGGGGCAGAATATAGAAGACGACCTGGCGGAGTCTTTTTTCGGAAAAAATATCGAAGGCGGCCAGGCGGAATCCAATTTCGGAAGAGTAGAGTTAAGCCAGATCACCGATGATGCCGTACACCGAAAACTTCTCGAAGCTTTGAAAATAATTTTAGGACCGAACCGCCCCGGGAGATAAACCCGCGACAGCAAAAAAACGGCCCGGTCGCTGTGAGGCGCCAGGCCGTTGAGTATCAACATGCTTGTTTCCAGCTAGCCGCTAGTTACCGCCTTCGAGCATCTTCTTCCACTTCGTCCGAACTTTTTCTTTCAGCTCCGGGCTGGACTCGGCCACGGGCGGAAAATCTTTCATCCATTCGAACGGACGGCAGGCGTCGATAACCGCGCGAGAATTGGGTATTGTAAGCGCTGCAGTTGCAGGCAGATTTGGCTCGCAGGGAATGATAAGGTCGTGCTGTCCCTTTTGCTTTGGAAGGAGCCTCACGTATGCGTCTTGAATTGAGAGAAGCGAGCCGGCAGTTCTCGAAAGTAACCAGAGCAGTCAAGGCAGGACGGGAGGTTATCTTGACCGAGCGCGGAACGCCGCTCGCCGTGATTAAGCCACTACCTCAAGCAAAGAGTACCGGAGGTATCATCCAGCGCTTGGAGGCCGAGGGCATACTACGGCGGGCTTTAAAACGAGGACCTATGCCAGTGCCGACCTGGAAACCGATTCGCATCAAGGGTAAGCCCTTGTCACAAACCATCAGTGAAGAGCGTGACGAGCGATGAGCGTCTGCAATATAAAACGGCCTGGTCGCCGTGAGGCGCCAGGCTGTTGAATTGTAACAGGCTTGTTCGAGCCATCCGCTATTTACTGCCCTCGAGCAGCTTCTTCCACTTCGTCCGGACTTTTTCTTTCAGTTCCAGGTTCGTCTCGGCGACGGGCGGGAAGTCTTTCATCCATTCGAATGGACGGCAGGCGTCAATAAGAGCCGCCACGAATTAAAAACTCACTGCGGCCCTTACGTTCTTCTCTTGCCAAAATCTTATCCGTAGCATAGCATTTCGCCCAGAACAGAAAGAAGATCCAACACCGGGAGGATCGTCGCATGCAAGCCGAAGCAGGGTCAGCAGGAAGGTCGCTTATCGCCGGCGTCGCGATCGGCCTTCTCGTATTATCGTTCGGCGCGGCGGCCATCCCGGCAACGCAAGGCAGGGAGGCCCTTGAACTCATCGGGCTCGTCGATCGCTTGAATATAAAGGAAGGGGGCCAAATCAATTTCCTTGTAAATATCGTAAACGCCTCCCCACATCCTGTGAAATTGGAGTCCGTCAACACTCTTTTCGGTTCAGACGAAGTTTGCGTTCTCAGCAGTCCGTCATTGGCGCCCAATCAAAGTATGACTGTGAGATGCCGGCAAACCTTCGAAAAGGAGGGGGTGTACAACTTGGGTGTCCAGGTCACGTGGCTGCCTGAAACCAAAGGAGGTGCGCGCCAACAGACGGCGAAAACTATCACCCAAGTGACGGTTTCGCCAGCGGTATGGTACGCGGAGATGAACGCGACATTGTATCAGAGCATCACTGTGGTATTGCTGTTTGTACTTTTGCTAGCGCTAGCGTCTCACCACCCTCAATCCCAAAAACTTTTTTGGGCCTTTCTTCTCGGATCTGCGCTGGTGACATTTTCCGGCGTGATTGCGCTGAGCGCGCCCATTACAATCGCCGGACTCCTTTCCACGCTCGTTTCCGGCGCGCTAGTCCTCAAAGGTAAGGATTTTTTAACGAACTTGATGGATAGAGTGACCAAAGCCGGGCCTTTCGAGTTCTCGCCGTTAACAATAAAGATGCAAGATCTGGAAATCTTTAAGCTACGGGAACGGGACTTTCTGAAAGCCGAGACGTCGATAGACGAAATTTCAAACTTGGACAACAAACTCGACCATTACATAGAATTCCTCCGCCTACGGACCTATTCGCTTGAAGTCCAGTTGCTGCCTCATAATCCGGACGTTCCCAACGACGAAGCCGCTATAGGTAGAAGAAGGGTTTGGCTTGCCCATGTACAGGGCCGAAACGGCGGAATCGGGAGTCCTAACGTGTTTAAAGAACTCCAATTACTTTATGACGAGATTGAACAACACGAAGCGCTCCAGGCGCTATTTAATACTCAACTACGCGATCTTTTAGAGGCGGCGAAGAAACTCCAAGGAGCCGCGCAAACAAAGAGCATTCGCTCCGCTGTCGATATATTGAACGATAACAGAGCGAGCATCTTAATTCCGCAGTTCTTTACGATTCTCGCCCGGCTGCATAGGATTCTCCATGATAAAGAAAAAGCGCTCTCGATCCTCTACGAAGGGCACGACCGATTTCGTGACAGCATCAATACCAATGTGCTGCTAGGCTGGCATATCGGAGAGATGAATAGCAATTACTCGACGGCGTTAAAATACGAGTGTAAGGCCCTGGGAATTATCGAACAATGCGGGAAGGAGGTCGAGTCAAATTACAAAAAGATTCATGAATGCGTGCTCGGTGGGCCGCAGGGAGATTTTACCCGTTACCTGCAGCAAAAGGCGCGCGATCATAAGAATGGCTGGCAAACAAGACTTACCGACTGGTTTACGGACCTTCGAATCCAGATGAGCAATAATGTAGCCTATGATATCGCCATAGAGGGTATAGCATCGCTGGAAGCGCCGGCAAGAAAATACGCCGAGGCGGTTCATGCTCACAAACCAGAGGAGGCTGCCTATATGGAGACCTTGGGCTTCGTAAAACTAAGATTTTACAATACTTTCACAGGCGGCAAGGACGAGGACCTTAAACACGCGCTTCGCTTGTTCGAGCAAGCGATCTATTTGGCACGGGGGCAAAATGACATGATAACTTTGGAGATGGCCCAACTGCACCATCAAGAGGCTAGAGAGATGCTGCGGCGTATGTGAAGCGAGAAGGCGAGGTGGAAATAAAACGCCTACTATACACCGTCACCAGGAACGCGACCCATCGAGAGATTCTCCTTTCTCGAAAGCTATGTTCCTATTATAGTGGATGGTTTCAGCCTGTCAATAGAATCGTCTGACTAATCAACGCCTGCCAAAAGTCTTAAGCTTCGATTCGGTGCGGGGGTTAGCATCCTTGGTTCATCTAGGCGGATGAAAAAACGGCCTGGTCACCGGAGGCGCCAGGCCGTTGAGTATTTAAACGTTTGCTTCGAGCGAGCCGCTATTTACTACCCTTCGAGCATCTTCTTCCACTTCGTCCGAACTTTTTCTTTCAGCTCCGGGCTGGACTCGGCCACGGGCGGGAAATCTTTCATCCATTCGAACGGGCGGCAGGCGTCGATGACGGCACGCGAATTGAAGCCTTTCTTGCCGGGCTGAATGCGCGGATCGAGCGGGCCGCTCCAGCAGCGCCGGAGGATCTCGATCGATTCAACAGGGTCGGAGCGGGTGGAGATGGCCCAAAGCACGTCGAAGGTATTCGTCGGATCGATGTCTTCATCGACGACGACTACGTAGCGTCCAAGATACGCGCCCGCGTGAACCTGCGACGCCACGAGCATCGCCTGGCGCGCGTGGCCGGGATAGCGCTGCTTGATGGAGATGATGTTGAGCAGTCTTCCGCCGCCCGCCTCGTGACACCACACCCCTTTGACATCCGGCACTCCCGCCTTCTCAACCTGCTCCCAGATGAGCGCGGATTTCACCATGCATTTGGCGATGGAATAGTCTGACGGCGGCCTTCCGGGCCGGGCGCAGCAGAGGATCGGATCGTTGCGATGATAAATCCGCTCGACGCGCAGCACCGGCTCGGGCCGCGACGAGCTGGCGTAGTAGCCGGTCCACTCGCCGAAGGGGCCTTCGGTCTTCACGTCGTCGGGCTTCATGAAGCCTTCGATAACGATCTCGGCCTGCGCCGGAAACGGGAGGCCGGTCACTTCGCCCTCGCAGACCTCGATCGGCGCGCCCTTGAGCCCTCCGGCGTAGTCGAATTCCGAGACGCCGTAGTCGATCTCGTTGCCGGAGACCATGAAGAGCACCGGGTCCTGGCCGACGCAGATGATGACGGGGCAGGGCTTACCCTTCTCGAACCACTTGCGCCGCTGGATCGAGCCGTGCTTGCCGGGAGAAATATAGAGTCCCATGCTGCCTTTGTCGTGGACCATGCCGCGGTACGCGCCGAAATTCACCCAGCCTTCGTCGGGATCTTTCGTGATGACCAAGCATGCGGTGCCGATGAAGCGGCCGCCATCCAGCTCGTGCATGAAAGGAACCGGAAACTTGAGGAGATCGACGTCGTTGCCCTTGAGAACGTTCTCGAGGATCGGACCTTTCTTGACAACTTTGTGAGGGATCGGTTTATGTTCCGCGAGCTTCTTGCGAAAAGCCTTGACGAGATCCAGGCCGTTCAGATCGAGCGGCAGGCCAAGATTCAACGCCATGCGCTTGAAGGACGCGTTCTGCGCAAACAGCGTGCGGTACCCCTTGGGATAGCCCTTGACGTTGTCGAACAACACCGCGGGCACGGAGCCTTTGCTTTCATGCGCCAGCAGCTCCGCCAGCGTCCCCATCTCGAGGTTCCAGTCCACGCCGTCCACTTTTTTCAGCTCGCCGAGACTATCGACGATCGCCAGCCATTCGCGCAGGTCCGTGTAAGACGGAGTCCTGCCGGCTTTGATCTCATCTTCGGCGAATTTCCTGGCTTCCAACGCAGTCATGATTACCTCCAGTAGTTATTAGTTACTTGTTACTTGTTACTTGTTATTGGGCAAGTGCAAGGACGTCCGTTACAGAGAAATCCTGAATCGATGTCAAGTGCAA
>CAYOJC010000045.1:0-34418 GCA_964404195.1 uncultured Syntrophobacteraceae bacterium
TCGAGACCTTCGTGTCCTTCGTGGTTAAAATCCTCTCACCACGAAGAGCACGAAGCACACGAAGTTTGGATCATTCGTCGCGCAAAGGCGCAAAGGCCGCCAAGGTTCGGTCATATTCATGCTCCGCCGCCCGCGACTTTCTTGACCGCCTGCATAATCTCTTGATAGCAGCCGCAGCGGCAAAAATTTCCTGCAAGATAATCACGGATATCCTCTTCACTGGGATTTGGATTTTCGTCAAGCAGCGCCTTGGCCGTGAGCAGAAAGCCAGAAGTGCAGTAACCACACTGGAGCGCGCCGAGATCCATGAACGCTTCCTGAAGCGGGTGCAATCGATCTCCGTCGCTCAATCCTTCGGTCGTCAGAAGCTCTGAGCCGTCGGCATCGACGGCTAGGAACGAACAGGCGCTCACCGGCTTGCCGTCGACGAGCAAGGTGCAGGCGCCACAAACCTGGATGTCGCAGCCGAGCTTGGCCGCGGTGAGGCCCAACTGTTCGCGCACCATATCGAGCAGCGTCGTCCGCGCCTCGACCTCGAGAGTTCTTTCCATGCCGTTGACGCGTAAGTGAATCTGTTTTTTCATGAGTTTTCGATTAACTGTTCCGTTCATGCTGAGCCTGTCGAAGCATGCGCCGCGCGCTCGTATGCGCGCTCGTACGCGCGCCGGACGAGCACGCGGACGATTCCGCGCTTGAACTTTTCCGAGCCGCGCAGATCCGACAGCGGGCTGCATTCCTCCGCCGCTGCAGCAGCGGCTTGCTCAACCAACTCCGGCGAAAACGTTTTTCCGGCGAGAACCTTCTCAGCTCTGTGTGCCCGCATCGGCGTTGACGCCACGCAGCCGAGGGTGATCCGTACAATCTCGCAAGATTTTTTGTCGGCTCCGAGCGAGACGCGCACGCATACACCGACACATGGCTTATCCACAACGGAGCTGCTGGAGAATCGGATGTATTCGATGCCCGAACGGGCGGGAAGCGGAGGAACGGCTACATGAGTCAAAATCTCGTCCTCGGCGAGGCTCGTTTGATAGAAATCGAGAAAAAGTTTCTCCACGGGAAGAGTACGGCTGCCTGACGGACCGGAGATGCCGACCTGGGCGTCAAGAGAAATAAAAACCTGGGCAAGATCTGTCAGCGGCTCGCCCGAGGCGAGATTGCCGCCGATGGTGCCGACGTTGCGCACGCGGATATTGGCGACTTCGCGCTCGACTTCGCGGAGAATCGGAAATTTCTCTCGCGCGAGCTTTGAGGTCTCGAGCTCGCGGTGCGTTGTGAGCGCGCCGATGACGAGGCCGTCGTTGGAATCGAAGCGAATTCCTTTAAGCTCGCCGATTTTTTTGATGTTGACGAGGGCTTTGGGCTGGAGCAGCCCCTGCTTCATCACGATGCTGAGATACGCGCCACCCGCGTAGGGCCGCGCCTCGCCTGCATATTGTTTGAGCATCGCGCAGGCCTCCGCGACCGTCGCCGGCTCGAGGTATTCGAAGTTTCTCATTTATCGCTTCGCTCTCGTTCAAGGTTCCAGGTTCAAAGTTCCAAGTCGTTCGGATCTGACTTTGAGCCTTGAACTTTAAACTTTGAACCTCAGACGTATTTCACCTTTTCTACGCCGGGGATTTCCACTTTCTCAAAGCGCCAGCGCTCTTTCATCGGCGCGGTGGCGTCGATACCCAACCCGGCGGTGACGCGGTTCTCCGGACAAGAAGGGTCCAGGGTGGAACAGGCGATCCGCGGAACGATGATGGCGTCCTTGTCCGCCTGAAAGCGCGTGGCCATCGCCCACTCCACCTGCATCGGATCGAAAGGATCGATGTCGTGGTCGACCACGATCACCTGCTTGAGACCGATTCCCAGCGCAAGCAGCGCCAAAATCACGTTGCGCCCTTCGTTCTCCGCGCGCTTTTTTATCGATACCACGACGTGATGGCGGAACGTGCCGCCGGGAGTCATGTTGACGGCGCGCACTTCCGGCACGATCTTTTTCACTTCGCGATACACCACCGCGGCATTCCCGTATTCGATCAGCGTGTGGTTCTCCGTCACCGGCATGCCGGTCAGCGCCGTCTGGTAGATCGGATTTTTTCTCATCGTGATCGCGGTAACTTTCAGCACCGGCGCCTGCTTGGCCTCGCTGTAACAGCCGGGATACTCGCCGTACGGCCCGTCGGCGACGCGCTCGCCGGGGATCGTCACCCCTTCGATGACGATTTCCGCGGAAGCCGGCACTTCGACGTCGATCGTCTCGCATTGGATGAGTTTCACTGCCGCGCCGCGCAGGCCGCCGGCGACGTGGTACTCGTCGATGCCGTACGGAACCTTGGCCTGCGAGCCGATGACGAGCGACGGCTCGACGCCGATCGCCGTCGCGACCTCCAAGCCGCGCTTTTTCTCCTCGGCCCTTAAAATCATTCTGCCAAGATGGTGATCCGCCGGCGCCCAGAGCGACAATTTGTCTTTTCCCAGGACGAGCATTCGGTGTATCGACAGATTTCGAATATGCGTCTCCGGATCTTTGCCGACCTGCACGCCGATCGTGACGTACGGGCCGCAATCTTTGCGCGCGTGAGTGACGATAGGTAATTTGCTCAGGTCGACCTGGGCGCCGGTCCACTTGATTTCTTTGACCGGCCCGCTGGAGACCATTTCCGGCGGGATGCGCTTGTCTTCCAAGGTCAAGTAGCGCTCCAGCATTTGGTCTTGCGAAACGCCTAGCCCCAACGCCACCAGCTTTCGCGTCGCGAACAAACCGCCCAAGACGCGCCAACCGGGAAATCCTTTGACGTTTTCGAACAGGAGCGCGGGACCTTCGACGTCGGAGGTCTTGCGGATGCCGGCGGCGATCTCGAACTTCGCTTCTACTGCTTCCTTGACGCGGAGGAGCTGGCCTTGTTCTTCGAGGTGAGAAAGATAACCGCGGAGGTCTTCGAACATGACGCCTCCTTAGAAGATGCTACTTCTTAAAAATCACAATGCGCAGCGGCTTGCCTCTGCCGCCCTCGGGGCAGGCGCTGATGCCGACGAGGCAGTCCATCTCGGCGCGGAGATCCATGCGATCGCCGCCCGGCCTGGGGCGCGTCATCGCGTAGCGCATGCTGCCGGTCTTGCCGTTGATTACCATCGTCTGAAAAATATTCAGCGGGCTCGGAACATCTTCCTTGGCGACTTTGTACGGCTTCAACGCCTTGACAAGATTTTCCCAGCAGCCATGCTTGGGCGCGACGACCTTTTTTCTGCCGAGCTTTTTCCAGGTCGCACCGTAGATGGCGAAGATCTTATCGCCCCACTTCTTGTAGAAGGACGTGCTGCACATCCCCTTCTCCATGTCGTGCGTGCCCGCGTAGGTGTCTTTCACGATCGTCATCATCACGTTGTTGTACTTCGAGATCAGCACGTCGCCGGTCGTGACGTAGATTTTTCCCTGATCGACTTTCGTCCGCGCCTGATCGAAGCGCTCTTTGACGTTCCGCAGGTTGAAGACGACGAAGTCCGCCGTCGATTCGCCGGTTACGCGAATGATCCGGCCTTTTTTCACGACGAACGTCTTGCCGCTGTTTTTTGGAATTACGTATTCGGTTTGCGCCATGATCGACTCCCGGCTGAATAGCACCGTCATATGTCATCCGATTGCGTCTATCAAGCAGGGAGAGAACAAGTTAAGAATGGCTAGAGACGTGTCTTCGAAAAGGAGTATCCGTGTAGCTTTTGGTCTTTCGAACCGGTTAACGCCGAATAACTTCCTTCGTTTCGGCTCGCGCCAAGTGATTGGTGAGCTTAATCAGCAGATAGTAAAAGCCGGTCTGCGTAAATGACACAAGCCGCTGGCTTCGTCGCAAAGCGTCGCGGTATAAATTTGCCGACACTGAACATACGAGATGCAATAGTACAAGGGCCCCATGCGTGAAATCTGAAAATGGTGGCAAGAAAAGGATCTCGGTTTTGTCGTTGTTGCGGAGAACCCTACCGAACTCCTGGAGGCCATCTTCGATACGTTTTTTGTCCGACTCTTCCACTGCGTCTTTCCCCTGAAAGCGGCGCTTTCGTTCGAACTCCACGTACTCGTTGAAATCTACTATCGGAGCGGCAGTTACGAAGTCGAGCCGATCATCAGGCAGATCGCACGTATTGTTGAGAATCATCACGGTAAACGGGCGTGAGCGCGGGAGGCCTTTTTCGTCAAGAAACACAGTCGGAAAGTCTGCCAGCAAATCTCCCTGAAGTCTCTCAATCTCCGCCTGCGGGAGATCGATCAACCAGCTAAAGTCCGGAACGCGGTTTAGGTTCCGCCTCAACGCTGGCAGATGCTCTTTGGGGATGATCGTCGCGTAACGTGAAAAATCTCCCAAATGGTTCATTTGAAATGGGACCAAAAAAATTCGTTAATCGAAACCCGCTCGTCTGGCGTGAGAGGGGTCGTGTTGGGCAAGGCCTCTTTCGCTAGCATCATCCAATCGAGCGCGGCACTTTGGGTCGGGAAGGACAGCGCCTCAAGTTCTGTAGCTTCCAACGGCAGAGACTCGACTCCTCTGTAAACAACCGAAGTAACGGTAGTCTGCCGGTAGCCCTGACCATTCCCGAAGTTCGCGGGAATAATTAGTAACGGCAAAGCCAAGGCGGTCACAGCTGTCGAAAGGGTGTCCATACGTTAATAAAAGAGCTTGCGTACTTTATCGCTCAGATACGCCTCAAAAACAAGCTTGTGGGGACCATGTACCCGATCCAGGATTGAAGCTAGTTCGGTAGGCTCTTTCGGTGTTCCTTCCCAAATCAGATCCAAATCTAAGATCACCGGCGACACTTTCTCGTCAGGAGAAGCTAACGCTGCCACCTTGGTAATGAAGCGACGACCCTCTGGCAATGTTCGATGAAATTGCATTTGGGACTCGCCTTCCGTTGAACCAGCTAGTTTTGGCACAGGCAGTTTCAATTGAAACCACTCCTCCCAGACCAACGGCACTTGCGGCACATCTATGCGGTTGATGTATCGAAGCCCGACTCGCTTGAATTTTAATGGCCCGATTTTTTCTTGTATGTCTTTTGAACGTTTCGAAATCGTCTCACGAAACGATTCCTCCCATCCTGGATACGGGCGAAGTTGGTTAGCCGCATAAAACAACCCACTGAGTTGAACCAATCTCTTTCCGTCAGCTGATTTGCATATCAAACGATGGCCAAGGTCGCCCTGTTGGGTTCGGATGCCTTCTGGAGTTATGTGAAACTCAACGTTCCGCTCCTGGACGATTTTCTGTTCCGGATACTCTTTAGACCATACGTCTTTGAGCGCTTCAATTTTTTGTAACGTCAAAGGTTCTGATAAATCGAAATGTACCTCACAGATCGTTTCTTGTATGGGGGGATTACGGTACTTTGGCTCGATATTCATGTCTTGATGCAATTTAACCCGACAATGAACTCATTGGCAACTAGTATTAGGGACAAGAGCTGCGGTTCAGAAGAGCGAAGAAGTACACGCCCCCATGAAGGTTGACACGCCCGGTTCGATGATGGAGAATCGCCGCGGTTTTATGGAACACGCCGATCAGAGCGCCGCAGCGGGCACGACGGGCGCCAACCGCTTCGTCATCCAGGTCGAGAACGTCACCAAAGCTTTCCAGACTCCCGACCGGGGCACAATGGTCGCACTGGAAAACATCACCTTGAATATTCCTTACGGGGAATTTATTACGATCGTAGGGCCGAGCGGCTGCGGCAAATCGACGCTGCTGAAATTAATAGCGGGGCTGACGCCGATATCCGGCGGCCGGATACTCTACCAGGGATCGGAAGTGCAAGGCTTGAATACTAAAGTCGGTTACGTGCCGCAGGAGAGCAAGCTTTTTCCCTGGCTGACTCTTGAGGAGAACGTCGCGTTCGGCCTCGATTCGAAGCGCTATTCGCGGCAGCAGCGCGAAGAGCAACTGCGCTATTTTATCGACCTCGCCGGGTTGAGTGGATTCGAGAAATATTATCCCGCGCAGCTCTCCGGCGGGATGGGGAAGCGTGCTTCCATCATTCGCGCGCTCGCCTACGAGCCGCCGGTGATTTTGATGGACGAGCCGTTCGGCCCGCTCGACGCGCAGACGCGCATGGTGCTACAGGATGAATTGCTGAAGATCTGGGAGCAAAAGCGCCAGACGATTGTCTTTGTCACGCACGACCTGGTCGAAGCCGTGGCGCTCGCGGACCGCGTCGTGGTAATGACGCATAGGCCCGCCAAGATCAAAGACGTCATCGAAGTGCCGATGCAGCGCCCGCGTAATATTTTCGAGATCCATCGACAGGAAGGCTTCGACGAGGCCTACGGCCGGTTGTGGAATATTTTCCGCCACGAGCTCAACATCAAGGATTGAGGAAGGTGGGATGGGACGCGACATGAGCCAAGAGCAGAAATCGAGCGGCACCGTGGCCACGGCTGCGCGCGCGAGCGGCTTTTGGAGCCGCCGGTTGTGGGTAACGCTTCTCCGCATCGGCATCATCGGCGGGTTTTTCCTCTTGTGGGAGATCGCTTCAGGAAATTGGATCGAGCCCTTTCTCATCAGCAGCCCGAGCCGCATCTTGACGTCGATGATCGCAGGCTTCCGCTCCGGTGATTTGATCCAGCACACCTGGGTCACCTTTCAAGAGATCGCCATCGGATTTCCCGTGGGCGTAATCCTCGGCATCGCGCTCGGTTACGCCTTCGGCCGTAGCCGACTGTTGGCGGAGATCTTCGAGCCGATCATCATCGGCTTGAACGGCATTCCGCGGACGGCCCTCGCGCCGCTCTTCATTGTCTGGCTCGGCATCGGCATCTGGTCCAAGGTCGGCGTCGTCTTTCTGCTCACTTTCTTTCTGAACTTCTTCAACACCTATGCCGGCATGAGACAGATGGACCAGGAATACATCGATTTGGCGCGACTCATGGGCGCCGGCCGGTGGAAACTCACTTTCAAAGTCATTCTGCCCGCGATCTCGCCCTACATGTTCACTGGGATCAGAACGAGCATTCCTTTCTCCGTGATCGGCGCGATCGTCGGAGAATTCGTCGCGGCGACCGAAGGGGTCGGCTTTTTCATTCGGCAAGCAGCCGGACTTTTCAGAACCGCCGACGTGTTTGTCGGCATCATCGTTCTCATGCTAATGGTCATCGCGATGGACAAGGTGGCGGAGTTGATCGAGAGAAGAGCGCTTCAATGGCAGTCTCACAGCGAGCATGTAACGATCCAAGGTTAGAGAGGAGGTCTCACATGAAAAGCCGGAGATTTTCGATTGCACTCATTGCGGTGCTGGCCTTTTTGTTCGGTAGCGGGTTAGAGGCCCGCGCGCAGCAGAAAGAAATGCCCGAAGTCAGCCTTATGACCGCCGTGCCGAACTTTGCGTTCGGCGCGATCTGGGTCGCCGAGCAGCTCAAATATTTCGAAGCCGAAGGAGTGCGAGTCAAGATCACGCCGTCGCCCAGCGGCTCGGTCTGTTTGAACGCGGTGGTCGGCCGCTCGGTCAACTTTTGCGCCTCCACTTCCGAAGGGCTCGTCCTGGCGCGAGTCGAAGGGGCGCCGGCGATGGCGATCCAGGCGCACAACCGGGCGATGACCTTGAGCGTGGTGCTGCGCAAAGCGATCGTGGACAAGCTCGGCCTCACGCGCGAAAGCCCGATCGACGCGCGGCTCAAGGCATTGACGCAACTGGGCACCATCGGCGCGACGGGCCCGGGGGCGGCCTCCGAGCAGATCATCAAATTCTTAGTGGCGAAGTCTGGCGGGATTCCGTCCATACTCAAGTTCGTTTACATCGGCGCGCCCGAGCTGCCGGCGGCGTTGATGAACAATATCATCGACGCGTACGCGCTGTCCCCTCCGTCGGCCGAAATCACCGAGCCGAGCGGCAAAGGTTATGTCCTGATTCCGTTGGGCAAAGGCGAGGTGCCGGAACTGACCGATTATCCATATGAGGTCCTGATGGTTCGACCCGACTATGTCGAAGCCAATCCCAAAATCGCGACAGCCGTCGCGCGCGCGATCTCCCGCGGTGGCGCGCTTTTCCGTACCAATCCCGAGGCCGCGAAATCGGCGCTGCGCGCGCACCGCTTGTTCACGCCGGAAAAACTCGACAACGCAGTGTTCGAGTTGTCCTACTCGACGGTCGCCAACGCCATGCCGCCGTGGGGCGACATGAACTCGAAAGGCTGGCAGAAGGTGATCAACTTCGCCGCCGGCTCGGGGATCATCAAAGACCCTGCGAAGACGCCGTCGGTGGAGGAAGGCGTGCTTTGGACCAATAAGTACGTGGGAAAACCCTAAGGTTCGGGAATTAGGAATTAGGGGTTAGGGATTGGGCATCTCAATCCTTAATCCCCAATTCCCAAATCCCAACCCCCAATTCCTGAATTATTTTATTTTCGCCGCCAGCGAGTCGTAGCTCACGCCTTCGCCGTTGTCCTGGCTGACGGAAAAGCCGAGGCCGGCCCAACCTTCCGCGATGACGCGGCCGGATGGATCGCGCATGCCGCCAAAGCCGCCCTGCATGCTGGCGACGTCTTGATAGCCCGCCTCGTCGAGCAACCGCGCGGCGGCGTCCGAGCGCGGTCCCACCTGGCAGCCGACAATGATTTTTTTGTCTTTGGGAAAATGGCCCTCGACGACCTTGACGAAGTCCTCGTTGATCATCATCCCCCTGCCCGGATCGGGAAAGGCGACGGGGACGTTCACCGCGCCTTGTGGATGACCGGCCGTGAACTCGCGCACCGTGCGCACGTCGATGTAAATGCGGTCCGGCTCTTTTTCGAGCAAGTCATGCGCCTCTTGTACCAAAATCTGCTTGATCGCCATAAAAACTCCCTTCGCCTTCGGCGAATTGCAAAATGAAAACTGCAAAGTGTAAAAGTCGAAATCTCTGAAGACTCAAATCCGGAAACTTTTGCATTTTGAAATTTGCAATCTGCATTTTGCCTTTAATGCTACATTCCCACTATATTGTATCCCGCATCCACGTGCATCACTTCTCCGGTGACGGCGCTGGACAGATCGCTCGCGAGGTAGAGCGCCGTGCGCCCAACCTCCTCGGCGTCGATGTTCCGCTTGAGCGGCGCGCGCTCCGCGGCGTAGTGCAGCATGTCTTTGAAGCCGGCGATGCCCGCCGCGGCGAGCGTCTTGATCGGTCCGGCGGAGATCGCGTTCACCCGAATGCCTTTCGGCCCGAGATCGTAAGCCAGATATCTCACGCTCGCTTCGAGCGCCGCCTTGGCCACGCCCATGATGTTGTAATTGGGAATGACTTTCTCCGCTCCCAAATAAGTCATCGTCAGGATCGAACCTTTGCGGCCTTCCATCAACGGCGCCGCGTGGCGCGTCAAAGCAACCAACGAATAGCTGCTCACGTCGAGCGCCAGGTGAAATCCCGCGCGGCTCGTTTGCACGTAAGGGTTGGCAAGATCCTCCCTGTTGGCATAGGCGATGGCGTGGACGAGGATATCGAGACCGCCCCACTCCTGCTTCAATGTTGCGAAGACCCGCTCGATCTCGTCGTCTTTGGTCACGTCGCACGGCAGGATGATCTTCGCGCCGATTCCTTCCGCCAGCGGCCGGACGCGCTTCTCGAGAATTTCTCCCGCATACGTAAATGCCAACTCCGCCCCCTCGGCGTGAAGCGCCTCGGAAATCGCCCAGGCGATGCTTCGCTCATTGGCGACACCAAAGATCGCCGCCTTCTTGCCATCCAACAATCCCATAACTCTCTCCCTTATCTATTTTCGATTCTGGATTTCCGATTGTCGGAAAAAGAATCTAGGTATCGCACCCGAGACTCTTTCTATTGCCTGTTGCCTAATGCCTATTGCCTTCTGAATTGAATCCCCGAGCCGGGTTAGCTTCCCAAAACCTCTATGCGAAGTTCTTCAGCCGTGAAACCGTTGGTTGATAGCAGGTCGCGAATGCGCTTCAAGAATGCTCTTGCCCTGTTGCATTCATCTCGGGCGTCAGTATCGGAAAAGCTGCTCTCTGCGGCTCTCCGCCATTCGGCCAAGACGATTCCTTTGTTCATGCCACCCGCACGCCGTCTCGCGTAACCGCATGGTAAAAGGGAGAGCCGCCCTCTTTACGGGCCGACCATTCTTCCAGCGTATAAACCATTATTGAGGGGACCGCCTCAGAGGTCACGGCCAAGAGATGGCCCATCTGACGAACTTTTGCCTTTGTAGCTTTATCTCCTCTTCGGAGAATCACCAGCACGTCTATATCGCTTTCAGGCCCGGCCTCCCCTCGAGCTTTGGAGCCGTAGATAATGATCTGTTCGACCAGATCTGGGAAGCTGTCGGCTAGTGCCTGGCGGTACGAGTCAAGCCAGGCCTGCTCCTGTGATGCTAGGTTGAGCATGAGCTATCTTGCCTCCGCATGAAAGTCCTGAGAGGAATCGTTACCAAACCTGTCCTCTGCCGTCGCCATAATACGATAATTACCCGCGCTCTGATAGACGCGAAAGATCGTTCCTGTCCCCCCCCCTTTTCCGTCTTACTAATGCCTATTTCAGCCAGAGGCTGATCCGCCTCTGGCGGAGCCTAATGCCTGTTGCCTTCTGTTCACCGAATGATTCTATTCGCCCGCGCTAACACTTCGGGCGGAACCGTCAGGCCGATCTGCTTGGCGGCTTTAAGGTTGATGACCAGCTCGAACTTCTGGGGCCGCTCCACAGATATGTCAGCGGGTTTTGTGCCCTTGAGAATCTTATCCACGATCTCAGCGGCGCGCCGGAAGTTCTCTGAACGGTCGTATGTGTAGGTCATCAGTCCGCCTGCCTCGACATACCGCGTGTTGGGATACAGCGTCGGTAGCCGGCTCTTTGTCGCTAGCTCTATGGTCCGTTTTTGTTAAGAGGCGAAGAACCCGCCGCCTCCCAGCATAAGTGCCTGAGCACGCTTTTTGGTTGCGGCTTGAAATGCCCCTTCGATGTCATCAGGCCCTTTCACCTCTAAGGACTGAATCCCTACCCGTAAAAACCGCGCCACAGTCTCCGTCTCTTTCAGGTTATCGGCCGCGCCCGGGTTGTTCGGACTCCAGAGAAAAGCCACCCGCGAAAGTTTGGGAACCGTTTCTTTCAAAAGTTCGAGCCGTTTTCCGAATAGCTCGGCGCCGATGTCAGTCAGCCCCGTGATATTTCCACCGGGGCGCGCGAGGTCCGCAACGATGCCGCGCTTTACGGCATCCGCGCCGAATGCCATGACGACGGGGATCGTCTTGATCACGTTTTTAGCAGCCTGCGCTGCTTCACTTCCTTGGGTAACGATGACATCACAGTTGAGACGAACGAACTCGGCGGCAAGGTCCGGAAGGCGTTCAACCTTGCCTTCCCAATACCGGTAATCGAAGGTGACGTTCTGCCCCTCGATAAAGCCGATCTCACGTAAACGTTGTTGAAATGGTTTTATCATTTCCGCTGTAAGAGAAACGGTGTTCCCTAGATGACATATGCGCGCGACTTTCTTCGGCTGCTGCGCGTCGACCGTTTCCACACACCCCACGAGCATGAGGAGGATCGCAGGAAACCCCGCCCATTTTGGATTTTGGATTTTCGATTTTAGATTGTCGGAGCAAGACTTCAGAACTTGGAGCAAATATTTTTCATTCATGCGTTTTCTCTCCCTCAATCCAAAATCGAAAATCCAAAATTGTTAGCTCGTCCTAGCGCTTCTTCGGTTTTTCTTGGAGTCCCCGCTGCCACAGATATTCCTTCTCTCCCATCTGTTTGCTGATCCAGCGCGCCAAGACGAAAAATAAATCGCTCAGGCGATTGACATACTTGAGCGGCCACTCGCTGAGATCTTCCGCGCGTGACAGCCTGAGAATCTCCCGCTCGGCGCGGCGGCAGACGGTGCGGCACTGGTGGAGAAACGCACCGATCTTCCCGCCGCCGGGAAGGATGAACGATTTGAGCGGCGCCAGATCTTTCTGGCAATGGTCGATGGTCTCTTCGATCCGCTTCACCTCCGCCGCGCCGACGCGGTACATGCCCGCGTAAGCGGCATCCTCCGGCGTCGCCAGCTCGCTGCCGAGATCGAAAAGCTCGTCCTGAATCTTCGCGAGAACTTCGTCCAGGTAGCGATGGGCTTCCCCTTGATCCAACTTCTCCGCGTTGAAGGCGCGCGCGAGGCCGATGATGGAGTTCAGCTCGTCGATCGTTCCGTACGCCTCGATGCGTGGCGAATCTTTGGGGACGCGCTTTCCGCCGACCAGAGCGGTATTTCCTTTGTCGCCCGTGCGCGTGTAAACGCGGGTGATCCTGACCATAGAATAGTGTCAGCCGTCAGCGCTCAGCTGTCAATGCCTTACTGCTTGCGATTTTGCCAGAAAAAGTAGGCCGGAACCCCGAGCGCCACGATCACGAAGCCGCGCAGCGCGTCGATCGGCTTTTCCCATAGGATAGCCGCGGTAATGCCGAGATTGACAAGGATAAAAAGCCACGGGATCCAAGGGTAGCCCCAAATCTTATAGGGGCGGTGAAGCTCCGGTCGCTTGACGCGCAAAACCAACAGGGAGCCGACGGTAAGCGCGGAGAAAAGCCCGATGATAACGCTGACGTAGCTGAGCAGCGTGCCGAAGGTGCCGGTCAAAATCAGCAAGGAAACCCACAGCGCCTGAAAGAGAATGGCATTCGACGGCGTGTGGAATTTGGGATGAACGCGGGCGAGGCTCGCGAAAAACAGCCCGTCGCGCGCCATGGCGAAATACACCCTCGGGCCGATCATGCTCGTCACGTTCACCGCGCCAAGAATCGAGACCGTGATGATGGCCGTGATCCAGGCCGAAGTCTGATAGCCGAACAGCGCGCTCGTCGCCAGCTCGGATACGCGGATCGTTCCCTGCATCTTCGCCGCCGGCACGGCGTAAAAATAAACCGCGTTGATCGCCAGGTAAAGCAGCGTGACCAGCAGAACCGCGCGGATGAGCGCGCGCGGAAGATTTTTTTCCGGCTCGCGCACCTCGCCCGCCATGTAGATCGCCGCGTTCCAACCGGCGTATGTGAATATCACCGGGATGAAAGCGAGGCCCAAAAGCCCGGGCCGCATTTTGCCCCACTCGAAGAACGGCGAGAAATGCTCCACGCTGCCGTTGCCGATGAAAACACCCAGCAGAACGATGGCGACGATCGCGCCGATCTTGAGCACGGTGAGAGTGTTCTGCACGGCGGCGCCGATCCTGACCCCGACGTAGTGAATGGCCGTGAGGGCGTAGACCACGAAAAGCGCCAACAACTGGCCGGCAGAAATTCCCATCGAATAGCCGAAGACGTTGAAGGTGAAGAGAACGTGGTCCATCGCAACGACCGGAAAAAAGAACGACACGAAGACGGCGAAGACGACCGCAAGCAGCGCAATCGAGCCGCAAAACGTGACGAGGAACGATGACCAGCCGGAGAGAAAGCCGACGAGCGGGCCGTAAGCCGCGCGCAAGTAATTATAATCGCCGCCGGAGAGCGGCATGCCGGCGGCCAGCTCGGCGTAGCAGAGTGCGCCCGCCAGGGCGAGCAGCCCGCCGACGAGCCAGATGAAGAGGATGCCTCCGGACGACGGAAGGCTTTGCGCGATGTCGCCCGTGGTTACGAAGATGCCGATACCGATCATGTCTCCCACGATCAGCATCATGGCGTCGAATAGCCCCAACTGCCGTCTGAGTCCGTCACGCGGCGAATCTGCCGAATGATTCTGTGCCATAGGGGCCATTCATAACAGGTTCAACGACACGCAGGCAAATGGTGGAGCTGACTTTTCTCAATCGAAAATCCATGCTAAACATTGCCACAGTCTTGCATCTTAGCAGTCAAAAACCGGAGGCGATCGTTGGACTGGAAAGAGCCTGAAATGTTCGAGCCGGCAAAGCACGGCAACAAACCGTTCGCCGTGCGTATCCCCGCCCTGGTGGTCAGCCGCGGCGCCGGCGACCGGCTCAATTTTCTCACCGCGATGTGGTTTTCACCCATGGGCACCGAGCCTTCGCGCATGGTGGTGTCGATTCTCAAGAGAACGCTCACTTACAAACTGATTCTGGAGCGCGGCGAGTTCGTCATGAGCGCGCCGACGGACAAGATGATGGACGTCGTCGTTTTCGCCGGCTTCATCTCGGGAAACGACGTGGACAAGTGGAAGGCCACCGGCCTCACGCCGGTCAAGCCGTCCAAGGGTTCCGTGCCGCTGATCGGAGAGGCGATCGGCAACGTGGAGTACCGGTTGGTGCAAGTCATACCGTTCGGCGAGGAACTGGATCTGTTCGTCGGCGAAGTCATGGCGACTCACATACGCAAAGGATGTATGGAAGGCGAGCTGTTCCGCGACGACGCAAACCCGCTGCTTTACATGGGAACCAAGTACGATCCCGCCGGCAAGCCGATGGGAAAATTCTACACCCACATGAGCGGGGTCGAGCGCGCCAACTACAATTCGCCACTGCTCAAGGAATACCTTCGCAAACCGAAGGTAAAAGATAGAAGCTGACAGCGGACGACCCTCTTGACAGCGACGCCTTATCTTCATAGCCTTCGCTGTGGATTTCGCGAGGTCTTATGAACGCCTATAACCGAAACAATCTTGGGTCGCTCGCCCTATCTCTTCTCCTCTTGGCTCTCGGTTATGACTCGGCCTCCGCGCAGGCCGATCACACCGCCAAGCTCGTCGAAGGCGCCAAGAAGGAAGGCCAGCTCTCCTGGTACACCTCGACGAACGTCAACGAATCGAAGCCTCTGCTCGACGATTTCGAGAAGCAGTATCCTTTCATCAAGGTCGATTTGTTCCGCTCCAGCGGCGAGAACGTTCAGAACCGCGTGTTTACCGAGACCCGCGCCGGCAGGTGGAGCTTCGACGTCGCGGGGCTCAGCGAGATCGGGACTCTGATCGAGCACAAGTTGATTTCGCCCTACGTCTCCCCGGAGTCGAAAGCCTTCGTCAAAGAGCTCCGAGATCCGCAAGGCTATTGGAGCGCGATCTATCTTAATTATTACGTTCCCGGCTACAACACGCGGCAGGTGGCCGAGAAAGATGCGCCGAAGCGTTGGGAAGATTTCCTCGACGCCCGCTGGAATGGCAAGATCGCTATGGACCAGGAAGACTATCTCTGGTACGTCACACTGCTCGCCGCATGGGGAAAAGAGAAGACGGAGAAGTACATGCGGGCTCTCGCCAAGCAAAATATCCAATGGCGCAAAGGTCACTCTCTCATTGCCCAGCTCATGGGCGCAGGGGAGTTTCCGCTCGGCATCGTGTACGCCCATCGCATCGAATCGGACAAAAAGAAGGGCGCTCCGCTCGAATGGGTCAACACGGTCGATCCGATCGTGGTTTCGCTCAACGCGCTGGGGATCAGCGTCAAGCCCAGCCATCCGAACGCCGCGAAGCTTTTCATCGACTTCGTTCTCTCCAAACCTTCCCAGGAGAGGATCCGCTCCCTCAACCGGGTCCCTGCGCGCGCGGACGTCGAGCCGCCCTCGCCCAAAATGGATCAAGCGAAGCTCAAGCTGCGCGTCGTGCCGCAGGACACGGCGACGCGCTATAACGAGTACGTCAAGGATTTCAGGAGCATATTCGGCCTGTAAGGAACCGGCCGAAAAGGAGAATAAAAATGACTCGGAGCAAAATCGCGCTCGCGGCTATTCTATTCTCCGCGTTTCTCCTCGCCACCTCGGCCTGGGTCTTTTCCGCTTCCGCGCCGCAGTTGCCGAAAGCGACGCACGAAGATCTCAAAAAGCTCAAGCTCGATGCTTCGATCCTGTCGGACATCGACAAAGAGCTCATAGTCCCTCCGGGCTGGATCGACGGGGCCAAAAAAGAGCGCCACTTGCGCATCTTTTCGACCTTCGATCCGCCGCAGGCGGAGCAGCTCTTCCGTCCTTTCAAAGAGCGCTACCCGCATATCGCGATCGAATATAACCGCGCGAGCCATGAGGACCGGGCAATCCGAACGCTGATCGCTTTTAAAAATAACAAGAGCGTCACGGACATCTTGACCGGCCTCGGCGGCAGCTTCTTCATGTACCGCGAGATCAACGCCATGGAGGACCTGAGGAATATTCCCAATTTAAAAAACAACCCCGTCGGAACCGTCGACCCGGAGGGCTTTTGGGTAGGGATGCACATGCGCTACTGGTGCATGGCCTACAACACCAAACAAGTCAGCAAGGCGGACGTGCCCAAAAAATGGGAGGATTTTCTCGCCAATCCGAAATGGCGCAACGGCAACCTCGCCCTGGGAAATCGTCCTCAGCTCTGGGCGCTGCAGCTCTGGGACGCCAAAGGCGAGCAGTGGATCAAAGATTACCTCACCAAACTTTTCACCGAGGTAAAGCCGCAACTCCGCCGCGAGGGAATGAACGCCATGCTGGAACTTTTGGCCGCGGGCGAATACTACGCCAGCGTGCCGTCCGCGGAGTACCGCACGTATCAGAAAGTCCTGGACGGCGCGCCGGTGAACTATACCTGTCCGGAGCCCGTTCCCGGCGCCGTTTCCGAAATGGCCATTCTCCGGGGATCGCCGAACATCAACTCGGCGCGCCTGTTCATCAACTGGTTCCTCAGCAAAGAGGGGCAGATCGCGCAGTACGTCGCCGATTACGCTCCGCCCGTGCACAAGGACTTGCAGCGCAAAGAATTTGTTCCCTTCGCCGACCAGATCCTCGGCAAGCAATTGGCCTTCAGAGACCCCGCATCAGAACTGAAGATTCAGCCGAAGCTGCTCGAGTTCTGGGACGAGCTTTGGCTCAAGAGCGGCGGGCGACGGCGCGGCAAATCGTAATGGGCGAAACTCTCCGGTTACATCTTTGGCAGCACGGAATTTTTCTTCTGATCCTGTTTCTCGTGCTGACGCCCCTCGCTTTTCTTATCCTGGGAAGCTTCAGCACCGCCAGGCTTCCGGGCGACTTTTCTCTCGACGCGATGGGGCTCGTCAACTATATCAAGGTCTATTCCGACCCCGGAACCTACGAGCTGTTCACCAATACCGTGATCTACGTCGCGGGCAGCGCCGCGGTGGGGATCAGCCTCGCGGTTTCTCTCGCATGGCTCGTCGAGCGCACCAACATGCCGGGAAAGCTTTTAGTCTACGCCGGGGTGCCGATGACCCTCGCCGTTCCCGGCATGCTGCAGGCGATGGCGTGGGTCCTGCTTTTGAGCCCGCGCATCGGCTTTATCAACCAGCTACTCAAAGATCTCTTCGGCCCGGACGCGCCGATCATCAACGTTTATTCCCTGGGCGGTATGGTCTTCCTCGAAGGTCTGAGACTCGTGCCCACCGCCTTTCTCATGCTGGTGCCGCTCATGCGCAGCATGGACCCTTCTCTGGAAGAAGCCGCGGCGGTCTCCGGCGCGCGGCCGCTCTCTACGCTACGTAAGGTCACGCTGCGCCTCCTCGCCCCCGCGCTCGTGGCGGTGCTGATCTACCAGGCGATGACCGCGCTGGAGGTCTTTGAGATTCCCGGCATTCTGGGACTTCCGGCCGGCATCTACGTCTTCAGCACCAAGATCTACGCGATCGTGCGCACGGCGACCTTCATGCCGGTCTACGGCCAGGCCAACGCGCTGGCCATGGTTTATCTCTTCATCGCCGTTGCGACGACTTTTCTCTACACGCGGATGATCGGCCGCGCGGAGCGATACACCGTCATCACGGGAAAAGGTTACCGGCCGCGCCAGCTCGATTTGGGAAAATGGAAAATCCCGGCGCTGGCAAGCGCGCTGCTGTTTCTGTTTCTCTCGATCGTGCTCCCCTTTCTGGTTTTCCTTTACGCTTCTTTCCTGCCGTATCTTCAGGCGCCGTCGTGGAACGTTCTAAAGGTCTTGACGCTGAAGAACTACCGCTTGCTGGCCGAATACGGCGAGGTCGGCTCGGCGCTTAAAAACACCGTTGTGATGGTCGTCGCCACGGCGACGGCTACCGTGGCGCTTTCTTTTTTGGTTTCGCTGGTCGTCATACGCAGCAAGTTCTGGGGCCGGAAGCTCCTCGACCAGCTCGCGTTCATGCCGCACGCCATTCCCGGCATCGTCATGGGCATCGCCTTTTTCTGGCTCTTTCTCAAACTGGATTTCCTGCCCTTGTATGGAACTATCTGGGCGATCTCGATCGGCTTTACGATCAGTTTTCTCGCCTACGGCACGCGCTCGATGAACGCGGCGCTGCTTCAGATCCACAAGGAGCTGGAAGAGGCCGCATATGTGAGCGGCGCCCCGCCGTGGCGGACCATGTGGCGCATTTTCGTGCCGCTCTTGATGCCGACTCTGGTGGGGGTCTGGATCTGGGTCGTGCTCCACGCCGTGCGCATTGCGGGCATGCCGCTGATGCTCTACGAAGGCCCCAAAAATCAGGTCCTGGCGATCCTCATCTGGAACATGTGGGATGAAGGCTACGTTCCCGCGGTGGCGGCGATCGGAACTCTGTTAATGTTAGTTCTCCTGGCCCTTACGGTGGCGGTCCGGCTGTTGGGCTTTCGCAGGCAGGCGACTCAGGTGGTGGGCGGATGATCCAAATTCAAAATCTCCACGTGCGCTACCAGACCGAGCGCGGCGAAGTCTACGCCGTGCGCGGCATCGACCTCGACGTCAAGCCGGGGCAGTTTTTCACTCTGCTGGGGCCCAGCGGCTGCGGCAAAACCACCACGCTCCGTTCGGTCGCCGGCCTGGAAAGACCGTATGAAGGAGAAATCGTCGTCGGCGATCAGCCGGTGCTCTCCTGCCGCCGAAAAATTTACGTTCCTCCTTATAAGAGGGACATCGGCATGGTGTTCCAATCGTACGCGATCTGGCCGCACATGAACGTCTTCGAAAACGTGGCTTTCCCGCTGCGCGAGATGAAGCAAAGACTTTCCGCCGAGGAGATCCGGACTCGCGTCCGCAAATCACTGGCAATGGTGCAGCTCGACGGGCTCGAAGACCGTCCCGCGCCGTTTCTCTCCGGCGGCCAACAGCAACGCCTGGCGCTGGCGCGGGCGCTGGTCAAAGAGCCGCGCGTGTTGCTGCTCGACGAGCCGCTCAGTAACCTCGACGCCAAGCTCCGGGAAGAAACGCGCTTCGAGATGCGCGAGCTGGTAAAGCGCCTCGGCATCACGACGCTCTACGTGACGCACGATCAATTGGAAGCGCTGACGATGTCCGACGTCATCGCGGTGATGGACGGCGGGCGCATCGTTCAACGGGGCACCCCGCTGGAGATCTACGGCGCTCCCAGCGACCGGTTCGTGGCGAATTTCATCGGCCTCAGCAATTTTCTCGAAGGGCGCGTGCAAAAAACCGGGCCCCTGGGGGAAGTGGAGACTCCCAGCGGCACGATCAAGTGCGTTCTTCCCGACGGCATCGCCGTCGGGGAAACCGTCGTGGTGGTGATTCGTCCGGAGGACGTGAATCTCGACGCCGGCGCGGTGGGCCCGAACGAAAATGTCCTCGAAGGGAAGATCGAGGCGATCGTTTATATGGGCGACGCGTTGGAATGCCAGGTGGCGGTGGGAACAAAGTTGATCCGTTTGAAGCTCCATCCGTCCTCGCCGGTGGCGCGCGGCAACACCGTGCGCCTGAGACTGCCCGCCGGGAGCTGCCGCGCCGTGCGCGCTTGAAGGCAAAGACTGCGTTAACTATAGTAGTCTAACCAGTAGGGGCGCGATTCATCGCGCCCTCGACTATTAACATCATGCGGGAGGTCGAATATGAAGTTAAAGCGCGTTGACCACCTGGCCTTTGTCGTCACCGATCTGGATCGTTCGGTAAAATTCTACCAGGAAGTTTTCGACGGCGAGGTCGGCCGCAGCCGGGGACAAAACGAAAAAGATAAAGCAGCCAAGCGCTCGAAGCACACGCTTGTCACGGTCGGGAACTTCGGCTTCGATCTATTTCAAATGGAACCAGGAGATCCGCCCAAGACCGACACGCGCCATCTGCACTTCGCCTTCGAGATCGACCCGGCCGACCTGGACAAAGTTCAGGAACAGTTAAAGCGCATGGGCGTCGCCTACGACGGTCCCAAGGGCCACGGCGGCGGCACGGGCCTGTCGATTTATTTCCAGGATCCCGACGGCTACCAGCTCGAGACCACGGCCAAGTTCGAAGACCAGGCCGCCTATGAGACCGAGATCGCCAAGCGCGGCGCGACCTACGGCGGCATGGGCAACCAATATCAGTGGAAGAGCAACTGATCATGGCCGAGCTTTACCCTTATCCACGTTTTTCCTTGGCCGAGAGAGACCGGCGCTGGCGCGCGGTGCGCGACGCGATGCGACGCGAGCGGCTCGACGTCATCGTCACGCCGCAGAACACCGGCCACTCGATGGACTATCAGGCCAACACGCGCTATCTCACGCACGTCGGCGGCGGCGGCGACTCGGACATCGCCGGGGTGTTTCCGCTCGACGGCGAGGTCACGGCGATCGCGACCTCGGCCGCGCCGCGCTGGCCGAATGTGCAAGAGTGGACGAAAGACGTCCGCGAAGCGCGGCGGAACTATGGGCGGGTGATCGTTGAGAGGCTCAAAGAGCTGGGTATCGAGCGCGGCCGCATCGGCATTACCGGTCTCGGCGATATCGAGGGAACGCGCACGCCCGAGGGAACGATTCTCTACGGCACGTGGAGGCAGATTCGCGAAGGCTTCCCAAACGCGGAACTGGTCGATGCCACTTCGATCCTGGCGGAAATCCGCTACGTAAAAAGCCCGGAAGAAATCGACGTCCTGACCAAGTCGATGGAGATTGTCGAGCTGGCATATCAAGCGGAGATCAAGGCGGCGCGGCCGGGCGCAAAAGATTGGGACGTTTGGGCGGCGACGCAGTGCGCATTAATGATGAACGGCTCGGAGATGCCGGTCCACTGCAACTGGGTCTCGGGAAAAAATCCCGTGCGCACTCTCACGCGCCCCAGCATGCGCCTTTTGGAGGTGGGCGATCTCATCATCAACGAGATCGAAGCCAACTGGACGGGTTATCGCTCGCAGGGAGTGCAGCCGGTTTTTGTGGAAGTCGCAGATCCGGTGCACCTGGAGCTGATCAAGATTCAACGCGAAGTTTTCAAGCGAGTCCTCGAAAGCCTAAAGCCCGGCGTCACCGTCGGACAGCTCGCCGAGCTCACGCAAAAAGCGGGCGCCGAGGCCGCGCCTAAATCCGGTCCGGCGGCGAACGCAAAAGCGGAGCTGACGATGCACGGCCGCGGCGCCGGCGACGACGGCCCGATCATTACGTCACACGCGCGCAGCCCGAAGCAACTCAGCGTTGCCCTGCGCGAGAACATGGTCTTCATCTGCAAGCCGTCCGCAATCACCGCCGATGGCAAGTCTATCTGCACCTGGGGCGACACTGTCGTCGTCACCGCTAGCGGTGGACGACGGCTGGGCAAAAGACCGCACGATCTGGCCGTTTCCCGCGGCTGACCGCTACAATGAATAAAGACACGTCGTATAACCGCGCGCTTCGGGCTATCGGCCAAGCCCTCGAAGGCCAGGAATTTAAAGTCGTCGACGTCAAGAGCTCCGGCGAGACTTATATTGTAAGCGGAGATCCGGCTAAGGTTTCAGCGCTCCAAGCGTTGCTGGCGAAATGGCAAGGACGCCATCTCATACGCAACGGCGCTTTCAAAATACGCTACACCATCGACGATATAGCGAAGCTGGAATACAAGGGGAGAGCAAGGCGCAGCGCTCCCGATAGAACCCCGGATTTTCACAGCCTATCTACTTTTCTGCGTACCGTAGGAGCCTATCTCGACAGGAAAGACGCGCGCTTGTTACAGATTCAAAAGAGCCAAAAAACGGTAACCCTTGTTTACCATGCGGATCAAGGTCACCCCGAGATAGAAGAACGCAGCGTCGCATCCTTCTACCGTCTTTTTTCAGAGATGCATCGGAGAAGGGAAAAGGGGGGAATGTAATATTCGGAGCTAACGCACCGGCGCGCGCAGCCTCCGGCCTCTCAGCAGTATAAGAATAGATCCCGCCACCATCATCCACGCGAACCAATCGCCATATCGCACGTAAGGCGTTTCGCCTTCCATAATTTCAACCTTTGCCGTCAGCACTCCGGGAGCAAAGAGCGGGAGCGTGTCGAGCATCTCGCCTTTTGGATTGATGACCGTCGTCACTCCGGTGTTGGTCGCGCGCACAAGGTTGCGTCGGGTCTCGATGGCGCGCCACTGCGCGAGGCGCGCGTGCGTCCATGGCGCAACGGTATCACCGAACCAGGCGTCGTTCGTAAGATTCACCAGCAGGTTGGCGCCTTTCTCGCCGACAAATCTTCGCGCCAGCTCGGGCATGAGGTCTTCGTAGCAAATGAGCGGCGCGACTTTGATGCCGCCGGATAGATCGAGCGTCGTCGGCCCCAGGCCGCGCGTAAAACCGTCGCCGATCGGCGGCACGCCCGGAACCTGGGAAAGAACGGAAGCAAACGGAATGTATTCGCCGAAGGCGAGCAACACCTGCTTGTGGTAATGTCCCTTAACGTTTCCCTGCGAATCGATCAGAAAAGCGCTGTTGAACACTTTGGCGTCCGGCAGCCTGGGATCCCCGCGAAAGCTTCTCGCGCCGAAGATCAACGCGCTGTCCTTCGGCAACATGGGAACGATTTCCGCGGGCAGCTTCTGCGCGTCCTCCGGCACCCAGGCCTCGACCGCGCTCTCCGGCCAGATGTAGAGAGTAGCGTTACGGCTCTTCTCCGTCAGCTCGAGGTAGGACTTGAGATTGCTCTCCAGGAAAGCGGTCTTCCATTTGTATTTGATGTCGATGCTCCCCTGAATCGCCGCGATATCTAACGTCTTAGCCGCGCGCATCTCTGCGGCTACGCTGTTGAGCCGGGTCTGGCCGTAGAACAAAGCCGCGACCGCGAGAACGCCGAAGACTGTCGCACCTGCAATCAGATTTTTCGTTTTGCCGCTGCGCTCAAACAGGGCGGCATAAATGATGGTGTTCACCCAGACCAGCAGGAAACTCGTGCCGTAAGGCCCCACGAGGTCGGCGGTCTGAATGAGAATGAGAAACGCCGACTGGCTGTTCGCCAGGTGCCACGGAAAAATCTGCGGGAACACAAACTCGATCGCCACCCAGAGGAGCGCGGGAAACAAATAGAGCGGCCCGAGGCCGGACAGGCAGACGAGCAGCGCGAACAGCGCAATCGGGATCGACTGGCTCACGGCGAACAGCAAAAGACCTAGTTCGCTCAGGCCCGGCGGAATTCCGCCAAAGACCCTCATCGTATGATCGACCCAATAAAACCCCAACAGGTGCGCGACGATACCTGTGAGCCACCCGAAGAAAAAAGCCCGCCCTACAGCAACTTTGTAAACGACCCAAAAAAGCGGGACGAAGACGATCCAGGCCAAGGGAAAAAGGTTGGGAAACAGGAACGGAATGGCCAGCGAGACTCCAGAGAGCAAAGCTGCAAAGAATTTACTTGACATAAAAATTGTTTATACATAGAAGGTCTAAGTACAAACAAGTTCAGTGGCTTTGATCTTCCCTACACGAAAGAACAGAAGAAAAATAGTCTGCTGAGCTAAATTCCGTGGAGGTGGCTATGGAGCGAATGAAATGGGGATGGCTTCTGGTACTTGAACTCGTCGTTGCTCTGATGATGGTGGTTCCTGCTCGGGCCGGCTCCCTCTTCGGCGAAGAGTGGGAAAAATTCTTTAAGGAGAGGGTCACCTTCGCCGGCTTCGTCGAGAATACCACGGGATTGGCGACGGGCGAAGGAGATAAACATTTTCACACCAGCAACCCCTTAGACATGCAACGGTTTACCATCCTGCCCGAGTTCAATGTCAACATGGATGCGATTAAGCTTTTTATCTCGTGGAAATTTGTAAAAGAGATCCGATATAGCTCTGAGACTAAAAGCCGGAAAGACGTGGTCTCTTATTTTCCCACTGCCAAAGTAAAACCCCTGTCAAACACCTTTTACGACGAATACAGCCCCATCCCCTGGGAAGCTGTGTTGGATTACAATCCCACAGGCCGTCTTAATATCAGATGGGGGAGGCAGTTCATCTCCTGGGGCGAGACCGATGGACTTAGGTTGTTGGATGTCATCAATCCGCAGGATGGCACCTTTGCCCCCCCTGCGGCGCCCAACCTTTTCAACCTCGACGAGACGCGGATTCCCTCGTGGGGGTTGAGGATGATGTACACCGTGCAGCCTGTGAGCAATTCGATCCTGGAATTCTTCGCCCTTCCCGGCAGTCTTGACCGGGCAGACCAACGGGTGGACGAGATTGTGGGTAGCAATGACACCGCTGATCGCAAAGTGAGATATGGCCGATGGTCGGCCCATCCGGAAACGCGGATGACTCTTTTGGGTTTCAATGCTTTCGGGAACGCCCTTGCCAGCCCTTTGGGCGTGGTCCCCATTGTTATTCCTGTCGTAACCAGAGAGCTCCCCGAGTCAAGCGATAGCTGGAAAATCGGTGCTCGCATCACCCGCAGTATCGGAAAGCTAAATCTCGGGTTGGGCTACATCTGGGGCTTTAACCCTCAAGCAGCGGACATGGTGTTCAGAGTGAAGGGGACAAAGTGTGCCGCGGGGGTTCCACCGCTATGCTCCCCCGCGCCTGGGGTTTTTACTCCTACAGTTGCTGATGTAAGACTTGTTAACGACCGCACGCACATCTTTGCTGGCCACTTTAACTACACCGTAGAACAACTCCTCGACATCCCATTCAATACGGCGATCCGGGGAGAAGTAGCTTTTTACCCCAACAAGCCTTACAACATCTCCAGCTTCCCGGGCGCATTCGGGCTCAGAGCGGGACCTCATCCAAAGCATCCGGACGGGACAACCGACAAACACACTTTAAGATACGCCATCGGCTTCGATAGATCGGTCTTGATCCCTTTTCTTCAGGAGGATCCTTGGCGCACCTTCGTGATGTCCTTCCAGCTCTTTCAGAGCATCATTTTGGACCACGAAGACGGCATCCGACCCTTCAGCACCGTGGAGAAGATCAAACCGGTCTCCACGCTCCTTACCTTTCGGGTCAACACCGGCTATTTCGGAGACACCATCTTGCCGGACCTCTTCGTCGGCTACGACCCCGAGGGCTATTGGCTGGCCAACCCGGCCTTGAGTTATGTCCCGCCCGGGAACGAGAAGATCAAGATAACTCTGGTTGGGGCACTCTACGGCGGACGTAACAAGTTTAAATCCCTGGGGCTTTTCGACGAGAAAGACTCCGTCTTTCTCAAGATGCGCTATCAGTTCTAAAACTACTTATTTGCAATGGAGGTGATATGAGTTTCCCATCTAGCACTCTACCATCCGTAGTTTCACGATCCCGCAGGCTGCCGGCCTTAGCCCTCTTTCTGCTCTTTCTGCTGCTGCAAGCGCCGAAGAGCCAGGGAGCGGATGCGGACCTCAAACCGGGTGAGACCATCGGCCCGAACAACTGGCAGCGAGTCCAAGGCATGGTCGGTGAGAACCTCCTCAATCGGATCAAGGCGGGATACACGTTCCAAATCAAGGAGCCCAAGATCTACAAACCCATCAAGGAATATGTGGAAGCGACGGAGAAATATTCCGGCAAGGTCAGGCTCGGCTCCAATGGCGAACTGCTCAATTATGTCGCCGGACAACCCTTTCCAAAGGTTGATCCCAACGATCCCCAAATAGGCCAGAAGCTCGCCTGGAATTTCTTTTACCGTTGGCTCGGCGACGACTATAAAACCGGGGGCGCCGTCAAGGGCGGCAAGATTATCCGTGCGGCGATTGAAAAAGACGGTGCGGAGCGCAGGGCAGACCTCGTTTCTTATTTCCTTTTCCCCAGTACACGCTACACTCTCGACCCCAAGCCCGTTATCCCAGGTTATGAGCATATCGACTTCATGCAACTCCGGATCGACAGCTACCCGCGCGACACTTCGGGAACGACGACGCTGGAGATCCGATATAAGGATCCTCAAAGACCCGACGATCTTTATATTTACATTCCCAGCATCCGCAGAATTCGCCGCGCCACGACGACACAACGCTGCCAGACCTTGGCCCCGAGCGAATTCAACCTCGATGATATCAATAGCTTTAACGGCAAGATTACCGATTTCAATTATAAGTATCTTGGCGACAAGAAAATTCTGGCAAACATCAGTCAGGAGCATCTACCCTTCGGTCGTAAGCAGGGCGATTATCTGCCCCTGGACGAAAAATGGGAGGTCGTGGATACTTATGTCCTTGAGATCACTCCCAAAGATCCGAGCTACTGCTACCCGAAAAAAGTTTTGCACCTGAACAAAGTCACCCTTGACACCCATTGGACTCTTATCTGGGATAAGAGAGGAGAATACTGGAAGGAACAGTTCGGCTTTTTCACCCCGGTAAAACTTCACGACGGCCGTGAGGCTTGGTCTGTGGGGGACGTGGTTATCGTCAATGTCCAAAATGGTCGATCCACCATCGTGACCGCCACCCGGACTTATAATCAGGGTTATCCGGCCAGCATGTGGAGCCTTGCAACTTTGCAGAGCATCATGCGCGGCGGGAGCATTGAGTAAGCACAATCTGCCGCACCCCAAGCCGCGCGCGATCCTAATGCTGGTACCCTGTAAGATCGCTGGTGGTTTACCAGCGCTCCGAGTTTGGCTGCTGCTCTGTCTGTTTCTACCGATACCGGCAAAAGGGCAATCCGTCTACCGCGAGCCGGCCTTTCGCGACAACTTCTACGACGTAGCCCTCCGTGCCCAGAGTAGTTGGATTGTCGGCTACTACGGGACCATTCTGTATTCCGGCAACCGCGGGCTTACCTGGACTATCCAAAACGGCAAGACACAGCAGGCCCTCTTCCGCGTTGCCTTTATCGATCGAAATATCGGCTGGGTATCCGGCAGCTACGGGACTATCCTTCACACCCGAGACAGCGGAACAACCTGGCAAAAACAAGAAACACATACCGAAGAACATCTCTTCGGTCTCCACTTTCTAGACGCACGGCTGGGTTGGGCCGCTGGCAGCGGGGGCGTTATCCTTCGCACCGAGGATGGCGGAAACACCTGGGTGAACGCCTCGGTCGGTGAGGACATTATCCTGAACGACGTGCATTTCCTGAATCCAAAACAAGGGTGGGCCGCCGGGGAGTTCGGCCGAATCTACCGCACAAACGATGGCGGCCGTTCCTGGATTAAACAGAAGAGTCCCATTGAGGTTTCTTTCATCAGCGGCGAAAGCCGTAACCTTTTCCGCCTCCTTTTCCCGGACGCCCGAGGAGGCTGGGCGTTTGGCCTCGACGGAGTGATCCTGAAAACCGGAAACGGCGAGCGCTGGGACGTCCACCATCCACACGGAGCAGCGCCCGAGTCGGTGCTGCGCCACCATCTTTTCTCCGCCGCACTCTTCAATGGTAGGACGTGGGCCGTGGGAGAGCGGGGGACGGTTCTGTCTGCCGCCCTGGGAGAAAAACTTTGGAAAGCCGCGCCGCTTAAAATCTCGCCCGTAAGCCTCAACGGAATCGCCTTCGGCCACGATGGCCTGGGACTGATCGTGGGCAACCGAGGTTTGATCCTGCGCACCGAAGACGGGGGCAATCAGTGGGAGCAACTCAGGATCGTCCCTGAGTCGCCCGGGAAAGGGGTGAGCCAAATCCCGTGAAGCTTCTCGCTGAATGGATTGTTAAGAAGCGCTTTCCCATATTAGTCGCGATCCTCCTTCTCACACTTTTCTTTGGTTACTACGCCCTCCGGATCGAGATGTATACGGCCTTCTCAGATCTCCTCCCGAGAGATCACCCCTTCATCAGAGTCCATAACGAGTTCAGCAAGATATTTGGAGGGGCGAATGTCGTTCTCCTCTCAGTAGAGGTCAAAGGGGGCGACATTTTTAACACCAGGACGCTGGAGAAGATCAAGAAACTCACAGAGATGTTGGAGCTCACTCCAGGAGCGAATAACTATCAGATCTTTTCCATCGCCCGCCAAAAGGTGAAGGATGTCCGCGCCACCTCGTGGGGAATCGAGGTCCAACCCCTCATGTGGCCTGACGTGCCCCAGACTCAGGAGGCCGTCGAACAGCTACGAAGGGTCATCTACGCGAATCCTACGATTATCGGCCGGCTTGTTTCCGAGGACGGCAAAGCGGCCCTCATCTCGGCCTCCTTCTTCGAAGAACGACTCGACTACGGAAATCTCTTCAACCGCATCCGGCAGGCCATTCGGGAGGTAGAGGACAATAATACCAAGGTCTATGCCTCGGGGGCGCCGATCCTCTATGGATGGATCTACTACCACCTGCGCGACATCGGACTGATCATCACCCTTACTGGCTTGACCATCTTTGGTTTGCTGATCCTCTACTATCGCAATCTCAACGGAGTTCTCATCCCGATACTCTCCTCCCTCGTCACGTTCATCTGGGGCACAGGGTTCAATGCCCTTCTCGGCTACAACTTCGAGCCGCTGGTATTGGTAGTGCCTTTCCTGATTGCGGCCCGCACCATCAGCCATTCGATTCAATTTCGCGAGCGCTTCTTCGAAGAATTGGAACGCTGGGGAGACAAAGAGAAGGCGGCGGTAGAGTGTGCTGCCGGCCTGCTCATGCCCGGAGGCGTCTCGATCCTCACGGACGCCATCGGGCTGACGGTGTTGCTTGTAGCGCCGATGCCAATCCTCACCAAGCTCGCTATCGGAGGAAGTTTTTGGGTTCTCAGCAACCTTGTGAGCGTTGTGGTCTTGGACCCCATCCTCTGTTGCTATTTTCCTATTCCACGGCGCCTCCCGAAAGGGGGAGAGGGGCACTGGCTGGACTCCCCCCTGCGCGGTCTGGGTCGCTTCTGCACTGCACCCGGCGGCCGATGGCTCGTGCTCGTCTCATTCGGAGCGGTCGTCCTGTGGAGCCTGTACTGGTATCAGTTTCTGACCGTTGGGGATTCAAAAGCCGGCTCGCCGCTCCTCCGGCCGGATTCGGACTACAATGTGAGCGTCCGCCATATCAACGAAAAGTTTCAAGGAACCGATCACCTCTACATCATCATCGAAGGCAAACAGGAGGGTTCCATGAAGTCTCCGCGCGTGCTCGAGACTGTGGAAGACTTTCAGCGCGAAATGCTGCGCTCCCCCCACGTCGGCGGCACCGATGCGCTGGTGAACGTCGTCCGCCAGATCAGCGCGGTATTGCACAACGACGACCCCCGCTGGGGCCTGCTGCCCCGTTCTGCCGATGAGGTGGGCGGAGTCCTGATGGTGGCGGAGCACGGCAGCGAGCCCGGCGACTTTGACCGCTGGGTGAATTATAACTTCCAGCATGGAAATCTCACGTTGTTTCTCTATGACCACAAGGGCGATACCCTGCGCGAAGTGATCACCCGGGCAAAACGCTTCATCGCTTCACATCCGTTGGAAGAGGCAGAATTCAAACTGGCGAGCGGACATGCGGGCGTGCTGGCCGCGGCCAACGATGTCATTGCCCGTTCGGACAAGCTGACCCTCGGACTCATGCTCCTGGCTCAGCTCATCTTCTGTGCCCTGGGCTTCCGCTCGTTAGCGGCAGCTCTCCTTTTTGTCGGAGTAGTCTTACTGTCAAACACCTTTGGTATGGCTCTCATGGCCTATTGGGATCTGGGCCTCAACGTCAACACGCTACCCGTGGTCAGCCTGGGGATCGGTTTCGGCGAAGACTATGGGATCTACATCGTCTCCCGCATCCTCGAGGAATACCGCCGTCAGGGGCGTCGCGATCTTCGCTCGGCAGTCATAGAAGGCATGGCGACAGCAGGGAAGGCCGTGCTCTACACGGCCTTGTTGATCTCCGCTGGAATCGCCTTTTGGTCCTTTTCGCCGCTCAGGTTTCAGGCTGAGATGGGCTATCAGCTCCTCATCATCTTGACCATGAACATGCTCGGCGGGCTCTTGCTTTTACCGGCCCTGATCAGCTTCGTGCGTCCTCGATTTATTCTGGAGAGCAGGGAGTAGGGAATGAAAAGCGGAAAGGATCCGCCTCGCCGTGCCAACTGCAGCAGTGTTGTATGCGCCCATCTACCTCGGAAGCCATCAGGGAATTTTTGCCGCCGAGGGTATGGAGCTGGAAATCTCGTCCGTGCGGACAGACCTCGCCATCACGGCGTTAGCGCTTGGTCCTGACGTCGCGAAACAACAGTCAAAGGAGTGGTCCTTTGCGAAGCGCGCTCCGCGACCGCACAACAACTGCTGGCCAAAAAAATCTGCTCGAAACGCCGTGCAAAGTGTCAAGGCTAACACATGACCGCCAGGGAAAGCAGACCCGCCTAAATCTTCCCTCGGGCGCATTTAACTTCCTGGAACTGTTGACAGAATAATGCTTCATCTATAAAAGGTTGATTTGTGAAACGTTCTTCGAAGACCCCGATATCTCCGTCTAAGCGACCTTGAGAGCACTATGAAAAAATCACTGTCTATTTTTTGGATCGCGTTAGCGCTGGTGGCCAGCCCAACCTTAACCACAGCCCAAACCGCCAAGCCGGGCGGGAAAACGGAGTGGGACGCTACCGTTGAGCTGGCGAAAAAAGAGGGAAAAGTGGTCGTCTCCATCCCGGCGAGCGCGGAGCTGAGAAAGCTAGTCGATGAGGCGTTCAAGAAGCGCTTTGCCGGCATCGATCTCGAGCTGGTCCCCAGCCGCGGCACTGCGATCGTTTCCCGGATCGCCAGCGAGCACAAAGCCGGCGTGCGCCATTTCGACATCCACATCGGAGGCTCGAACTCGAGCGTCAGCGGCTTGTTGGACGTCGGGATTTTGGAGCCGATCGAGCCCTATTTTATTCTCCCGGAAGTCAAAGATCCGAAGAACTGGTGGGGCGGCCATATGTGGGTGGACCGGGCGGGGCGCTATATCTACACGTTCCAGGCTTATCTCACTGAAAGCATGTGGCGCAACGAAGAGCTGGTGAAGACCGAAGAAATCCGCTCGTACGACGACTTGCTGAATCCCAAGTGGCGCGGCAAAATCGGCACGCTCGACCCGCGCACGCCGGGCGCCGGTGACTCCAACTGGGCCTATATTTGGCTGGTGAAAGGCGAAGATTACTTAAAGAAGCTCGCGGCGCAGAATCTCGTCATCGGACGCGACCAGCGCGTCCTGGGAGAAAGTCTTGCCAAGGGAAAGCTCGCCATCGTGCTCGGCCTCACCTATTATTCGCTCTTGCCTTTCGTCAACGCCGGCCTGCCGGTGAAACCCGTACCTCCTCTGAAAGAAGGAACCTACGGCACCGGCGGCAGCGGTAATCTCACCATCATTAAAAATCCGCCGCACCCGAACGCGACCAAAGTGTTCGTCAATTGGCTGCTCGGCAAAGAAGGCCAGGAGCTGACGACCAAGGCTATGGGCCAGGCGACGCGCCGTCTCGACGTCGACACCAAGTGGTTGAGAGACCACGGCGTCATAGCGGCAAAGGACCAACTCTCGGTCAAGGATTACCTGGAGGCGGAAAACCAGTCCGAAGAGAAGCTGGAAAAAGTTCGCGAGCCGGCGATTAAGTTCGCCAACAAGATACTGGACTGAGGTTTTAATGCAGCCTTACTACTCTGATCTTCGCGCATTTCTTGTCGATCTCGAAAAACGCGGCAAGCTCTACCGCTGGTCGCGCCCGGTCAATAAAGACAGCGAGCTGATGCCGCTCATGCGCCTGCAATATCGCGGGCGGGCCGACGAAGCGCGCCAGGCGTTTCTGTTCGAGAACGTCACCGACGCCAAAGGCGGCCGCTACGACATGAAGGTCGTCACCGGCATGTACGGCTCGTCGCGCAGCATCATCGGACTTGGCATGGGCTGTGAAGACCCTCAAGAGATCTATGAGAGGTGGCGCCACGCGGTGACGCACCCGATCGCGCCCGTGGTGGTGGAGCGCGGCCCAGTTCAGGAGGAAGTACACACCGGCGAAGAAATAGAAAAGATCGGACTAACCATGCTCCCCGCTCCGGTAGAGGAGCCGGGCTTCAGCGGCGCCATCCGAGTGACCGGGCCCTTCATCACGAAAGACGCCGAAACCGGTATGCGCAACGTCGGCATGTACAGCGGCCATTTTTACGGACCGGACCGCTTCCTGGCGGGCATCGCACGCATCCACGACGCCATGCTTTATCATTTTCCCGTTGCGCGCCGGCGCAACGAAGGCCTACCGGTTGCCGTATGTTTGGGCGCTCTTCCCGACATCGCGTACGTCGCCGCGGCGAACATACCTTATGGCCTGGACGAATTATCCGTTGCCGGCGCGATCCGAAACCGCCCGATCGAGCTGGTGCGCTGCAAAACTATTCCACTGGAGGTGCCTGCGGAAGCGGAGATCGTTATCGAAGGGGAGCTTTCGACGGAGACCACGGCGCGCGAGATGGCCTTCAGCGACTATCCCGGTTATTTGATGGCGGAACACGCGAGCAAGCAAGTGGTCAAGGTCACGGCGATCACTTGCAGACGCGGCGCGATTTTTCCCGCAATTTTAGTCGGACTGCCGCCCAGCGAGTCGAACGGGATCTCGCGCACCTGCCGCGAGATGATGCTCGATAATTATCTGAAGTACGGCTGCGGCATTCCCGATGTGTTGGAAGTGAGTTGTCCGGAGATGGGCGGCGGCTGGAACTGGTGGGTGATCCGCATGAAGAAAAGCCATCCGAGCAAGCCGCAACAGGTGCTTCACGCCGCGGCCAGCATGGGCACAACCAACAAAGTGATCATCGTCGTGGACGAAGACATTGATCCCAAAGATCCCGAGATGGTCATGTGGGCGATGAGTTTCGCTATGCAACCCCATCGGGACGTCCAGATCACCACGGGACGGGTTCCATTGTTGGATCCATCGGCCCATGCGTTGATGACGAAGCCGGAAGACCGCAGCTTTCCTCCTCCGATCGGCTGCTCGGGCATGTTGATCGACGCCACGCGCAAGGGGCCGTATCCTCCTGTCGGCTTGCCGAAGCGGCGCTTCATGGAGCAGGCAATGGAGATATGGAAACAGGAAGGATTGCCGGAGCTGAAATTGAAAACTCCCTGGTACGGCTACGCGCTCGGGATGTGGACCGCAAAGGACGATGAACAGGCCGAGGCGGTGGCGGGCGGTGATTACTTTCCTTCTCAGGCGAACAAGACAAAGTAGATTCATGCCCGATACAACGTACGAAGCGTGGATCAAACGGGAAGGCATCCCGATCGTCGAAGCCTGCGGCGTTGAAGACGTCGGCGAGCTCCCGCTGAAGCCATGGGCACGCACCGGCGGCAAAGGCGCGTTCATCCAACTCAGAGGCATGGAGGGCTTCACCGGGATGTACGTCGGCGAGATTCGGCCGGCGGGGGCGCTCAATCCGGAAAAACATCTCTACGAAGAGCTGATCTACGTGCTCCAGGGCGCCGGCTCGACGGAAGTGTGGAGCGGCAAGAATGAAAAGGCGAAGCTCCACTTCGAATGGCAGCAAGGGAGCCTGTTCGCCGTTCCGCTCAACTGCTGGCACAGGCTCCATAACGGCAGCCGGGAGCCCGTCCTCCTTCTCTCCGTCACCAGCGCGCCGATGATGATGGATCTACTGCACGATGAAAATTTTATCTTCGGCTGCGATTACGTCTTCGATCAGAGATTCGACGGTAGGACGGATTATTTCGTCACCGCCAACAAGAGAGAAGAGCGCGGCGGATTCGTATCTTGGGAAACCAACTTCATCGCCGACGCGCGCAGCGCGCTCGTCGATCCTTCGGAAGCCAAAGGCTCCGGCGTGCGCATCACGAGCTTCGACATGGGCGGGAGCACGCTGGTGGGACACATCGCCGAATGGCCGGTCGGCCGTTATCACAAAGCGCATTTCCATCAGGGCGGCGCGATTCTGTTAATCCTACGCTCGGAGGGCTATACGCTGATGTGGCCGCAAGAGACGGGCGAGCGACCGTATCGGCAAGGGCGGGCGAATCGGGTGATTAAAGTCGACTGGCGCGAAGGCAGCGTCGTCAGCCCGCCCACCGGATGGTTTCACCAGCACTTCAACACAGGAAACGAAAAGGCGCGGCAACTGGCGTTTCGCTATAGCGGGCAGTCGGGCAAATATCTTCTCGGCATCGGCAAGGCGCTCAATCGCGAGGGCGTGCGCACCAACACGCGCGAGGGCGGGACCTTGCTCGAATATGAGGACGAGGACCCTCAGATCCGGCGCGACTACGAAGCCGCGCTGAAAAAAACCGGCGTCGCGATGGAGATGCCGCCGCTCGCCTATCGCGGTTTGTAGAACGAAAGAGACTACATGACAAAAAGATTTTTTCTCCTCGCGGCAATTTTGATCGTGATCGAAGCGGCTTTGTCACTCGATTCCTTTTCGCAAACAGCCAAGCCCGCCTGGCAGGTAGAATGGGATCGCACGATCGAGCTTGCGAAGAAGGAAGGCAAGGTCGTGATCTCCATTCCGGCCGCCGCCGAGCTCAGGCAGGCGCTGGAAGACGGGTTCAAGAAGCGCTTTGCGATACCCGTTGAGTCGGTTCCCGCGCGCGGGGCAGCCGTCACCCGAAGAATCGTCGACGAGAGCAAGGCC
>CAYOJC010000046.1:0-32652 GCA_964404195.1 uncultured Syntrophobacteraceae bacterium
CACAACCACCCACAAGATGTTGGGGTCACCCACTGGAAACCCGGAAGCGGCTAAAGAACTAATCCCCGATACCCCCTGGACAATACTAGGGGTGAGGCTGACTAATGCAGCTACCAGTTTGGGAAACTACTTGCAGACCACGTATCTGAAGCCGGATAAGTGATCCTTCGTTTGGCGTAAACCTTAGCCTGAGTATACTACAGTTCGCGGATGATTATGTCTCCTGCCATTTTGATACTAATGACAGTACCGATTTCACTTTTAGCCGCTGTTGGCGCTATGGTCATTGAGTATCGGAGCAGCAAGATGCTGCGCAAAAGCGCGTTAACAGTGATTCTAAAATCTTCTATCGGTATTCTTATAGCGGTTTTCCTTCAAATGTTAGGTCTATTCCTTTGGATAAGTCTCAATCTAGGTCTCACCGAAGCGAAGGTGATGGCTGCCACCATTACAGAAATGTCCATTCGCACTTTTTTGTTTTTGTCTCGGTGGGACATGCTCCGATTGCTGCCTGTTGGAGTCATTGTCACGCTTGCGACTTCAGGGGATCCCTCCCCGCGCTATAGAAAGATTCTTCAAGCTGTCATTGCATCCGTCATTAGCATTGGGATTGTACAATTTTTATTCGCTAAGCAAATTTACTTTTCTCTGCGTCCCTCCGCGCCATTTTTAGCAGCGGTTTCCGTACTAGAAGGACTGATCCTAGCTATAATACTAGAGCGACTACGAATTCCTAAGGCAACTCTACCAAGGCAACTCCTCCAATTCCTCAACTTGGTCCGAGCAAATTTGGCTAAATCTACTATTATTGTCGGTTGCGGTCTGCTTATTGTTCTATATTTAATTCCACGTGATTCCAGAATTTTTCTAAAGCTTTCGAAGTGGGGAAAAATTGCAATAGAATATTCCGAGATTCCCCTTGTTCAGAAAAGCAAGTTCACATCACTTTTGTTTACTTTATTCGATGCTTGGCCTATTGCTGGAGGTGAAACTGTCCGGTGGGTTTCGTTTAAGTCGCCTAAAAAGACCCTGTATTTTAATTTTTTGGCTCATAAAGATGATACAACGTTAGAATCCAAGATTGAACTAAAAGTAAGCCGTATAGATAATTATCCTCCTATCAATGATCTATTGCTGTTCCGTGACCTCTTTAGGACATTACCTTTTCAGCCGCAATTGGTATTTCGTGAAAACATTAGTCCAGGTACGTTTTTGATAGAGGCACCGGAGTTTGCTTGTGTTGTATACACTCCACACGGTAGGAGCGAGACGAATAATGAATATGGGATCTCGGCTCCATTCCTCACGACTATTACTTTAAGTAAGGAAAATAGCCCTGCGGAATTATTTGCTCCTGGGATAAAAGAAATTAGCTTGGGGCGTGATTGGATCAGCATAGATATTTCAGATAAAACGCTCGGTTTTAATTTTACGGTAACTACTGAACTAATGATGTTTTGTATGCCGAGCAGTGGTTCCCTAAATCAGGATGTGCACAGCATTCAAATCTCAGGAGAGAAATTAGCAGAGCCAGTGAAAATTACCACACGAAAGGCCCTTTCGAAAAACAAACCGGATATGTTTTATCCCGCATTTCTAATCGAGCTACGAAGACCAAACAGCCGAGTAACTTTAGGAATTCTGGATGGTGCCCGTCATATAGGCGTAGGCACCTCAGATCTAAGTTTTATCGGAGGCAATGTGCGTAGAGTAGGTATAGAAAAGCCTACCGGCACAATGAAAATAGATGTGGACCAAGCTAGACAACTCGATGCCATGGATGAGATTAAGTTCTCAGGTCAAGAATTGCAAATTTCACCAGGACCTGCTGGAGAGATTACAATCCAGGGTCGGAGCCGAGACATTACGCTCAATGGTGTTCCCCTTGCCAAGCCCCTCCTCCCTGAAGGCCTTACGAAGTTGATTGGCCAAGTAGTGGATGTCGTAAAATAAAAAAATAATAGGGACAGGCTACTTTTCCAACTACCTAGAGCTCGCCTTTTTCTACGCTCGTCACGCTTGGTCAGCAACGCGGAACTTGGGCAGGAAGATTGCTTCTCCCGCCGGCTCGAAGAAGACGGTGACGGGCATGCCGATCTTTATGTGATCGACCGGCGTTTCGACGACGTTGCTGATCATACGCGGGCCTGATGATCGCGACGACGTAGGGAACCTCGCCGGTCCAGCCGCGTAAAGCTTCGTGCGCGACTCTTCCTCAGTTCCGCGGGAGGATATCGTTTAACCATCTTCTTCCCGGTGATTTCCTTGCGCCGCGGCGAGAAGCTACCGCCCCGAGCATTGGCCGGTGTCCGACTCTCGCGGTGGCATATTGCCAAGTTGCGCAATTGCGCAAGTTCGCAACATAGCTCGAAAGGGTGCTCGGTTTCAGAATTTTACGGAACGTGATAAACGGGGCGCGTGGAAGAAAAGAGCTACCGGCAATCGCGTCTGTGCCGCGTGTTTGGAAATCCGGTTGCCTTCTCGATCGTCGAGTTACTGTTGGAGAACCGCGAGATGAGCCCGAGCCAGCTCGCCCGCGCTCTCAGCCGGAGCTTATCGCGGATCAGCCACACGCTGGCCGCGTTGCGCCTTGCGGAGGTGGTGCGCTACGACAGCGACTCTAAAATGCGCTCGCGATACCGCCTGAAGCATCCACGCGAAATGCGGCAAGTTCTCCGAGCCCTCTCCGCCTACGTCGACTCGGCCTCCTCATCAAAGTGATGTTGCGAAGTTGCGCAATTGCGCAACTTCGCAACAATCAGAGAGTGGCGGCCAGCTTGGCGACTGCCTGGGAGGCGGCCTTGTCGATCGGTTCGCCGTGGCCGAATACGGCGCGCTCGAACTTGAGTTTCGCCAGCTTCTTCACGCTCTGATGCGCCTGGGCCATGTCGGCGGTGTACTGGGGACCGGGACCATCGAGTTTCTTGTCCATATTGGTCATGGCGTCGCCGAGGATGAGCAGCGACCCGGCCGGATCGAATACGCATACGTGACCCGGTGTGTGACCGGGCGTCGCGATCACGCGCAGGCCGAACACTTCGTCGTTGTCACCGACCGCTTTGATCGGGCGCGGCGACTTGATCTGCGGGATGTCCGCGGCGCCGGCGTAAGCCGTCGCCTTGGCGGCCGCACCCAGCACTTCTCCAACGCTGCCGATGTGATCGGGATGATGGTGGGTCAGGATCACGTGGCGAACCGCATCCCAGCCCACGCCGGCGGTGCGAACGACGTCCGCGATTTTTGACCCATTGCCGGCCGTGCCCGTATCGACGACCGCCGCCTCTTTGCCCCGGATCAGGACGTAGGCGTTGACGAAGCCCAGGTTAACCCGAAGGGCTTCGGCCGGCCCCACGCTCTGAGCGTGCGCGACCCCGATCGCGAGATCGCGGCCGCCGAGAGCGACACCCCACCCCCTGCGGCCGAGGCCGAAATTGAGATCGCTCCATACCGCGAAACCGCCCAAGGCGACACTGGCCAACCACGTTCGACGACTGATTTGCTGAACTCTCCGCATTGAGCACCTCCATTCTCTTTTGCCTTAACCTTTCTACTTGTTCAATCCCAGTCAGCAGGCCCGGAACTTGGGCAGAAAGATTTCTTCTCCCGCCGCTCGACGATACCCTTTTCATTTGCCTGGCACATTCTTCTTGTTCCGCGACTCGACGACCAAGTCGTACAATGCCTGGCGCGCTTCTTCGTCCACTATATTAGGCGAAGCGCCGATTTTTTTCGCCGCCTCCTCCTGATTGAATATGAAGTCCTTCCAGGCATTCTCCGGATAGGACTCCAGCGGCAAGGCAAGTCCGCCGCGCGGTTTGTTTCCGGATTCGGTAACGTGGTGGCTCTGCGAGCCGATGCCGCGGAAGCTGTGGCAGTAAACGCAGCCGTTGCGAACCGTCATTGCTTCGTAAACTTTTTTCGGCAGGTCTTTCAAAGAGGCGAGCGGGTTGTCTGCGGATAATTTGAAGCTGTTTTCCGTGAGACCGTAATACGGCGCTTGTCTCGCCAGCTCCGGCGGGGGCGGTTCGAGGAAGTGAATGAAAGCTCCGACCGGCCGCGCCATCAGTGGAGGCCTGGGTCCGTCTTTCCAACTGTATTCCCGGTTCGCCCGATAGAAAACGCCCAGACGAAAGAGATTCTTTTCGTCGTCGAGGCCGACGACGATGACGGGCTTGTAGGGCTCGATTTGCCGGCGGTCCCAAAACAATTTCTCGTTGCGGAAGTTGGTGACGGTGAGATAATTGCCGCGCCCGATCTTTTCCGGCGGCAGGGAATCCAGATACGAAAAGAGATCGATCGCGTAGTAGTTTTCCAGCGGCCAATCGAGCAGCTCATACCGATTGCTGCCGTATAGAAGCGCCACTTCTTCCACTAATTTTCGGTCCACCGGATAAGGACGAATCAGTTTCTCCTCGCTCCAGAAGGGCACAGTCGAGAGCGACGGGTTGAGCCAGCGGCGCTTGGCCTCGATCAACAGCGCCATCTCCGGCGGGAGCGGCTCAACCTTGAAAAAATCTAGCAGAAGACTGCGGACTTCCGGATCTTGGCCGATCATCTGTACGAGAGAAAAATGGTCGTGATCGGGAAGGACGAGCTGCCCGATCTGTTTGTGGCCGGACTTGCGCAGCGCGTCGGCAAATCTCTTCCCGGCCACGAGGAAGCCGGGAAAATCATTTTCCGCCCCGAGAATCAAAAACGGCGGCGCATCCGCCCGCGTATGCGTGACCGGCGACGCTGCGGCCAGCTTCTGCGGATTGTCGCCGAAGGACTGCTGCACGGCCAGCTTCTGCTGCTCGGCGGTTTCTGGCTTGGGCCGGAGATCGTAGATGCCGCTGAAAGCAAGCACGCCGGCCAGGGAGCGCGGGCTTAAACTCTGGGCGCTCAAGTAATTGCCATCGAGAGCGACGAGCGCCGCGAGATGCGCTCCCGCCGAATGGCCGGCGAAATAAATGCGCTTTGCGTCGTAGCCGTACTTATCGGCCGACCGGATAAGGTAGGCGACTGCCGCGGTGATATCCTGGGCTTGCGCGGGATGAGTAACGGCCGGTGCGAGACGGTAGCGGACGAGCGCGACGGCGACGCCGCTCGGGATCAGCGCGTCCGCGAAAGCGGGACCGATCTGGTATTCGTCGTCGGTGAGGGTCCAGAAACCGCCATGAATAAAGACAACCAGCGGAGGTTTGCGCACGGCCGTCTCCGGCAGATGCAAATCGAGGGTTTGACGCCGCGCGTTCTTCGAATCGGCGGCTTTGGCATACGGGATATCGCGGATGATATTTGTCTTGGGGACTGGTGGAGCTGCTGCGCGCGTCAGCCTCTGGCGCCGTCCCAGTTGACTACGGTAAACGAGAAGCAAACGGCAATCCCGACGGCTAGAGCAACGCGGCGCGGCGAGTGAAACATGATGGCATGCGGTTCGGTTTTCGACGAAACAGTACCCGATGGCCGGTGGATGTGCAACTGGCCCGCGGCTCAGGTGTGGACAGAAGCGGCGCAAATAGGATAATCAGAATTGAAGTCAATCGAAGGGGAGGAAAAAATCATGGCACGGATACGCCACCTGGCAATTCGAACCGAAAATCCGGAGAAGCTGGCTGCTTTCTACAAAGAAGTTTTCGGCTTCCAGGATATCCATCGAGGATCGCATCCCAGGCATCCCACGGGAAAGACCGTGCATCTGACCGACGGCTACTTCGAGCTCGCCATTCTCGACAACTCGGCGCAGCAGAGCCCGAACGGACTCTATCATTTCGGCGTTCAGATCGATGATATGAACGAAACGCTGGAGCGCGTAAAGAAGCAGCAGCCGGAGAAACAAATCAAGAAGCGCCCGGAGGGCACTCCGTTTGCGGAGATGCGGGTCTCCGACCCGGAAGGAAATCTGATCGACCTTTCGGTCCACGGCTTCATGGAATATCAGCCGCTCAAGTAAGCGCGGGAAGGACGTATGGCCAAGCTCAAGCTCAGGATGGCGCTGTCTCATTACGATCGCCATTTTCCTTTTTTCGACGGCGCGGTCTCGATCGATGGAGCGGATCTCGACGTGCTCCTGGTCGGGCAATCGGAGCCGTTGAAGCACGGCGTCGATCGCCATGAACGAATGCTCCAAAAAGGCGAGTTCGACATTTGCGAGTTGTCGCTGTCGTCTTATCTCATGGCGAAGAGCCGCGGCATACCCTTTACCGCTATCCCGGTTTTTCCGCGCCGCCTCTTCAGTATGTCGCAAATGTGGGTGCGCGCCGACGCCGGCATCGACTCGCCGAATGATCTCATCGGCCGCAAAGTCGGACTCAGCACGTTTCAAACGACGCTTTCCGTTCTGGCCAAGGGAGATTTGCAGTCCGAATACGGCGTGGACTGGCGCAAGATCGAGTGGGTCGTCGCCAAGGAAGAGACGGTTCCGTTCAAGCCTCAGGAGGGCGTGAAGATTCGGCTCGTCCCGGCGGGGAGAAAGATCGGCAGCCTCTTGGAAGCGGGCGAGATCGATGCGCTGTTCATGCCGCATCCGCCGAAAGAGGTGCTCGGCGGGTCGGAGAAGATTCACCGGCTTTTTTCCAAGGCCAAGCAGGAAGAGCTAAACTATTTCCGCAAGAACGGATTTTTTCCCATCATGCACGTGGTGGCGTTCAAGGATGAAGTGCTCAAACAAAATCCGTGGCTCGCGCGCGGCGTGATGGAAGCATTCGAGAAGGCCAAGGAAGTTTGCCGGCGCTATTACGACGATCCGAACTGGTCGCGTCTCGCCTGGGGGCGCCATCTCTTCGAGGAGGAGAGAAATTTGCTGGGCGACGACCCATGGCCGTACGGCGTAGGGAAGAACCGCGCTAATCTCGAGCGGTTTATGGGCTACTCTCTGGATCAGGGGCTGATGGAGAAAAAGCCGGCGGTCGAAGATCTCTTCGCGCCGGCGACTTTAGATACGTAAGGTTTTTGGTTTTTATGCCGCTCGTGGTGCGCTGCCCGATGTGTCGAAGCGAAGTTCCATGGGAGGGAAATCCACACCGCCCGTTTTGTTCCGAACGCTGCCGGCTGATGGATCTCGGCGCTTGGGCCGAAGGGCGCTATCGCGTCCCGGGAAAAAAAATTGAACCCGAAGACAAATTAGAAGACGACGATGACGACGACGAATCTCGCTAGCAAGGATTAACTTCATGAGCATTCACCCGACGGCTATTATTGATTCTCAGGCGGAGATCCATCCCGAATGCGAAATTGGCCCCTATGTCGTCGTCGAAGGACCGGTCAAGATCCGGCAGGGAACGCGCGTGCTGGCACACGCGACGATCGTGGGCTGGACCGAAATAGGGGAAGAGAACGAAATTCATCCCGGCTCGATTTTGGGCGGCGCGCCGCAGGACAAGACCTACTCCGGCGCGGAGACATATCTTAAAATCGGCAGCCACAACGTGTTCCGCGAGCTTGTTCAGGCTCATCGCGGAGCCGCGCCCGGCTCCTCAACGGTCATCGGCAACGATAACTATTTGATGGCGACCTCGCACGTCGGTCATAACTGTCGTCTCGGCGATCACATCGTCATCGCCAACGGCGCTTTGCTGGCGGGACACGTCGGGGTAGGCGATAGCGCGTTTATCTCCGGCAACTGCGTCGTGCACCAGTTCGTGCGCGTGGGCGAGCTATCACTGATGCGCGGGCTCAGTGGCGCCAGCCGGGACGTTCCTCCTTACTCGATCGTGGATTGGCAACACACGGTGCGCGGTGTGAATAGTGTGGGACTGAAACGCGCCGGATTCGATGAGCGGAAAATCCGCGCGCTGAAAGATGCCTTCCGCGTCCTTTTTCGCAAAGGACGAAATCTTAGTCTCGCGATCCGCGAGCTTGAGGTAAGAAAAAACCTGACTCCGGAAGTGCTTTCACTTCTGGAGTTCGTCAAATCTTCCAAGCGCGGCGTTTGCTTCGGCGGCTAACGCTGCTGAGGGGCGGCCGAGACCTGCTGCGGCTGTTGTGCCTGCGGCTCCTCAGGAGACGAGCCGATGAAAACGACCGGCTGCTCTCCCTTGAGGTGACTCGGAGTCACGACGTAGGTGCCCTTCACCGCCGGATAGATAATCTCGTTGGCGACGTCGCCGCGTCCGGCGGTCAGCAAATAGCCCAGTCCTCCCGTGAGGAGCCCAAGGCCGGCATACGTGACCTTGGTCGGCATGTAGAAGATGTTGGCGAGGACGGCGCCGAAGCCCCAGCCCAGCTCAGTCCCAACTTCCTTGGTCGGAGATTGCTGCTCCGGCTGGTCGCCGGCCCGCAAACCGACGGGGACCAATAGGAGGACAGAAACGAGCGTGCACGCTAAAAGCGTGGAAAATTGTGTTTTCATGTGCCCGAATATACCACAAAGTTCCCAACCTGTCAAAATAGATTTATATTCTTTAAAACGATCTGGCCTCCGCTGCCATCCTGGCAGGTCTTCTTGACGGCATGCTGCGAGCATGCCATAGTCATGCTATGGCGAACCTACAAGTTAAAGGCATTCCGGATTCCTTACACCGGAATTTACGGCGTTGCGCGGAAAAGCGCCGCTGCACCATGAGCGATATTGTGATTACGGCTGTCGAACGGGAGCTGGCGCGCAGCGCATTTCGCGAACGGCTGGCCAAGCGTCCCAACACCGACCTTGGGTTGCCCGCGGCGTCCCTCCTTGAAGAAGAGCGCCGCCAGCGCGACGAGGGCTTGTGATCCGATACGTAATCGACGCGTCGGCGGCTGCCGAGTATCTCCTTCGTACAAGCCTGGGCCTCAAGATTGCCGATGTCATCGAAGACGCTCTTTTGATTGCGCCGGAACTCTTGGACGTCGAGGTGATGTCCGTGCTCCGCCGTGCGTTGCTTCGCAAGATGCTTGACGAACGCCGCGCCTTGTTGGCGCTGGAGGATCTGGTGGATTGGCACGTAGAGCGCATCACCCATGTGGAGTTGATTCGGGAGGCCTGGCGGCACCGGCACAATGCGAGCGCTTACGACTCTTTCTACGTAGCGCTGGCCCGTATCTACGATGTTCCGCTCATCACGGCAGATGGTCCTCTGTCGCGCGCGCCGGGGCTCGGCATCGTTGTGCAGAACATGCGGATAGGATAAGCCACCGCTTCCTGTTCTCACCCATTTCATCGGCTTAATCTGTTCGGGTCAATTCCCCGCAGCTTGCTGCGGGGTAGTTCATTTAGACTGCTTCCCAGCTTTTCCACTGAAGCGGAGTGATTTGGATCATCGGACGCTCTTCGAGGCGCATCTTTTTATACTGCGGATATTTTTTTCTGAGAAGCCGGACCGCTCTTTTGTGCCTCGCTCCTCTCATCAACAGCTTCGCTTTTCCCACGATCAACACGTAAGCGAGCCGGCGCCAGTCTTCGTCGTATCTGTCGATGACGACGGCGACGTGGGGATTCGCCCGGATGTTGCGGATTCTTTTTAGCAGGAGCGGAGAAGTTTTTTTCGGCTTCTCGTCGATTGGAGAATAAAGTTCTTTACCGTCGAGCGCGAAACAAATCGGAATGACGTGCGGCCGGCCTGTTTTATCCGCTGTTGCCAAACGTGCAACGCGTGCAAGTCGGATAAACGCCGTTGTCTTATGGTCCACGGTGAACAGGAATTAGGAATTGGGGGTTGGGAATTGGGGATCGATCTTCCCTAAATCCTAATTCCTAATCTTCAATTCCTATATTTTAAATTCGCCGGAGATGCTCGGCGCGAACAGTTCTTCCAGCTTGACGGGCCGGTCGATGAGGCCCTGCTCGCCCATGTAGCGTATCAACGTCTCCAGGAGATTGCGATTGAGCTCGACGCCGTAGGGCCACCAGTCGGGGCCGAAGAGGGACTTGAGCAATTCCATTTCGGCTCCAAGCCAGGGAAGGGTGCACGCCAGTGTATTGGAGACGTGCATCGCCTGGATCGCGCGATCTTTGGCTTCGCAAAAAGCCTTGTAGAGGCTTCGCGCTACCCAAGGATTGCGGTCGTAGATTTCTTTCCGGATGACCAGCACGTGCATGATCGGAAAGATTTTGGTGCGCTTGTAGTAATCCATCTCTACTTCTTTGTAGTTGGGAAACAAACGCCGGACTTTGGGCGAGCCTTTGACGAACGACGAAGGGCTGCGCGCGGAGATGAGCCCGTCGATCTCGCCGCTCTCGAGCATACCGTTAAGAGTTTTATCGTCGGCGATCGGGCTCACTTTGATCTCGGGCGGAAGGCTCAGGCGCACTCGTTCTTTCCTGCCCGTTTCTTCCTGTCCGCCGACGAACCACTGCATGTCGCTTGCTTTCACGCCGTAGTCGTCGCCCAGAAAGCCGCGAATCCACACCGCCGCTGTTATCGAGTATTCCGGCGCGCCGATTTTTTTGCCTTTGAAATCCTGCGGTCCCTTAATGCCGGAATCGGTGTTGATGAAGACGCAGGAGTGTCTAAAGAAGCGCGACGGAAAAACCGGAATGGCAACGAACGGAGAGTTGCCCCGGCTCACCATCGTGATGTGATTCGAGAGCGACATCTCCGAGGCGTCGAATTCCTTAAAATTGCTCATGCGCCAGAAGATCTCTTCCGCCTGCAGGGGAAGATAGTTGAGCTGTATGCCTTCCGGTTGGACCGCTCCCGTTTGCAGCGCTTTGGTCCGGTCGTAATCGCCGCACGCAATCGTTAAATGCAATTTTTCCACGATATCGCTCCCATTGTTCAGATTTGAGGAATGTTCGATTACGCCGTGTCCCAGCGCGATAGTCTCTGCGCGATCGCGATCAGGATAACGGAGATGAGGGAGATGACCAGGCCGATGGCCGCCACTCGGCCGCGCATGCCGTCGAGGTAAAGAAAATAAAGCAGAGGCCCCAAGGCTTCGGAGCCGGGGCTGTATAGAAACAGGGTGGCGCTGAACTCGCGCATGAAGGTCGTGGCGAGAATAATCCAGCCGGCCATGATTCCCGGCCGCATCATCGGGACGAGGATGCGGCGAAAGGTCGCGAAAAAACCGGCGCCGCACGCCGTGGACGCCTCTTCGAGCTCTTTGTGGATTTGAATGATCGTACTGCTTACCGCTCTTAGTCCATAGGGGAGAAAGCGGGTGATGTAGGCGATCATGATGATCCAGATGGTCCCGTAAATCGGAATTGGAAAATCGACGTAGGCCCACAGGAGGCCGAGAGCGAGCGCAGTTCCCGGGAAGGCCCAGGGAATAAAAATGAGTCCTTCGAGAAGGCCGCGGGCGGCGATCTTGGTTCTGATCGTGATGTAAGCGGTCAAAGACGCAAGCACCATGCAGATAGTGGCGCCGCCGATGGCCAGAAAAATACTGTTGCGGAAAGCCCTGTAGACGCGCGGGTTCTCCACCACAAACCGGAAGTTGTTTAAAGTTAAGTTGCTCCACGTTTGCCAGGTGGGAACGTGGTAGTAGGGCAGCACGGATACGAGCAGGAGAACCAGAATCGGCAGAATAACCATGAGTGTGAGCAGCAGCAGCGCGGTGCCCGAGGCGAGATAGCGCCAGCGGCCCAAATCGATCTCGTGCGGCCGGAAGCCTTTGCCCGTGACCGTGGAGAAGCTTTCGATCTGTGAGGTGAACTTTCGGTAGAGATAAACGAAAAGCAGCGCGATGACGAGAATGCCGACACCGTAAGCGGCGGCCAGATTGTGGTTTGTCGGAAAAGAGCCCAGGGCCTCGCGCCAGATCTTTGTCGTGAAGACTTCAAGCCGCGCCGGCAACGCGATGATGGCCGGCGTGTCGAAACTCTCGACCGCTCTCACGAAATTCAGCGTGCCGGCGGCCAAGATCGCCGGCCTCATCAAGGGAAAAGTGATCCGCGCCGCGACTCCCATTTCACTGGAGCCAAGGGTCTTGGCGGATTCTTCCAGCGATGGGTCCATACCTTTAAGAGCTGCCGAGATGATGAGGAAAGCCAGCGGAGTGAGAATCAATCCTTCGACAAAGATGAGACCCGGGAGCGAGTAGATATTGAAGAGCCCCTTCTCAAGGCCGAGACGCATCAATATCGCGTTGATGAGACCGTTGCTGGGATTGAGGAGCAGCACCCAGGATATGGCGATCAGCAGAGGCGGCAAGATGTTCGGGACGATGGCGATCAGCTCGAAGAGCCTTCTGAAAGGCGCATTGGTTCTGATCGTGATCCAAGCAAGTGTGAGCGCGAGGATTATGGAGAGACCCGAGGCGCCGATGCCGAAAATAAACGAAGTCAGAATCAGCGGATAAGCGGTCGGGTCGGAGTAAGCCTGAATATAATTCTGCAGCGTGAAATGACCCGGAACGCCCAGCGGGGAATCGGTTAGGCTGCCGTACAAAAGAAAAAAGCTCGGGTAGAGCGCCAGAAAAGCGATGACGGCGGCGACTCCGATAAAGACGAGATGGATGGGTTGAGTAAAGAATAAAGCAAATCGGGCGAGGCCCCAGGAACCAGGGAGCGCCCGCCCGATTGCAGCAGCTCTATCGTTCACAGGTTTGATGTCCTATTGCAGAAAGATTTTAGTGTACTCCTTTTTCTTCTCCGCAAAACCTTTTTTGTCAAGATCGACCATCTCGACGAACTGGATCTTGTCGGCGTCCGGCAGCGGCGGATAGACCCCTTTGCGGTTCACAAACTCGCCCAGCTTGGCGATCATCGACATGCTCTCCTGGCCGAGGAAGTAGTCGATAAACGTCTTGCCGGCGTTCGGATGCGGCGCCTTGTTGCCGAGCGTCAGATAGTGGCCGTCTCCCATCATTTTCGGTAACCTGACATGTTCCAGCGGCGCGCCTCTCTGCCCGAAGATGAAGGCGTATTTAACATAAGTAATCGCAATCGGCGTCTCTCCGGTCGAAACCCGTTCCGCGGCAGGCAGAAGCGATTCCACCAGGATAGGTTTCATGGCGGCCAGATCCCGGATATATTTCTCGGCTTTCTCTTTGCCCATGAGCTTATCCAGACTGGCGACCCACTGGGTCGTGGTCGTGTGCTGGGTCGGATCGGGCATCACGAGCTTGCCTTTGTATTTAGGGTTCACCAGGTCTTCGAGCGATTTCGGCGCGTCGGCGGGACTGATCATGCTTTTATTGTAGAGGATGCCGATAATCACATTGCGATATCTGGGACCGAGGTTCGGATCGATGGAATCTTTGCTAAAATCCTTGGCCGAGGGAGAATCGTATTTGGCGAAGATCCCCTCCTTTTGCATGAGCTGCATGGGATTGTCGTTGGTCAGGATGATGTCGAAAGCCGGCTTGCCGGCGCGGTACTCGCTGACAGCCCGGTCCATGACTTTGGTGGCCGAAGCTCTCCAGTACTCGACCTCGATCCCGGTTTTCTTTTGAAAGGCCTTGGTGACGGCGTCCATGCTGTCGGATTCAAGCGAGCCGTAGATGACGACTTTTCCCTCTTTTTTGCCCGCCTCGATGAGCTTCGCGTCCTGGCCGAAACTCGGACCCGCTGCAAAGACCAGCAGTGCCAGCCCGGCAAGAAACGAACCGAGAAATTGCTTCATGGTTGTGTCCTCCTTCACCTCTTAGACGAGATCGGAGTGAATACTTTCAAATTCCCCCATCGGAGTCAAGCTCCGGCCCAAGCCGTCGGAACGGGTTTTCCCAGGCTCTGTTGACAGGGGTAAACACGGATCATATAAAGGTTTCTTGAACTTTTTTCGAACGGAGAAAGCAACCTTATGGATCGGGTAGATCTCGTCGTCAAAAACGGAGATGTATGGACGCCGGGCGGTTTTGTCGCCGCCGACGTTGCCGTCAACCAGGGCAAGATCGTCGCTCTCGGCAGGCCGCCGGCGTTTCCCGAGGCGAGCAAGGTCATTGACGCCAAGGGCAAAAAAGTCGTTCCGGGACTGATCGACACGCATACGCATCACCGCGACCCCGGCTTCACGCATAAGGAAGATTTGACGACCGCCACGATGGCGGCCGCCGCGGGAGGCGTGACGCTCTCGATCGGCATGCCCAACGTGAATCCACCGACGACGACCGTAGAGCGTTACCGGGCTTTGATCGAAGACCACAAGAAAAAAGCCGTCGTCGATTTCAACCACAATCCGTCCGGCACGGTGCCCGAGCAAATTCCGGGGCTCGCCAAAGAGGGCTGCCTGGCGTTTAAAATTTTCATGGTGCGGGACACCGGGCGCGATTATCCGCACATGCCGGGCATCGGGCTGCACAACCACGGCGAGCTTTTCCGCTCTTTCGAAGCGGTGGCGAAGACCGGCCTGCCGCTCATGGTCCATCCGCACGATCAGGACTTGATGGACGTGATCGAGCAGCGCTACTGGGAGCGCGGCGACCGCAGCCCGCAGGCGTACGGCAAAGCCTACCGCGATTTTGACGGCATCATCTGGGACACGGCGATCGCGACGCTGATCCGCTTCCAACAATCGACCGGCACCAAGCTCCACATCCTTCACATGAGCACGCCGGGCGGCATCGAGATGATCCGGCGCGCGAAGGAGGAAGGACGGCCCGTGACCGGCGAGGTGAATCCCTGGGCGCTTTTTCTCGCGACCTGGGAGAACGTGGAGAAGTTGGGGCCTTATTGTCTCGGCTTCTGGGTGCCCGACGAGCACGCGGAAGCTCTATGGACGGCGATCAAGGACGGAACGATCGAAGTCGTCGGCACCGATCACGCGCCGCACACCAAGGAAGAAAAAGACGTCGGCTGGAAGGACATGTGGAAATCGCCCGGCGGCGAGCCGCAAATTCAAGACTACCTGAGATTATTTTTGACCGCGGTCAACCAGGGAAAGTTGACGCTCGATCAGCTCGTGCGCATCACTTCGTACAATCCCGCGCGCATCTTCGGCGTCTATCCGCGCAAAGGAGTGATCCAGGTCGGGTCCGATGCCGACATCACGATCGTCGACATGGAACGCGAGGAGACCATCACCAATGAAACGACTTACACCAAAGTCGGCTGGACGCCTTACCATGGACGCAAGATCAAAGGCGCGCCGATCTACACGATTGTCCGTGGCAAAGTGGTGATGGAGAACGGCAAGGTCGTGGGCAAGCCCGGATACGGAGAGTTTGTGACACCGGTAAGAATGTGAGACGATCGACGCGTGGATGGATTCTGTGACCGGCGCAGATCGAGGGTACCTTAAAAAAATAAGGGGATGTAGGGGTGGGTATGTCCCGACGAGGTATTCGGGAAATCAGGGAGAGGGTACGGACAAAAAATTACGAGTTCACCGGGCATGCTGAAGAAGAGCGGGAAGATGACGATCTCGCGATAGCGGATCTAGAAAAGATAATCTTAAAGGGGAAAGTGGACAAGGTCCTGACTGGCGACCCGCGCGGAAACCGCTATGTGGTGCGGGGCAAGGCGCAGGATGGCAGGGATACAGAGGTCATATGCCGGTTTTTGGCCTCAGGGAAGCTTCGGATTATCACCGTGTATCTCCTGAGAGAGGAATAAGATGCGATACGAAAACTGTGAGTACTGTAACGGAGAGGTGAAGGCGAAAACGGTGACAGTCCATTACCATCACAAGGGCAAGCTGGTCATCATAGAGAATGTGCCCGCTGGTCTCTGTCGCCGCTGCGGGGAGAGATATTATGACGCGGCGACGGTCGAGAAAATGGAGGCAGTCGCGCGATCGAAAAAGGGCGCAAAGAAGAAAGTCTTGGTCCCCGTCTGGAATTTTTCGGACCGAGCCGCTTAACCCGCAACCTGGCCATCCTTTCAATTTCCCCCGATCTCCTCTTCCGGATCGAGTTTGTTCATCACCAGCCCGTCGATGAGCTTGGGATAGAAGTAAGTCGTCTTCTGCGGCATCTTCTCGCCGGCGCCGCTGATTGTCAGGATCTCTTCCGCCTTGGGCGGATTTAAAATAAACGCGGCCTGGTAATCTTCCTTGTCGAGCGCCTGCAAGACTTTCTCTTCGTCCTGCGAATAGCTGATCGCTCCTTCCGCAATCTGCTCCTCGGGCTTGAGACCCAGGATGTGATCGAGAATGAGACGGTGCAGCACGCTCACGTCCAGCTCTTGCAGCGGCGCGCTCAAGTCGCCGGCCAGTCGCTGCATGAACCTCTTGTTCTTGAGCCGCAGAATCAAATAGCGCGGATCGCGCTTGAAAGATGCGCCGATCAGCCGGTGTTTTTTCCTTCCGCTCTGAAGCGCGCGCAAGAACGAGCGCCGGCCCTCGGCGTTTTTGGGGTAGGGCTCGATGTAGAAATAGCGCATCAGCGACTCTTCGAGCTCGCGAAAAGCGATGGCTGGAAATGAGCGCACCAGCCGGTGCGTCGGGAGAATCGTCACCCCCTCGTCTTTCATGTTGGCGAAATACATCATGACGTAGTTGAATGCCTCACGGCCGCTGAAGCCGGGTTTTTCCCGGCGCATGCGCTCGCGATAGTTCATCGCCGCCTCGTAGCGGTGATGGCCGTCGGCGATCAAAAGCGCCAGCTGCTCCATCTGCTGACGGGCCATGCGAACGAGCTCGGCGTCGACGACGCGCCAGAGACGGCAGCTCCCGCCTTTGTCTTCCTTGACCTCGACGTCCGGCGGTTTTCCCTGCACGTGCTCGGCCAGCAGCCGGTTGATCATCTGTTTCGGCTCGTCGTAGAGCGCGAAGATCGGGCTCAAGTTGGCGTGGCACGCGAGCATGAGCTTAAGCCGGTCTTCTTTCGGCGCCGCGAGCGTCGCCTCGTGCGGCCGGATCGCGCCGCTGGAAAAGTCTTCGATCCGCGCCAGGGCGATGAACCCCTTGCGCTCCTTTTCTTTTCCGTCCTTCAGCGCGTAGCGATGGGTGAGAAAGTAAATCGCCGGTGTCTCGTCGCGAATGAGGATTCCTTCTCTCCGCCACTCTTCGAACAGCCGCGCGACGCTTTCGTACGGCTCCGGCTCCTGGCTGAGAATCAACCGCACGACGTTGTAAGGCGAGCGGCGGTAGAGCTTCTCTTGATCCTCCGGAGAAATCACGTCGTAAGGCGGCGCGATGACTTTGGACGGATCGGTAATTTCTTTCTTGTTGTAGAGAATTCCCCGAAAGGGAGCGATATATGCCATTTTAATAATAACCAGTTTTGAGTTTTTAGTGTTGAATTTTGAATTTCAACTCAAAATTAAAAACTCAAATTCCAGAACTTGAATTCATATTGCCGTTTGGGCGGATATTTTGTCGGCGAACTCTGCAGCGCTGCTTGTCTCGTGCGTATGTAGCGCAGAAGCTTATGGTTTACAAGATTTTTCCGACCGCTCAGGCGACATTGATACGAACGCTTCTGTATGGCATAAAAACTCTGTGTCTGTCTCGTGGCTGCAACTCTCTCTCAGGGCCCCTCCGCCGGCCCTCGATGCGATCGCGAATTTCCTCATCGAGCGAGGCTCTCCCGGCGTTGTTCTCACGCGCAGCGAGGTGCGGGCATTTTTTGTCCGTTCGCCGCGGACTGCGGCGCTCAAGCGCGAGATTCACCGTTTTCTCCGCGACATCCGTAAAATCTATCCCGGCTTCGGCGACCATCCGCTCAGCTGGAAGTTGTTGAAAGAAAAAAAATGGACGAATTCGTGGCGGCGTTTTTTTTCTCCGCACAAGGTGGGCCGATCTCTCTGGATCACGCCTCCGTGGGTCGATTCGCCCGAGACGCGCCGACGGCACGTCATCACCATCGAGCCGGGCATGGCGTTCGGCACCGGCTCGCACGCTACGACGCGCTGTTGTCTCGAGTTCCTGGAGCATCTGGCCGCGCGCTTCGACGGCCGCGAGCTGACCGCGCTCGACGTCGGCACCGGCTCGGGAATCCTGGCCATCGCGCTGGCCAAGATGGGCGCCAGCAGCGTCATGGCGCTCGACAACGACCCCACGGCGCTCAAGGTCGCGCGCGGCAATGTCCGTGTCAACGGCGTCGAGCGAAGAATCAGGTTGGCAAATTGGAAACTGGAGAAAGTCTACGGATCGTTTGCGGTTGTCGTCGCCAATCTTACCGCGGAGACCATCATCGATCTTGCAGGCGCCCTCGAAGAACGGGTCGCCGCTGGCGGCTACCTCGTTCTCTCGGGGATCTTACAGCCCAAGACGCGCCAGGTGGCGAGCCGGTTTTCCCCCGCGCCGTTCTCCCTGATCCGCCAAAGCCGGGAGAAGGAATGGGTGACGCTGCTGCTGCAAAAGAAGAGCTGATCGTGGCGCGTTTCTTTGTCTCGAAAAAAAGTTTTCACGGTGACAGCGCTACGATTGCCGGCCCGGAGCTAGAGCACATGCGAAAGGTGCTGCGCCTGGGGCCCGGCGATCGGGTGACTCTGTTCGACGACGAAGGTTGGGAACATGAAGGGGTCATTCGCTCGTTCACCGACGGCCGGGGAGAAATCAAGATTTTAAATTCCTGCCGGCCCGAGCGCGAGTCTTCCGTTCGGATCACTTTGGCGCAGGCGCTGGGAAAAGGCGACAAGCTCGACTGGATCGTCGAGAAGGCGACGGAGCTCGGCGCGTCGGCGATCGCGCCGTTTCTCTGCCGGCGTACGGTGCCCAAGCTCGACGGCGCGGCGCGTGAGAAAAAGGCGGCACGCTGGCGGCGCATCGCTCTCAGCGCGGCCAAGCAGTCCGGCCGCGTCCGCGTTCCGGAAATTCTAAACGTCATGGATTTTTCCGATTTGGTGCGGCGGCCGTGGCCCTGCGATCTGAAGCTCATTTTTTGGGAAAACGAGACGACCCGCGGTTTGGCGCGCCTTCGAGAAGAGAAGCCGAGCCTCGATTCGCTTCTCCTCGTGATCGGGCCGGAAGGCGGCTTCGCCCCGGATGAAGTCGCCGAGGCTGAGCAGAGCGGCTTTCAGTCCGTGCGCTTGGGAAAAAGAATTTTGCGCACGGAAACCGCCGCCGTGGCGGCGTTGTCGCTGGCGCAGTTTCTATGGGGCGACCTGGGATAATTCATCCGGCTCGCTTTCTTTGAGACGGCTCAGGGTTTAAACTCCTTAGGTTTATGGAAGCCGAAACAAACGACGTGGCGGCGCTCCAAGCGCTGATCGAGCGGGAGTACGATCGACTCTACGAGCGGCTCAAGGAGGAAGAGCGCGCAAGCGCGGTCGCATGGGGCGGCTTTTTCCGACGCTGTTTTGCTATTCTCGTGGACGTTTTTGTCTTGTGCCTCTTCTCTCTGCTGCTCTTTTATCTCTCGGCGCTCGGTTTCCGCGTGGGACTCGCCGCCCACCAACGCTCGCTCTCGTGGGAAGCGGTTGAGGGAGTGTTGCCTGCGCTTCTCGGCGCATGGATCTTTCTCGTCTGCGGCTATTTTGTCGTGCTTCATGGTCTCGACGGGAGAACCGTCGGCAAATGGCTGTTCGGCCTTCGCGTCGTAGGGACGGACCGGGAGCCCATCGGTTACGGCCAGGCGCTGATCCGCTGGTTGGTAATGCTCCTCACCGCGCCCTTGTTGTTCGGTTTCTTGCGCATTCTATGGAACCGGGAGAAAAGGGGATGGCACGATTCACTGGCGCGTACGTGGGTGATAAGAGAAACGAGCGGCGAGCGGGGAAGCTGATTGAACATGAGTATGCTCAAGATCGGGGTCGTCATGGACCCCATCGATAAGATCCACATCGATAAAGACACGACGTTCGTCATGATGCTCGAGGCCCAATCGAGAGGCCACGAGGTGTGCTACATGGAACTCGACGACCTCTCGATCCGCGGCGCCGTGCCGGAGGGGCGTTTTCGCCGCGTGAGCGTCGAGCGGGCGAATCCTCACTATCGCTTCGAAAAAGAGGGCGCGGGGCCGCTCGGCTCTTTCGACGTCATTCTCATGCGCAAAGATCCGCCTTTCGACATGAAATTTTTCTTCGCCACGCATCTCTTGAGCCTGGTGGACCCGAGACAATGCGTCGTGATCAACGATCCTCACGGTCTCAGAGAAGCGACGGAAAAACTTTATGCGCTCAACTTTCCCGAGATCATTCCGCCCTCGATCGTGAGCGGCAACATCGCTCTTCTCAAAGCATTCATGGAAGAGCAGGGAGGCGAGATGATCGTCAAGCCGCTGGAAGGCGCCGGCGGACGAGGCGTGTTGTATCTCAACCGCAACGACCGCAACGTCGCCGCGATCCTGGAGCTCATGACCGACGAAGGACGGTTCCCGGTGATGGCGCAGCGCTATCTTCCCGAGATCCGTCAGGGAGACAAGCGCGTGCTTGTGCTAGACGGCGAGCCCATCGGCGCCCTGCTTCGCATCCCGCAGGAAAATGAAAACCGCGCCAACCTTCACGTCGGCGGATTGTCCGCGCGAGCGGACATCACGCCGAGAGACCGCGAGATTTGCCGCGCGCTCGCGGCGCCGTTCAAGAAGCTGGGACTTTATTTTGTTGGGCTCGACGTCATCGGCGGCTTCCTCACCGAGGTCAACGTCACGAGCCCAACCTGCGTGCAAGAGATCAACGCGTTCGACGGAGTGAAACTCGAATCGCGCATCGTCGATTTCATCGAGAAGAAAGCCGCCGCGCGGCGCCAGAATTAGCCGCCAACCTTGACTCTCCGAACTTTTTAAGCAATATTTCCTAGCTCCGGCCAGGTAGCTCAGTCGGTAGAGCAGAGGACTGAAAATCCTCGTGTCGGCGGTTCGATTCCGTCCCTGGCCACACCCACTTCTCGAATATCGCTGACGATTTTTAATCCACGCCCCTGTCTCACAAGGAAAACATTCCGGTTTTGTGCCAACTCTGGAGCTAAAACTTCGCCGATGGCTTCTTTTACTTCCGGTGAGACGACGCTCGTTTGCAAATCGGCCTCGCGTTTTACGTTCTGAAATCTCTCGCCGAGTTTCGCGACTGCTTGCGCCTTATGTTCAGGAACAAGATGCGAATACCGCACGGTCATTCCACGATTTGCGCCACACGTTTGCCTCTCACCTTGTCATGGCGGGAGTGGATTTGGTTACCGTAAAGGAATTGATGGGGCATGCATGGCGATCCCTACCACAAAGCTACGCCAGAAGTACGGCCTGCCGACCGGCGAGAAGCAATCGTAAGCGTGCAGCCATTGACAAACGCGGGGCCGGAGATTAGCCTGCCGATAATTATGCATGCAATGAATACGCAAAGCGCGGTGAAAATAGCAACTGAAGGTTAAGCCCATCAGAGATTACAACGAAAGAAACGAGGGATTCGCCATGGAAGAAATTGTCTACACACCTCAGAAAGCTGCGTATCTGCGATGGATGCAGCAGGAAGGTATTCCAATTTTTGACGGACTTGCAGTCGAGGATGTGACCGAACTGCCGCGCAAGCCGTGGGCGCGCATGGGGGGGGCCGGCTCTTTCATCCAGCTGAAGGGCAGCGGCGGCGTTACAGGTATGTACGTCGTCGAGATTCCGCCAGGCGGCGCGCTCGAGCCTGAAAGACATATGTATGACGAGTTGCTCTACGTCCTGAAGGGACGCGGCAGCACCGAAGTCTGGTACGAGGGCATGCGCAAGCGGGCGTTCGAATGGTCGGAAGGGAGTCTCTTCGCTCCGCCACTCAACACTTGGCATCGCCTCTACAACGGCGCGCGCGAGTCAGCCTTTCTGCTGGCTGTCACGACCGCGCCGATTATCATGGATTTCTTTCGCGACTCAGATTTCGTTTTCAACAACAGTTACGCATTTAAATCCCGCTACCAGGGCGAAGAGTCGTACTTCAACATGAGCACCAAGCGCTACAAGGCGAGCCGGACGAGCATGTGGGATACGAATTTCATCGCTGACGCGAGAACCGCGCCCGTCGACGCCGCGCCTTACAAGGTTGCTGAAGGAGGGATCACCTGCTTCGAAATGGCCGACAACAGCCTGATCGGACATATGTCCGAATGGCCGTCCGGCGTCTATCACAAGGCCCATTACCACGCCGCGGGAGCGATACTGCTCGTCGTGCGCTCACAAGGCTATATCTATATGTGGCCAAAAGAATTGGGCGTTCGTCCCTTCCAAAACGGCAAAGGCGACCAGGTCGTCAGATGCGATTGGAAGCCGGGCAGTATTTATAGCCCGCCCGACGGCTGGTTCCACACCCACCTCAACCCCGGCCCGGAGCCGGCCAGGCACATCGCACTTCGTCTTGGCAGCCGCAAGAATCCGACGACCCTCCACGACGCGAGCACGCGCAACAACCGCGAAGGACCAACAACGAGCTTGCGCGAAGGCGGCACCTTGATCGAATACGAGGATGAAGATCCGGAGATTCGCCGGGAGTTCGTCGAGCGGTGCAAAAAGAACGGCGTCGACTGCCACATGCCGCCGATCACTTACCGCAACGACCCTATCTCCGTCGATTGATTTTTTCAGTGCTGGGAGGCCGGCGTTCGGCGGGCTTCCCAGCTTTCATTTTAAACTTGCTTTTAGTCCGGGTCAGCTTCGCCCTAATCCAAAAGCGTCCTCATTCAGACAAGCAAATTCCACACCGATCGGAAACACCGCGATGGAAAAATCTTCAGGTTATCTGGACGGAATACCGTAGCGTGACCATTCTCGCTCGACTCTTGTCATGACATCTGCCGAGGGTAAACAGACCGGCGCAAAATCCTTGGCATCGTAGCGGGTCGCATCGATGATCATTTTTGAGGTCAGCGGCGGTCTTTGCTCTCGGCGCGGCAGCGATGGACCGAGGATGATGCCGGGAAGCTCGCTGAGAATTTCGATATCGCGATGGGGTTGCACACGGGTAGCTATGGCCCATTCGACCTGAATTGGATCGGCGGGATCAATGTCATCATCGACAACCGTCACTTGCTTGATGCCCCGGCCGGCGGTGGTGCCTAGCACGGCCAGACCGACGTACTTACCAAAACCCTCATAAGGTTTGTTCACGGAAAGCACCGCATGCAGCGCGCCCCCACCGCCGCGGGTCATGTGCGTGCGCTTGACACCTGGCAGTGAGATCTGGCGCAGGATCTCCGCTTCCCGCGGCACCGCCATGATGATCGCCGAACCGGATGGCGGCGTTCCTTCATACACGGCGTGAAGAATGGGTCGGTCACGATGTGTGATCGCTTTCACGCGGATGATGGGCCGCGCGGCGCGACGACCGCCGTAATACCCCGTGAACTCGCCAAAGGGACCCTCCTCGCGTAGATCGTCGAGCAAGATTTCGCCCTCGATGACGATTTCGGCGGCGGCGGGAACCTCCAATGGAACCGTCACGCAACGCACGAGATCGATTGGCTTGCCGCGCAGTGCGCCGGCAACCGCCAGTTCGTCCCTGCCGTAGGGAACGGGTGCGACGGCCGCCATCGGCACCACCGGATCGGCGCCGAGCACGATGGCCACAGGAAACGGCTCGTTGGGCCGCTTGCTCCATTGGTGCCTCAGATGGCCATAGGGTTCGACCAGAATACCCAGTGTGTATCGATCATGAATTTGATTGCGATAGATACCGACGTTACGAACCTGGCTGCCGGGATCCTTGCTGATATGGCAACCTAAAGTCAGATAGGGTCCGCCGTCGAGCGCGTTCCAGGTCGGTACCGGGAGTTCAGTCAAGTCGACCTGATCGCCAACCAAAACATTTTGCTGGCACATCCCGTTCTCGACCAGCACGGGAGCGAGCAGGTTTTTCGTCCGGCGATTCCATTCCGCGGCCAGCTGCTCCGGCTCGACACCGAGCGCGAGAGCGTAACGCCGCCGCGACGCGAGGAGATCGACAGCCAACGGGACATCCTTTCCCTCCGGACATTCGAACAACAATCCCGGACCGCTGGTGCGCAGGTTGCGCAGGCACACCGCGCCGATTTCTTGATCGAGCGCGACGGGGGATGTAATCCTTGCAAGCTCGCCTTCGTCTTCGAGCAATTGCAAGAAGCTACGCAAATCTTGCACGGGAACCGACTCTACCGTTTTCAATCTTTTCGAGCGTCGAGTGGAATGCCATAGCGCGCCCATTCCTTTTCCACTTTGGCCATCGCTTCGCTTGCCGGCAAACAGATTGGCGGAAAATTTTTGGCATCGTAGCGGGTCGCATCGATGATCATTTTTGAGGTCCGCGAGGTGGTCCACTGCTCTTCCTTGGGCAATGAGGGATCGAGAATAATCCCCGTGAGGTGTTTCAGAATCTCGATATCGCGATTGGCCTGCACCCGCGTGGCAACAGCCCACTCGACTTGAATCGGATCGAAGGGATCGATGTCGTCATCGACGATGATGACTTGCTTGATGTAACGCCCGGCGACGCTGCCGAGCACCGCGAGCCCCACGTACTTGCCGAACCCCTCGTAAGGTTTTTCCACCGCCACCACCGCGTGTAAGGCGCCCCCCGCCGGCACGGTCACATTGACTTTTTTTATTCCCGGCAGAGCCACCTGCCGGATTATTTCCGCTTCCCGCGGCACAGCGGTCAAAAAACCCGATTCGTTCGGTTGCATTCCTTCGTAGGTGGCCTGGAGAATCGGATCGTTTCGATAAGTAATCGCCTTAACATGGATGACCGGGCGCGGCGCTTTGTGGCCGCCGTAGTAACCGGTGAACTCGCCAAAGGGACCTTCTTCCCGCAGTTCGCCAGGCCGGATCTCACCTTCGATCACGATTTCAGACATGGCCGGCACTTCCAGTGGAATCGTCTTGCACGGCACAAGCTCCAACGGCTTGCCACGCAGCGCGCCGGCGATCGCCAGCTCGTCGGTGCCATAAGGAATCGGTGCTGGGGCGGTCATGACTACCGTTGGATCGGGCCCGAGCACGAGAGCCACCGGAAACGGCTCGTTCGGAGCTTTATTGCGCTGGAGATTGAGATGAGTATAAGGGGCCGCAAGGATGCCGAGGGTCTGGCGGTCGTGGACCTGGTTGCGATAGAGACCCACATTGCGCGTTTTGGTGACCGGGTCCTTGGTCACATGGCAAGACAACGTAAGATAGGGCCCGCCATCAAGCTCGTTCCAAATCGGCGCGGGAAGCTTGGATAAATCCACGTCCTTCCCAATCGTCACGTTCTGCTGGCACGCCCCGCGCTCGACGATAACCGGCGCCAGAAGCGTACTGGTGCGCCGGTTCCATTCCGCCGCCAGCTCCTCAGGCTTGATGCCAAGCGCTAACGCGTAGCGCCGGCGCGACGCCATCAAATCCACCACCAGGGGAAGATTTCCATCGCCCGGACGCTCGAATAAAAGCCCGGGACCGTTGCCCCGCAGGTTGCGAAGACAGATGGCGCCGATTTCCTGATCGAGGCTGACTGGAATTTTAACCCGGGACAGTTCGCCGGCCTCTTCCAGCACGTCCAGGTAGCTCCTCAAGTCTGTGATGTGTGGCGCGCTCATTTCTTACCCTTTCTAAAAATATCGTGTTTATAAAATCCGTCCTGGCAACCACCGGAGTTGCGACCGGGCAATCGCCCTTGTCCCAGCGCAGCCGTGGACGGCTTGCGAACCCTAACGCTGGCCGATGCCCACCCTTCGGCCTACAACGTAGGAAATCAAAGCGGTGACAATCACAACCAGAGAGGTCATAAACGCGACCACGGATCCGCGCTCGAATTGCCCGCCAAAAGCATAGTCAAGCGCAAGCAGCGCCATGGTGCGAGATTGGCTGGAGCCCAGGAGGACCACGGTACTGATGTCCCGGGCCGCCGACATAAAGCCGAGCAGGCCGACCACGATCAACGTCGGGGTGAGCAGGGGGACAAGCACGCGGCAGTAAGTCTGAAACCAGGATCCGCCGGAGATTCTGGCCGCTTCTTCAAGCTCGGGCCCCAACTGGACGAGCACACTCTTAGAGATTTGCACTCCAAAAGGCATGCTCTTGATGAACAGCGCAATGATGAGAAGGTAAACTGAGCCATAGAGAAACAGCAAGATTCTGGTTTCAAAAACCGTCCAGAGAAGCGCCAAGCCCATGAGAATTCCCGGAACCGCCCAGGGCAGCCACGAGATAAAGTCCAACGCGGCTTTACCCTTGAAATGCCGCCGCACGACCACATAGGCGATAAGGGAATAAAATACCACGCCGGTCACGGCGGTGCCGAGCCCGACGAAGATGGTGTTCCACAGCGAGCGTATGAGGCTAGAGTCTGCGAGCACCCGCTGCCAGTTTTCCATCGTCCATGGATTGGGAATGTCGAAATAGCCGAAGGCGCGCATGAACGTGCCCATCAGGAGCATGGCCACGGGCACTACGGTCACAGTGAAAGCCGTCAGCGCGACCATTGCAAAGATCGGCCAGCGCCATCGTCCCAGACTCGTCGGGTTGGTGCTGAAGCCGCGTCCCGTCACGGTGCGATAGTGGCGCTGGCCGAGATAACTGCGCTGCAACGCCACCATGACGAGAAGCAGCAACAAGAAAATGCTTCCCAGCGCGGTGGCGGAGGCGTAATCGGGCGGCTCATAGGCGACCAGATCGCGAATCTTGGTCGAGTAAACGAACAGTCCGATGGGAACACCCAACAAAAGTTCGATCTCAAAGGCTTCCATGGATCGGATCAGCCCCAAAACCGTGGCGACCAGGATCGCAGGCATCATGAGTGGCACCACGATGCGGATTAGTGTCATGACAGGAGTGGCACCGCAACTGCGCGCGCTTTCCTCCAGGCTTGCGTCGAGATTGCGAAACGCCGGCGCCAAAAGCAGCACCTTGACGCCGAGACTCGTCGTCATGTGGACCCAGACAATTCCCCAGTAGGAGTAAACGTTGAAGATCGGACCGGATACAAAAGGAAGCGCCTGGAGCCACTGGTTGAGCAGCCCAAACTTACCGTCGAGAAGTAAAATCCAACCGAGAGCCACCGGTAAGGAAGGAAGAAAGAAGGAAATCCAGAACATGAACTCAAGACCTTTTCTCCAGGGCAGATCCGTGCGCGCGATCAACCATGCGAGAATAACGCCGATGGCCAATGCGATGGCCTGCCGCACGACAGAAAGCGACACGGTGTTCCACAACGCTTCCCGAATCGAAGGATCGGTGAAGGCCCGTTTCCATCCCGCCAGTCCGTACACCGGAGCTTCCCCTGGCCTGGCGAGTTGAAAACTGCCGACCAGCAGCAAGAACAGCGGCGTCAAAACTAGAAGAGCAACGACGATGAACAGCAGACCGATCAGCAGGCTCGAAGGCTCCACCGTGAAAATGCGGCGCTGTGGGATTGCATCAGCAACAGTAACGTTTGCCATCGTCAGTCATTCCTAACCCGCTCCGAAATCTCAGGCGGCGGAGCCTGCTTGGCCCGTCGGCTCCATGTCGGTTTCTTCCAGCGCCGCCGCAACCGCCCAAACCCGCAGATGTTCAGCCGGCAAGTGAAGCCCGATGGTTTGGCCGAGCATTGAGCCGCTCTCGCGTGGAACCGTAATCGTGTAAAGCCGGTCGGCGACGCGAAGCACAAGCTCATATTCCCGGCCCAGATGGAGAACGTTCTCAACCTCGCAGGGTATTGTGTTGCCATGGCCGGGGGCGTGATCTCTTTCAACCCGAACGTCTTCGGGACGAATTGCGACCATAACCTTCTTGCCCACAGCAGCCTGTTCTGCGCCGTCCGAAACGCGCACCTGAACATTCTTCACCCCGTCGAACTCGACGACCTGATAGTTCGGTTGCCGTTCGGTGACGGTTCCCCTGAATCTCAATATGCGTCCCAAAAAATCCTCCACGAACGGCGTCTGGGGACGCTCATAAACCTCTTGCGGCGGGCCAAGCTGTTCGATGTGCCCCTGGTTCATCACGGCCAGGCGCGTCGAGAGCGACATGGCCTCGATCTGGTCATGGGTCACGAAAAGCACCGTGAAGCCGAGTTGCTGCTGCAACCGCTTGAGCTCGATGCGCATTTGTTCCCGCAGCTTGGCATCGAGGTTGCTCAACGGTTCATCCAACAAAAGAATGCTCGGCGAGTAGACTAGCGCCCGCGCTAAGGAAACCCGCTGCTGCTGGCCGCCGCTAAGCAGAATCGCGGGACGATCGGAAAAATTCGCCAGACCGACGAGATCCAGTGTCTTTTCCACTCGCTCTTTGATTTCCTGGCGGTTGGCGTGCCTGACCTTGAGCGGGAATGCCACGTTTTCAAAGACCGTCATGTGGGGCCAGATCGCGTAGGATTGAAAGACCATGCCGATGTCGCGCCGTTCCGGCGGGACGTGAATTCTTCGGTTCGTGGAAACCACCAAGCGACCGGCGATTTCCACCTCTCCGGCGTTGGGTTTTTCGAACCCTGCAACCATCCGCAGAGTGGTGGTCTTGCCGCAGCCGCTTGGTCCAAGCAGGGTGACCACTTCTCCCTGTTCCACTTTGAATGACACGTTATCGACGGCGGTGATCTTGCCGAAAATTTTGACCAGATTTCGGACTTCGAGAAAGATTTGGCTCATGGGTTGCCGAATACCTCGTTTAGCAACGGCATCAACCTGTCTCTCACTTGCATCGCTGCCTTGGTGTAGGTTTTGATCGCTCCCGGTTGCGGGATGCGCCAAGGCTCAGTATGGTCGGTGGGCACGTCCACGCGAGCGCTGACGTAACCGCTGGCGCGAGCAAAGACGGTCTGTCCTTCTTTCGACAACAACCAATTAATATAGATCTTGGCCGCATTGGGATTGGGGGCTTTGTTGAATAATGCCAGCGCGCCGTTCGCCGGACTGGTATCGGTGCCTTCCTTTAATTGTCTGGGATCCACGATAGCGATGGGCACACCCTGTTTCGCCCGCGCGATTGCCACGAAGTCGGCGGTTCCGATCAGCACCGGATATCGGCCTTGACCGATGGCGTCCACTTCCTGGGCAAAATCTTTCATGATGGTAATCTGTTGCTTGCCCAACGCCCGGATAAAATCCGGACCCAGATCCGGATGCTGGTAGAAAAAAGTTAGAGTCGCCTGGCCCGGTCCCGCCCTGCGCGGGTCGTCAAGGATCAGCTTTCCCTTCCATTTGGGATCGAGAAGGTCTTTGTGCGATTTAAACTCCTTTGGGGTTACGAGCTTGGGATTGAAAAAAATGGTACCGCGCTGGAACGGAGTCATGGTCAGGAGCATCTTGTTCGGATCGAGGAACTCCATCCCGCTGCGCCAGGACTTTGGATCTTTCACATCGGGCACGATGAGAGCGGGTTCGAGAGGATCGAATGCGCCCATTGGAATCATCGATTCGAGTCCAGTAGTGGTTCCGTGAACGAAGACATCCCAGAGATAACGGCCGGCTTTGCGTTCCGCCGCGATGCGGGGCGGGACTTCGCGGCCCAAGGCGCCAAACAAGTCCACCGTTATGCCGTATTTTTCTTGAAAGGGCAGCGTCAGCGCGTCGCGTATCGCCGCAGTCACATCCGTGATCACGGTCACCTTGCCTTCTTTCTTGGCGGCATTGTGCGCCTCATTCCAATCGTCGCGCCAGTCCGCGCGCGCGCAAACTGGGACGCTCGTATGGATCAAGATTACGATTGCTGTAAGTCTTGCCTTGACCGAGGCCCGGGCTCTCACAAACAGCACCTCCGACTGCGGTTTTTCGCCCACTGATGAAATCCGTCATGGTATATCCTCGATAGACGGAATGTGTCAAGCAAGCGCTCCACTCGGTACTGGTAAAGTTTAACTTTACCAGTACCAAACTCCAAACAGGGAAAGCGCAGCTTGACAGGGTAAAACCCCGTTAGTAACGTTGGGTCGATGGCCCTGAAGAGAAATGCAAAAGCAATCGTTTGCGCGAATTTGCTGATGCCTTGAGGAACCAGAAGAGATATTAATTATGGCGAAACCCGTGCCCGCACCTGCGCTGAGTTCGAGCCATGCATTTGGCGCGGACCTGCATCAATTTATCGAGCTCTATGAAGCCGCTTATCCCGAAGAGGTCGTTCACATCGAGGAGCCGCTCCGGGCCGACTGGGAGATTACCGCGCTGGCGATGAAGCTCGAAAAGGCGCAGCGCTTTCCGATTCTCATTTGTCATAACGTCATCGTTGACGGTAAGCGCGCCGAGTTGCCGCTGGTGACGTTTTTAATGGCCAGCCGTCTTCGTTTGGCGCGCACTTTTGGCGTAGACGTTCGCGGGGCAGGAGTTGCCTGTTATGAGCGGGTGCAAAAGCGCGTGAAGCCGGTAGTCGTCTCCCGGGCGGAGGCGCCGGTGAAACAGGTAGTGGAAAAAGGCGCAGACATCGATGTGCGCCGTTTTCCTGCGCCGCTGCATCACCGTATGGATCCGGGACGTTATGTCACCGAGGGTCACTTTCTGACATTCAACCGCAATAACGGTTTGGACAACTCGGCATTGCAGCGTGGCTGGCTGGCCGATCGGGACGAGATTCGTGTTTTCCTCGGTCCCATTACCCACAATGCGCACAATTTGCGCCAGTTCGAGGAAGCGGGCGAGGACATGCCGGCCGCGTACTGGATCGGCCATCATCCGCTCGTGCTGTTGGGGGCGGCGACCCATGTCGGGCCGGACGAAAGCCACTATGAGACGGCGGGCGGTACTTTGGGCGCGCCGCTACGCCTCGTGCCATCGGAAACTTTGGGAGATAAATTTTTAGTTCCCGCGGATGCGGAAGTGGTGATCGAAGGGTATATGCCGAAGGGGCAGCGCAAACCCGAGGGACCCTTCGGTGAGTACACACGCCACGTCGGCCCACAGCGTTGGTGTCCACTGCTCAAGGTCACGGCGGTGACATATAGAAAGGATGCCTATTGGGACGACGTCATGGTCGGCCACACCCACTGGATCAGCAGCCTGACGAAAGAGGGAGCGGTTCTGGAGTTGGTGAAGCACAGTGTCCCCGGCATCAAAGCAGTCCACGTGCCGATGTCCGGCTGCGGGGTGTCGCATGTTTACATCCAGATGCGCAAGACCGTCGAAGGACAGGGTAAGACCGCGGCGGCGGCGGCGCTCAGCGGCTTCTTCGATATCAAGCATGCCTTCGTGTTTGACGAGGACGTGGACATATTCGATGAGCGCGAAGTGCTTTTGGCCTTGGCAACTCGCTTCCAGGCGGATCGCGGGTTGGTATTGCTGCCTGGAATGAACGGATCGCCGCTCGATCCCAGCGCGCCCGAGCGCAACGTAACGGCCAAGGCCGGCTTCGACTGCACCAAGCCGTTGGGCAAACCGTTTGCCGAACGGCTGGCGATCTCGGACGAAGTGCTGGCCCGCATCGACCCGCTGAAAATTATTGGCGAGAAAAGATGGGAACAGATCCCGGTCGAACCTTGGGGATGAGGAAGAATTGGGAAATGGAGTGTTGGAGTGATGGAGTAATGGTCAAAACAAGAGCCCAACACTCCAGTACTCCTTTACTCCAGTACTCCAATCCGAATAGAGGAGCATAGCATGGCTGATTTTGAATATGTCGCGTGCCCGAAATGTCATGAGAAATTTATGGCCGGCGAGGAATTTTTTCGTTTGCCGCAAGCTTACTGTCATTGTCCTTATTGCGGCAATGAATTTCCGGTGGGCGTTGCCGCCGGCGAGGCAACAAAAGCGGCGGATAAACGCGCCGGGCGAACAACATCATGACGCTGAGAATATCAATCACGAGATGAGAAGGAGACAAAAACCCCATGAGGTACAACCACGCTGACAGAATCGACACTTACAACAACTGGCAACAAGCGCAGAAGATCCCCATCAATCGAGGCTTCTTTATCGAAGACTTAAGAACGGTGGAGGTCGCGCCTTGGGAGCACAAAGGCGGCCTCGGAGCCTTCGTCAATCTCGACGGCACCGGCGGCACCAATGACGGCTACGTGTGCGAGATACCGCCGGGAAAACAGTTAAAAGAGCAAAAGCATCTTTACGAGGAGATGGTCTACGTCCTCGAAGGACATGGGGCGACCTCGATCTGGCAGATAGATGGCAAGAAGCACACCTTTGAATGGCAGACGGGAAGTCTCTTCGCGATTCCGCTCAACGCCCACTACCAGCACTTCAACGGCCAGGGCAATGCCCCTGCCCGATATTTTGCCGTGACCAACGCGCCGTTCATGATGAACCTGTTTCACAACCTGGATTTCATCTTTGGCGATGGCTTCACCTTCGCCGACCGTTTTCCGCCCGAAGAAGAGGAATATTTCAGCGGCAAAGGGAATCTCTGGGGCCGCAAGCTGGAAGTCAACTTCGTGCCCAACGTGCGCGATATTCAACTGTATGACTGGAAAGAGCGCGGCGCCGGCGGCAGGAACGTGAACTTCGAACTGGCGGGCAACGTGATGGGCTCGCATATTTCGGAGTTCCCGGTGGGCAGCTACAAAAAAGCCCATCGCCATGGCCCGGGCGCCCACGTCATCATTCTAGGCGGTCAAGGCTATTCCCTGCTTTGGCCCAATAACGGCGAAATGGTCCGCGTCGACTGGAAACCGGGAAGTGTTGTGGTGCCGCCGAACCAATGGTTTCACCAACATTTTAACTCCGGCGCCGATCCCGCTCGTTACCTCGCGCTCCGCTGGAATAGCTGGCGCTACCGGTTTGTCGCTTTGACCGACGAAAAGCCCATCGAGGTAGACGTGAAACAGGGTGGCGGTCAGATCGAATACGAAGACGAGGATCCAAAAATTCATCAGATCTTCGAGTCGGCCCTGGCGAAAGCCGGCGCGCCCTGTCATATGGGCTCCATGGTTCGCTGGTGTACGCAGAAGGAACGAGCCAGCGCGTAGCAGGCTGCTGAAAAACTCTCTCGGAGTCCTTCGACAAAGCTCAGGACGAACGAAGGGCTCTTGATATCGCTAAAGATTTTCCGTTCATGCTGAGGCTCTCGAAGCATTCCGAACCTTTTTTCAGCAACCTGCTAGTGTAGTGTCCCTAACGCTTCTTTACATTTGGCGACTTTGGTTAAAATGTG
>CAYOJC010000047.1:0-32364 GCA_964404195.1 uncultured Syntrophobacteraceae bacterium
TCCCAAAGACAGCAGGAGATCCAAAGGCTTCTCAAGGAACTGAGCCAGGACATCACCTCGCTCGACATTGATTCCTTTTTCCACAAGGTCACCGACAATGTCCGCGAGTTCTTCAAGGTTGACATCTCGGACATCCAACTCCTAGACAAGAGCGGGATGCGGCGTCCCGCGGGCGCGTCGGGGATAGAGTCGAAGCGTCTGCATAAGACGGAAGGACTCAGGGGAAGGTCGGGATGGATCGTAAAAAATCGTCGGGCGCTGATGATTCCCGACACGACCAAAGAGACAGATATTCCCACGGGAGACACGGTTCGTGGGCTCGGCATCCGTAGCTATCTCGCTGTTCCCCTCTTCTCACGGAATGGGGAGGTCATGGGGATTCTCAGGGCATTAACCTATGAGCCGAGAGAGTTCAGTCAGTCTGAAGTCGATCTTCTCCAGCAGTTGGCGAACGGGACGGCCATCGCCCTCACCAATGCCCGACTTTTCGAGGAGACCGAGCGCCGGGCCCGCGAGCTTGCTGCGCTTTATGCGGTGACCGCCGCGGTCAGCGGCTCTTTCGATATCGAAGATATCCTTCTCAAAGGGCTCGATGCGGTCCTCGAAGTGAGCGGCATGGATGGCGGATACATCCAGTTTCTCGACGGCACCCCTCCAAAACTCGTCCTCAGGGTCCATCGCGGGATGTCCCAGTCTTTCATCGCGAAGACCCGCGGCGAAATTCGGCCGGGCGGCAAGACGCAGCAGATTATCGCGACGAAACAACCCGTGGTTCTGGAAGATATTCCTCCCGATCACGCCGGAAAATTCTCGGGCGAAAAAATCACTGCGGCCGCCTGGGTGCCGATCACGGCGAAAGACAGAGTGATCGCGATTCTCGCCGTCAGCACCAAGACCAAACGGAATTTTCCCCAGGCTCGACTCCCTCTGCTGGCCTCGATCGCAAACGCCCTCGGAGTGGCGCTGGAGAATGCGCGCCTCTTCAAAGAGACCGAGCGCAGTCTTGAGCGCATACGCGCGCTCAGAGAGATCGATCAGGCTATCTCTTCCACCTTGGACCTTCGCAACGTTCTGGATATTTTGCTGGAGAAAATAGATCTCTCTCTGCCGTATGCCACCGCTACCATCAGGCTTAACAATAAGGAGAACGGAAGGCTCGAGCCGGTAGCTTGCAGGAATCTGGACGAAAAGGAATGGAAGCTCGATCAATGGCAAGTAGGCCGCGGAATTCCTAATGTCGTGTTTGAGACCAAGACTCCTCTGATTATCCGCAACGCGCAGGACGACCCGCGCGTGCTCGACGCCGAGTTTTATCGCAAGCATCATCTGACCTCGTATATCGGGGTTCCGTTGATCGTCAAAGATGAGGTCCTTGGGGTGCTCGGGTTCTACACCAAAGAGGAGCACGAATTCACCGGCGAGGAAGTTGATTTTCTCTCGACGCTGGCGGGACAGGCGGCTATAGCCATTCACAATTCGCAGCTCTACGAGGAGGCGCGCACCCGGGAAGCGCAACTGCAGGAAACCAACCGAATGCTCTCGGGTCTCCATGCCGTGGCGGCGGCCGCCAGCCAATCGCTGGATCTCGATCGTGTCCTTCACTCGGCGATCGAGAAGATCACCGACATTTTCGCCTTCGACGCCACTCAGATCCATATTTTCAACGATCGCACCGACGAGCTGTTTCTGCGGGCCGCCTTTGAGAGGGATCCCAACCACTTCGCTTCGGTCCAGTCGTTTCGGCGCGGACAAGGCATCGTCGGCAAAGTGGCGGAATCCGGCAATCCTTTGATCTTCGAAGACGTCCAGAACGACCCGGTATACCGCCAGTTCAGCCGGAACAAAATCTCGGGCCAGTCGGGCTATCGGCTCTTTGCGGTATTTCCCATCCGAGGGAAGCTCAGAAACTTGGGCACTCTGGCTTGCACCGGCATGGAGCCGCGGAAGCTCAATCCCGGCGAAATCCAACTCCTGGAAGCTATGGCGGATCAGATCGCCGTAGCGATCGAAAACGGCGAGCTTTACGAGCAGTTGAGACAAAAGATCGAAGAGCTGCAGCAGGCGAATAAAGTGAAGGACGAATTCTTGAGCGTGATGTCCCACGAGCTCCGAACGCCGCTCAACGTCGTCATGGGTTATACGGCGATGATTAAGGACGAGATGCTGGGGAGCGTCAACACCGAGCAAAGAAGAGCTTTAGAGAAAGTCATCACCCGCTCGAACGATTTGCTGAACATGATCACGAGCATCCTTTATGCGACGAGCATCGAGGCCAAAGAGGTCCGGGTGCAAAACACCCGGTTCGCTTTGCCCGATCTGCTCGACGAGATCAAGAGGTTTTATGAGAGCTCTTTGAGCAAATCCATTACGCTCAACTGGGACTATCCTTCCGACATGCCTTTGTTGACATTGGATCGGGACAAAGTGCGGGTCGTGCTGCAAAAGATCATCGACAACGCAACCAAATTTACCGAGCGCGGCCGGATCGCGATTTCCGCCCGGGTTAAAGAAGGCGGCAGGCGGGCTCCGCCAAAAGGATTGGCGGATCAGCCTCGGGCTGAAACGGGCAAAATGGAAGATGGAGAAGAGTCGCTTTCGCCTCACGCCTTTCTGGAAGTCAAGGTGGAAGATACCGGAGTCGGCATCGCCAAGGAGAAACTCCCCATTATCTTCGAGAAGTTCCGCCAAGCCGACAGCTCGGAGACCCGCCGTTTCAGCGGAGTCGGCTTGGGCCTTTATATTGCCAAGCATTTTACCGAACTGATGGGCGGTAAAATCGAAGTCGAGACGGAAGAGGGCAAGGGATCCATTTTTACGGTCAGGGTGCCGTGCGCAATCTCCACCCCGGCGGCGGCGAACCGGGAGAGCGAAAGGCAGGAAGTGGCCGGCGCTGTGCAACAGATCCACTAGTTGCCGGCCGAGTTCGTCGGGTTCGAGAGAAGATCTTGGAATCCAAGCGGACGAGATAGTCGGCCGCGTTTTCATAGTGACGATACCCTATGAAGGTAGACCACAGTTCGCCTGCAAATCCGTTTCTCGGCTTGAGGATTGCAGCTTAAGAAGATGAAAAAGATTTCACAACGGCGCAGCGGGCCGGCCTTGAATGGCGACGGCCATGAGATCGGTGAACATCAGCGCGCAGGGGAAGAACTGCAGGCCCGCTACCAGGAGCTTGAGACGCTTCAGGGGATCAGCCAGATCATCTTGATTTCGCCGGATCTGAAAACGACCTTGGCGAAAATCCTTGAAAAAACTCTGGCTGTTGTTTCTCTTGACCTTGGCATCATTCGCCTTCTGGATGCCAGCGTGGAGACCCTCGAACCAGCGGCCAGCCGAGGCTATCGAGATCCCAGCAATATTGAGTCGCATCGCAAAGATACAAGAGCATTTACGCGCGGCGCCTATTTTCACCGTGCGATATCCCTCAAAACAGCTCAGGTTGAGGAGCATGTGCAGGAATGCGGAGGGCTCCGAACTTTTAAAAGAGAGGGGATTCATGCGGTTATCACGATTCCCGTGCGCACCGATACAGAGATCCTCGGAGTCCTACACGTCGGCAGCAGGGTGCCCAAAAAGTTTCAGCCCGCTGAGATCCATCTCTTGGAGACCATCGGAAGCCAGATAGGCATTGCCGTGCAAAAAGCGAGGTTTTCTGAAGCGCCCCAACGCCATTTGGAGCAGATGCGTGCGCTCTACGAGATTGGGGCGGCAGTAGGCTCGACTTTGGACCTTCCTGCCGTTCTGAATCTGCTGATGGAGAAGATCAACATCTTTCTTCCCTATCCTTCGGTCATGATTTGGTTGCGGGACGAGAACAGCGGGCTATTGGAACGGGCAGCCTGCTGGAATCTCGACGAGAGAGAGTGGAAGGGAAGAAAACTGACGGGCATACCTTCATTAGTTAAAGCGGCGATCGAAGGTAAGGCGCCCGTTGTGGTGAGGGACGTGCAAAATGACCCACGAACCCTAGACCCTGATTTTTACCGCAGGCATGGATTGGTTTCTTATCTTGGTATTCCATTGATCGTGAAGGACGAGGGCCTGGGGGTTTTGGTCTTTCTCACCAGGGAGGAGCATCTCTTTGCCGCGGAAGAGGTCGAGTTTCTTTCCACGCTTGCGGGCCAGGCGGCCATAGCGATTCACAATTCCCAGCTACACGAGCAATCGAAAAGGCAGGCGACCGAGCTCATGCAGGCCAACGAGGTCAAGAACGAGTTTCTAGGTTTTGTGTCTCATGAGCTGAGGACGCCAGTGAACGTGATTATGGGTTATGGGGCTATCCTGCAAAGCAAGATGCTCGGAGAGATCAACGCAGAGCAGGACAATGCGCTGGAAAAAATGAGCGCCAATTCCAAAGAATTGCTGAACATGATCGAGCAGCTTTTAGAGGCGACGAAAATAGAAGCCGGCGCCGTAAAGCCCGAGATGCACGAGATCCAGTTGTCGCCTTTTCTCGACGAGCTGAGATCGAACTACTCGGTTCCCTTGAACAAGGAGATTCGCCTCGACTGGAATTATCCGGCCGACTTGCCGGCGATTAAGACCGACGGAGAGAAACTCAGGCATATCCTGCTGAATGTCGTTGGCAACGCGATCAAATATACCAAGCAGGGAAGCATCGCTATGAGCGCGCGCCATCTTCCCGAGGCCGGCCAAATCGAGTTCGAGGTCGCGGATACCGGAATCGGCATACCCCAAGAGGAACTGCCACATATCTTCGAAATGTTTTCCCAAGTCAAAGGCGGCCGAACCCGATCCTCCGGAGGAGTGGGACTCGGTCTTCACATCGTCAAAAAATTCACCGAAGTGCTGGGAGGAGAAATCCGCGTGACCAGCGAAGTGGGCAAGGGATCGACGTTTACGATAACGATACCTACCGGGAGCAACGGAGAGGCGGCGCGGGACAACAAGATTCTTCGCGCGGATGAACCTTCGGACGGGCGAGAAAATGAGCGCCCCGGTCTCGAGCGTCCGCTCCCACCGGCGGATTCCTGAACGAGATCGTTTCCACTGACCTGCATTGAGGCTGAGCGCTGAGGCTATTTTACAGGCGGTGTGGCGGGTTGGACCGGAATGCCTCTTTTTTGAAGCTCTTCGATTGCAATCTTGGCGCTCGCATTGCCTTTGCTCGCGAGCTCGGCGGTTTTGGTTATGAGCGCCTCCAGTTGCGCTTGCATCTTTTGCGCCTCTTGCATCGCCGCGTCGTAGTTGCTCTTGAACGAGATCAGTTGATTCCGCTCGAATACCAGCGCCACGGTTTGAAAACCAAACCAGATAAGCAGGGACACCAGGGTGAGAGTGAGGGCAAGGCTCGAGACGCGTCTTTCGGCGGGCTCGGGTTTGGCCGCGTCGTTCTCTTGATTGGTCTCTTTTGTATCGAGCTCGTCCGCCATAAAAGCTACTTTCCGACGCCCGCCGACTTGGGATCGCCGCCGAGGTTAACGCCCTGAGAGGCGAGCAGGCCCTTGAGCTCTGCGTCGTTGGTTTTCACGGCGATCGTCGCTATACCTGTTACGATTTCTCGATGGATCGCTTCCATTTGAATACTTTGGTTGATGAGCTGTTGGCGCTCGGCGAGCTGCTGGCGGAGAGACTGGTTGCCCAGGGTCAACAGCACGTTGGCCAACACCAAAATGAGTATCAGCACGGCCAGCGGGGTCAAAAAGCCGATTCTCTTTAGACTAAATGCAGCCATTACCTATCCGTCTTGCAAAATTTGTTTGGCGAACATGTTCCGCACTTTATATGCGAGTCTGATTTAAAATACTAGGGAGTGACATCAAACTCCCCGCCGCGACGGTTCATCGGGACCACCTTCGTTTCCGCAATTCGGGAACGGGATTGTCGCGGTTGCCCAATTGCGCAAATCCGCAAATGAAGAGGCAAGGCTGTAGATTGTCGCGCGGGAACGGGATAACGCCGACAGGTTGATGGAAGTCATCGAAGCCTTCGGGATCGGTCGGTCCGGGATCCGGCGAGACGATTTTTTACAAGTTGAACACGTCGTTCAACTCGGCTGGGCGCCCAATCGTATCGATATCCTCACCGGAATCAGCGGAGTCGCTTTCGACGAGGCGTGGAAGAGTCGGGAGCAGGGAAATATTTCCGGCGCCGCCGTTTTTGTTATGGGCGTTTTTCGACGGCCTGTGTCCCGAGTTATGCAGATTTCTTCCGTATTACCAGATCAACCTCGCACTCCAGGAGTTGCAGCAAAGACACGAGCTGATCGACCGACTTCTGGTAATTTGTTTGATCCAGCAACCGATACAGTTGAGTTGCGGAAGTGCCCAGCCTCCGAACGATCTCGCGCTTGGAAAGTGGGCTTTCAGCGATACGTCTTTGAGCTTCCAGTGTCAATTTATAGAGCATGAGATCTCTCAGATAGTTGGGATCCCGGTTGTATTCCAGGATCTGCTCTACGTGGACCGTTCCGGTCTTTCCCGATTGAAGTTCGTAGGTAAATCCTTCGCCGCCAAGCTCTTTGTCCACATAGGCCCTGGCAACCGGATCGCCCGATGTCGGAGTTGGCCGAGCTTTGACGTAAGGAAAGGCGTAGGTCTTGCCGGATGCCCTGACCTCAAAGTCCTTCCTTTTATTGTTGATCTTTACAGACTTGATCTTCATAGCCGCTCCTCCGACTCCAGTGCCTCAATCAGTCCAAGAACTCTTTTCGACGCATGGCCTTTCATCGCTTTACGATTATCGAGGTCCCATTTCACGACAAGCTTTTGGTCTCTATACACGTGCACATGCCTCGGTGCGTGATCGCCTTTCCACCAAACAAAGAGGTACCCGCCCCGGCGGAGTTTACCCATTCGTCATTATGTTACCGCCTGGGGTAACATTTGTCAATTTCATGCCGGAATGTTGCGTCTTTGCGTAAACGTGACAAGCGCTGCTTTTGGGAAATGATCGCGCAGGCAGAGATCCCGCACGGCGCAGATGATTCCTCGCACGCACCAGCGCGTCTCCGCGCGAAGCGACTTTCCGCCGCTCGTGTCGGAGATGGAGCGCAAAAAGCTTCCTTTTGACTCCGCTCGACCCGGCAATTCCCACGAACCCAAATATCGTCCGGGAGTTCAGGTCCGTGTTTGGGTTGAAATGAGAGATGGAAGATCAGAGCTGAGAGCTGAAGGCTGAGCGTTGATAGCTATGGCAACTCGGCTACGCGGAAATCAGGATTTAATCCGCACTCTTGCGCGTCAACTGCTTGCGGGAGAGCCGCTGACTTCCAAGCACTGTATATACTCGTCGATTTGCTTTTGCAGTTGGCGGAGTTGCTCCAACGGGCCTTCAGCAAGCACCGCGAAGTTACGTGGATTCTTCGTCAGTATCTCGTTGCGGTAGGATTCAAGGATACGCTGCATCCGCCCCATCTGCTCAATGGCTTGGTAAAGCTGTTCGGCGTTCTCAATCATAATTCTATCCTCAAGATTCCTTTTGTCATTCCCGGCCGCTGCTTGACTTGCTGAAAAAATGCAATGGCCTGTTCGAGGTCTCCGCTGCCTTTCTTCACCACTACTATATCAAATCCAAAGCGTCCACGCACCCGATGTTGAGCCAGTAAATTGTATTGCGCCGGCGGCAGGTCGGCTGAAAAATCATAGCTCGCTTCCACCACCAGGACAAGATCAATGTCGCGTGGGTCGGGCTCTGCTGTGACAAAACTCCCGTCCATCAGTACGGCTTGAATCCATCGGCACGCCTTCGCTTCACGGATGAACTCAGTGAACTTCGCCCACAGTTGCGGACGCCGGTCGCTGCTCTGAAAGGCGCCGAAGCGCTCAGCCGCTTCTTGCAGCGTGCAGTCATGGATGCCGTCAGGCAGCCAGCCATTTTCGTTGAATAGTGGAATCACGATCTTGTTTCGCCCCCCAGCCACTGCGTGAAGCCGCCGCGGGAAACGTTAAGATTCTACAAGTCGATTATCTTTGCAAGTCCGTGAGGGAGCGCGCCACTGCTATCTGCATAAGGGGTTTTCTGCCCTACGCCGTTCCGGGGTCGCCGCTGATTCCGGGGCAGCAGTGCATGCTCCTGCGATAGTTGCGTATTTGCGCAATTGCGCAAACGTGACAAGCTCTGCTTTCTTTGGGAGATGATCGCGCAGCCAGACATCCCTCACGGCGAAGCACGCACCGATTTGTTAAAAACCGACGAGGAGAAAAGGAAGCTGACAATTTGCGTGAGCATCTTCGTCCGAGATGCGACCGCGACGATATGGGCTTTTCTGAACTCTAATTTTCAAGATTCGACCCCTAAGCCGGTCAATACCGCTTATCTTCGTGATGTGCTTTCTTCCAGGGTTGAGCGCAAAGTTTTCTCGACCGCGCCTTGGACCAGTTCGGCCTGCCAGCGCAACAGGCATCCGCTTTCCATAATCTCATCGAGGGTCCGAGGCCGGCTCCGGGCGATGGCCTCGAGCGCGGCTCTGGGCGCCAAAATCGATGGGGCGATCTCCAACTCCTTGGCGATTCGCGCGCATTCGCCGCGCAGCGCGTCGATCTGCTCCTTGCAGTCGGTGCGTGGAGCGTCGCCGCGGTCGAATGTTCTAAGTTCCGGCCATTGCGCCTGGGCCATTCCGGCCGCCCGCGCAATCGCCTCCTCGAGCGTGCTCAACCGCGACCCGACTATGTTTCGCGGCAATTTGGGTCCTTGGTGCAGCGGCACGCCGGGGTGGGACTCCGCCCATTGGAGGAGGTCCAGGATTTGTTGATTCCCAAAGACCTTGAAGGCTGGCAGGTTGGCCCGCCGGGCATGCATGTCGCGGCAGCGCCAGAGCTCTCGCAGATAGGCCAGTTGGCGGCGGGTCAGCCGCCCGGCTCCCTTGATGCGCCAGGCTTCCTCGGGGTCGCGCGCATTATCACGTCCGGTCGACTCCACCATCGCCCGGCAACTTTCCCTGTGCCAATCGACCCTTCCCCGCCCGCTCAGCTCGCCGCGCATGTGTTCGGCGAGCGGCTCGAGAAAACGGGTGTCGTTGACCGCGTAATGCAGTTGCTTTTCACTAAGCGGCCGGAGCGACCAGTCCGATTTCTGCCCTTCTTTTCCAATCGTGATATCAAAGAATCGCTCGATGAGGGCGGCCAGCCCGATCTGTTCGATCCCGAGCAACTGCGCCGCAATCATGGTGTCGAAAACTTCACGGCGCGGTCTGAAGTCCATCGAGGCTCGCATCATGCGCAGGTCGTAGTCGCCGCCGTGCAGAATCAACGGCTTCTCGGCCAGGGCTTCCAAGAATCCGGTCAGGTCCAAACCGGAAAGAGGGTCGACGAGGTAGTGCTCGCCTCCAAACGAAAGCTGGACCAAACAGACCTTTTCGAAATAGTTGTGCAGACTGTCGGCCTCGGTGTCCAGCGCGACCCTTTCGGCCGCGCCGATGCGCCGGATCAGCGCTTCCATCACGGCGAGTTCTCGGACGTAAATGTACCCCTCGGACTCCGGCGTATTCAACGATTCGATCTCCTCCATCCGTCCCTTTCCTTCGGCGCCTCTAAGGCCTCGCCCACCAAAGCTTCCTGGTAATGGATCAGTTGATTGGCCGTGTCGATGGCCGTGAAGCCTGAATCTGCGGCTAATTGCGCCAGTCGGGTCGTGGCCTCCTTTTTCCACGCCGTGCCATACATAAAAGATGGAAGAGGAACGTGGTTATAGGCAGTCAAGGTCATGTTGTTTCCTCCAGAACCGCATTCACCCTCGCGTCAACTGCCGGTACTTGATCCGATGCGGCCGCTCCGCGGCTGCGCCCAGCCGGCTCTTTCGGTCGGCCTCGTATTCAGAATAGTTGCCGTCGAACCAAACCACCTTGCTGTCGCCCTCGAACGCGAGGATATGCGTCGCGATGCGATCGAGAAACCAGCGATCGTGGGAGATCACCACCGCGCAGCCGGCGAAATTTTCCAACGCCTCTTCCAGCGCGCGCAGCGTGTTCACATCCAGGTCATTCGTCGGCTCGTCGAGCAATAAAACGTTCGCGCCCTCTTTCAACATCTTCGCCAGATGGACGCGATTGCGCTCGCCGCCCGACAACTGGCCGACTTTTTTTTGTTGATCCGTGCCGCCAAAATTGAATCGCGCCACGTAGGCGCGCGAGTTCACCTCGCGGGCACCGAGCTTGAGTACATCCGCGCCGCCCGTGATTTCTTCCCAGATCGATTTCTTCGGATCGAGCGTGCGGCTCTGATCGACGTAGCCCAGCGCGACCGTTTCACCGATTCGGATACTTCCGCCGTCGGGTTTTTCCTGCCCCGCGATCATGCGAAACAGCGTCGTCTTGCCGGCGCCGTTCGGACCGATCACGCCGACGATGCCGCCGGGAGGCAGCGCGAAGGTCATGTCGTCCACCAGCAGGTTATCGCCGTACGCTTTGCTGACCTTCTCCGCTTCGATCACGACGTGGCCCAGGCGCGGCCCCGGCGGAATGTGAATCTCCAAATCTTCCCGCCGCTTCTGCGATTCCTCGCCGAGCAATGCCTCATACGCGGTGATGCGCGCTTTGCCCTTCGCGCGCCGCGCTTTGGGCGACATGCGAATCCATTCGAGCTCGCGTTCGAGCGTCTTCTGCCTCCCGCTTTGAGACTTCTCCTCGCGGCGCAGACGCTCCTGCTTCTGTTCCAGCCACGAGGTGTAATTCCCTTTGTAGGGAATGCCCTGGCCGCGATCGAGTTCCAGAATCCAGCCGGCGACGTTGTCGAGAAAATATCGATCGTGGGTCACCGCGATGATCGTTCCCGGATAACTCTTGAGGTGATGTTCGAGCCACGCAACCGACTCCGCATCGAGATGATTCGTCGGCTCGTCGAGCAGAAGAATGTCGGGCTTTTGCAAGAGTAACCGGCAGAGCGCGACCCGGCGCCGTTCGCCCCCGGACAACACCTTCACCGGCGTGTCGGGCGGCGGACAGCGCAGCGCGTCCATGGCCATCTCCAGCCGCGCGTCGAGATCCCAGGCGTCCTGATGGTCGAGCTTTTCCTGCACCTCGCCCTGCCGCTCGAGCAGCGCGTTCATTTGGTCGTCGGACATCGTTTCGCCGAACTTGGCGTTGATCGCTTCAAACTCTTTCAGCAGATCGACGGTCTCTTTTACGGCTTCTTCCACGACCTCGCGCACCGTTCGCGCATCGTCGATCAACGGCTCCTGCTCCAGATAGCCGACGGTATAGCCCGGCGAGACGGCGGCCTCGCCGTTGAATTCCTTGTCGACGCCCGCCAGGATGCGCAAGAGCGACGATTTCCCCGAGCCGTTGAGACCGATCACGCCGATCTTGGCGCCGTAGAAATAGGAGAGATAGATGTCTTTGAGAACGGCCTTCTTGTCGTAGAATTTACTAACGCCGACCATCGAATAGATGACTTTGTTGGGTTCAGTGCTCATGAATTGAAGTTGTGTACCTCCGGATTGAATTTGTTAACGCTAACCTGTCAGGTTGGATTGGATTCTGCAAGAAAGCGAGTAGTCTGGCTGAAAAAGGAACGCTCGCCCAACGAGCGCAAGCGAAATAGGGACGCCATGGGGCGATAAGCTAAGCTGAAGAACTGGAGTGAGCGATTGGAAAATAGGATAAGCGCTGATCCCAAGATTTGACCGTGGTTCCGGTTCTTCAGGCGATCGGTCTGAGGCGACTGGTTAGGCAATAACGCGACAACTCAAGTCTGACACGGGTTTCAAACCTTTTCCCGTGCAGCCTGATAAACTGACCCACCGGCTAGAGCTAGATGAGTACGTCCAATCCCTTCCGATCGAGTAGGTCAAGCAGCTTGAGCGATGGACCACTTGGGTGTTTGGCGCCAATCTCCCATTGACGGACGGTTGAAAGGCTGGTGTTTAGTACAGTCGCCAGGACAGCTTGGCTGATTCGATGCCGCTCCCTTAACGCACGAATCTTGTTGCGTGAGTAGCGGGGTATGGGAGTGAGACAGAGCGCGTCGTACTCACGCATTCTCCGCTTTGTAATGAATCCGGCTGCATGAAGATCCGTCGCGGTCTCATGAACGGCCTCAAGAATTCGACTTTTACGTTGTGTCTTAGCTTTCATGGCATATCTCCTGTAACGTTCTAACCGCGACTGCGGCGTCCAATTGAGTCGCGCCCATCTGGAGAAGATCGGCCGCAAGAGATTTCAGGGCGCTTAACTCTTTTGCGCTTATATTGTCTCGTTCGTTTTTTTCAAAGCCAAATAAGAAGAACCATCGATTGGCATTGTTTGTTGCAACCAATGTGCGAGTGCTGCCTCTCTTGCCGCGGCCGGGTAGTGCGACACGTTTTTTTATGATTCCGCCGCCGAGGTTGGCATCAATGAGTCCTTGCTCCATCTCCTCGACCGCCTTGCAAAGAGCTTTAACCGAAAGGTCGGTTTTACTCATCCAGCGAGTGAAACGACGGGTCAGGAAAACTCGCTTCATTCTTGTAACTATATCACTAAGTGAACAATACGACAATCCAAGCTACGGCTTCTTCGGGCCATGCGCGGAAAGATCAAAAAACCTACGAGCAGCAGAACGTTTTGAACGGCTTGAACAGCTGGAACGTTGGCGACACAACTACGGGGCTTACTTGCACTGATATGCGATTGGTGCCAGGCATTCGTATTGACTTTTTGTTAACGCTAACCTGTCAGGTTGGATTGGATTCTGCAAGAAAGAGAGCAGTCTGGCTGAAAACGAACGCTCGCCGCACGGGCGCAAGCGAATTAGGGATGCGATGGGATGATAAGCAAAGCTGAAGAACTGGAGTGATCGATTGGAAAATAGGATAAGCGCCAATCCCAAGATTTGACGGTGGCTCCATGCCCGACGCGAAATTCTTGCGCTGGACGAAATTGTAATGATTGTTATGTCTGACCCCGATGCCCGATGCCACATGCGGGCGCGCAGTTTGGCCAACAGTTCGGCGGTCTCGGCAAAACGCTCGGCAAGAATGTCGCGCGCGCCATCGAGCGCGGCTTGCGCGTCGGGAACGCCGTTGTCCACGTTCACGTATTTCGCCGCTTCTTGCTCGGGGTCGAGCGTGGGATCGGCGAACAGCGCGTCGGCCAGCGGCTCCATCCCGGCCTCGCGCGCAATCTGCGCGCGCGTGCGGCGCTTGGGCTTGTAGGGCAGGTAGATGTCTTCCAGTGTTTGCTTGGTGGCGGCCGCCTCGATGGCGGCGCGCAACTCGCCGGTGAGTTTCCCCTGTTCCTCGATCGAGGCCAGAATCGCCGCGCGCCGTTCTTCCAGCTCGCGCAGGTACAGCAGCCGTTCTTCCAGGTTGCGGAGCTGCGTGTCGTCCAGGTTGCCGGTCGTCTCCTTGCGATAGCGCGCGATGAAGGGCACGGTCGAACCTTCGTCGAGCAGCGCGACGGCGGCAGCGACCTGCTGAGGCCCGACGCCGAGTTCCTTGGCGATGAGTTGGATAATTTTGATGTGTGCAGCTTCTGAAACGGTATTAGTCATTGGGAAAATAATATGCGAATGCGACGGGGTCAGCGATCATCGGCCGGCCACGATTCTATCAAAAGAATTCTGCGGCTGCCAGGTTAGATGCGAGATAAGGGAAGAAACCGGCGCGGGGTTCCACTTTACAGCGTGATCGTTTCGATCCGCTGGATTTCTTAGTTGGAGAGCGCGAGGCGTTTGGCCTGGAGGTCTTCTTTCTATAGAAGAAAGAAGAGGGACGTGCTTATAGGAGGCTGCCAGGGTCAGACTTCTACAACTCGACTTTCTTCATTCATGTATCGGGGTCTGACATAACAAGTATCGGGGTCTGACATAACAATCATTACAATCTCTGTTTTTGCAATCCGATACCAAAATTTGCCGTTGTGCTGAGCAATGACTTATTGTTCTCACCGATCGATTCACTTGCAATCAGGGTCCGATATAACTTGCTCACACTACTAGGCTCCCATCTCGCACTGCGACAGTGTGTAATTCCAAGACCTGGCCTCGCTCCCGCTCACACTGAGCCCGCAACTTTGACGAATTTGTTCGCCAGCGCGGACACGTGCACGAGGCCGTCAGTGATTGAGATTGTTTGTCAACAGAGGACTCTGGTGCATGGACCACGGGGGCCTTGCCTTTCGCTGCATGGCATACCGAACCGGCTATGCCAACTCTTGCAGTCCTTTGCGCTCAACGATGTTGAGCAACTTCAGCGCGAGTCCACTCGGTTTCTTTGCGCCGATCTCCCATTTCTGAACCGTGGAAACGCTGGTATTGAGATAAGCGGCAAAGACCGCCTGGCTTGCTTTGGCCCTCAGCCGCAGGCGTTTGATGTCCGTGGGGCGATATAGTTTGACCGGCGGCAGCTTCGAGGCGTCGAATCCACGCAGCGTCTCCGCGTCAATTGCGCCGAGGTCGTACAAGCCTCGCGCGGTCTCGAACATCTCTTCGCGCAGTCTTTTGTTAGCCATGATGTATCTCCAAAATTTCTCCCGAGGTTAGCGCTTGTTTCAACATCCGGTCGTCCATCTCCAGAAATGCAGACGCGAGCCGTTTCATCAATCGCAGTTCATCGTCATCGACGTTGTCCCGCTCGTTCTTGGCGAATCCGAACATGAATACCCATCGGTCGCCGAGGTTTGAGGCAAGAATCACCCGATAACCGCCGCGCTTTCCATGCCCCGAACGCGCGACACGCTTTTTGATAAGTCCTCCGCCAAGACGCGCGTCGATAAGACCCTTCTGCATTTCTACCACCGCGTCACACAGATCGCGGTCGGCTAGACCTTCGCGCTTCACCCAGCGCGCGAAAGATCGGGTCTTGTAGATGGACACGGCGGCGTTCGTCTTCGTCTTGGTAACTATAGCACTAGGTGATATGAATTGGCAACCATGCCGAGCAGGAAGGTTGCTACACTCAATCCTGCTCCGGCCCTTCTACGTATCGCGGGTTCTGGGGGCAGAGTCAGGGGTAGGGGTCAGGCCCGGCTTTCGATTCTGGTGAAAAACCACCGTTCATGCTTGAAGAGCCTCAGCACGAACGGAAAATTGTTAATGTTATCAATGTAATTTCCGTTCGCCCTGAGCTTAGTCGAAGGGCAGACGAGGTTTTTCAGCAGAATCATAAAGTGAAGTGTTTCCGTCTCGAGTGAATCTGTTAAAGCTACCGTGTCAGGTTGGATTGTGCAACAAACGGAGCCGGCCGGCGGTGATCAACCAAAACCGAAATTCTATCCTTCATACTCGCGATACAGATCCTTAATCGCCTTGGCCGTATGGCTGAGTTTTTCCGAAAGTTCTCTCATCTGGACAAGGTTGCCGCGGTTGGATGCCACGACGAGTTGTTCGTTGCACACATTTAATGTGTTTTCGCTAGCGATGATTTCGGTTTCGAGTTTTTCCAGTCGGGCCTTGTTTTTGCGCTCCGCCTTTTCTATCTCTCTTTTCTCCTGGAAATTAGTACGGGAGGAAGGCTGTTTTTGTCCTGCCCTGCCGTCGCCCTCGTCTTCCCAACCGACGGTTTCTAAAAAGTCATCGTAAGTCGAATTGAAAACGTCCACTCGCCCGCGATGAAATACGACGAGCCGGGTGGCGAGCGCCCGCAGCATGCGCTCATTATGCGTCACGAATAAAGAAGCGCCTGGAAATTCTTGCAAACTCTCGATCAGGGCGTCGATCGACTGCATGTCCAGGTGATTGTTCGGCTCGTCCAGCAATAGGAGGTTTGAAGGATGAGCGAGTATTTTTCCCAGCAGCGTTCGACTTTTTTCACCGCCCGACAACACGGATATTTTCTTTAAAGCCAGATCGCCTCCAAACATCATCGTCCCGCAAATATTTCGCACCTGGGTGCGGGTCAGTATGGGATTGGCGTGTTCGAGCTCTTGCTCGACGGTAAACTTTGGATTGAGACGTTGAATGTTGGTTTGTCCGAAGTAACCCATTTTCATATCCGGGTGAGTTTTGATTGCACCCGTCGCCGGCTTGCAGTCTCCCGACAAAACGTTCAAAAGAGTCGACTTGCCTTTGCCGTTTTTTCCGATGACGCCGATCCGGTCGCCCGCCTTGATGGTCAGATTGAGGCCGCTGAACAACAGATGGCCCGGGGTGTAACCGAAAGCGACATGGTTCACTTCCAGTAGAGTCTTGGCGTTGAACTTTGCGTGTCTAAATTCAAAATCTAGATCTTGAAGCTCCGATAACTCTTCGAGCTGCGGGAGCTTTCCCAGCATCTTAATTCGAGACTGAACCATTTTTGCCTTTGAAGCCTGCGCCCTGAATCGACGGATAAAGTCCTCGGCATGGGATCGCTTCTTCTCCTCGTTGACGCGTGTTTTATCGTGGATCTCTTCTTCAAGGGCGATTTGAGAATACGCCTTTGCGGTTCCCCCCTCGAATTTTCGAACCTTTTGACGGTGGATAACGGCGGTGTGCGTCGTGACCCCGTCCATAAAATCGCGATCATGCGAAATCAAAATAAGCTCGCCCTTAAAATTAGACAGGAATCGCGTGATCCAACGAACCGAGGGAAGGTCAAGATAGTTCGTCGGCTCATCGAGTAAAAGCAAATTGGATTCTGAAAGCAAAAGTTTCGCGAGGTTGATCCGAATTTGGAAACCACCCGAAAACTCTTGAGGGGGCTTAGCAAGATCCGGGTGCGTAAACCCCAGTCCAAACAAGATGGCTTCGGCTTTGTAAGTCGAGTGGGATTCTTCTTCCGCCAGCCCTAAAGCGGCCTCGTCTAAAATCGTCGGCTGCGTAAAATGCAAATGCTGCTCGAGATGGCCGATTTTATAATTTCGCGGGATGCCAATGTGCCCAACGTCCGGCTCTTCTTGTTTTAAAATAAGTCTAAAGAGAGTGGTCTTCCCATGTCCATTGCGCCCGACGAGACCCAAGCGATCGCCGGCGTTCATTTGGAAATTGACGTCCGTGAAAAGCGCGTGCGTGGAATAGGATTTAGAAAGTTGGTTGATTTTAATCACAAGAGTAGACCGTTGTCGGTTCCTTTATCAATTTGGCTGAAGGGCGAGTTTTGAGCCGCCGCTTAGTTACTTTTTAAGCTTGGCGCGCTCCAGCGCCATCGCGATCGCTCCGCCGGGCTTGGGGGCGTGCTCCGCGCGCCTGGGGTCTTGTGGGCGCGTGTCGCTTGAGCGCGGCCCGGCGCCGGGTGCGTCGTCGAGGCGCATGGTGAGCGAGATGCGCTGGCGCTTCACGTCGACTTCCATCACCTTCACCTTGATGATCTGGCCGGGCTTGACGACTTGGTGCGGGTCTTTGACGAATCTGTTCGCCAGCGCGGAGACGTGCACGAGGCCGTCCTGGTGCACGCCGACATCGACGAAGGCGCCGAAGGCGGCGACGTTGGTCACTACGCCTTCGAGGATCATGCCGGGTTGCAGGTCGGAAAGAGACTCAACGCCGTCCTGGAACGTGGCGGTTTTGAATTCGGGGCGCGGATCGCGGCTGGGCTTTTCCAGCTCGGTCAAGATGTCGCGTACCGTCGGCACGCCGAACTTGTCATCGGTGAATTCGGCGGGCGAAAGCCCCTGCAGCGCCGCCGGCCGGCCCATCACTTCGACGAGGCCTTTGCCGATGCGCGCTAGAATGCGCTCGACCACCGGATAGGCCTCCGGGTGGACCGAAGAGCGGTCAAGCGGATTGTCGCCGTCGTTGATGCGAAGAAAGCCTGCGGCCTGCTCGAAGGTCTTGTCGCCCAGGCGCGGCACCTTGCGTAATTTTTTGCGATTCGGGAACGGGCCGTTGGCGTCTCGGTACTCGACGATGTTTTTCGCCAGCGCGCTGTTCAACCCCGACACCCGCGCGAGCAGCGGCGCCGAAGCCGTATTGACGTCCACGCCCACCGCGTTGACACAGTCTTCGACCGTCGCGTCGAGCGAGCGGGCGAGCGCTCGCTGGTTCACGTCGTGCTGATATTGGCCGACGCCGATCGACTTGGGATCGATCTTCACCAGCTCGGCTAACGGGTCTTGCAGGCGCCGGGCGATGGACACGGCGCCGCGCAGGCTCACGTCCAGCTCGGGAAACTCCGCGGCGGCAAATGCCGACGCCGAATAGACCGAGGCGCCGGCTTCGCTGACCACGATCTTGGTCAGTTTATGTTCCGGCTTCTTTGCCGCGACCAGCTTGATCGCCTCGGCGGCGAGCTTGTCGGTCTCGCGGCTGGCGGTGCCGTTGCCGATCGAGATCAGCTCGACGCCGTGCTGCACCACCAGGCGCGCCAGCGTCGCCAGCGATCCCTGCCAGTCATTGCGCGGCTGGTGCGGGTAGATGGTGGCCGTTTCCAGCAGCTTGCCGGTGGCATCGACGACCGCCGCTTTGCAGCCGGTGCGTATGCCAGGGTCGAGGCCGAGCACGGCCTTGGGGCCGGCGGGCGCCGCCAGTAGCAGCTCGTGCAGATTCCGGCCGAAGATTTTGATTGCCTCGGCTTCCGCCGCTTCGCGTAATTGCATTAGCAGCTCCGCGCCGATATGCGGGTGCGCCTTGACGCGCCACGTCCAGTGGCAGACGTCGGCCAGCCACTTATCGGCGCGACGGCCGCGGTCTTCGATGCCGAAATGCGCGGCGATCATCGCTACGCACGGATGTGGCGCGGTGGCGCTGCCGGTGCCGTCGATTTTTTCGCCCAGACCCAGTTCGATTTTCAGCACGCCAACGTTTTGGCCCCGAAAGAGCGCGAGCGCGCGATGCGAGGGGATGGTGCGTATCGTTTCCGAATAGGCGTAGTAATCGCGGAATTTTTCTTCCTCGGCCGTCTCCTTGCCTTTCATTACCTTGGAAGTGACGATGCCCTGTTCCCACATGCGGGCGCGCAGTTTGGCCAACAGTTCGGCGGTCTCGGCAAAACGCTCGGCAAGAATGTCGCGCGCGCCATCGAGCGCGGCTTGCGCGTCGGGAACGCCGTTCTCGTCGGCAGGTTTTCCGTTCACATACTTCGCCGCTTCTTGCTCGGGGTCGAGCGTGGGATCGGCGAACAGCGCGTCGGCCAGCGGCTCCATCCCGGCCTCGCGCGCAATCTGCGCGCGCGTGCGGCGCTTGGGCTTGTAGGGCAGGTAGATGTCTTCCAGTGTTTGCTTGGTGGCGGCCGCCTCGATGGCGGCGCGCAACTCGCCGGTGAGTTTCCCCTGTTCCTCGATCGAGGCCAGGATCGCCGCGCGCCGTTCTTCCAGCTCGCGCAGATACGCCAGCCGTTCTTCCAGATTGCGGAGCTGCGTGTCGTCCAGGTTGCCGGTCGCCTCCTTGCGGTAGCGCGCGATGAAGGGCACGGTCGAACCTTCGTCGAGCAGTAGGACGGCGGCAGCGACCTGCTGAGGCCCAACGCCGAGTTCCTTGGCGATGAGTTGGATAATTTTGCTATGTCGAGCTTCTGAAACGGTATTGGTCATTGGGAAAATAATGTGCGAATGCGACGGGGTCAGCGATCATCGGCCGGCCACGACTCTATCAAAAGAATTCTGCGGCTGCCAGGTTAGATGCGAGATAAGGGAAGAAACCGGCGCGGGGTTCCACTTTACAGCGTGATCGTTTCGATCCGCTGGATTTCTTAGTTGGAGAGCGCGAGGCGTTTGGCCTGGAGGTCTTCTTTCTATAGAAGAAAGAAGAGGGACGGCTGCCAGGGTCAGACTTCTACAACTCGACTTTCTTCATTCATTACATCGCCGCCCGTTACTTCTTCAGCTTGGCGCGCTCCAGCGCCATCGCGGACACGTCCAACAGCCCGTCATGGAATGTGGCCGTTTCGAATTCGGGGTGCGGGTCGCGGGAAATTGGCGGCGTTTTCGTAGAGATTCAACGCGCCGTGTGATCTGCCTACAATCTTTCAGCTCCATCGAGCTTTCCAAGACCTCGGTCAAAGGTGCCCAAAGGAACGTGACCGGCTTTCCGAGCTACTTCGAGAATCAAACAATCGGAGAACCCCAGCGCCGGACGGCGACGGTAGTGCTCCAGTGCGGCGGCGACAGTACCGGAGTCTTGGATTGTGAGATCTCTGTGATGCAGGAGCATCTCGACCGCAGTCGCTATTTCCGGGTGAGTGAGTTCGTATACGGCTGCAAGAACCCAGGTCGCCTCAATGAGCACCAGATTCGATACCCACGCGCCTTTGCTAATGAAAGATTCCGCAGCTACGACCTGCTTCCCGTCGTCGCGCGTGACAAGACGAACCAAAACGTTCGTGTCAACGGCGCGCATGCTTGGCTTTCATGTGGCGCAGCACCCCTTTATCGAAGTCTTCCAGCTTCTTCGGGCTGGGGGAGCGTTTGGGAAAGATCGCTCGGTGAATATCCTCTGAGGAGTACCGACCGGCTTTGCGAACGACGACCGCATCGCCTTCCTCATCCCACTCCAAAACCGAGCCGGGGCCGATGCCGAGTTTTCGTCGCACCTCGGCGGGAACAGAAATTTGCCCCTGGGCAGTAACTTTTGATTGTGCGAGTGCCATGGTCGTTAATTACCATGGTAATGGGTCGCCGTCAATCGGAGCGGCGGCGGAACAATACGGAGGCGAGAAAAGCAGTTGCAATTCGAGTAATCAGCAATCCTAATCCACAGTTCAGGTCTTGCGTTAGCCTACGTCAAGCTCGACCGTCTTCGCTCCACGCGAACGCTGGCCCCCCCAGCCCGATCTCGGTGTCCGATACGGGCGTCGGAATCTTGCAAGAGATGCTGCCTATTATCTTTGAGAAGTTCCGCCAGGTGGACGGCTCGGAGACCCGTTCTTACGGCGGTGTGGGACTCGGCCTCTATATCGTCAAGCAGTTCACCCAACAGATGGGGGGCACGATCGAGGTGGACAGCGCGCCGGGCAAGGGGTCAAGGTTTATCGTCAACATACCCTGCGTGAATGAAGTCCGGCGGGCGACGAACGGAAATTCGCATCTCGCGTAACTCAAGCCGGCCTAGACCGGCATCACATCGTGCTTCTTTCTCGGCCGCTCTTCTTTCTTTTGCCGTAAAATCTCTAGAGCTTTAATCAAGCGCCTGCGCGTTTCGGCCGGTGGGATCACGGCGTGAGCGAACTGCTTCGCCAGCGCCTCGAAAGGGCCGCTGAACCGCTCGCCGTATTCCGCCAATTTTTCCCGGCGCGTCTTTTCCGGCTCCGCGGATTGCTCGATCTCGCGTCGGTAAAGAACATTCACGGCGCCCCCGCCGCCCATCACCGCCAGCTCGACCCCCGGCCAGACCAGCAGCTGATCCGCCCCCATCTCGCGCGTGCACATCGCCTGCTTCGCGCCGCCGTAGCCCTTGCGCAGCACGACGGTGACCTTGGGCACCGTCGCCTCCGCGTAGGCGTAAAGCATCTTCGCGCCGTGGCGGATGATTCCCTTCTCTTCCTGCTGTTTGCCGGGGAAGAAACCCGGCACGTCCATCAGCGTCACGACGGGGATGTTGAAGGCGTCGCAAAAGCGGATGAAGCGCGCCGCTTTGTCCGACGCATCGACGTCCAGGCTGCCGGCCAGAAACATCGGCTGGTTGGCGACGAAGCCGACGGGGTATCCGTCGAGGCGGCCGAGACCGATGACGAGATTGCGCGCAAATTTCGCTTTCAGCTCGAGAAAGTCGCCGTCGTCCACGACGGCTTTGATGACCTGAAGGATGTTATAGGCCTGGCGCATGTCGCCGGGGACGATTTTCTCGAGCGCGTCGAGGGCGCGCGCCGGGTCGTCGGTGGTGTTTTTGCGCGGCGGGGCCGACTCGAAGCTGGACGGCAAAAAGCTCAGCAGCCGCCGGATCATGGCGAGGCATTCTTCGTCGTTCTTGGCGACCAGATCCGCCACGCCGGAAACTTCGGAATGGATTTTCGTCCCCCCCAGCTCCTCCATCGTGACGGTTTCGCCGAGCACCTCTTTGATCACCGCCGGGCCGGTGATGAACATCTGGCTCGTATTCTGGACCATGAGGATAAAATCGGTCAGCGCGGGAGAGTAGGAGCCGACGCCGATGCAGGGGCCCATGATCGCGGAGATCTGCGGGATGCAGCCGGAGGCGATGCTGTTTTCGAAGAAGATCTTTCCTATCGCGCTAGTGACGGAAAGCCCTTCTTGAATACGCGCCCCCGCGGAATCGTTGAGCCCGATGACCGGCACCCCGAGCTTGCGCGCCGTCTGAATGACATAGGCGATCTTTTCGGCATGGGCGCTGCCGACGGAGCCGGCGAGGACCGCGCGGTCCTGGGAATAGACGTAGACGGGGCGCCCCTCCACCTTGCCGAAGCCCGTGACCACCCCGTCCGACGGCAGCTTCTTCTCCGCCATGCCGAATTCGGCGCATTGCGTCTCGGCCAGCATGAATTCTTCGACGAAGCTGCCCGGATCCAAGAGCTTGTCGATGCGCTCGCGGGCGGTGAGCTTGCCTTCGGCGCGTTGTTTGGCGGCGGCTTTCGGGTCGGGGTCGAGCGCCTTGCGCTCTAGAGCGGCGAGTTTTTTCTGCAGCTCTTCTCTGGATTTCGCCATACTGGAGCCCGATCAGCCGCCGATGATGCCCATGCCCTGGAGCACGGAGAGCATCACGGCAGCGGCGATGACCGAGCCGATCTGGCCCCCCGCATTCGCGCTCATCGCGTGCATGAGCAGATAATTCTTCTTGTTGTATTTTTGCCCTTCGACTTGAACGACGCGCGCGGACATCGGAAAAGCGGAGATGCCAGCCGCGCCGATCAGGGGGTTGATTTTGCCGCCGGTGAAGAAGCACATGAGCTTGCCGAAGAGCACGCCGACGGCGGTGTCCAGACTGATGGCCACAAAGCCGAGGCCCAAAATCAAAAGCGTTTGAGCGCGCAGGAATTTGTCGGCTTCCATCGTCGCACCGATGCACAATCCCAGGAGCAGCGTGACGATATTGGCGATCTCGTTTTCGGACGCGCTCTTTAACCGGTCGACGACGCCGCTTTCCTTCATCAGGTTTCCCAGCATGATGGTGCCGATCAGCGGCGCGCCTTTGGGGGCGAGGATAGAAGCGAAGATCGTCACGACGATGGGAAAGAGAATCTTCGCCGTCTTCGATACCGGCTGTTTCACGACGCCCATGACGATCTTGCGCTCCCTGTCGGTCGTGAGCAGGCGCATGATCGGCGGCTGGATCAGCGGCACCAGGGACATGTAGGAGTAGGCCGCGACGGAAATCGGGCCGAGCAAATGCGGCGCGAACTTCGAACTCACGTAGATCGCCGTCGGCCCGTCGCAAGCGCCGATGATCGCGACGGCGACCGCCTCCAGCTTGTCGAAGCCGACCGCCAGGGCGAGCAGCAGCGTGAGAAAGATCCCGAACTGGCCCGCCGCGCCGAGCAGAATGATTTTCGGATTCTCCAACAGCGGCTGGAAGTCGGTCATGGCGCCGATGCCGATGAAGATCAGCAGCGGAAACACTTCGGTGAGCACGCCGGCGTCGTAAAAAAAACGGAGAAACCCCTCCTTTCCCATCATATCCGCCAGCGGAATATTGACCAGGATCGCGCCGAAGCCGATCGGCACCAGAAGCAGCGGCTCGTAGCCTTTTTTTATGCCGAGGTAGAGCAGCGCGGAGCCGACCATGATCATGATCACATGACCGAAGCCGAGATTCGCGATGCCCGGGAAGAGGCCTTGAAGGTCGGGAAAAAGCGCGGACTCCATGGGAATAAACTAACCTTTCTTGGCTGCCGACTCTTCGGGCTGATAGGGGAAGACTTTCTTGAGCAAAAGGATGAGCAGACTTAAAATCCACAACACCAGCATGGTTCCGCCCATGCCGACCAGCGCCAGCGTCCAACCAAACGTCCAAGTATCCATTCATTTTCTCCTAGCAGGCTGCTGAAAAAAGAGTTTTCGTGCTTCGACGGGCTCATACTTCGGCAAGCTCAGTAGAACGGAAAATCTTCAACGATTTTAACACATGCATCGTTCGCCCTGAGCTTGTCGAAGGGTGAACGGAGGGTTTTTCAGCAGTCTGCTAGACGATCGGGAGGAGATCTATTCGATCTCGGCGAGGACTTGTTCCGCCTCGACCGCCTGGCCCGGCGCGACCTTGATTTCTTTCACGGTCCCGGAAACCGGCGCCACGACCGGGATCTCCATTTTCATCGCTTCGAGAACCACGACCACGTCGTCTTCCTCGACGCGCTCGCCGGCTTTCTTCTCGATCTTCAGAACTTTTCCCACCATGGGTGCAATGACCGATGTCGCCAAGTTTCGCCTCCTTCTTGACGGATGATGCCGAGCTGATTTCTTTTCACGTCATTTAGTAGAGTTTCAGCCCCGTTGTCAATCCCGACGTTGCGCATCGACCTCGCCGGATATCCCGTCAAAGTGTTTTAGAAAACTCAAGAATGAACGGGCGATTTTCAACAACCTGTTTGCAAAAACAACGATACTTTGAGCGCTGGAAATATCCTGCCGCGTTGGAGGGTTCGCTTTCGATGGCGCGGTTTCCCGCTATCTGAAGCATCATGCCGAGTACGTTCAGGGCGAGCTTTCCCGTTATCTTCCCTCGCCTCCTCCGGGCGACGTCCTGGATGAAGCTGTCGGTACCTCTGATTCGCCGGCATCCGCGCGGATTCTGCGTGCCACGCAGGGAGAGCCGGTAACCCCCAGAGCCGGATGAATGTCAAAAGGCAGCATCCTTTCTACCGCCGCTGTTATTCCTCCAACACCTTTTTCATTCTCTGAATAATCTCCTGCGGCTGCGACATCGATTCCTTGACGATGCGCTCCAGCTCTTCGCCTCGCGTCGGGTTCAATTCGTATTTCCTCTTGGCGACCTCCGCCAGGAACTCCGGGTCTTTCATGGTTTTCTCGAATGCCTCGCGCAAAATCTTCACCCGGTCGGCGGGGATGCCGGGACTTCCCAGCATCGGCCGGCCAAGCTCATCCGCCGCCAGCATCACGGTCGCGAGGCGGCGTCCCGCGTCGGTCGTTTTGTAGCGATCCATCAGCTCGTAAATCGTCGGTGTGTCGGGCAGGCGCGGATCTTTGTGGCGGCCAGTCTGAATGATATTGCGTACGAATTTGTTCTTCACCCACGAAAGATACGGCTCGCGGGCGAAAAACGCCTCGATGGTAAAAGCGCGGCAATGAATCTCGCCGCGCTCGACGGCGAGGTCGATTTCCGGTCCTCCGGGATAACCGGTGACCAGTTTGAACTTGGTTCCCAGTGTCTCCTCGAAAAGCTTCGGCAGGAAATACGCCTGATCCGAAGTGGACTGACTCCCGCACCTGGGCGGCTCGGCGGCTTTGCGCACGTCGTCCATCGTCTTGTACGGGCTGTCGGCGCGCATGTACATCTGGCTCTCGCCCTTTACGGGAGCGCCGATCCAGACGAACTTGGCCCAGTCGTATTGGACTTCCGGTCGCCCCAAGAGTTGATCGAAATAGAGCGACGGCACGATCGATCCGATCAGCGTAAGCCCGTCCGGTTTCGCAACTTTGTAGACATAGTTGGCGGCGATCTTGTGACCCGCGCCCGGCATATTTTGCGGCACGAGCTCGGGGTTTCCGGGAATGTGTTTTCCCATGTGCGCCGCAATCACGCGCGACCATTGGTCGTACAGCGCGCCCGGCGTCGTCCCGATGACGACCTTGATGATTTTTCCCTTGTAGAAGTTTTCCTGAGCCGCGACTTTGGGGATGAGCCAAAGCCCGGCCAGCAGTAATGTCGCGACGGACAAAACGGATCGCTTTAGCAGTCGGCGAATTTTCATAGTCCCTCCCGCATCAGCCTACGGATTATCATAGCCGGATGAGCGCCGTGAGCGTCAGTCGATTTTATAACCGAGATCGCGCGCCACTTCGACGGCGAACCGGGGCTCGGCGACATCCTGAAACGACATCGTCTTGGCCGAGGGCTTGAGCTGAGACTGGATCATCTTGATGATGTTGTTCATGCCTTCGGGAGTCGGTATGCCGGTGTCGTTGAAGTTCGTCTGCACCAGGCTATAGGTGTCGGCGGCGGTGTCCCGGTCCATATTGAGGACCCGCGTGATCAGGTCGAGGGTTTTTTCTCTCGACTTGAGCATCTCTTTCTTCGCGAGTTGCAGCGCGCGAATCAATCGTTTGACCTCGTCCGGACGTGTCCGGATGGTTTTCAACATCGTGGTGAGGCCGCCGGACGGCATCTCGACCAGCGCGCCGACGTCGAGGAGCTTATGAAAGCCCTGCCGCTGGGCGAAGAACATATACGGAGGGTTGAGCGAGGCGGCGTCGAGGAATTTCGATTCGAGCGACGAGACGAGCTGCATCGGCGGCACGGACAGGATGATAAAATCCTTCGCCTTGAATCCCTGCTTTTCCAGCGCGAAGGTTAACGCGACGTGGCTCGTCCCGCCGAGGCCGGACACGCCGATGCGCTTCTGCCGCAGATCCTGCAGGCTTTTAATCTCCGGCCGCGCCATGAGCCAGTAGACGATCCGGTTGGTCGAGGCCCAGACGGCGCGGGAATCGAGCCCGCTCAAGCTTGCGCCCACGGTCGCCGTTCCGATGCCCGACTGGTAATCGAGATCTCCCGAGACCAGCGCCGCGGCCGCGGCCGACGAGCGCATGAGAATGATTTCGACGTCCAGTCCCTCTCCGGCGAAAAATTTCCAGTCGCGCGCGGCGATCAGCGGCAACGCGGTGAAGCTGAAATTGGCGTTCGAGATTCTGATCCTGCGCCGCTCCTGGGAATCGGCGGGTGCGGCGTCAAGGAAAAAGAAGAGCAGCAGGCAGAGGCCGAGCAGCCGGCGGAGTAAAATTTTGAATCGTATCGTCAATGAGCCTGCCCTTGTGCCGGGGAGGCATCGCGGACTTTTTTGAGCAGGCTCATGTCTTCGAGATCGTCCGGGGTAAAAGGCTTGGCGATCTTCAGAATCTCGCGATAGATTACGATTTCTCTCTCCACCTCCTGTCGCGGATTGGTGCCGTCTTTGCTGTAAGTGGGCAGAATCGACGCGAAGGCCTTTTCCGCGAGCGGCAGATCGATTTTGTGAAAAGCGGCGACGTACTGGACCACTTCGCTGCGGTTGGCCGGGTTGTGCAGATAGGCCAGAGTCTTGAGCAGGCCGGCGATCAGTGCCTCGGCCTTGGAGGGGTTTTTTCTCAGGGAGTCGGTCGAAGTCACAAGGCCGATAAAACTGAGCGGCGCGTAGGTTCTGGCATCGGCCAGGCGGCGGTACCCCTTTGCTTCAAGCTGTTCCGAGTAGGGCGGGGTCAGCATGGCTGCGGCGACGCTCCTGCTTATCAAGTCATTATAGGCGTTGTCCGTGAGCTGCGTGGTGAGCAGCGTGACGCGCGACGGATCGACGCCGTTCCCTTTAAGAATCATTCTTGCCGACACGCCCGTGGCGTCGGTCACGGCGTTGACGGCGATAACCTTGCCGCTCAACTCCTGAACGGATTTGATCTCCGGCTGCGCGATCAGAGCGTGAGCCGGATCGTGCTGCACGTAGAAGATGCGCCGGAGCGGATGCCCCTGCATGATGGCGGAAGTCGCTGCCCCCAGAGTCGTGGAAAAATCCAACTCCCCGCCCACGAGCGCGACGATGGCCAGCGGCGGCCCCATGGTCACAAGCTGCATCTCGATCAAGTCTTTGGAAAAGAAGCCCTTATCTTTGCCGAAATAGAAAGGCATGAGCGAGAGGCTCTTCGAAGGGATGTGAATCGTGACCCTGGTTGGCTGCGGCGCCGCCTCGCTCGACGGAGCGGAGAAAACGAGCACGATAGCCGTAAACCCGACCCCGAGGAGCCGTCTGTGCTGAGATCTCTTCGCAAGCTTTGCAATAGACATATGATCCTCCGAACGCCGCCTACTTTCCGGCGGGCGGCCGCGCGCCGAGGTGTTTTGCAAGGAAGTCGGCGATGAGCGGCCGGTAGCGGAACGGCATGTTGTTGCAGACGTGGTTGCCGCCTTCGAGCACCACCATCTCCTTCGGGCCCGACGCCTCGGCGTAGATCCGCTTGGGCTGGTCGAGCGGGACGAAATCTTTCGTCCCATGAACGATCAAGAGCGGGCAGCGGATCTTCGGCGCCAGCCCTTCGAGCGTGCAGCGCCGGTGCAAGTCCGCGAGCTGCTTCTTGTCGTAGATTTTCCAGATGTGCGCGATGCGGGCGAACTCGAACGGGTCGTCGAAGCGATTGAGCGAGCGCGTGCGGTCGTACATGCCGCCGGAAAGCGTGCAGGCCTTGATGCGCTCGTCGCACGCGGCCGAGCGCGGTCCGAGATAACCGCCCATGCTCGGGCCGAACACGCCCAGCCGCTTCGCGTCCACCTGCGGTAGTTTTTCCAGATAATCGATGACGGCGGAGGTCGCGCGCTCGAATTCGACGATGATGCCGCCCTGAAACCAGCTCTCGCCCTGACCCGGCCCGTCGAAGGTAAACGTCGCCAGACCCCGCCGAATAAAAACATCTTCCATCGTGCGCGCTTCTTCCTTGGTGGATTCCAAGCCGGAGATGATCATCACGACGGGCGGCTTCTTCACGTTCTTTGGCACGCGGAGATAAGCCGGCAGGCGAAAATGGTCGAACGGCACTTCGTGGCGCTCGGCCGGCGGATCGAGGTAGGGCGCGGCCTTCGCGTAGCATTCCACTCTCTTTTTGTGCGCGGGTACGTACTGCGCCTGATCCTCGGGAGAATTGTTACAGGCGAAGTGATAGGCCATGGTCGCGAGCAGATACGCCTCGGTCGCGCTCTCACGGTTTCCCTTCGCCTCGTTCTCGCGCGCGAACTCTTCGTGCCCGGCCGCGGTCGCCGACCACTCGCGGCACCAATCGCCCCACACGCGGATGCGCGCGCTGGTCGTCACGAGATCGTTATAGTCGATTCCCTGGACGATCATGCGCGGCACCCACGTCTCCAGAACGTGCGCGACGGTCGGGTCCGAATGTTTGGCGAGCATTGTCGTTTATTTTCCCCACAACTCTTTCGTCGCGATCCGCGCGCCTTCGGCCATCGCCTCGAATTTGGCCCAGGCGATTTTGGGATCGCCGACGCGCGGGCCGAGGCCGCAGTCGGTGCCGGCCATCACGTTTTCGCGCCCGACGATCTTCGCGTATCGCACCAGCCGGTCGGCGATCAACTGCGGGTGCTCGACGATGTCGGTCGCGTGGCCGACGACGCCGGGCACGAGAACTTTTCCTTCCGGCAGCTTCACTTCTTCCCACACGCGCCACTCATGGTCGTGACGCGGATTGGACGCCTCTATGGAATACGTATTCGCGCGCACTTTGAGGATGAGATCGACGATGTCTCTCAGCGGGATGTCGTACTTGTGCGGGCCGTGGTAGCTTCCCCAGCAGGTGTGGAAGCGGACGCGGTCGGGCGGAATATCCCTCAGCGCGTGATTCAGTGCATCGATGCGTGTCTCGGCGTACTTGCGATACTCGGCCACGCTCATGTCGGCGTGGATTTGCCAGGCGTCGGGCAGATCGGGATTGTCGATTTGCAGCAAAAAGCCGGCATCCACGATCGCCTTGTACTCCTCGCGCATCGCCTCGGCCAACGCGAACAAATACTCTTCGTCCGTGCGGTAGTGATCGTTTTTCAGCCAATGTTCGAGCGTACCGGGAGCGACGGCGGGAAGGAACGCCTCCTCGACTTTTAGGCCCTGGAGCGCGGCCTTGAACGTCTCGATGTCCGCTTTTACCGCGGCGTGGCCGATGTACTTGAGTGGGCCGTTGCAGAAGACGCGCCAGACATTTTCGCCGCGCATCGTCGCGAGCCTTTTCTGAAAGTACTCCGGGAATTCCTTGAAATCGCGGCCGTAGATTGTCGAAGGGCGCTCGTCCGGTTTCGCCTGCCGCTCGACGAAGCCGGAGAGCCGCTCGCGCGCGTAGCGCGAGAAGTTCGGTTTCCCCAACTCGCCGTCGTTGATGACGTCGAGGCCGCATTCGATCTGTTTCTTCACCACCTCGGCCACCGCGCTCCGCACGCGCGCCGCCAGCGCGTCGCGATCGTAGGGCTTGCCGTTGTTCTTCGCGACGAGCATCACCTTCAGCTCTTCCGGCAGCGGCAGGCTCCCCGCGTGCGTGGTGAGAATTCGGTCGGTGCTGCGCTTCATTTCATTAATCCTTAGAGGACTCTATGCGAATACGATCGGGAGCGTCAACCCCGAGAACCGTCCTTGACACCGCAGAGGCGTGTCCCTAGAATCCCTTACATCAAGGAGGTGGACTGTGAGCAAAATCCGTCACATTGCATACCGGGCGTCGGACGTGGAAAAGATGGCAAACTTTTTCGTCGATGCCCTGGGAATGAATATCACTCAACGGCGCAAGAACCGGGCGATCGATCTTTCCGACGGCACGATCAACATCACCGTGCTCCCTCTGCGCGGGACGGCAAACGAAAATCAGGGAATCGATCACATCGGCTTCTCGGTCGAGAACGACGACGAGGCCGGGCGCCGTCTCGAAACCGCCGGCGCGAAGAAGATCGCCACGATCGAACTCGGCAGCCCGGCGCACTACGAGGCGAAGTACCAGGGGCCCGAAGGCATCGTGGTCGATATTGGGAAGTGGATCGGCACGGCTCCGGTCAAGTAACTAAATGGAGTATTGGAGTGATGGAGTCTTGGAGTATTGATCTAAATCCATTACTCCAACACTCCAGTACTCCAATCTTAAAGCTAGCGCATCTTTGACGAGCTGTTGACCGTGGCGTGTAAGTTTTTTGCAAAGTCGTTCGCCGCCTGCGTGTCCATCGAGTAAGCGAATCGGGCGTACTCCTTCACCGCCATCAGCGCCGGCAGCGGATATTTTTTCAGCATCTCGATCAATTCGCGCACCTCGGCTTCGAGTTTGTCCGCCGCAACGACGCTGCTGGCAAGCCCGAAGGTAAGCGCCTCGCGCGCGTCGATCTCCTCGGTCGAATAAACCAGATACATGAGGGCTTTCCGCGGCACGCGATCGATCAACGCCGACATCGCGATCGTCGGCATGATGTTGTGCGCCATCTCCGGCACTTGGAACCGCGCTTTGTCGCTCGCAATCGTAACGTCGCAAAGCGCCGCCAGCGCGCAGCCGAAGCCGGCCGCTCTTCCCTGAACGACGCCGACGATCGGGACCTTCGATCGACGAAAGGCGTCGTAGCAGTTGAAGATGGTCTCGCTCCGGTCGCGGAAGTCGTAGGCTTCGATCGCGGGGCCGCGCTTTCCCATCGCCTCGCGCCCGAGGCAAAAATCTTCCCCCGCCGCTCTGACGACGATCGCCCGCGATTCTTTCGCGGCGCCGTCGATCATGTCCGCCAGCTCGCCGATCGTCGCATCGCTCAAGCGGTTGCCGATTTCCGGCCGGTTGAGCGTGATCAGGCCGACATCGCCGTCCCGCTCGTATCGTAGAAATTCGGACATATTACCTCCCGTCGTTTCTAGCGTTTCTTCTGACCGTACAGGTTATCGATGAAGCCGCTCTTGTCGAATTCCTCGACGAAGCGCGCGTCGACGAAATCCTGCGGCTTCGCCGCTCGTGCCTTCGGATCTTTCTGGCCGAGTTGGTCGAGGATCGTTTTGATCCCTTCCAAGGTCGGATATTGTTTTGGGGGCAGCTTGTTATCGGCAATGGAGCTGTCATAGGTCTTTTCCAGCACTTCCTTGTCGTCGAGATGGAGATACTTGGCCAATATTTTCATCCCGCCCGGCCGATCCGTCTTCATACGGTGAACGGTCTCGATGTAAGATTTGACGAAATTTCTCACCACATCGGGATGCTCCCGAATAAATCTTCGGGTCGTCGCTCCCCCCTGATGCTGATAAGCCAAACCTAAAGCGGCGACGTCGCCCATGAGATAGTATCCTTTTTTTTGCGCGATAAACGTCGTCGGGGAAACCAACACGGTGGCCTGAACCCGGCGACTTTCCATCGCCGCCAGACGCTCAGGCGTGCTGCCGGTCTGAACGATCGTCACGTCCTTGAGGGGGTTGAGACCGAGCCTGGCCAGCGCAAAGCGCGCGACAAAATCCGCGGCGCCGCCGAAGCGGGCAATGGCCACCGAGCCGCCTTTGAGCTGTTCGGGAGTTTTTATCTCCGGCAAAGTCATCAGCCAGTAGTCCAGAGTGACGATACCGCCCACAATGTACACGGCCTCGGAGCCTGCAAGAGCGGCGCTGATAATCCCGGGGCCGGACGCCTGGACCAAGGGGGCGTCTCCCGAGACCATCGCCATCACCGAAGTGGTTCCTCCGGTAAAGTAGACGAGCTGGACGTCCAGATTATTTTTGGCGAAGATGCCGGTATCCTTCGCCACCCACATCACGAGTTGGTCGGCGCTGATGCCGCTGTAACCGACCGCCACTTTGAACGGCTGAGCCGAGGCGAACGGACTCAAAAAAAACAATGTAAAGAACCCGGCAGCCAACGACGCGCTAATTCTGACTTTCATCTTGGCTCCTCCCAGTGTAGTGCCTCTTAAATTAAAGCACTTATCCTTCAGGCTCTATTCACCACGAAGCGCACGAAGGACACGAAGAACGGAGAACTGGATTAGC
>CAYOJC010000048.1:0-31886 GCA_964404195.1 uncultured Syntrophobacteraceae bacterium
AAGATAGCAAATTCTACAATGGATATCCATTAGTTATGCGAGTGTCAATAATACGGCGACTGCGCATGAACATGCCCGGCCCATCCCAAGTAGGAAACAGCGCCGAGAACTCCAATTACTACTAGTGCTCCCGTTTGCATTGCAGCCTCCTGAATTGAATTCGCCTACCTAATACGACGCCCGCTCGAGATTAGCAAGTAAATAGGAACGAGATCCCGACGGAAAAACAAACCTGAAAAAGAGTAAGATTTCATGCTCAAGAAGATCTCAGAGGCGAGGCGCGCAGACGAAATGGAGTGTTGGAGTAATGGAGAATTGGAGTATTGAATGATAGCGAGGAAATCGGGGTCGGAGAACTATTTCGAACCTTGCTGATGGCCGGCACCAATGAAAATGTACTCTGACACTAAGCCTGCTCGGTCGCTAAGCGCGCACCCTTTTTCCGGCGTGCCGTTGCTTCGCGAGTTGGACGGGCTGTGGAAATACAAGGTGAGACGATTTCGGATCGTCTACGTGATCGACCGAAAAGAGCGGAGGATTAAGATTTTCGCAATCGGTCACCGGCGGGAGGTTTATGAAGAGCTTGCTGAACAATTCCGCCATTTAAGGCAACGGCGGAAATAGAAGATAAAGCGGAATAAGTCAATAACGTGCAGGCGTGGTCCCATCGGGGACCGAACAGAAATAAGTCCAGACTCAGGCCTGACCCTCAACCCTCAACCTGACCCTCAACCCTCAACCTTGAACGTCGGGGGGTTCAATTCGCTCTCGTTTCGGCGACAATGTGTGCCGTCAAAGTTTTTGTGAACAAGAATGATCTATAGCCATTTTTCTGGCTGTTCTTTGACCTTAATTACGGCCACGGCAATTGGAAGCTTAATCGCCAAGAATAGTAAGAACGCCAGTAGTTCCCACGAAACGAGCGCCTTTGCTTGCGGGGATACCGGGTGGATATCTCCGTACCCTAATGTAGAAAAAGTTACTGTGCTGAAGTAAATCGCAGCAGGTCCGTCAGTTACGGGAGGCTCAAATTGATGGCCGAGATAAAGTGTAAATGCTGCAAAGCAAAAAACGACCTGTACAACGTTAACCAGCGCCATAAGAAGCCAGCGCACCGAGTTATATACTTCTATTTTGCCGCTCTTGTGTAACTGTCCTCCAATGTCCCGTATGGTTGCACCTACTGAATCCATCAAAATGAGAAATGCAATCCACCAAACGAGATCATCTCCGGGAAGTCCCCAAAAAAGACAAATTAGTAGGACCCCAAGAAGATAAAACAACCAAACTTCAACCCACCATGGCCGCCAATCTATTCCGAAGGGGCGTAGCAACCGCCACAGCCGTCTCACCGGCGACAGAAATGCAAATATGTTATTTACAAGTCGAACAAGGTAGAGAAGAATCGAATCTTCCCACTTAATTTCAACAATCCAGTCTTTTTGCGCGGGCGCCTCTTGCCCCCTCTTGAACAAGGGCCGTTGGTGTAGCCAGCGGCGGAAAAGCACCCACCCAACGCCGAGGATGATAAGTAGCAGAACCGCACTACTAAACCACAGCAGAATAACTGGCAGCGGCATCTGTACCTTTCTTATCAGTGGTTGACATTAAGCTCACTAAATAAAAAACGCAGTGCCTGTGCGGAGAGCTTTTTCATTACACCAGGGTGTCATTTTGCAAGATCAACCCCTATGCTAACCTGTGCCTAAGAGAGTGGCCCACGCAATCTTCTCATCGTATCGCGCGCAGATTTCGTTATCGCAGAACGCGAACGGTTTCAGCTAAGAGAACATCTAGATCATTCGTAAAATTGACTTGTGTCTTGTTGGGAAGAGTCTCACTTTTACGAATTTGCTCATGTAAGTGAGCGTTCGCTATTTTCCGTGACGAGTTTTCGGGATGCTGCATCGAGTCTTTAAAGGATTTCATTCCGGTTTTGTAGCTGTTCGCAACTTCACCGAAATTCTTGCAGCCGAATATAGGGGGCACGTGGTCAAGTATCGAGCGCAGAATCATAACAACTGCCAAGTAGCATTCGCTTTTATAGCAGATGTTTAATTCCTCGCAGAGTCTTATGAGCTTTCTGTGATCAAAGGCCGACGAAGTTAGAGACTTAATCTCTGTAATTCGAGTGGGGTCTACATACTGATTGGTGTGCTGTGGCTTCGGCTGCGCAGTATGGTTCTGTTCTTGAAAATCGATCAGTTTTCCCTTTTGAGCCGTATCTTCCAAGTCGTCTAAAAATCCGAGGCAAGCCCGTCCGGGTCCTCCCATGAATTCGTCAATCGCGCGGCTACTGATAGTTTCAACGATCACCAAGTGACTAGTCGTTGTTTCGAAGCGTTTTGCCTCCCCAGGAGCGTGACTTTCTAGAAACCGGATAAATCTCTCGCGCCAACGGGCGTATCCCTGATTTCCGCGCTCTCGATTTCCTCGGCTGTAATGGTCTACGACATCCTCAATGAATTCTTTTTTCCACTCGACGATCCTTTGCGCAAACTCTTGCTGGTTCATAGCTTTTCCCTTCAAAGCTAGGATTCTCTCGCAGCTATTTCCCGCCGTAGGCGGCGCTCACCTTTTCAATGAAGCCGCTTTCGTCCAATTTGCGAATGAAGCGCGGCTCGATAAGCTCTTCGACTCTCACGCCGGCCACCTTGGGGTTCTGAAGCGCCATGAGCCTCTGGATGTTGCGCATCGCCTCGAGCGAAGGGTAGGGTTTTCGTTCCAGCTGGTCAAGTAGTCCTGGTAGCCTTCCTCGGCCACGCCCGCGTCGGCGATCTGAAAGCGCTTCATCATGGCCTTGAGAACGACCGGCTTGTTCGCCGGCGCCAGGGTGAAAGCAAGGCTCTCCACCAGGGCCATCGAAATTTTTTCCGCGATCTCCGAACGTTTCTGCAGATAAGCCTGCGTGACCACGACTCCCTGGTTGAGCATGGGAATATTGGCGGGCTGCAGCTCCGCGATCACCGAGAAGCCCCTGCTCTTTAGCCTGCGGATAAGGACGCCGTCGAGAACCGCAGCGTCGATCCTTCCCGCCTCCAGCGCGTGGCCGATCAGCACCGAATCCCCGATGACGAGAAGGCTTAGATTGTCCCTTTTGGGATCGAGGCCGATGTATTCCAGGCCGAGCATCGTGTGCATCCACGTGCTGCCGCCGATGCTCTGGATGCCGAACTTCTTTCCTCTCAAGTCTTCCGCCTTCTTAATGTTCGGGCCGGCGATTATAGTGTGGGTGAGCCGGCTGGAAATGGATGCGAGAATTTTAAGGTTGACGCCTTGGGCGGCTGCTCCCAGGACCGAGGATCCGCCCGTGTATCCGAAGTCGATGTCGCCGGAGATGAGACTTGCGACCAACGTAGGCGCGCCCCTGATAAGAACCAGCCTGGACTCGATGCCGTGTTTTGCGAAAAGCCCTTGTTCTTGGGCAATCACCAGGGGAATGATTCTGGGACTTATGGCCGCATGGCCGATGGTGATCTTGACCTGGGCTATTGCGGGCGAGACCAGAAGGATCGTAAGCAAGAAGGCCGAGACCAAAGGAACGACGGCCATTTTTCTCCTCAGTTGGTTGCGCGTAAAATAGGGCAAATTTGCCATTTCACGACCTTGGGCTCGGTCCCCTTGCCGCACTACAGCTTTACATAATCTTCGAGTTCCAGATGGAGTATTAGGCCGCGATCTATTTTCCCCAACAACTCGCCGTTTATCACTCCAACGGTTTCTCGGACGCGCCTCTTGTCTATGGTCCTGACCTGGTCGCAGAGAGCGCGGGAATCTTTAGGTAGATGAGTGTCTTTCGCGGATAGCAACGGCTGGACCAAACGGTCTGCCGCTCTTCCCGTAACGGATGAAAGCGGAACGATGGTTACCGTTGAGGAGATGTCATTGGCTTCCGTCCGGGAAACAACGACGCACGGCCGCGTCTTGGGAATCTCGGCGCCGCGTGCCGGGTCGAGGCTCACCCACACCAACGACCCTTTCACCACGAAGGCCAGCCCTCTTTATCCACGTGGGCAAATTCTTGGCTTGTCCGACGCGCTTCCTGCCGTCCCGAACGGTACTCATCAACCAAGCGGGCCTTTAATTCTTTTCGGCTGTGCTGGGCTATCCAATCCGCCAAACAGCTGTTCAGCAAACCGCTCAGAGTTGTTTCGCCGGAAAGCTTTTTCGCTTTTTTAACCAGATCGTCCTTGAGCACAACCGTCGTTCTCATATGCTCCTCCGTCATACTTAGTTCATACAAATATCATACACGCGGTGGCCGATGTCAAGACCGCTTATCGCTTCACTTCGTCAAGCCGATCGGTGCGGATTTGCCGGCGGCGTGCCACCGTGGGTTTTGACGCGTTAGCCACGATCACCAAAAAATCACCGAAGAGCCTTATGCGCATGCTTGGCCCTAAAGGCAACCCTCAAGCTCGCAACTTCTTTGAGATTGTCGCCTACCTTCAGAAAAAGGAAGGCCTTCACCTAAAAGCCATAGCGAGGCGAGGGGTGTGAGGCGGATATGAAAGGATGAAGGATGAGGGCGCGAAGGCGCCGCTTTTCTCAACCCCCTCCGGTAGGGGGGCGGTGGCGATGATGGAAATTTCCGATTGACAGCGAGGGATGGTTCGGAACCGCCCGGGAGATTGCGGCGCAATCATCCCGGGCGAATTTCGCGCTCTGCTGAAATTTCGGCTAGGATTTCTTCCCCGGCTCGGTCGAGTAGCCTTTTTCTTTCCATTTCAGGATTGGACAGAAGGTCGTGCTGGTGAAGCCGGCGGCTTCGGCGATCTTTGCGGCCTGGGAGGAGTGAGCTGAGAGACTTGAGTCGTGAGCCGGAAGGGATGGACACCACCTTCGCCCATGAGCGGCAAGTATGGAGTGCTTTTATTTAATTGGGTGTCAGATTTTTCAGGATTGCCTGGGTGTGCTTTTTTAGAACCGGCAAATCTTTTTGGGTGATTCCCACACCGCCTTGATATCGACGCCCATATAATCGTGAATCAACACGTCGCGCAGCCCGGCGATGCGGCGCCATGGCACCTCAGGATGCCGGGAGTATAGCTGCTTGGACAACCGCTTGGTTGCCTCGCCTATGACTTCAAGTTGTCGGATGACTGCGTCTTGCCAGTGAGAGGTGGAGATAAAGACATCGTAACCTACGGAGCTGTAGCTCTCCACCTTTTCGATGGCGTCTAAGATATGTTTGAGATAAAGCTGATCGCCTTTCACAGGCTGACAGCTTCCTTGAGGACTTGCTCTCGGATGTAGGGGCTGACTGCCTCCTCGGTCACCACGTCCACTTCGCATCCAAGCAAATCTTCCAAATCTTGCTTGAACGCGATGATGTCGAGAAGGCTTCGCCCGGTTTCCAGCCTGACCAAAATATCGACATCGCTTTTCGGGCCGGCTTCGCCACGAGATACGGAACCAAAGAGCCGAATATTTTGCGCGCCGTGAGCGGCGGCAATTCGCAATATTTCCTCGCGTTTGTTTTTCAAGAATTTGCTAGGAGACATGGCCGACTCCTCCTACCCGAATCTTAAGCGATAAGAGGCGGCCTGACAAGGACTAGAACGCGCCGGGGAAACTGCGAAAGCAATCTCCCCGGCGGAATTGGACACTCTGCTTAAATCTCGGTTAGGATTTCTTCCCTGGCTCGGTCGCGTAGCCTTTTTCTTTCCATTTCATAATCGGATAGTAAGTCGTGCTGGTGAAACCGGCCGCCTCCGCGATCTACGCGGCCTGGGAACTGCGCGGGCCGCTGTTGCAGGCGAAGACCAGGACCGTGTCCTTCGATATGTTCTTCAGGCGCTCCGGCATCTCCGCGAGAGGAATATTGACCGCGCCGGGAATCGTCTCCTTCTCATATCGGTCGGTAGGATCGACGTGGATGAGCATGAACTTGGCGCCCGAGTCCATCCTTTTTCTTTAGCTCCTCGGGCGATTTCAGTTCGGCCCCGATGGCTATCTTGTTTTGATCCACCGGAAACGGCGGCGGCGCCTGCTGGGCAAAGGACGAAACCTGCCAGACCAACGCCAGGGCAAACGCGAAGGCTGCTAAGGCTGTTCTCATAGGACCTCCTTAATATTATTGGGCTACCCGATTCAGGTGACGAGGTTATAGTATTCTTCCAGCGACTTTTGTTGTCAATAAAAACGAACACCCCAAACGGGTGTAACAAACTCTTGCTTGTTTGGAAAAGGATAGGAGCTAGAAGAAGGAGTTAAGAAGACGTAGTCAAGAAGACGTAGTGTTGCCCGGGGATTCTACTGTGTTGCTTTTCTCGGGGTGCAGGCTTACGCTTTTTCTGAAAATGTAGCGGTTGAGGAGGAGCGGATATGTTTCCATATCGCGACGAGAATGAGACCCAACGCCTGGCCATCGTTACCGGGGCGATCATCGCCTTGAATATTCTGGCCTGGTTGTTCGTGCAAGGGGGCGGCGCCGAAATGCCGTTGGCCGCTTCCGTCTGCAACCTCGGACTGATTTCCGGAGAGTTGACCGGCGCGCTCCCGCCCGGGACGCGCTTTCCGATGGGCGAGGGGTTGGCACCTTGCACGATCGACCCCGGCCCGCAGATTTCACATCTATTCACCCACATGTTCTTGCACGGATCTTGGATGCATCTACTCGGGAACATGTGGTTCCTCTGGCTCTTCGGCAACAACGTCGAAGATTCGATGGGACGCGGGCGGTTCGTTGTATTCTATTTGCTGTGCGGGCTGGCGGCGGCGGTGGGACAGATTCTTACCGATCCAGGATCGCCGATCCCGATGGTCGGCGCGTCGGGCGCCATCAGCGGCGTCATGGGCGCCTACCTGCTGCTCTATCCCAACGTCCGGGTGTTCACGTTGGTGCCGCTCGGTTTTTTCATCACTTCGATGGCTCTCCCTGCCTGGGTGATGCTCGGCTATTGGTTCCTGATTCAATTTGTGAGCGGGCTCGTGGCGTTCGGCGGCGACATGGGCGGCGTCGCTTTCTGGGCGCACGTCGGCGGGTTCATTGCCGGCGTCGTGCTCGTGAAGTTGTTCGCGCGCTCGGATTACATCGCCGATCGCCGTGCCCAGTGGCGCCCGCGCCGCGTCATGAACGAGTAGTAAGATTCACAAGACACTCGGGACCGCCGTTTCTTACGGCGTTCCGGCGTGGAGCATTCAAGGAAACAATCGGTGAGCGCCCCAGAGAAAGCGCGCGTGCCCGCCGACCACGACCAGGCCTTTATTTTTGTAAATGGCTCGAACGGCACGCGCTGCGACGCGGTCCGGCGGCATGGAGAGGTAGGAGGGAAAATGAAACCTTCTGGTAATCCATCCGCCATCGCGGGCGGCGGCCAGCAGGTTGGTATCGACGAGACCGGGACACAGAGCGGTCACGCCGAGACCGGCGGGACTGTATTCGCAGCGAAGAGACTGGCTCAGACCCACGAGCCCGTACTTGCTCATCTGATACGCGGCGATCTTCCGCTTCGGGACGAGTCCATAAATGCTGCAAACGTTGAGAATGTGGGCCTCGCTCTGCTCGATTAATAACGGCAGAAGCCGGCGGATAAAAAGAAGCGGCGCGTGCAGGTTGATTCCGAGCAGGCGGTCCCATTGCGCGTCGGTCATCTTTCCCGTGTCTCCGTGATAAATGACGCCCGCGTTGTTGATCAGAATGTCGAGCCGACCCCAAGTTTTTTTCAGCGCTTCGACGCTTTCGCCGATCTCGCCCGGTCGGCCGACGTCGCACTCACGGCCGATGATCTCGGTGCCGTGCGCGCGCGCCTCCTCGATCACGCGCGAAAGTTTTTCCGCATTATTATCCAGAAGGAAAAGATCGGCGCCCTCGCGCGCCAGCGCCAAGGCGATCGATCGGCCGATGCCCGATGCGGCACCGGTGACCAACGCCTTTTTCCCGCGAATAACTTTCATGGCGTCTACGGATTGCCGCGAATTTATCCGACACTCGACACTTGCGCAAGCGAAGCGGGTTCCCGGCCGGATTCGGCATGGCTGGCAGGCTGTTGAAAAATTCGTTTTCGTGCTTCGACTGGCTCAGCACGAACGGAAATTTTCCTGCACCATCGGTAACTGCTCCGTTCGCGCTGAGCTTGTCGAAGGGTGAACGGACGGTTTTTTATCACCCTGCTACAGCTTCCCGCGGCCCACGGTTTCCTTGACGGTAAACGCCAGCAGCGCGGCGGTAGCCAGCGAACAGAAGGCGAAAAGAGCGAAGGCGGCGCTGTAAGCGATCTGCTCCGCCACCACTGCGAATAGCGCCGGACTGACGAGCCCGCCGATCTGGCCGATCAGACGCCAGAAGCCGAAGAACCGCCCGCGGGCGACCGACGGCGCCATGTCGGAGCCGAGCACCTGCATGCTGCCGGAGGTGATGCTGCTCGTGCCTTGAATCCAAATGAAGCCGACGATGAAAACGGCGAGACTCCATTGCCACGCGGCGCTGGTTGCGAGAAACATGAGCCCCATGGAGATGAGGACGAATCCGGGCACCATGGTGGTTTTGCGCCCAAAGCGGTCCATCAAATAGCCGCAGGAAAGCGTAATCGGGATGCCGACGATGCTGCTCGTCGTCGCCAGGCCGCCGAGCAACTGCGCGCCCGCGCCGTAAGCGTAGGTCGCGTAAAGCAGGAGCGTCCCGCCCCACAACACGCCGCGCGTCATCGAGGCGAAAAACTGCGCGGTGAAAAAGCCGAGATAGCGCGCATGGAACATCATCTTGAGCAGCGCGCGCGTGCCGAGTTCGTCTTCCTCTTTGTTGCCGGCGACTTTGCTTTGCGCCGGCGCCGACTCGCGGACCATGAAAAAACTCGGCACGATGGCGAGAAACGCCAGCGCGCCGTGCACGAAGAAGGGCGTGCGGATGCTCGAGATGGCGAGCAGTCCGCCGAGCGCGGGCCCCAGCAGTTTGCCGGCGCCTTCGATGCCCACCATGCCGCTCATCTGCCGGCCGCGTTGCCGGCTTTTGCTCACGTCGGCGATAATCGCGAGCCGGGCTTGGCGCCACATTTCGTTGGCGACGCCGCCGATAAACCGATAGACGAGCAGCTCCTCGAAGGAAGTCGCCAGCGCCGTAAGACAAGAGGCCGCCGACGTCAGAATCGGTCCCGCAAAGAGCATCGGCCGGCGGCCGAGACGATCGACGAGAATACCGGTGGGCAGCGCGGCGACGAGCTCGCCGAGCGCGCTCATGACGATGACGAGCGATGCGACGCCGAATCCGGTGTTAAACGATTTGGCAAACACCGGGATCGCGGGCGTCGCGATGCTGTAGCCCAGGGCGAGCACGAACCCCGGGAAATACAACGTCAGAAACTGGTAAGGGGAAAGGACTCCGCCGGTTTCAATTTTTTCTGGGTCGATGAGCTTGGCCATGCCGGACGCGATGCGCGTCCAAGTATGAATACAATGGGCGGGAAAGCTTCGTCAAACAGATACGTATACAAGTCGCGGTCAAACGATAATCGGGTCTAAGCCTTCCGTGCGCAGGCCGTATCGTTCAAAGACTCGATCATGAGATAGGATACGCAGTTTCTCTACTCTGGCTTGGGCGACCAGTATCCGGTCGAAAGGGTCGCGATGCACGTCCGGTAGCCGGCCGACGCCGAGGGCGTGTCGGAAGCTGATCAGTAAAGGTTGAAATCCGCTTTTGAGGATTGCCTCTTCGAGGTGGTTCAATTCAATCTCGATTCTTCCCAAACCCGCTTTGATCGCGATTTCCCAAACGGAGGCTGAACTAACGAGAAGGTCGTTGCCGGGGTCGGCGATAATCTCCCGCGCCCGTCCGGGCAGCGCAGAGTGGTCAGAGAGCCACCAGAGAAGGACGTTGGTGTCCAGGAGCAAACGCACGTTTAAGGCTTACCTTCGAACGAAGCCAGAACTTCCTTGGGGAGTGGGCGGTCGAAATTCTTTTTGATGCGTAGCTTGCCGCGCAATTGTCCCGGCCGGCGAATCTTCCCTTTGGCGGAATAAGGAACCAATCGCGCGATCGGCTTGCCGGCCTTGGCGATGATGATTTCTTCGCCGCCGGCGGCCTTTTCCACCAACCGAGAGAGATGGGTTTTTGCCTGATGAATGTTGACTTGACTCATGACTGGACTAAGCTTAGTCCACTGATCCAGGAGTGTCAAGCTTCTCTACGGCTTCCGGTCGATCGCTATTCCAGCGGCGATGGGGTGGCCCGGATGTTTGGGATAAAAATGCTCGACCGAATAGACGATCTCTTTCTTCGCGGTGTAAATCATAGCGGCTCCTTAAGAAGCGCTGGTAAGATTATCGAGCTACTTAGCGGGACTGGTGACGGGCGGAACCGACACGCCTCGTATGCCCGCTTTTTCAATCGCGCGCGCAACGAGGCCGGAAGTTTTTACGTCTTCGATGAATTCGCGCAGATATATCGAGCCGGCGTCGCGGCCTTTGGGTATGCCAAGCGCCTGCCCGATCGCCAGGAAGCGGCCGTCGAGCACGCACGATCCGAGAAGCTTCCCAGCGTTCGTAATGAGCGTTTGCTTCACGCCGGCCAGGGCTTCAACTTTGCCGGCAACCAGTATTTCAAAAGCCGCTTTAGGGTCCGGCGCGCGCACGAGTTGGGCATGTTGTAAGCTGCGACTCAAAAATAGATCGTAAGCGGCCCCGGCGGCCAACGCGATGCGCACTCCGTCGCGGTCAACGTCTGCGATGGTGCGAAGCGGAGAGCCGCCGGGCACAAGATAGGTGCCTTCGATTTCCATATAGGGAGCCGTAAAACTGATTTGGGCCTCACGGTCCGGATCGATCGCGAGGAATGCGATATCCCAGTCGTGGCTTTTTAGACCCTCGACCATTTTCCCCGCCGCGTCATAGCCAACGAGCTCGACCGGCAAGTCGACCCGCCGACCGAGTTCCCGCGCCAGATCCACCGCCACGCCGCGAAGCTCTCCGCCGGCCGGATCTCTTGCCGCGAGGACCGGGTTGCCATAGTTGATTCCAACGCGCATCTTGCCGGTCGGCGCGAGATCGGAACGGAGAAAAGGGGAGATCATAACGTGAAGTTACTGAGTACTGCGCTGGCCGTCAAGGGAAAATTATGAGCGGCGAAATCCATGTTTCCGGAATTCCGAAAACGTGATAGACGGATCGCAGGGAAGAGAGAAGGGAGGATTCGCACATGCCGAAGATCACAGGGCTGAGCCACGTGGTGCTCTACGTGAACGACCTCGACAAGATGGTCGCGTTCTATCGCGACGTTCTCGGGCTCATTCAATACCACGAGCATCCCGGGCGCATGGTGTTCCTGACGCCCGATCCGGACATCGACGATCACCAGCTCGCTCTCGCCAAGGGACGCGAGGGCGACGCCAAGATCATCGCCCACATCGCCTGGCGCGTGGACACGCCGGCCGACGTCAAGGCATTCTACGAACGGTTCAAGGCCGAGGGCGTGCCGATCCATCACTGCGTAAGCCACGCTTACGAGGAGATGGGAAACACCGTGTCGTGTTATTTCCTCGATCCCGACGGGAACCGCATCGAGATCTATGCTCTGGTGGCGGAGCGCGGCGCGGCGCGCGGCAATCGCCCGCTCGATCTGGATAAGAGCGTGGAGGAGATCATCGTTCAGGCCAGCGGGCTACAGCGCTGAGCCCCTTGGCGCGATGACAATTGCGCAGATGCGAAAGCTCCAGCGTTTGAGTGAATACATGCAGTCGAAACCGCGCAGAGTACGAGTATAAATGTAACCTCTACCCGCCACCGTTTCTTCTCCCTGATCGAGATTCTTCGCCCGTTTTCGAGCCTTCTTAGGCCATCGCCAAGGTCGTTTTTAAGGCCTGCAGGGGGTTGCAGATAAGGAGCGGTTTTAGTATATAGAACACCCGCAAATAAATTAGAACGGAGGGAGGACACATGAACAAGATGTATGAATCTCTTGAAGAATTAATGCAAAAGACCATCCAGCGCAGCAAAGCCACACTGGCCATTGCTCGAGCAAAAGGAAGCACGGTTTCGAGTTTGAACGATGAACTGGAGAAGCTCGAGAAGATAGTTTTGGACCGGATAGGCAAAATAAAAGCGGCGGTTCTGCAGGTTGAAGCCGTGGCCGCGGGTGAATCCCAGCGCGCCGAGGAGATCATCGAGAGTCTCAGGGCAAACGTCACCGTGCTGGTGGCTAAGGTTAAAGAGACGGAGGACACCGTCCGCAGAAACGACGCTGCCAGCCAGAGCATGGAAAAAAGTCTTACCGACAAGATCGCTCCGCTGGAAGCTCGGCTCAGGGATACAGAGAAAATTGTGCATGAAAAGGAATCGACCATCCAAATGCAGGAACAAAGGCTTAATGCCAAAATCAAAGACCTCGAAAGCCAATTGAGAACCAACGAGAAGATTCTGGCGGGCCGACACGCGCAAATAAACGATCTCCAGTCCCAGTTGAAGTCCCTAACGCATGGCATAAAGGAGATGTCTTCCTTTTTCAGACAGGCGGAAGCTTTGGCTGCCGTTGAGGCGAAAGATAAGAACGCGGCCGCCCCAGGCGGCACTACGGGTCCGGCAGTCGCAGCCAAAGCAACGGATACCGCTCAAGAGACCATGGCGCCGAGCTTTTTCGACTCCTTGATTCGCGAACTTACGCAGGTCCTCGGACCCATGGCATCGGTGGTCGTTCGCGATCGCGTGGCGTCGCTCGGCGAATCCATGGAAAAATTCCCCAAGGATCGAGTCCCGGAACTCCTAGAGACCATTAGTCAGGAGATATTGGACGACAACGGGAAAGCCACGTTTCGCGAGCGGTTGGCCGTGAATTTGTAAGTTGTCGGAGAGACTGCGTTCTCGCGCAGGCTGCGCAGTTGCCCGCCATACCCGTTCTCGCCGATGAACATACGGAAAATTCTGAACGCGCTTGGTTTAGCCGGCGCGGCGGCGCTGGCCTTCAATGCGATGGCTGCAGCGGCGCAGAGCGGCAGCGGCCCGCAAACCGCCCAGGCGACTTTTGCCGGCGGATGTTTCTGGTCGGTGGAGCTGCTTTTCGACAAAGTGAAAGGCGTACTCTCGACCGTGTCGGGCTTCACCGGCGGCGCGAAAAAGAACTCGACCTACGAAGAGGTCGTTACCGGCCGCACCGGCCACGCCGAGTCCGTGCGGGTTACCTAAGATCCGCAAAAAGTCGGCTACGAGAAACTGCTCGACGCCTTCTGGCACAACATCGATCCGCTCACGCCCGACGGGCAGTTCTGCGACTTCGGAAACCAGTATCGCACCGTCATATTCTATAACGACGAGGGACAGAAGCGGCTGGCTGAAAAGTCAAAGGCCGATCTGCAAGGCCGCCACAAAAAAACCATCGCGACTGAAATTGTCGCCGCATCGCCATTTTATCCCGCCGAGGAATATCATCAGGACTTCCACGTGAAAAACCCGGCACGGTACGAGCGCTACCGCGTCGGCTGCGGCCGCGACCGCCAACTCGCGGAGATTTGGGGAAGTCAAAAGAAGTAAGGCCTGAGGCGCGAGGCGATGACACGCTATTGGTTGCCGCTTTACCGCCGCGATGCCGGCGTGGCTCGAAGGATGCGGCCGTTGCGGGAATCGGTCAATAAATAAAGCGAGCCGTCGGGCGCCTGCTGAACGTCGCGAATGCGCTCTCGGAGATCGCCGAGGTAGCGTTCTTCTTTCGCGACTTTGCCGTCTTTCATTTCAAGTCTTACCAAACCTCCCGGCGTGAGCGAGCCGATGAGAATATTTCCCTTCCAGTCGGGAAACATAGAGCCGGTATAGAAAGTCATGCCCGACGGCGCGATCACCGGGTCCCAATAATAGACCGGCTGCTCCATGCCCGCCTTCGCGGTTCCCTCGCCGATCTTCAACAGCGTGTAGTGAGTGCCGTAAGAGATGACCGGCCAGCCGTAGTTCTTGCCGGCTTCCGGATGGTTCAGCTCGTCGCCGCCGCGCGCGCCGTGCTCCGCGGTCCAGAGTTGGCCGGTATCGGGATCGAGCGCCGCGGCCTGGACGTTTCGATGTCCGTGCGACCAGATTTCGGTAAGCGTGCTTTGATGCCCGACGAACGGGTTGTCCTTCGGCGCGGAGCCAGTCAGATTGATTCGCACGATCTTTCCGATCGACGTCGAAAGGTCCTGCGCCTTATCCGCATGATCGAACCGTTCGCCCATGGTCACGAACAGCGTGCCGTCGGGGCGAAACACGATCCTCGAGCCAAAGTGATTGCCGCCGCTTACCTTGGGCCGCTGGCGCCAGATCACCTGCGTGTTTTCCAGCCCGCGTTCGCCGAGCCGTCCCTTAGCGACGGCGGTGCCGGCGCCGCCTTCGCCGGGCTCGGCAAAGGAAAGATAGACGAGCCGATCCTTGGCAAATCCCGGACTGAGAGCGACGTCGAGAAGACCGCCTTGACCCTGCGCGAAAACTTTCGGCACTCCCGCCAACGGCTCCGAGACGCGGCCGTCGCGCTCGACCTTTCGCAATCTGCCCGGACGCTCCGTGACCAGCATGCTTCCGTCGGGGAGCAACGCGAGCCCCCATGGGTGCTCGATCCCCTTCACGACGGTCTCGGCGTTGACGACGCCGATCGTTGATTTCGGCGTCGGCGAGCGCGGCGTCTGGCCCTCGGCTGCAAACAGCGCGGCCGGTATAAAAAAAATGCCGGCAGCGGTTGACGCTAGAGAATGAAAGACCCTTCGGGTTTTGCCTGACATGGTTGTTCTCCTGCCGATATTCTTGCAGGTGTTTAGCTAATTGCTAGATAGCAACAGTAATTCACGCCTCACGGCTCCTGTCTCGCGCTCTTTTAGATAATTCTTTTCGCGCGGCCCTGCCGCCCAGCGCCCACTGCGTGAATGTAAAAATATACTGGGTCCCCATGTTGACTACGACTACCCGGAACAAATGAAAGGCGACGACCAGGGGGACGCTGATGTGCAAGGCTTGCGCGGTGATCGTCATCTCCGCCAATCCGCCGGGCGCGGTCGCCATGATCATCGTGGCGATCGGCAGGTTGAAAGCCCGGGCGAGCGCCGCGCCGGCCGCGACGGAAGCGATGAGAATAAAGAACGAGTTAAGCAGCGCGAAGGGGATGAACAGCTTGTAACGGACGAAAAAATCGCGCTCGTAGCGCGCGCCGAGCACGAGTCCGAACATAAGCTGCGCGAAGTCCGTCATCCAGTGCGGCACGGCGGAAAGCTGGACGCCGCTCACCGTAAGCGCCGCGCCGAAGAAAATCGGCGTGAGCAAATAGCCGTTGTGCAAGTGGAGCCGCTCGGAAACTTCGCCCAGGACGCAGCCGAAGAGAAGCCACGGCACGAGTATCCAATAATTCAGCGGCACGTCGGGACGGTACGCGGCTGCTACGAGAGGGATGCCGCCGTAGGTGAGCGCGAAGGGGATCAGGATGACGACGAGCGAGACGCGCAAGCTGTGCGCGACCGCGACCGGAACGATCTGCGCGCCGTAGCGCTCCGCCAGCACGGCCATCGCCATGGCGCCGCCTGGGATCGAGGCGAAGAAGGTGGACTTCGAATCGACGCCGGAGGCCCGGCTTAAAGTCAACGCGCCCAGGCCGGCGACGATGAAGACGGCGACGGTGGCCGCGATGATTGCGAGGAAGTTGCCGGCCAGCTCCGCCACGACCGACGCCGTGAAATAGAGTCCCACCGCCGAGCCGAGGATGACTTGTCCCATTTGCCGCGCGTACGGCGGCGAGTGCATGTGCACGCCCATCAGGTTGAGCGTGGCGACGCCGATCATCGGGCCGATCATCCACGGAATCGGCGTGTGGAGGCGCTGGAACAGATAGCCGGCGGGAATGCCGACAGCGAGGGTGAGTAGAATAGGCATGAGGCCCTTCGACTAGCTCAGGACAGGCTCCGGCGCGAGGGTGACCGCAACGGCTTGCTTCGACCTGCTACGACTTCACGATCTCCTCGAACGACGGCTGTGGCATGCCGGCTTTCCAGGTCGGATCGCACAGCTCGAGCCGGTTGCCGCTGGGGTCGAGGAAATACAATTCTCGTCCCGTGAAATGACCCTTGGCGCGGTAAATCAGCTCTTCGACGGGGACCTTCTTCTCGTGGAAAACTTTGCAGGCTTTGACCAGCGTCTCCGGTGTGACGGTGAAAGAGTGATGGACGCGCGGCTCGTCAACGGACGATGGCTTCGGCTGCTCGCGCTGGCACAGGAGAATGTTGTTCTCGCCGACGTTGAAGCACGACATGCCGGAGTTCCCGAGCCGGCCTTTGTGCGTGAGGCCGAGCAGCTCGCCATAAAACGCTTCCGACTCCGCCAGGTCGTTCACCGGAATCGACCAGTGCGTGACGCCCTCGATCTTTAGTATTCCCATAAAGCCTCCTTACTTTGAGCTTCACTTTGAGTTCCACGGTAAAAAGTATCGACAATCACTCGTGGTGTCAACGTAAAAAGACGAGAGGTGCAGCGGTTAAATTCCTATCTTCAACTAACGCCGCGCGCCTTGTTAATTTGACACCAAACTTGGTTTTGACTAGCATCGCTGAGACAAGACGATATTCAAAGCCGCTTCGGTCGAGAAGGGAGTTCCCCCCATGCTGAGCCAAGAAGAAAACGAATTGCTCGCGCGCGTAGGCCCCGGAACGCCGGCGGGCCAACTCCTCAGGCGCTACTGGCACGTCGTCGCGGCGGCGTCCGACCTAACCGACGAAAAACCCAAAAAACGCGTCAGAGTCCTGGGCGAAGATCTGGTGCTGTTCCGGGATCGCAGCGGAACGTACGGGCTCGTTGCCGAACACTGCGCGCATCGCGGCGCGTCCTTGTACTACGGATTCGTCGAAGACGACGGCCTGCGCTGCGCCTATCACGGCTGGAAGTACGATGCTTGCGGGAATTGTCTGGAGCAGCCCTTCGAGAGCCCGGAGGCCGGGTACAAGGAAAAAATCTCGCAGCCGGCTTATCCGGTCGTGAACCTGGCCGGGCTCTTGTTCGCCTACATGGGACCGCCGGAGAAAAAACCGGTCCTGCCCAAATGGGACATCCTCGCGCGCGCAGACGGCGTGAAGCGAATCGAGGTATGCCAGGTGCTGCGCTGCAACTGGCTGCAGGCGATGGAGAACTCGGTCGATCCGGTCCACACGTACTATCTCCATTCACATACGCTGAAGCTCAAGGGAAACCCCGACCACGTGCCGTTTCACTATCAGCCGTTGGCCAAGATCGACTTCGAGCTGGTCGTTTACCCTTCATGGGCCGGAATCCAGAAGCAGAGATTTTTTGCCGGCGACGAGAGCCGGGTCGAGGCGCCGCACCCGCTCGTCTTCCCCAACATCCTCTTCGTCCCCGTGCGCAGCGGCTACGCGATGCATTTTCGCACGCCGATCGACGACCATAATACGCAGATCTACCAGTTCAGGTTCCGTCCGACAGAAGATGGAAGAATGGTGACGCAGCCCGAGAATCCGCCGGCGGAGTTTATCGGCACGAGGGACGAGGCCGGCGAGTTTCACATGGAGGATTTTACCAGCCAGGATCACATGGCGTGGGAGACCCAGGGCCCGATGGCCGATCGCGCCAAAGAGCACCTGGGCGAATCGGACCGCGGCATCATTCTCTTTCGCAAATTCCTGCGCGATCAGATCCGCGCGGTTGAAAACGGCGACGAGCCGCTCGGCATCAACAGGGACGTGGAGAAAGACGACGTAATCAAATTGATTCCTGAAGGCTACACCGCGTTTCAAGCAGCGGTGGAAATGTAAATTCTTCGCTGAACTGAGCGAACCAAAGTGGGATCTCGCGAATACTTCGTCAACGGCGCTATCTGGGGAATTGCCGCCATTCTACTTGCCTGGGGCGTATCTACCGGAACTCTTTCCCGGCTGGATGCAGCGCTCATCGCGGCCGTCGTTGCGTGGCCTTTCGCGGTTTTCTATTGTTTTCGCGTCTCGGGACTGGTTGGATTGTTGATGAAGCTGTATGCCTTGGCGCCTTTGGTTGCGCTTGTGGCAATGTACTTCCGCCTTTTTGATATAAGGAATTTGGGATTAAATCTCGGTCTTTGGTAAGCCCGTAGCCAACCCGCCCGGGAAGAAACTATTTTCAGGCCGGTCAAAAAGGTCTCAGACGATCGAAGCGTAACGAAGCAGGTGAGCCTTTTTCAACGGCCTGGTCTTTAGGCGAGGAGAGTTTCTGCCTGCTCCCGAATCGTGGACTCGATTTTCGATTTGTAGAGCGCAGCTAGAGCTGGAAGATCGCCTGAGAATTCCACTTCCGATGGTTTGACCGTCAGCGTCCCCGACACCGGCATTCCCATAGCTGAAAATCTAAACGTGCCGACGTTGCCGTTCCACTCCTCACGGAGATCGTTGATCTTGTCGGCGAATTGCGCTCTTACCTTGTTCAACAGACCCTGAATCCGCTTCAGAGCTTCGTCTTGGGAAAGATGATGCGGCACGGTCATGTTCAGTTTTGCCATAGTTTCCCGTTACCCGTCCATCTTAATTAAAGCTTAGAATCGCGAAACGACCCATAGGGAGTCGGCGATCGCCACGAGATCCTCAAGCAGGGCGACGTAGATGTCGCGCGTCCCTAGCGCTTTCACGAGTCGTGCGCGCGCCTGGTAGCCGCCGAAACAGTCCACAACGCCACCGGCGACGCCGACCAGAGCGCCAAGAAAAAGTCCTTTCGCTCCGCCGGCGGCAACGCACGCGCCCGTCAACCCACCCGTCACAATACGCGGGATCAGGCCCGGGAGCGACGTGCGGTTCGGTGTTTGCGGCAGCTTGTCGGCCACGAGCTCCACGGCTGCAAGCACGGTGAAAATCGTGACGGAAGGAATTGAGCCAATGAGAGAGAGTGAGCCTTCCAGTTTCAGCCAGCCCAGGCGCACGGCCCATGCCGTCGCCGCGGGAGCCGTAAGCGAGCGCAGCCCGGCAAAGAATCCAATGAGAAAGGTAAAAAGAAGCGTCATCGTACGGCCGACCCTTCGTCCGTCGATCGGTTATTGGCCACAGCAGTTTTTATACTTTTTACCGCTTCCACATGAGCAGGGCTCGTTCCGTCCAAGTTTCTTTTCGACTCTCGTTGGTTTTTGGGGATTGAGTAAACGTTCGAGATCGGTAGTATCTTCCGGCCTGTCCGGTTCCAGCAGTATCTTAAATATCCAGTCCTTTGCTTTGAACTGCGCCGTTACTTCTTTGAGTCTCTTTTCTGTTCGCACGTGGACGACGGCCGGATTCTTTTCGGTGCCCAGTCTCGCGGTCTTTTTGCCGGCGATATTCCTAAGCCGGCTTTCCTCATCGACGATGTTTTTCATCCTGCCGATATCGGTGATTTTGTTTCCCATAGCTCCACTATTTCAAAGATTTCCGGACTTGGCTACCGCTCAAATGGGTGTGCGGGCAACCGGCGGTGGGTACCGCGGTGCGTGTAGAAGATGAAAAGCTGTCAACCGCTGCGCTCAGTATCTCGATAGAACGGCCCGTAACTTCTGCGCACGGATGGGCGGCTGTACCTTGCCCGCAAGAATGTCTTTCGCCTGGACCGGCCCACCGTAATACGCTGCGTTGAGCTCGTCGCGGGTGCCGATCACCGTGCCCTCCAGGGAAATGCCGGCGAAAAGTCCCTGGCTGCGGCTGTAACTATACATTGCCGCCTGCAAGGCCACACCGCCCTCTGCGCTACGTCCCACGGGGCCCGCCGCCACGCCCAAGGCGCCTCCAAGGGTGACGTTACCGCCTTTCGCGAACGCGTCGACTGCCGCCGGAGTGTTGAGGACAATCACAAGCTCGGAGATCTCAACCCCGGCCTGAAAGCCGATTCCCAGCCCTCCCGTGCCGATTGCCGAAGGACCGCTCCAACCGTTTCCGGTTCGCGCAACGACGACTCCAGTGCCGCCCCTGGCGCTGCCGATGAATCCGGCTTTTGTAACGGTAAGGATTGCCAAGCCTCTCGCAGCGCGCATGACCGCGGGCGGAATCGCTCTCTCCGGGATCGCCTCGAAGCGTTCGATGATCGCCGCTGCTTGTTCGACGTCTGCCTGCATGGAGTCCTGCGGAGCAGTCGCAGCGCACGCGCTGAGTAGAGTTGCAGCGATTAGAAAAATAATTGCCCTCATCCTGTCACCCTCCTTTTTTGGCCGACACTGCATCCACACTTCCGGATGCGATGGGTAAGACTAATGCTAGCAGATGGGGAGGGGCAGGAGAATAGGGCAGGGAAGAATAACGCCGGTGAAAGAGCCGGGCTGCGACCAGTTCGAAGTTTTCAGAGTGTGGTGAATCCGGACAAGCGCACGATTCTGAAGCGCTGGAGTCGCTGCTTTATTTCTCAGCCGCTGGAAACCAACCCTGGTGCTTGATTAGGCCACGTAGATATTCGATTTGACCGGCGTGGCGCGTGTTGCAGTTGATGACGCTGGCAAGCCGGACGCTTAAGGTCGGCATCGGTTGATATTGCGGTTCGTTCAGTACTCGATTCAGATCGGCATTCGAAACAGTCGAGAGATAGGCCTTCGTTCGTGTGAAAACAGCGTCGAGATAGTCCAGCAGCAGTTGTTTATCGGTTACGGTAAACGCTTCCACTTGTTCCGGTGTCTGTCTATGACCGGAGCCGTAGTCTCTCGGCTCAGGCGGCATGTTGAAGCGCGCGTGCCATCCGTCCGCGATCCATAACTGCGGGCGTTCCAGTAATCCAGAGAAGTTGGCATCCTGAACGCGCGACAAATGCCAGACCAACCATGCGATATGAGGTTTGGGCGGAGACAGCAGTTCTGTGGGCGATAAATCTTTTAGCGCGTCCCGTACCATGTCGCGCACTCGACCTAAAGCGTCCAATACCAATCCGGCGCTTTCCATAGATTGTCACCCGGCTGCTTCTTGCGGCCTGTCGTCGGCTTACGCCGATGCGAGGATGGCTTTGATCCGCGACTCGGCTTCCGCGCCTTTTTCTTTCATGAGCGAAGCGTAGGATTCGTTGCGCCAGTCGTCGAACGCTTCTTTATAACCCGGCCGCTTGCCGACTCGATCGAGCCACGCGGGGACATGCGGCCGCTTGTCCCACAGGAACTGAAGCTGGAGATCTTGTAAGCGCAGGATGTAGGGGGCATAGCCGATATCGGCCAAAGAGAATTCTTTTCCCGCGAGCCACGGCGCTTCGGTTAGCGCGCCTTCCATGTCGGCCAGAAGTTTTTCAAAGCGGCGCGTAGCATCGCCGAAATAAAGCGACTCGACGCCTTTAGTGATATTTTCCCAGCTCTCCGCCCGCTTCTTTGGATCGGGGATCTTTTGATGGAGCGTTTCCAACGCCTCCATGCCGAGAGCGAGCTTTTGGTGGCGAAACGCGATGGCGTTGCTGATGGTTCTCGTCGCGGCATGGACGCTTTCGTCGAGCTGTTTGGTCCAGAGACGTACGCGTGTGCGTGCTACGGCATCAGCGGGACGCAGGCGCGGTTCCGGATAGGCGTCGTCGAGATATTCATTGATGACGGTGGATTCAATAATGACTTTGCCGTCATCCATCAGCGTGGGAACCACCGCGTTGGGATTGAGTTTTACGTAATCGGGCTTTTGCTGGTCGCCGGCACGGAGGTTTAAGTGACGACTTTCCCATTTGAGCGTTTTCTCCCCGAGAACAAAACGCACCTTTTGGGCACAGACCGACATGTCATTGTGATAGAGCTCGATCATTGGACTGATTCTCCCGTCGGTAGCCCTATATCAAAGAAAAATGCCAATGAGAACGCCAGTTGCCACCTTCGGAGCGATATCGGTTCACGCGCCCCACACCTCCCGGGCCGCTTGCACTACGAGCTTGAGCTTGGCGATCTGTTCGTCGATCGTCAGCTTGTTGCCGAGCACGGTGCTGGAAAAACCGCACTGGGGGCTGATGCCGAGTTGGTCGAGGGCTACGAATTTACCCGCCTCATCGATGCGCCGTCTGAGATCGGCGGGATTTTCGAGCGCGCCGCTCTTGGAGGTTACAAGCCCGAGAATCAGTTTTTTCCTCTTGGGCAGATAGCGAAGCGGCGCAAAGTTTCCGGCGCGGGGCGTGTCGAATTCCAGAAAATAGCCGTCCACTTCGAGCGCGTTGAAAAGCACTTCGGCGACCGGATCGTAGCCGCCTTCGGCAACCCAGGAGCTGCGGAAATTGCCGCGGCAAAGGTGGGTGCAAACCGTCATGTTCTCCGGCCTGTCTTTGATGCACTCGTTGATAAGATTGGCGTACAGTAGCGGCAGCTTCTCCGGGTCTGCGCCGATTTTCCGCGCGCCTTCGCGCATCTTGGGGTCGCAGAGATAGGCGAAGTTCACGTCGTCGATCTGTAGATAAGTGCAGCCGGCGGCCGCCAGCCCGGCGATCTCCTCGCGGTACACCCGCGCCAGGTCCGCGAAGAATTCCTCCATATCGGGATAGGCGGTCTTATCGATCCCCGCGCGCCCGGTGCGGAAATGAACCAGAGACGGCGACGGGATGCACTGCTTGGGAGTATTTTTCGTGACCGAGGCTAAAAATTTGAAATTCTCGGTCTCGATGCCGCGCGGATGGCCGAGCTTTCCCGTCACGACAAACCGAGTCGGCGAGCGTTGCACGTCAGCGTTGGGGTTTTGAAAATGGCGGGCCGACTCCGGCAGTAAGCCCTCGACGACCTTGATTCCCTCGAATTGGCTGAGAAAGTCGGCGTGCCAGAGGTTGCGGCGAAATTCGCCGTCGGTAACTCCTTGCATGCCGATTTCCTCCTGCATTTTCACGACGCCGCGGATACAACGGTCTTCGATCGCGCGCAATTGCGCGGCGCTAAGCTCGCCCTTTTGATGCTTCTCGCGTGCCTGTAAGAGTTCCGGCGGGCGCAGCAAACTGCCGACATGATTGGCGCGGAACGGCGGTTTTTTTTCTTCGGCCATGATGCGCTCTCCCTCCATTTGCTCGCCAACGGTCTAGCACGTTTTGCCGTTTGTAAAAATGGCCGCGGGAGTGTTACGTGCTCGGAGCCACCCCTTGAATAGGATCTACGGAGGTGAATACTGAGTTTGAATGGACACGGAGGAGCATTACCACTTTGTCTTTAAGGATAAATTATAAGCGATCGATTTTCGCCTGGGCGATCTTCCTGTCCTTGCAAACGTCGCCGCCGATTTTCGCCGCGCAACAAGATTCGCTTCAGCGCCAACACCACGATTCGCTGGCTACGGCGCGGCGCACGATGATCGATCGTGATCTGCGTGGGCGCGGCATCAAAGATGGGAGAGTTCTCGCGGCGATGGAAACCGTGCCGCGCCACCTGTTCGTCCCGGAGAATCTGCGCGTATCGGCATACGAGGATCGGCCATTGCCGATAGGCGAGGGCCAGACGATTTCTCAGCCTTATATCGTTGCCTACATGAGTGAGCTTTTGGAACTGCGGGGCGATGAGAAAGTCCTTGAGATCGGCACCGGCTCCGGTTATCAAGTCGCGGTCCTGGCGCTGTTGGCGGCGGAGGTATACTCCATCGAGATCATTCCCTCGTTGAGCGACAGCGCCAAACGGGTCATCGAGGAGCTTGGTTTCAGAAATGTATACCTCAAAGTCGGAGATGGATTTTTTGGCTGGGAAGAAAAAGCGCCCTTCGATGCGATCCTGCTGACGGCTGCCGCGCCGGAGATTCCCCAACCACTCTGGCGCCAGCTGCGCGAAGGGGGGCGAATCGTCATGCCCCGGGGCGCGCCGCGGGAAACTCAGCGCCTGGTGCGAGTCCGTAAGGTTGCGGGCAAGGAAGTCGTCGAGGAACTTGGGGACGTGCGTTTTGTTCCTTTGACGGGGTCGATTCAGAAGGGTCGTTAAGCGCCTCGTTCGGGCTGTGAGCAACCGGACACGATAGGGGCAAGAGGATGGATGGTTGTAGAGTTGTCAATGCCAGACTCCCGTGAGATCCTTCCCCCCGGCGGCTGATTGTCAACATATCCATGCCTAACCCCAAGGTGCTCTGCATGGGCCAGCTCGATGCATACCTCGCGAAGACAGCCAAAGGCCGAACCCGATGAACGGCAAAATTCTGAACTCATTCTGTACGGATCGGAGGAAAAAGATGAACTGTTTTCTCTTGCGAATGACGATCATTTGGACGGCTTTTGCCCTGTTGGGATCATTCCCCGCTCCCGGCGCTGCCGCCGCTGAGAAAATCAACGCCAGCTATGGCGCTATTTCCGGGACGATGGCGCCCATCTGGGCGGCCAAGGAAGCGCGGCTGTTCGACAAGCAAGGTCTCGATGTCAATCTCGTTTACATCCCCGGCGGACCGCGCAGCATCATGTCGCTGATCGGTAACAGCTTGGAATTCGTCAACCACTCGGGGATGCCGGCGCTGGAGGCGTACCAGCGCGGCGCGGAGACGGCGATGATCGCATCCTCATTGAATCAACTCGAGCATGCGGTCATGGCGGACAAGAGCATCACCAGCGTCGAACAGCTCAGAGGCAAAATCATCGGGATGAGCGCTCCGGGAGCCTTGACGGACATTGTCCTGCGCGAGGCGCTGCGCTTTCACGGGATCTCGGATAAGGAAGTCACGATCATTCCGGTGGGCGATGAGGGAGCGCGCCTGGTCTCGCTGCAAACCGGACGCGTGCAAGCGGTGATCATCTCCGGCATACAGCGTCTTACCGCGACCCGGATGGGCTTTCGCCCGGTGATCGATCTGGCCAAACTGCCGATCGAGGTCGCCGGTTCGGGCATTCTGGCGCGGCGCTCTTACCTGGCGCAGAATCCCGAGATCGCGCTTAAGTTCCTCAAAGCCTGGATCGAAGGTGTTTTCTTGTTCAGGGCCAAACCTGAGTTTGGCCTCGGCGTGCTGAAAAAGTACGTCGCCAATAAGGACCCCGAAGTGCTGAGCGCCATTTACGAGCTCAATAAACTACAGCTCTCGACGAAGCCGGCGCCTTCCGTGCGCGTGGTCAAATCGATGATGCAGTTATTGGCGCGGACGAGGCCCGACTTGCCGAACGCGAATCCGGAAGGCTTCGCCGAGCCGCGTTTCATCAACGAACTCGAAAAAGCGGGTTTCTTCGAGGAAATGAGCCGGCAATACGGCAAGTGAAGATCGGCGATTCAGGAGAACGACGGCGGAGGAAAAAACTTCGCGGGCGAGAGAAGTCAGCGACTACGATGTGTGATTGCAAGACCTGACCACCAGCGCACGCAAGTTTAACTCTCCGCAACGGTGACAAATCCAGTAGTCCGAGAATCGTTTTGTGACGGAGCATTCTTCACAAGCGATACAATGACTATGGCGGCAGGAACCACAATCGGCCATGCTAATCGCTTTCGATGCGCGGCTGGCCTTTGCCCATGCCTGTTTCGCCGAACCGGCTTCGATCAGAAAAAAACGCTTGTTGTCCGTCCCGTTGTATTGGTCAGTCACGCGTTGGACCACTCGCTCCCGGACATCAACCGTATAAAACGCCATACTTCCTTCGTTGTCCCAGCCGAGCGTTACGCTCAGGGTATCATTAGAATATTTGCTTCTCAGGCTGCGCCGACTCGCCAGGAATTACTGTCTAATATTGAACAACCTGAAAAGATTATTGCCGGGCGCCGCAGGCAGGCACACTCGATCACAATTATCTGGGAAGATATTTGGCGACGTGGGTGAGATTGCGCCCGTAACAGGCGGGTGGGTGTTTGTCAGACACCGGCGATTCGCATTGCCGTTGCCGAGCAGCCGGTGAAGAAAAATAGGAAAGCGATGATTCCGGCGAAGCTTTTCACGATCAGTTAATGAATCTGTAGTGTCCAAACTAACGATCCACGAACACGATCACGGTTTTTCCTATTGCCTGTTGCCTCAAGCCTCACCCCTGTTTTAAATAACGGACGCTTAGCCATGGTAAGATTGTCGAGAGAGCAATGCCTGACCCCGCGGCTTCGACAATTTCAGTCGTTCGATTTCACTGTCAAAAATACCACCGACTTCTCGCCTCAAGTTTATCTTTTGGATCCGTCGACGCTTAGCCATCGTGGAAGATTGGCGAGAGAGCAATGACCCTGAGCTCCCTTCTGAGCTCCCTGAGCTTCCCCCATATGTCCGGAGAAAGTCCCCTTGTCGAATTACGGCCACCTGTTATTCTATGCATTGAGGCGAGGGGAGGTGCTGAGTGGAAGCTAAGAGATGCAATATCATGATCGATGATAAGGAATGCGGGCTAAAATTGACCCCCACGGTAGATATCCTCGGTATGTTTGAATGCCGCTTAGGACATCGCATCCACATCTTTAATCTTCGATAAGAAGAAAAACCCAAACCGCCAGAATCAAAATGAGTCACTACCGCAAGATTCAAGACCTGACCGTTGCTATTCCGCTTGGAGGCTCACCCGCAGGTTCCGAGCTTCAGGAGAACAGAGGAGCGAGACGATGAGGAGAAACATTTGCGCAGGCCTGACGATTCTGACGCTGGCTTTGGCGCCGGCGACCGGCCGCGCCCAGGAAAAGCTCGACAAGATCCGCGTTGCGCGCGCGTCGGACTCGGCGACCGAGGCGGCGCTTTGGTTCACGAAAGAGGGAGGATTTTTCGAGAAACACGGCATCTCGGTCGAGCTGATTCGTTTCCAGGGAAGCTCGCTCGTCGTCAGCACGATGCTCGCCGGGGAAATCGCCGTCAGCCAGATCGGCGCGGTCGCGGTGGTGGATGCTGACCTGGCGGGCGGCGACCTGACGAACGTCGCCACGATCATTCGCAATTTTGTCTTTTACATCTTCAGCCGGCCCGAGATCGAGCGCATGGCCGATCTCAAAGGCAAGGCGATGGGAACGAGCCGCTACGGCGCGATTTCCGACTTCGCCGCGCGCTTCGCGCTTACGAAGCACGGCCTACAGCCGGAAAAAGACGTGGCGATCCTGCAAACCGGCGGCCCTTTGGAGAGCGTCGCCGCGCTCAACGCCAATCGCATTCAGGCGGTGGCGCTGACGGCGCCGGCGACGATCCGCGCGCGCAAGCTCGGGCTACGGCCGCTGCTCGACATCTCGAAGATCGAGGCGAACTTTCCCTTCAACGGCATCGTCGTGCGCAAGAGCTTCCTTAAAAACAACGGCGATCTCATGCGGCGCTTCATGATGGCCTACATCGAAGGCGTCGCGCTCGCGAAGAAGGACGCGGCGTTCGCCAAAAAAGTCATGGCAAAATATTTCAAGAGCGACGACCGGGAGATCCTCGACGAGAGTTACGATTGGATCGTCAAGCAGAATTTCACTTTGCCGCCCTACCCCGCGGTCCCCGGCTTGGCGACGATTCTGAACTCCGTCGCGGAGCGCAACCCGAAAGCCAAGAGCATGAAGCCCGAAGACTTCGTCGATATGGCGATCGTTCAAGAGCTCGACAAGAGCGGGTTTATCGCCAACGCGACGAAGTGAGAACGTAAACGGCCTCGTAGAAGTCTGACCCCAATGAGCACCTCCGAGCGGCAGCTCGTTGACAAGACGACGCAAGTTGGATACGCGTATAATCTGAGCCGTTCGGAAGGCTCGCTCCTCGAACGCTGTTGTCAGTGAATCATCCGGACTAGGAAACTTCCAGCGGAGGTTAAAATGGCCAAGAAATTTTTACTTCTTTTGGCGGCGGTCGCCATCGTGTCTCTTCGACTCCCGAGCGTCGCTCTCGGCGCCGCGCCTGTTTACGAAGGAAAAACGATGCGGATCATCGTGGGTTACTCGGCGGGAGGGGGTTACGACGCTTACGCGCGCGCGCTGTCTCGGCACATGGGCAGGCACTTGCCCGGACATCCCGTGATCATCGTCGAGAACATGGCCGGCGCGGGCAGCCTGCTTTCAGCCAACTATGTCTACAGGATCGCCAAGCCCGACGGCCTTACGATCGGCCACTTCAACGGCGGATTGTTCTTCAACCAGGTCATGGGGCAACCGGGAGTCGAATTCGACGCCAGGAAATTTGAATATATCGGGGCCACCGTGAAAGAAGAGGTCGCTTTCGCTTTCTCGAAGAAAAGCGGCATCACTAGCATGGAGCAATGGATTTCCTCCGGGACCCCGCTCAAGATGGGCGGCGTCGCCCCCGGCGCGTTTGCGCCCGACAACGTCATCCGGGTCGTAAAGGCAGCCTTGGGAGTTCCAACTCAACTGGTGACCGGCTACAAAGGGACGGCCGATATTCGCCTCGCCGTCGAAAGCGGCGAGCTCGCCGGCAGCGCCTGGGGATGGGCCTCCATGAAGTCCACCTGGCGAAAGAGCTTGGACTCCGGCGAAGCGGTGGTCGTCTTACAGGGGGTGCCCAAGGCGTTTCCGGACCTTCCCAAGGTCCCACTGGCGATCCAGTTTGCCAAGACCGCCGAGGCGCAGCAGTTGATCGAGGTCGGAATTCACAGTCCCAGCATCTTCGCCCGGCCCTTCGTCCTTCCGCCCGGCACGCCCCGGGAGCATGTCGAGCTGCTCGAGAAAGCCTTGGCGGAGACTTTGAAGGACAAAGAATTTCTCGCGGAGGCGGAGAAAAGCAAAATGGATATCGAGCCGGTGACCAGCCGGGAGCTCAAGCAGGCCGTTGAAGGCATCTTCAAACTCGACTCCAAGACAGTGGCGAAACTCAACGACATTCTCTTTAAATAGGCGCTGGAATTCTTTCAGGGAGAGCGCCCGCCCAAGCCGCCTGCTATCCCCCGAAAGAAAAAATTAACCGACTGCAAAGGCACGGAGCGGCTGTTTGCCGCGCGCTGGATCAACCGAACGCGAAGACTACGCGTACAACCGTACTCGCTGATCCGGGTTCGAACCCTAAATTGCAAGATTTGACCTTCAGGATGATCCAAAGCAGACAGGATGCAAAACTGTCTAATAGTGGACGGTAGTCCTTCCCGAATCAGTATAACCATTAAGATACGATATCGCGCTTACCATTTGAAACGAAGGAGAGACCATGAAGACATTCAGATTAGCGCAAATGGCGATCGGCATCGCCATCTTATTTCCGGTACCCTTGCTGTCGGCCGACCCTGCAACTCTCAACTGGAACAGTGTTCCCACGAAGACGGTGACGCTCTTCTATCCCGGGCAGTCGACTTACCAATGGCTACGCAGCTCCGGCCATCCGGGGGCCGCGGTGGTCGCTGGTGGGGGAGCCTGTCTGACCTGCCATAACAAGACCGAGGAGAAACTCGGCAATAAGCTGGTCAAGGCAAACCCGTTGGAACCCACGCCCGTCGAGGGCAAGAATGGTATCATCCAGCTGAGTTTCCAAATCGCCTATGACAACGACAACGCGTATTTTCGCGCACAGTGGAAGACCAGGAACTCGTATCCGGGCGAAGCGCATCCATTCGTGCGCTTCGACGGCAAGGAATGGAAACCGTACGGCTTTCCGAAACTGGACGCGGTGGTCCAAAAGGGCGAGCAACCCGGGATCTATGAAGACCGCTTTTCAATCATGATCGACGACGGCGGGGTGCCGGCCTTCGCGAACCAGGGCTGCTGGGTCACATGCCACAACGGCGCACGCGACAATCCGAAGTTTGCGACGAGGGCCGAGGTTGAGGCGAATCCGCTGTACCAGGCGCTGAAACAGGGCGATGTGCGCAAGTACCTGCCCGCGACCCGCACTGACGAGGCGGCGTCCTGGAACAAGGGAAAGAGTCCTGATGAGATTGCCAAGATCAAGGCGGCGGGGGGATTCCTCGAGTTGATGCAGTGGCGCGCCCACCGCTCCAATCCCGTCGGCATGGCGGATGACGGCTACGTGCTTGAATATCGTTTGAGCGACGCCGGCGGTAATCCTTTCGGTTCGAACGTGGACCCGAAAACCCACCAGCCGAGGTTTATGTATGACGAGAAGAAGGTCGGGAAAAAGGCGCTCGCGGCCGACGACATCCGCAAGATGCCGACCGCCTTGATCCGCGACCAGAACGCGGTACCGTTCGATCCCAACGCCGGATGGAAGTCGGGCGATCTCATCCCCGAGTACGTCCTAAACAAGGAAGGCGCCAAGGGGTCGGGCGCCGACAACAAGAACGTCAAGGGCGTCTGGAAAGACGGTATGTGGACCGTGGTATGGGTCCGCGCTTTGAACCTCGCCAACCCGGACGACAAGGCTTTGAAAGAAGGAAAAGTCTACAACTTCGCCTTTGCGGTCCATGACGACAACATCACGACGCGGGGCCATCACGTGTCATTCCCGGTCACGGTCGGTTTCGGCGCCAAGGCCGCGATCGAAGCGACCAAGCTCAAGTGAGTGGACGAGATCCGGTCGCGTTTTTGTTTCCGATATTTTTTCCGGACTGACACTCCGTACTGCAAACGATCCAGCTTTCACGTTTGCGCAATTGCGCAAACGTGAAACTATCGCGGCAGATCCATGCCCGACCTCAGCGGTTGCGCGGCCTCGCCTTACAAGTGTCACCAAGAGGGGAGTCTAACCCAAGTTTCCGGAAAGAAGTTATCTGAGCGAGTAATTTACCGACGATTGTTCTGCGATCAGTGAATCGATGTTGGCGCGAGGAAGAGGCAGCGAGCTCGCGACTCTGGAACGCTGGACGGATCAGGGAGCGTGAGACGCGCATGCGCCGCTTCACAGCACGCTACGTTCAAGCCGGAGCTGCGCGCCGGCAACACCGAGCGCGAGGACTATGCGTATAGCCGGACGCGGTGATCCGGATTCTCGAACTCTAAATTTCAAGCTTTGACCCTGACGCACATTTGGAAGAGATCGCCGCTCTGATCGAGCGAATCGCGTGAAGAAGCGAGCAGTCTTCCTATTGCACGCCTTTCACGATCTTGCCGTCTTCGGCGATGTAGGCGTCGAGCTCTTTGCCCTCCTTCATATACTCGACTTCGTAAGTGATTTTGCCGTTCGCTTCTATTTTCTCTATCTGCTTGATGGTGCTGCCGGCCGTCACTTTCTGGATTGTGGTCCTGACGGCCGGTGGCGTCTGATCGAGCGTCACCACGGTTTCCTTGTTCCAGAGGCTACAACCTGCCCCTACGAATGAACCGAGTAGTAGAATAATGAACGTTCTTACCAACACGTGTCTGCTCATGATTTAAACCCTCTCTAGTTTTTTTTTGTAACACCCAGAATAGTGAAAGGCAATAGCGTCCGACGCGGCTTGCCTGATGGCCGGTGAACTCAAACCTCGAAATCATTCTATCCTACTGTTTGAATTCTCTGGGGATGCCGAGAACTCGGGGGTCATGCCAAGAACCCGGGTTGCCTCAGCCTGACCCCGGAAACATCGCTAATAGGCACGGACGCCTGTCGGAAAAACTGCGGACCACGAACCTGAGCAGCGAAAACGATAAACCATTCGCCATCTGTATAGATCCTCTCCGACCAGTTAGGTTTACCCTTGCAATGATTAGAGAATTTCCAACACGTAGTATGGCATTTCGCCGCACTTAACAAGGGAAACACTCGGAATCGACAGCACGCCCCCGCGAGGGAGGCCTAAAGCAGAAACAGCTGTGCCAGCCTGCGGGCTTCGCAATAAATTTTTTCAGCATTGTTCAGTATTAGACAGCAACGCCTGCCGAGTGAGCGCAGGATGAATATCGATAGACTCTGATAATTCAACCTCAGAGTACGGTTGGCGCAAAAGAAAGAAGGTTATAAACATATGTTGGTATTACTTGTTGCAGTTATTTCCGGGGTCGCGATCGCTTACTTTGGAATGCAAAACGTTACCCCCGTTACGATCCGACTCAATGAATTTGTCTGGAATGACGTCCCCTTGTATCTGGTTATCGTGGGGTCGTTGTTTGTGGGACTCTTCATAGCATGGATTCTCTATTTTGCTAGGTCGGTTTCCTCAACGCTGACCATCTATGGAAAAGATCGAGCGATGAAAAAAGCCAAACATACGGTAGCGGATCTCGAACACCGGGTCCAAGAACTCGAAGCGGAAAAGGCGTTACTAAAGACAACACTCCCTTCTCCGTCTGAAATTCCGCACCATACACTGTCGTAATACCAAGCTGGCCTCGACGCTGA
>CAYOJC010000049.1:0-31742 GCA_964404195.1 uncultured Syntrophobacteraceae bacterium
CGCTTGCTGGTCCTTCCGGTCCGCGGCGTGACCTGGAGCGACTGGGGATCGGAGCGGCGGCTCACCGGTTCGCTCCAAAGAATCGGGCGCGTGAATCGCGTCGGCCCATGGGCGCATTCAAACGGGAGGAACGATTATGTCCAACAATAAAAAATTGACCACGGCGAGCGGAAGCCCGATCGCCGACAATCAGAATTCTCTGACGGCCGGACCGCGCGGGCCTCTATTGGTCCAGGACTGGCAACTCTTCGAAAAGCACGCCCACTTCAACCGCGAGCGGATTCCCGAGCGCGTCGTCCACGCCAAAGGCTCCGGCGCCTACGGCACGCTGACGATCACGAAAGACATCACGGCGTACTCGAAGGCGAAAGTTTTTTCGCAAATCGGCAAGAAGACCGAATGCTTCCTGCGCTTCTCGACCGTCGCCGGGGAGCGCGGCGCGGCCGACGCCGAGCGCGACGTGCGCGGCTTCGCGCTCAAGTTCTACACCGAGGAAGGCAACTGGGACCTGGTCGGCAACAACACGCCGGTGTTCTTCGTGCGCGACCCGTACAAGTTTCCGGATTTCATCCGCACGCAGAAGCGCGATCCCAAGACCAATCTCAGAAGCCCGACGGCGATGTGGGATTTTTGGTCGCTCTCTCCCGAGAGCCTTCATCAGGTGACGATCCTGTTTTCCGATCGCGGGATTCCCAGGAGCTACCGGCACCTGCATGGCTTCGGCTCGCACACCTACAGCTTCTTGAACGCCAAGGACGAGCGTTTCTGGGTGAAATTCCACTTCAAGAGCTTGCAGGGAATCGCGTGCCTCACCGACGCGGAGGCGGCGCAGATCGTCGGCCAAGATCGCGAAAGTCACCAGCGCGATCTCTTCGAGGCGATCGAGCGCAAGGACTTTCCGAAGTGGCGGTTGTCCGTCCAGATCATGCCCGAAAAAGACGCGGAGAAGACGCCCTACAATCCTTTCGATCTGACCAAGGTCTGGCCGCACAAGGACTACCCGCTCATCGAGGCCGGCGTCCTGGAGCTGAACCGCAATCCGGAAAACTATTTCGCCGAAGTCGAGCAGGCGGCGTTCGAGCCCTCGAACGTGGCGCCGGGCATCGGGTTCTCGCCGGACAAGATGCTTCAGTTTCGGATTTTCGCCTACGCCGACGCGCACCGCTATCGCCTGGGCACGAACTACTCGGAGCTGCCGGTCAATAAGGCGCGCTGCCCGGCGCACACTTACTATCGCGACGGCGCCATCCGCTTCGACGACAACGGCGGCGGCTCCGTGAATTACGAGCCGAACAGTTTCGGCGGGCCCGTCGAAGACCCGAGCGTTAAAGAGCCGCCGCTTCGCGTCATGGGATACGCCGACCGTTACGACCACCGCGTCGGCAACGACGACACCACACAGGCGGGAAACCTCTTCCGCCTCATGAAGCCGGATGAGAAAAGACGGCTGATCGAGAACCTCGTGAACGCGATAAAGACCGTGCCGCGCTACATCCAGGAGCGGCAGTTGGAGCACTTCTACAAAGCCGATGCGGACTACGGCAAAGGCGTGGCCAAGGGACTGGGATTGACCGTGCCGGTCGCGGCCTAGGAAGCGCCGCGGGAAAAAAGGAGAAATTACATGAACGAAGCCTTCAACGAAATCTTCAGCAAGACGCTGGACAAAACCCACATCTGGCTGACCGACCTGATGCAGGAGCTGGACTGGACCGACGAGCACAAGGCGTATCTGGCGCTCAGGGCCGTGCTGCACACGCTGCGCGACCGGCTCACCGTCGAAGAGGCGGCCGATCTGGCCGCGCAACTGCCGATGCTCGTGCGCGGCTTTTACTTCGAGGGCTGGCACCCGGCCGGCACGCCGGTCAAAGAGCGGCACCAAAAACAGTTTCTGGATCACGTGCGGGACTATTTCAAGAACGACGACAGCGTCGCTCCTGAAAAGGTCGTGCGCGCGGTGTTCAAGCTGCTGAGAAGGCACGTCAGCCGGGGCGAGGTCAAGGACATCGGCCAAATTCTGCCCGGCGAAGTGCGCGTGCTCTGGTCGTAGCGCGACAGGAATCAACGTTCGGAAGAGCGGCGTAATAGTCCGGCTGGGGAGGAGAAGCCTATGAAGAGAAAGAGGGCGGCGCCGGGAATAAAGAAGATCCTCGTTGCGACGGATTTTTCCGCTCATTCGAACCTTGCCATGGACTATGCGGCGACTCTCGCCAAACAATCCGGCGCGGAAATCATCCTCATCCACGTCATCGAGTCCTTTCCCTATAGCGTGACGGACACGTTCAACATCGTCGATCATCGCCGGGCCCTCGAGAGAACCGCAGGCACTCTCCTGGAAAATTTGCGCCAGGAACTCGCGCGCAAAGATCTGTCGGTAGAAACTCAATTGGCGAGCGGCGCTCCTTATGACGAGATTCTGAAGCGAGCCCGGCGCGAAAAAGCCGACCTGATCGTGATGGGCACTCATGGCCGCACGGGCGTGGAGCATCTAATTCTGGGAAGCGTGGCGGAAAAAGTCGTGCGTCTATCGAGCTGTCCGGTAATGACTATACCGTTTCCCGCCCGAGGCCGCCGGACGATGTCGGCGCAAGCCGCGGGCAAACCCGTGACGCTCTACTGATGGGGCATAGCTGACGGGCGCATCGGCAACGGGTCGGGAGTCCTGAGTATACGACTCCCGACCCACTCTGCCCAATTCCATTATGCGCCGGCGGACGCGCGAACGACCAGCACGGGGTCTCCCGAGTGGCGCACGACGCGGCTCGTGACGCTGCCCAACACCAGCCGTCCGATGCCGGAGCGCCCATGCGTGCACATGGCGATCAGGCTGTCGGGCGTTTTTCTCGCGAACTCGATAATCTGATCGGCGCTCTCGCCCTCTAAAAATTGCGAGGTAACGCGCCCGAGCCCCGCTTTCCTCAACTCGGCTGCTTTCTCTTCTATGTAGCTTTTGGCCTGGTCTTCCGCCTGCTTCAAGAGCTCCTCCAGATTGGGCGTGTAATAGTCCTCCGCGGTGAAGCCCATGACCGGGATCGCGTAGACGCGCAGCAGCACGATTTCCAAATCCAGGCGCCTGGCCATCTCGCACGCGTGCGGGATCGCCTGTTCCGCCAACGGAGATCCGTCGAGCGGAACGACGATAGTTTTAAATCCCGCGGCGCTTTTCTTCTCCGGGCTCGCCCGCACAAGAAGCAGAGGATTGGCCGTCATCTGGAGAACCTTCTCGGCCACGCTGCCGAGCAGCCAGCGCTGGAACCCCGAGCGCCCATGCGTCGCCATCGCGACAAGCGTTCCGGGCTCGCCCGCGGCGGTCGAGACGATCACGTCCGCGGGTTTTCCGAACTCCGTAGAACAGGAAACCTCGGATGTCTTTGGAAAGGACCGGCCGATCTCGTTCAAATACTTAAGCCCTTCCTCCTTCAGCGTAGACTGGACGATATCGACGTAGCGGCCATGGTTCGGGTCGGCAAACGTCGCGATAATTTCCGGCTCTACCGCGTGCACCAGTTCGACGGGCACGTCGAGGGCGCTAACGAGGGAGCGGGCATAGGGCAAAACCTGTTCCGCCACCGGCGATCCGTCCAACGGCAAAAGAATTTTGGTATACATTCTTTTTTCCTCCCACAGTTCGAGGTTTTACGCCAAACTACGCCCGCTCCGCCGTAAATCGAGATTCTTCGCTCCGCCAGACTGTGTGAAAACCCCGTTCATGGTTCGACGGGCTCACCACGAACGGGGTGAGACACGTTAATTGACCGCTTAGCCGTTCGTCCTGAGCTGGGTCGAAGGGCGAACGGCGCGTTTTCACACAGTCTGGCGCTCAGAATGGCACCTAAGAGAATTGTCATCCTGAACGAAGTGAAGGATCTCTCCGAAAATCCCCCGTCACTCGACCTTCACCTTGACTTCTTTTTTCTTCGCCTCTTCCGTCTTGGGCAGATGGAGCTCCAACACTCCGTTTTTAAAAGTGGCGCGCGCCTTTTCCGCGTGGACTTCCGCAGGCAACTCGATCGAGCGGCTGAAAGAGCCGTAGGAGCGCTCCGAGCAATAGAAATTTTTCTCCTTGGTCTCCTCTTCCCGCTTTTTCTCTCCCTTGATGGTCAGCAGATGGTCGGAAATGTTGACCTGGATGTCCTCTTTCGCCACGCCCGGAAGCTCGGTCTTGGCAACGATCTCGTCTTTTTCCTCGTAGAGATCCACCGCTGCAATAGAGAGACCGATCGGCGGCTCGCCCCAGACCGGCCGCAAGCGCCGTCCGAGGAAATCGTCGAACACCCGCTCCATCTCCCGCTCCCAGCGCGCTATATCCGAAAACGGCCGCCAGGGAGCGACCTCCTTTGTCTCCTTTTTTATCTCCTGTTTCGACATGGCAAACCCTCCTTTTTGAATTTTCCTAACCGTTAACTAGAGCAAGAAACATGCCTCGACCAGGCGCTTGTGAAACGCGCGACCTTCCGAGACCGTTGCTTGATTAATCTTTGCAGCAGTGCGATTTCAGTCCTTACTTTTTTTCATTCCTGCAAAACGCTAATAATAAAAGTATAGTATAAAGACTGAGGCCAATCAGGCGCCTCGTTCCTGGCATGCGTTCTGCTTCCTTACAGGGAAGCTGGGATACTTTCCAAATTGTATGCTTTTTCGCCGTTTCCTAGCGCCATCACAATCTTAAAAAGGAGAGGGGGCTCAAATGCAAAAAGACAGAAAATCCTCAGTTCTTCGGACTCGTCGTCTGTCGGGGAAACTCTTGACGTTCATTCTTGGAGCGGAGGATGACACGCTACGTGAATTCGCCGAATCCTCCGATACCGGTCGCGCAGCGAAGACTCTGGTGAAGCAAGGGCCGCTTCGGATTACACTCGTGGCGCTGAAGAAAGGCACCGCCCTTCCATCCCATCAAGTGGCCGGCCCCATCAGCATCCAGACTATCCGTGGATGTCTAAGACTGACTACGGAAAAAGGAGACGTGGATATTCCGGCAGGCGGCCTTGTCACCTTGGCGGCTGGAACCGCTCACGCGGCGAGGGCGCATGACGACTGTGCAATACTCATCACGGTCATCATGCCGTGACCATGATTCCGCCAAGCCGGCGGCTCTCAAGGTCAGAGATGGCACCCATATTTTGTCCGAGCTGCGTATGGTGAAGGAGCCCGAAAAAATCGAACGGATCGAAGCCGCCGCAAAAGTCGCCGATGCGGGCATGGCCGCTGCCGTCAAAGCGGCGCGGCCCGGCGTGACGGAGAGCCAAATAAAGCGCCGCGTTTGGGCGCGGCAAGAGAGAGGAGCCAAGCTATGAAGTCAAAGATATCGAGCGGTGCGTTCCGTGCTTCGATGCTCCTGCTCGCCATGTTGCTTTTTCTCCCGACAACAATCTTCGCTCATTGCGACGGCCTGGACGGCCCGGTTGTCAAAGCTGCGCAAAAGGCGCTGGAGAGCGGAGATGTGAAGCTCGTTCTTATTTGGGTGCAAAAAAAAGACGACGGCGAAATCGAGAAAGCCTTCCAAAGGACTCTTGCGGTCCGGAAATTGAATCCGCAAGCAAAGGAGCTTGCGGACACGTATTTCTTCGAGACCCTTGTGCGCATTCATCGGGCGGGAGAAGGAACGCCCTATACGGGCCTACAACCTGCGGGACGCGATCTTGGGCCAGCGATTCCCGCTGCGGACAAGGCGCTGGAAGACGGCGAAATCGAGCCGCTTCTCAAACTCTTGACGGAGGCAATGCAAACAGGCGTCCGCGAGCGGTTCAAACAGACCCTAGCCAGGAGGAAATTCAGCACAGACGACGTGAGGGCGGGTCAGGAGTATGTGAAAGGATACGTGGAGTTCGTTCACTACGTGGAAGGGATCTACGAAGCCGCCCAGAATCCGGTCGAGGGCCATTATCTGGAATCTTCGGGAGCTGCCGCGCATAAGGAGTAGGATCGCGCGCGGCTGATAAACGAAGAGGGAGATACTGCATGTCCGGGCCGCTTTATCGCTTTCTCGCCGACGACCACGCGCGTCTCGATCTATTGCTGCAAAGCGCGTTCGGTCATGACGAAATTGATCAGGTTGCATACGCCCGTTTTCGCGCCGGCTTGCTCAGACATATCGCAATAGAGGAGAAGGTTCTGCTGCCGACTGCGAAGCGGCTGAACCAAGGCGCCCCTCTTCCCGTCGCCGCTAAACTCCGGTTAGACCACGGCGCGCTCGCCGCTTTGCTCGTGCCCACGCCCACGCGCGCCATCGGCAACACTCTGCGAGTAATTTTGAAAGCCCATAACCCGCTGGAGGAAGGCCCGGGCGGCCTCTACGAGACCTGCGAGCAGTTGGCCGGACCCCAAGTCGATGGGCTTGTCGCCGAGCTTCGCGCCGTCCCCGAGGTGAAGCTGGCGCCGAACCTCGATGGTCCGAACGTCGTCGAGGCCGCGCGCCGGGCTTTGGCAAGAGCGGGTTACGCGTTACAGGAGGAATAGCGGAGCAGCACGATTCTCAGGATCGCACGGGTTTTTAAAATAAAGCGGAAGCCCGAATGAAAAGCTGGCTCAGCATCGAAGGCTCGCCGTTCCCTCAAGGCGTGAGCCGCGTGAAAGAGGAGGACGCCTACAATTTTGCCCTTTATTCCAAGCATGCAGAGAGCGTCACCCTGCTCTTGTACGGCGGTAGCGATGTGGTCAACCCGATTCTGAGTTACCGGATGGATTTCCTGAAGAACAAGTCCGGGAGAATCTGGCACTGCCGTATTCCCGCGGCGGCGATGAAAGACGCGCGCTACTACGCCTATTCGATTTCCGGCCCGCCGCCCAACGGCCGGTTCGAGTGGCACAGCTTCGATCCGGAGAAGATCCTGCTCGACCCCTACGCCGAAGCGGTTTTCTTTCCGAAGGATTTCGACCGATCCGCCGCCATGCGGCCCGGCGCCAATGCCGGCAAGGCCCCGCTCGGCCTGATCGCCGCGTGCGATCACACCTTCGATTGGCACCGGGACAAATCCGTCCGTCACGAGTCGGACACGATCGTCTACGAGCTGCACGTCAAAGGCTTCACAAAAAATCCGAACTCCGGAGTCGCGGGCGAAAGGCAAGGCACTTACCTGGGAGCGATCGACAAGATCCCCTATTTGAAAGAGCTGGGCGTCACGGCGGTGGAGCTGATGCCGGTGTTTCAGTACGACCCGCAGGAAGAAAATTACTGGGGCTACATGCCGATTAATTTTTTTTCGCCGCATCAGGGATACGCCACCGGCGCGGCCTCGTGCGTTTGCGAGCAGCACAACGAATTCCGCGCGATGGTCGAGGCGCTGCACGCGGCGGACATCGAGGTCATCCTGGACGTGGTTTACAACCACACCGGCGAAGGCAATCACACCGGCCCGCTCTACAGCTTCAAAGGCATCGACAACAGCACGTACTATCTGATCTCCGACAGGCCCTGGGATCCTTACGAGAATTTTTCCGGCGCCGAGAATACGCTCAACTGCGCCAACCGATACGTGCGCAAAATGATTTTGGACAGCCTGCGCTACTGGGTGAAAGAGATGCGCGTCGACGGCTTCCGCTTCGATCTCGCCTCGATCTTCAGCCGAAATGAAGACGGGACGATCGATCTCGAAGATCCGCAGCTCTTCGCCGATATCGCCTCCGATCCGGACCTGGTGAAGATCCGGCTGATCGCCGAGCCCTGGGACGCCGCCGGTGCGTACCAGCTCGGCCGCAGTTTTCCCGGCATAACCTGGCTCCAGTGGAACGGGCGCTTTCGCGACGAGGTTCGGCGTTTCATGAGGGGCGATAGCGGCATGATCCCTGCGATCATGACCCGCCTCTACGGCAGCGACGATCTATTTCCCGACGATCGCATGAACGCCTACCACGCCCATCAGAGCGTCAACTACATCGCGTCGCACGACGGCTTCACTCTATACGATCTGGTCTCTTACAACCGCAAGCGCAACTGGGCCAACGGCCATGACAACACCGACGGCCCGAGCGAGAACTACAGTTGGAACTCGGGCTGGGAGGGAGATGAGAACGTCCCCGAGGAAGTCGTAAAACTGCGCTCCCGCCAGATCAAGAATTTCTGCTGCATTCTCTTTCTCTCCAACGGCACTCCGATGTTTCGCGCCGGCGACGAGTTCATACAGACTCAGGGCGGCAACAACAATCCGTACAATCAGGACAACGAAACGAGCTGGCTCGATTGGAGCCGTCTCGATACGCACCGGGACATCTTTCGCTTTTTCAAAAGTATGATCGCGTTCCGCAAAGCGCACCGCTCGCTCTGCCGCAGCCGGTTCTGGCGCGAGGATATCCGCTGGCACGGCGTGCGGGAGCCGATGGACATGTCCCACGATTCGCACAGCCTGGCGTTTTTTCTCGGCGGCGCGTCCCAGCACGACGCCGACCTTTACGTCATGATCAACGCGTACTGGACCGATCTCACGTTTACCGTTCAGGAAGGCGAGGCACGGCAGTGGAGACGGGTGATCGACACGAGCCTCGCGAGCCCGGAAGATTTTTGTGAGCCGGGAGAAGAAGTCCGCTTGACATCGCAAGCCTATGTCGTGAAAGCCCGCTCGATTGTGGTGTTGATCCGGACGCAAAGATAAGAATCAAGGAGCGGGCTTTCACGCGCCGCAAGAGGCCGCGCGCATCCTCGGCGAATCGATCGATTTCTCCCCGAAGGGCCAGATCGTGGTCCGCGAAGGAAAAGCGCCGGCGCGCGCGGCCGCGGCACGCTAGAGAACAGCAGGCAGTGAACGATGTTGTGTAGGGGCGCACTTGTGTGTGCGCCCTCCTGAAATCCATCAGACGCGCCACGCATCCTCCGGTTCAAAGGTTGTTGCCGCCGGATTCTCCCGATCGATTGTCCAATGAGTCGGGTTGTCTACAATGTATTGCCGAATCCGATTCAGAGATTTTTCATTGCGGACGACGTGTTCGCAATAGTTTCGCTGCCAGGCAAAATTCGGCGTGCCGGCTTGCCGAATCAGCCGTGTCGACCTAGCCTTATACGCGCGCACCATTTCGCCTAATGTAGGGGCGTGATTCATCACGCCCTCATTTATCTTGGGCGCAATGAATTGCGCCCCTACCATGATGATGCCGTGAACGTGATTGGGCATGACAATGAACGCATCCAGGCGCACCAATGGAGACTTTGCCGGCAATTCGTCCCATGCAGCTTTCGCTATTTGACCGACATTGTTTAGTCGCATTTTTCCGTCGGCAACATCACCAAACAAGCACGCTCGATCATGCGTAACGACAGTGACGAAATACGCCCCTGATTGTCCGTAGTCATAATCTTTTAACCGGATCGAGCGCCGGTGATGTTTTTCCCGGTCGTATGCCATGCGTCAGCTAACTCGGATGCGGGCGTGGAAGCCGGCCGTCTGGAGCGCCTGGTGGATTTTGCGACTATGATCGTGTCCGGTGGTCTCTAGAATCAGCTCCACTTCGGTCTCTCCGATCGAGATCTCGCCTAAGCCGCGCACGTGCTCGATCTGCAGGATATTGCCCTCCTCCTTTGCGATGCACTGGGCCAGCGCGGCGAGGTATCCCGGTCGATCCGGCACTACAACCGAGAGCCGGATGACCCGGCCATCCTGAATCAGTCCCTTCTCGATGATGCGGGAAATCAGATTCATATCGATATTGCCGCCGGAAACGATCAGCGCCACATTCTTTGCCTTTGCTCCGATCTTCCCGTTCATGAGAGCCGCGAGGGGAACCGCCGCGGCGCCTTCGGCGACGGTCTTTTCGATTTCGAGCAAAAGCAACACGGCCTTGGCGATCTCCCCCTCGCTTACCGTAACGATTCGATCCACATATTTTTCCGCAAGCCGGAGCGGAAGCTCGCCGACCGCGCGCACGGCGATGCCGTCCGCAATCGTCGTCGCCGGAGGCACACGAACCGCCTTGCCCGCTTCCAGAGCCGCTTTCATGGATGGGACGCGCTCCGCCTGCACGCCGACGACGCGAATCCCGGGCTTCCGCGACTTCAAGGCCAACGCGACCCCGGCAATCAGCCCGCCGCCGCCCACGGGGACGACGACCGTGTCCAAATTCGGATTCTGCTCATGCAACTCCAGACCGAGCGTCCCCTGCCCGGCGATGACCCACGGATCGTCGAACGAATGAATAAAAGTGAGGCCTTCCTCGCGGCCGATGCGTTGGGCCTCCTCGAGAGCCGAATCGTAGTCCGTTCCATGTAAGATCGTGCGCGCGCCGTAACCGCGCACGGAAGCCACCTTGATGAGCGGGGCATGAACCGGCATGACGATGGTCGAAGGAATGCCCAAACGCTGGCTGTGAAAAGCTACCGCCATGCCGTGATTGCCCGCGCTCGCGGCAATGACTCCCCGTTTGGACTCTTCGGGACTTAACGCGAGGAGCCGGTTCAAAGCGCCTCTCTCCTTGAACGAGCCCGTGATCTGAAGATTATCCAGCTTAAAGAAAACTCGCGTTTCCGCCATCCGGCTGATCGTCTCCGAATGCGCGCAGGGCGATAAATAGATCTGGTCTTTGATTCTTTCATGCGCGGCCGTCACATCGTGTATCGTTATCATCGCAGCTCTCCTAAGAAATGCGGCCCACGCGCCGTCATCCGCGTTGTGGTGCGACCACGCGTATTCGAGCGTCGGCGATGACGCAGCCCTGCCCCGGAGGCAAAGCGAAGATCGGGTTCAGATCGAGCTCGCCGATCTCGGGAACTTCTTCGACCAGGCGCGAAACGCGGAGAAGCGCATCCTGAATAGCCTCTACGTCGGCGGGCGGATGGCCGCGATAGCCTTCGAGCAGACGAAAGCCGCGGATCTCGCGCACCATCTCGGCCGCGTCGCGGTCGCTGAGCGGCGTGATGCGAAAGCGAACGTCGCCCAAAATCTCGACGTGGATGCCGCCGAGGCCGAAGGCGATGAGCGGCCCGAAGAGCGGGTCCGCGGTCACTCCCACCATCACCTCGACGCCGGAAAGAATCATCGGCTGCACCAGCGCGCCGTCCATCGCGCCGAGCATGCCGTCGCGCTCCAGACGGGAGCGAATTTCCTCGAAAGCGCGCCGGACGGATTCCTCGTCGGAAAGATTAAGCCGCACCGCGCCGATCTCCGTTTTGTGCACGATCGAGTGCGACGCCAACTTGAGCGCCACCGGGAAGCCGACTGCGCGCGCGAGCTTCGCCGCTTCGTCGGCGCTTTTCGCCGTCCCGCCGGCAGGCAGAGGAAACCCGATCGCCGCGAGCACCGCGCGCGTCTCGTCGGCGGAAAGCCAGCTTGGGCCACGCGCCTGGATAGCGTTCACGCAGATCTCGCGGGCTTTTTCCGAATCGATATCTTTGAAGTCCGGAATGACGCCGAGCGGCGCCGCACGCCAATTCGCATAAACCGCGATCTTGCCGAGCGCCCGTGCGGCGGCTTCGGGAAACGCATAGACGGGAATCGTCTCGCTATCGAGTGGAAGCGGATTCGGCGCACCCTCCTCCGCCATCATGCAGGCGAGCACCGGCTTCATTCCGTGGCCCGTCGCCCGCGCCGCCGCCACGCCCTCGCCGACCGCGCGCGCCGCCTCTTCCGTCTTGACGACGCCCACCGGAATGAAGATGACGATGAGACTATCCACTTCGCTCGCCGAGAGAACCGTTTCCACGGCGCGGCGAAAATGGTCGGGGCTCGCCGATGCGATCATGTCAACGGGATTCGCGAGACTCGCAGCCGGAGGAAGAAACGCCGCCAGCGATGAGCGGGTAGCCTCCGAGAGCTCGGAAACCGACAGGCCGCCGGCCTCGCAGGCGTCCGCGCAAAGAATTCCCGGCCCACCGGCGTTGGTGACGATCGCAACGTGGCGCCCGCGCGGCAACGGCTGGCTCCCCAGCGCCACGGCGAGATCGAACATCTCGTCCACCGTCTCGGCGCGGATTACCCCGGTCTGGCGGAACAGCGCGTCCACGGCCACGTCGCTTGCCGCCAGCGCCGCCGTATGAGAGCCCGCCGCGCGCGTTCCCGACCGCGATCGCCCGGCCTTCAGCGCAATGATCGGCTTGCTCCGCCCCACGCGCCGCGCGATGCGCGCGAAGCGCCGCGGGTTGCCGAACGACTCGAGGTAGAGAAGGATGACCCGGGTGCGCTCGTCTTCTTCCCAAAATTGCAGCAGGTCGTTGCTGGAAACGTCCGCCTTGTTGCCGACGCTGACGAAGGTGGAGACGCCGAGCCGGCGCCGGCGCGCGAGCGCGAGAATGGCGATGCCGAGCGCGCCGCTCTGCGACGACATCGCGACCACGCCCGGCGGCGGAAAGAACGGCGAGAACGACGCGTTCAGGCGCACGCGCGGATCGGTGTTGAGAAGCCCCAGGCAGTTCGGGCCGACCATGCGCATGCCGCAGCCGCGGACTTTTTCGACGAGCCGCTGTTGCAGCGCGCGCCCATCGGCGCCGGTCTCGGCAAAACCCGCCGTAATCACGACGAGCGCTTTGACGCCGCGCTCCGCGCACTCGTCCACCACGCCGAGCACGGCGTCGCGCGGCACGGCGACGACCGCGAGGTCTACCGGCTCGGGAATATCGCGGACCGAGGCGTAGGCGCGGAGCGAACAGATCTCGGCCGCACGAGGGTTGACGGGATAAATCGTTCCCTGGAAAGAATTGGCGATCAGGGCTTCGAGAATCCGATAGCCGATGCCGGCGGGCGCCCGAGACGCGCCGACGACCGCGACGGCGGACGGGAAGAAAAACGGCCGCAGCGAAGCGGCGGTGGCGGCGCGGTCGCGCATTTCCGTCAGCGCCACGCCCGCGTCCGCCGACGCAACCGAAAGCGGCTTTACTTTTTCCACGGAGCGCTCCTGCGCTTTTTCAGCGCTGAAGAGTCGAGAGGTAATCTGCGATCGCCTGGGTTTTTCTAAGCGTGGTCAGCTCCGGATATTTTTCATCTTTCAATTCTTTCCTAAAAACCTCTCCCCACACCGGCATCACCGGATCGCCGTGACCCCGCACGGCGCGGCTGCCGTTGATCGCGGACATGACTCTCGCCAGGGGAAAAACGCCTTTGTTGTTTTTCTTGAGCGCGGTCAGGTCCGGAACCTTGACTTTGAGATACGGACTCACCGGTCCTTTCCCTTTCCCGTCTTCTCCATGGCAAGAGGCGCAATACTGAAGGTAGAGCGCGCGTCTGGAATCGGCCTCGCCCGCCCGGACCGGCGGATGAAAATAAAAAATCCCCGCGGAAACGAGAGCGGCCCCAAAAAATATTAATTTCCGTCTCATAAAGTTGCCTCCTCTATTTTTCTCGCAGCTTGCCGACGAGATATTCCGGCAGCATGGCCCGCGCCGCGGTGCTGTGCGGACTTCCGTAGCCCTTGGTGTTGAACGCCTCGGTAGCCTCCTTGCCGCACCATTTCGTCAGCACGGCCGGCGACGTGGGATGAACGGATATATAGTCGGTGAAGTTGTAGACGCTGCCCTCGATCGCCATCCAGCAATCCGTCGCCCTACTATGCCTCGCTAATTCGTCTAATGAAACGAGACGCTCCTTTTCCGCGGCGGATTTTTCCGTACGGGGAGAGAGGCTCGCCAGGATAACGATCGTCGCCACGCTTGCGACGAAGGCGATGAACGCCGAATAGATCAGCCGTTTCACAGCCACGTGAAATCCTCCGTGTGAATGCGGGAGCCGGGAACTCCATGCCGCCGAAGCTCGCGGCGCGCGGCCGTGATGAGAGGAGGCGGCCCGCAGACGTAGATTTCGCGCGACGGGAAATCCGGGCAGCAAGCGGACATGAACGCTCCGCTCAATGGCCCTTCGCGGTAGAAAAAATGTTTCCAGAGTCTGAAGCCGGGAATCTTCGCTGCGATCGCTTCGAGCTCGGAAAGGAAATGAGCGCGCGTCTCGTCCTGGACGCAATAGATGAAGTGGACATCGACTTTGTCCTCGGGAGAAAGGGCGCGCGCCCGGCTCAGAAACGGCGCCAAGCCGATTCCTCCGGCGATCCACAATTCGCCGTCCGTCCTTTTTTTAACCGGAAAAAAATCTCCGTAAGGCCCTTCGACCAGAGCTTTGCCGCCCGCCGCGACCGTTTGCAACGCGTGCGTCGTGTCGCCGGCGTCTTTAATCGCAACTCGCAGCGCGGGCTCACGCGGAGACGAGGACACAGTATACGGGTGCTCTTCGTTGCGCCCGGAGGCGAGACCGGGATCGAGCGGCGTCAAATAGACGAATTGTCCGGCGCGATAGCTGAGCAACTCTTTTTCGGGCGCGAGCGTCAACTCGACGACGCCACGCGCGATCGTCCGAGCGTTAACAACCGTATAAGTTTTGCGCGCCGTCAGCGGCGCGACAAATTTCCGATAGACGAACGCGGCGAGCGCCAGCGCGCCGTAACCCAACCAGATCGCTTTGCCCCAATTTCCCGCAAGCGCGCGGCCGAGCGGCACGGCGTGCGCGACGCCCAACACGATCGCGACTCCGGAGAGCGCATGCAGAGCTTTCCAGCGCCGGTATTCCGGTTGGCCGAAAAACCAGAACGTCGGCGCCAAAAAGATCGTCAGCGCCGCGAACGCCGCCCAGCCCGCCCATACGCTCCATGCGGCGGGCTCGGGGAAGAGAACCGCCGCGACCGCTTGCACCGACACGCGCGCCGACGCGAAAGCGAGGAGCAACGGATGCGCCATGACGAGAACGAAAGCCGCGGCGCCGAGAACGTGGTGGACTTTCCATAATTGGGTGAGGCCGCCGAACCAAACGTCGAAGCGAGGAATTCGCACGCTGACGATTCCGGCGACAAGTAAAGAAGACAGGCCTAAGATGCCCGCGGCTCGTCCGGCGAAAGCGAGCGTGTCGGGAATATTTTCCGGCCCCGCTTCGAGCAAAGCGAGCGGCAAAAGCGCCAGCAGCGCTAGGACGAGATTCCCGGGTTTAAACATAGACGCTCAATCTTTTCCTATCCGATGTCGGCGATCTTGCGCACGCCGTCCCCCCAATCCTCGACCTTGAAGTCGGCGAAGGGTACCACGATCCGGTCCTGCTCCTCGACCGAGATCATCTTTCCCCGGTATTCCAACAAGAAAGAGATCTTCAATATCAGATTATCTCCTTCGATGCCGAGCAGCGAGACCTTTTCTTGGTAAAATGAATATTCTTTGTTGGCGAGGATCTCTTTGACTCTCTGCCGGTTGAGGACCTCTTCTTCTGCTAGAAAGCCAGGCATATCGTTTTCTCCTCTCTGCGCGCGCGGCGCGTCCCTGGAATCATCCCAAAAACTCCAGCGGATGACCGCGGCGCCGATAATATTTTTTCACCTCTTCGAAGATCAACAAGAGCGCCGCTCCGTGAAAGGCGAACAGGTAAACATGCCACGGAACCGGCGCGAAAAAATAAATTCTCGCAAGCGGCGAATAAAAAAACAGATAGCAGAGCGCGAGCTCGCACAGAATGCCGAGATCGATCAGAGGATTGGAGACGAGATTCAAGATAATAAAGTGCCGGTCCATGAATCTCGACAGCCGTGCGGCGAGCGGGACAATCACGGGCCGCTCGAGCGCCACGGCGATCTTTGCGCCGGTCATCAAGAGCAGCTTGAAAGGGAGCAGCGCGAGCGCCGAGACCGGCGCGAAAAAGGCCTTGGCGATCTCCTTGACCGAGACGGCGGCGACGGGATGATCGATGCGGACGCGCGCCGTATAGGGGCGCGGGCGCCAACCGGCCAGCTTCTCCAGCAATTCGCGGCGATAGAGCGGATTCAAAAACTCCCGGCTGAAGAGCGAAGTTTTCCATGACCGCTTGCAGAGCACGTTGGCGATCTGCGTCGTCACGGTGGGAAAGAAGTAGGCGGTGAGGCTTTGCAGATAAGCGAGCGATGCCTGATCGAGCTTGAGACCCGGCGGCGAGGCCGGCATCGCCGTGAGGCCGAGTCCCGGCCGCCAGAGGCCGAGCAGCCATCCCATATATAGGTAGGTCGCATAGCAACTGAACGCCAGCAGGCTGCCCTGAACGAAGTACGAGCGGAGAATGAATTTAAGCGACAGGAGTTTCTCGTCGCGCCGGCGCGGTGGCCGCTCCATGATGCCCTGCTCCGGCGGCTCGACGCCGAGGCCCATCGCCGGAATCAGATCCGTCCCGACGTCGACCGCCAGCACACCCATGACGGTCATCGCGAGCGGCATGCCGGGAAACAGGACCCAGAAAATATACGGGTAAATCTCCTGCGGGTTGCTGTTCAAAACATAGGCGGCGAAGCGCCGGATGTTGTCGAACACCGCCCTTCCTTCCTCGATCGCGGTGACGATCGAGCCGAAGTTGTCGTCGGCGAGGATCATATGCGCTGCTTCTTTGGCCACGTCGTTGCCGCGGAGGCCCATGGCGATGCCGATGTCGGCGCGCTTGAGCGCCGGCGCGTCGTTGACGCCGTCGCCGGTGACGGCCACGACTTCCCCCATCTCGCGCAGCAGCGAGACGATGCGCAGCTTGTGCTCGGGAGAGACGCGGGCGAAGATGGTTTCTCCCTCGGCCAAAATCGCGCGGATTTTTTCGTCGTCCATTTCGGAAAGCTCCGCGCCGCTGTAAGTCCGCAGGGAACCGCCGTCTCCCAGGCCAATTTGCCGGCCGATCGAGGCCGCTGTCAGGGCGTAGTCTCCGGTGATCATGATGACCCGGATGCCGGCGGCGTGGCAGGCGCGAATCGCCGGCGGGACTTCAGCCCGTACGGGATCCGACATCGCCGCGAGACCGAGAAAGACCAGCCGCCGCTCCATCGTTTCCGCCTCGTAGCTCGCGTTTTGAAGCTCGCCGTCGTCGCGATAGGAAAGCGCCAGGACGCGCAGGCCGCGGCTCGCCATAGCGTCGTTCTCCTCCGCGATGCGTCGACGATCGCCGTCTTCGAGCCGGCGCGTCGCGCCGTTCTCGAACAAAAATTCGCATCGCCCGAGCGTTTCCAACGGCGCGCCCTTGACGTAGAGAAGTTTTGCCCCGCGTCCATCGACTTGGACCGCCACGCTCATCCGCTTGCGAATCGACTCGAAAGGATTGAGATGAAGCCGCTGATGGGTTCCGCGAATTCCCGCCTTCTCGGCCAGCGTCACCAGCGCGCCCTCGGTGGGATCGCCCAGCACGCGGTCCGCGGCGCCGGTTTTTTCCAGCCGCGCGTTGTTGCAGATGAAAGCGCATTCGAGCAACCGGCGGAGCGCGGGCCAGTGCGAGATTTCTTCGAGCGAGAGCGGCCGCCCGTCGAGAGAAAATTCGCCTTCGGGCCGGTAGCCGACGCCGGAAACCTCGAGACGCTTTCCGTCGACGTTAAGCTCGGTCACCATCATGAGATTCTGCGTCAGCGTGCCGGTCTTGTCGCAGCAGATCACCGTCGTGCAGCCTAAAGTCTCGACCGACGGAAGGCTCTTCACCAGCGCGTTGCGCTTGGCCATGCGAGTCGCTCCCATAGCCAGAGCGAGCGTCACCGTCGGCAGCAGTCCTTCGGGGACATTGGCCACGAACAGCCCGATGAAAAAGACCAACGCCTCGAAAAACGAAAGGCCGGCGACCAGCCAGCCCAACAGCAGGAAGACCGCGCCTAACGCGCCGGCCAACGCCGAGATGGCGATGACGGTGCCGCGCAGTTGCGTCTGCAAGGGGCTGTCTTCGGTGCGGATCGCCTGCGTGAGACCGGCGATCTTGCCGATCTCCGAATGCATGCCGGTTCCGATAACGAGCGCGCGGGCATGGCCTTTGACCACGGTCGTGCCGGCGAAAACGATATTGGGCAGCTCGATCCAGAGAAATTTTCCCGCGATCAAAATCGGCCGGTCGGATTTGTAACGCCGCGCCGGATTCGCTTCTCCGGTAAGAGAGGAGTTGTCCACCTCGACCTCGAACGCTTCGATGAGCCGCGCATCGGCGGGCACCCTATCGCCCTCGTCGAGAAAGATCAGATCTCCCGGAACCAAGTTTGCTGCGTCGATCTCGCTCCTCAAACCGTCGCGCATGACCCGGCAGCACTGCGCGATGAGATTTTGCAGCATCTCGAGCGCCCGGTCGGATTTTTCCTCTTGCAGATAGGCAAAGAGGCCGTTCACGAGGACCACGACGAAGATCGCGCTCCCGAGCTGCGGCATGTCGACTCCGGGCACATAACACAAGAGAGCGGCCATCCAGAGCAGGACGGCGAAAAAGCTGAAAAAGTTTCTGAGCAGCTTCAAGTACCGCGGCGTCCTGCGGCTTCTTTTTAGAACGTTGGGGCCGTAATGAAGCAGACGCCGCTCGGCTTCGGCCGCGTCGAGACCGCGCTCCAACTCGGTCTGGAGCTCGAACGCCACTTGCTCCTGAGTCAAATTGAAGTAGGTCGCCTTGCCCGCTTCCCGTTCTCCCTTCGCGAGAACGTTCCACGCGCTGCCGGCGCCGGATGCGGCCAGAAGCTCGTCTTCGATCGCCGGCAACACCGAGCTTAGCCGCTGCAAAAGCTGAAGGTGCTCTTCGGTCCACTCGGCCGGAGTGGCAAGGAAAAGAAGGACTTTGACGAGACGGCCGTCGAGATGGACTCCGTCGCGCGTCAACCCGAGGATCATCTCCGGCCGCGGCAGCCCTTCGATGCGGACGTGAGGGACGACGGTTTCATCGCCGACGTAACTGTAAAGCCTGGAGTTTCTTTGCGCGAGCGCGGCGCGGAATTCGTTCACGCGCTCGGGGAAAGAAGATCGAGCGAAAAGCTGCTCTAAGGCCTGAGAGAGTTCTCCCCTGAGACCCGTGACGATCTTTTCCGGCCTTAGCAATTCGACGATCATCGCGTCGCGCTCCCGGATTGCATCTGCCGGACCGAGCGCATGCGAAACGCCCGGCTCGCGAGATGAAGCGCCGAGGCGAGCGCCGCGGCGCCGAAAATCCAGAGGGGATCGACGTCAACGCGACCGGAAGCCCGGCCGAGAATGAAAAGGCTGGTCAAAAAGGCAAGGTGCTTGCTGAGCTTTAGAAGAAATGCGGCGGTCGGGAGCATGGCCGTTGTCGTGCGGCATGGTGTGCGATTATAAATTCACCACGTAGCGCAGGATGTCGCTTTCGGTCACGAGGCCCACGAGGCTGTCGTTCTCCATCACCGGCAGGCAACCGATTTTTTTCTCGACCATGATGCGCGCCGCTTCTTTCACGCCGGTGTCGGGGGAAACCGTAATGACCGGCGCGCTCATCACTTCGCGGACGCGGATCGCCTTGAGCAGATCTCTGCTCTCTTTGACGCCCAGTCCGAGCGCCGCGACGACGGCGGAGTGGAAAAGATTCCGCTGGCTCAAGACTCCGACCACCTTGCCCTTATTGAGGATCGGCAGATGGCGAATGCGGCCCAGGTTCATGATATCGCTCGCCAGGTCCAAAATATCGTCGTGCTCAAGAGTCACGGGATTTTGGGCCATGATCGCTCTTACCGTAATCGACTTGTTCGCTATCATCAGGCTCTCCGGCTACGACTCTTCCAGGAGATCGAGAAATTTCCTGAGCACGTCGACGTAGGTCACGATCCCGACGAGGCTCTGCTCTTCGTCGACGACGGGAATGCCGCCGACCTTCCCTTCGATGAGCATCTCGATGACCTCCGATAGATCGTCCTCCGGCTCCACCGACACGGGCTTGGTCGTCATCACGACGCCGACCCTTGTGTTCATCGCGACTTCCCGTTCCTCGGGAGCGCCGAACAGCCGCCCGCTGAGAAACGAGCGAATATCGCGGTCGGTAATGATGCCGACCAGCTCTTGTTTGCTCACGACGGGAATCTGCCGGAAGCCCTGCTCGTTCATGATCTCTTCGGCCTTCTCGATCGTGTCGCCGGGATCGAGCGTCACTGGGTTCGCCGTCATCACGTCTTCGACGGTGAGAGTCCGTCCCTTCGTCGAAACTACCGTGGTTTTTTCTTTCATGTGCCGCTCTCCTGCAACCAGATTAGAGCAAGAAATATGCCTCGCCTGTTCTAACAAATGTGTGAATAAATTTGCCGCGATGAAAAATAATTTCTCACGTTTGCGATTCACACCCGGCCTTTTCGCGCCTTTGGGAAATCGGCGATGACGCCGCCGCGTAAGACCCATCAAGACAAACCATCGGCTACTGGCGCAACCTTTGCACTCTCTATCCCCTGCGGACGCTAACGAACGCAAGGGACTGTGAGGCGGACAATGAAAGACTATTTTCTTAGAAAACAACGGAAGCCGTTTCTCGAAACATGCCGCAGGATTGCAGTTGTGGGAATCGACACCGATTCCAATAGCGCGAGCTTCGTTGCCACGGAAAAGCTCCTCGGATTAGGTCTGGAAATCCTGCCGGTGATTCCCGGCCGCCGGGAATTTCTCGGCGTCAAATGTTACGGCAGCGTGCGCGACATCCCGGGCCAAATCGATGTCGTCCAGGTGTACCCGAGCGAGAAGAGGGACCTGCGCGAATTGGCGCGCGAGACTGTCGCGAAAGGCGTGGGTATCTTCTGGTTGGAGGACGCCTTCGCGGACGACGAGATCCAGGAGCTTCTTGCAGGCGGAGGCGTTCATCTCGTCGAGCACGAGAGCCTCGCGACCGAATACATCAAACACGCTTCCTCTCCTGTTCTCCCGAAGACGGCAACCAAACCCGGCGGAGCGGCCGTAACCGTCGCAGAGCGCATGACCAGAAATCCCGTCACCGTGAGGCCCGGCGACGCCCTCAAAGAGGCGATCGACAAAATTAAGAAGGGTCGCTTCCGTCATCTGCCTGTGGTCGCCGATGGGGAAAAACTCATCGGCATGCTTTCCGACCGGGATATTCGTTCGATCCGCCCGTCGCTCGCGTTCGTTTCGGCCGAGGATGCCGCTGTCGAACTTTGGTCGACCACGGTGCGCCAGGCGGCGGCCTTCAATCCCGGTACGATTCAACCGAACGCGCCGCTGGAACGGGCTGCCGAGCTCATGTTGCGCTGGGATGTCGGAGGGCTTCCGGTAACGGCGGAGAGCGACAAGCTCGTCGGCATCATTACCTACAGCGACTTGCTGCGGGAGTTCGTGGCGCGGGCGAAGTGATCCTTCGATGGAAATTAAATTCAAGCCGATCGGAATCGTGAAGACGAAAGCAACCGACGAAGAGGTTCGTGAGAAAAGCGGCGAGATTAGGGGCGAGCTGGAGATCTATCCCGAGTTCGCGCCGGCGCTGGAAGGCATCGACGGTTACTCGCACTTATTTGTCTTCGCATACATCGATCGTCTGAGACCCGAGCAAATCGGTCCTTTGCAGGTAAAACCGCGAGGCCTGTTGCGCAAAGGATTCAAGCTGGAAGAGCTGCCACTTATCGGAGTCTTCGCGCTCGATTCTTCGACGCGGCCGAATCCGATCGGACTCACTCTGGTGCGCCTCATCAAGCGGGAAGGCAACCGGCTGTTTGTCGAAGGGCTGGACTTCTTCGACGGAACGCCGATCCTCGACATCAAGGGCTACAATCCGAACTACAGGGCGGAAGACTACGCGCTGCCGGAGTGGTACGAGAGATTGATGGACGGGAAGGGTCGGGTTTGAGACGACACGCTGACGGCCGGATTACCGCACATTGACGAACGAGAGGAGTTGAAGATTATGCCCGAGTGGCTCTGGTTCTTGGCGATTTTCGCAACTTACATCGTGCTGATGCGTTGGGTGCTGCCGCGCCTGGGTGTGCACACCTGAATGGCGAAGGTGTGCGGCGTCGAGTCTCGACGCGAGCGCAGCGACAAGAATAAAGACCTTCAAGAAAAGTCGGAGGAATGACAGAGGATTGACGATAGCGATCGCAGGATCGCGCGTTACATCCCGTGACGCATTCCCATCGGCTGGTTCAGCAGGACCAGATTGACGAGCGTGAAGACAAGCGCGACGGCGACGAACGGGACGAGCGCACTGCCCGTCGCGCCGCGCTCTTTGCGCCATGCAGCCGACAGGCGCTCGTAAGCGGCGAGCGAGACCGCGAAGCCGGCGAGGATAAGGAGCGTCTGCAGCCAGTAGATGGCTTCGGGCGAAGCAATCGGCATGGCTTGCCAGTCGGCTGCGCCGAAATCGAACGGCGTGTAGCGGTTGAGTGTTCGCTGGAGCGCCGGAACGAGGCCCGCGCCTTCGGCAAGAAGATGCGAGGAGTTGTGCGCCAGGTGCATCGCGAGGCCGATGGGAATGAACATGCTCGCCATCGCGATAAAAGTTTTTTTCACGCCGCGCTCGTCGTCACCTGTGATCCTTACCGCAGCCCAGGCGGCGAGCAGCGCGAACGCGGGAACGATAATGAGCGACAGGAGAAAAAATACGGCCGATTCGGTGAGCGCGAGGTAAGTCACGGGACGCATGAGCGTACGAAGTTCAAGCGGCAGCCAGCGCGCGAGCCGTGAAATCCACTCGCCCCACCCACCCAGCATCTGCGCGCTCACCACGCTGGTGATGCCGATGAGCGCGACGGCGAGGTAGGACTCGTCGAGCCGGCGCGTGCCGGTGCTCCACAGCTCTTTTCCGAACGGCCGCGTGCCGAGCGCGATATTTCCCGGCGGGCAGCTCTTCACGCACTCGAAGCAGAAGTTGCAGTAGGTATTGCGCTCCATCGTCATGGGAAATTCGAACATCGGACAGCCCGCGCTCTTCTCGTTGCCGCGATAACAGTCCTGGTGACATTCTTTTTGGCACCGGCTCGGATCTTTCGCACGCAGCTCGACGGGAGAGATCATCGAGTAGAGTCCCTGGAGGCCGGTGATCGGGCAAAGATAGCGGCAGAAGCTCCGCCGCTGATAAAACAGACCGGTGACGATCGCGGCGGCGGCGAGCAGCACGATCAGCGACGCCGTCATCAGCGGCGAGCGGATGATGCCCAACTGTTCGTCGAACCAGGTGAGGAGAACGAAGAGGATCGTCGCGAGCCAGAGATTGCGCAGCGGCTTGGGAAACATCCGCGCGGGCTTCGCCCACTTCGCCGTCCATTCGTTGAGCGCGCCGAACGGGCACATGACGCACCAGAAACGGCCGACGAGAATAAACGTGAAAATAATTCCCGGCCACCAGACGATCCAGGTGAGTCTCGTGGCGAGGTTCTTCGCGCCGTCCTGAATATCGGCGAAGCCGAGAAACGCGAGCAGAGCCGTGAGGATCAGGACGGGGATTTGAAAAAACGGCTGGAAGCCGCTCCAGCGCACGAAGCGGTCGAGCCAGCGGATGCGGAGCAGATCGAGCGAGACCTCGGAGCCGGAACGCGAGCGAACCGCGGCGCGGCCGACGCCGACCAATGCCAGCGCCAGCGCCGCAACGCCCGCAAAGAGAAGAGCCGGAGAGAGCGGAGACGGGCGGGACGCCACATTCAACTGGAAATCGATGACGATCGGACGATTGAAAATTTTTCCGTCGAGATCCGTAAGCGCGACCTGCACTTTATAGAGGCCGGGTTTTTCCAGCGCGCGCTCGAGCGTGTAGTTTCCCGCCCAGGTCATCTCCGAGACCGGAAGCAGTGAAGACCCGTGGTCGGGCATGGCGCGGTCGACGTGTCCGTTGTGTGCGGCGGTCGATCCGGATTGTTCGACGGGCGTGACGCCGATCAAAACGTTTCCGTTGCGCACGGGCTCCATCGTGTCGCTGCGCACGACCTTGGCGATAATCCGGCTCTGCTCGCCGGCGCGCGGCGGCTGCGGCGAAGTGAGAAGCTCCACCTGAAAACCGTCCACGGTGACCGGGCTCGCGCCGGCGGGCGGCGCGGCGTCGCCGTGCTCCCCGTGGGCGAGGGCCGGCCCAGCGCTTGAGAGGCAGAACGCCAGCGCCAACGCACGAACGAAACTCTTCACTGCTCACTCCTCATTTCTCACCGCGCGCTGTTTTCCCAACCGGTTTTATTTCTTCTTTAGGACGTCCTCGACCCAGGTGGTGACTGCAATGGTTGATGGAAAACCCAGAGTCGTCAGGCCCAGCAGGACGAGTTGGCGAATCTCCGCGCGCGATGCGCCCGCTTTCAGCGCCTTGCGAGTGTGGGAATGCACCGCCCCCTCCAGTTTGGCGCCAACGGACAAGGCCAGTTTCACAAGCTCTCTGGTCTTTTCATCCAACGGGCCGGCGGCGTGTGAGAGAGCGCCGAGCCGATCGTAGGCCTGCCATATTTTTGGGTTGTCGCGTTTAAACGACTCATAAGCCCGAGGTAACTTTGCCATGTTTTTCCTTTGCCTCCTTTTGCGTTTGAGGCTGGTAGTATCACCTTTTCCCTCGCTCACCAATATAGGATATGATTGTCCTCTTCTTTTGATCAGACTCTTATCAATTTCACCTTCGTGTCGTAGAACACCGCGCTCGCGCCGATCACGTCGGAGAGACACGTGTTTTTCAACACCGGATCGACGCGCATCGCAGCGTTGGCGTGAAGTCCCGCGTTCCTGCGCTTGTCGCCAGGGATTTTCTTGCCGTTGATCACCACGTCGCTCGACCCATAGGCCCAATGGCCGTGTCCGAGGGAAAAGCTGACGACACCGGGACGAATGAGAAAATTGCGCCGCTCCTCGCCGCTCTCGGAAACTTTTGATTTTTTCATCGTTCCCTCCCGAGATCGGTCGATACTCTTTTTTCCATCGGCACGTAGCGCCGCTCGGCTTCGCCGAGATAAACCTGTCTCGGCCGGGCGATCTTTTGCTCCGGATCGAGCAACATCTCTTCCCACTGCGCGATCCAGCCACTGGTGCGCGGGATGGCGAACAGCACCGGAAACATCTCCATGGGAAATCCCATCGCCTGGTAGATGATCCCGGAATAGAAATCGACGTTGGGATAGAGCTTGCGCTTGATGAAGTAGTCGTCCGCCAGCGCGATCCGCTCCAGCTCGATGGCGATATCGAGCAGCGGATTGCGCCCGGTGACTTCGAAAACCTGATCTGCGATCCGCTTGATGATCTTCGCCCTGGGATCGTAGTTCTTATAGACCCGGTGGCCGAATCCCATCAGCCGTCCCTCGCCCGCCTTCACGCGCTTCACGAAGTCGGGAATATTGGCCTTCGATCCGATCTGCATCAACATTCTCAACACCTCTTCGTTCGCGCCGCCGTGGAGCGGGCCGTAGAGCGCCGCGGCTGCTGCTGCGACCGCGGAGTACGGATCGACGTGCGAGCTGCCGACGCTGCGCATCGCGTTGGTGCCGCAATTCTGCTCGTGGTCCGCGTGGAGAATGAACAGAACGTCGAGCGCGCGCTCGAGGATCGGATCGGGCTTGTATTTCACCTCGGTCATCTTGAAAAGCATGTTGAGAAAATTTCCCGCGTAGCTGAGATCGTTGTCGGGATAGGCGTAAGGCAGGCCGCGGCTGTGACGGTAAGCGAACGCCGCCAGCGTCGGCATTTTGCCGATCAGACGGTAGGTCTGCTTCCTCCTCGAGTCGGCGTCGAAGATGTGCTTGGCGTCGGGATAAAAGGTCGAGAGCGCAGCGACCGTGCTCACCAGCATGCCCATCGGATGGGCGTCGTGGTGAAAGCCGTCTATGAACTTCTTCGTATTTTCGTGCAGGATCGTGTGAAAGGTGATCTCGTGCGTCCAGTCTTCCAGCTCTTTTTTTCCCGGCAGCTCGCCGTGCATGACGAGATACGCGGCTTCGAGATAGGCGCCGCTTTCCGCCAACTGCTCGATCGGATAGCCGCGATAGCGGAGAATCCCCTTGTCGCCGTCGATGTAGGTGATTCTGCTCGCGCACGAAGCCGTGTTCATGAAAGCCGGGTCGTAGCCCATCAAGCCGAAGTCGTCTGGGTCCGTTCTGATCTGGCGCAGGTCGGCCGTGCGGATCGCCCCGTTTTGGATCGCCAGCTCATAACTCTTGCCGGTGCGGTTATCGGTTATGGTGAGGCTGTCTTTCGCCATGAGTATTCCTTTTCCAACGCTGTATTTGCTGTCCGCTCGCCACTCGCTCCTTACTGCTCACTCCTCACTTCTCATGGCTCACTCTTTTACATCCTGCCGTATTTCCGGTCGATGTAAGATCGGATCTGCTCCACGCTGTAGCCTTGCTTCGCCATTTGAGACGCATCCAGCGCCTCTCCTTGACAGATATTAATTCAGCCCGCGCCGTGATCGTCGGTAAAGCAGGAGAGCAAACTCTTGTGGCCGAGGTGCTTGTCGCACTCGCAGTAGCAATAAAGCTGGTCCAGGATGTCGGGAATTTCGCGCGCTATTTGATAAGCCCGCGCTGTCTGCCCGACATAGCGCGACGGAGACAGCGGCGGCTTCGTCTCGCGCCGAAGAAATCCGCTCGAAGATGGCCGCGGGCTTTTCAGGAAATCATCCGCATCGCTGGTGTCCACAGGGGCCCAACCGAGCCATCCGACTAGCAAGACGCCAGTAACCGCCGCCATGCAAAGACTTTCTCTCCAGGTTACCGGCTTTTCTCCCTTCCATTCTCGTGCCATACCGTCTCCTTTCACCCGACGAGTCCTTGAAGAATATACCCCACGGCAAAAGCGCAGGCGGCGGCAACGCCGCCCAAGCCGAGAATCTCCAATCCGCTTTTCCACCAAGGACGGCGGGTAATGAAGCAGCGCGCCGCTCCAACGCCGAACAAAGCGACGGCAGTAAGCGTCGTCGAGAGCGAAAAGGCGCTCGGCAGGAAGCCCGGCTTGAAAAACGCCGCCGCGTAGGACAACAGCGGCAGAAAGCCCGCGACGGCGAAAGCCCAGAAGGTAACCAGCCCGCTGATAAGAGGCGCGCTCTTTTCCTCCCGAATGCCGAGCTCTTCGCGCATCATCTCGTCGAGCCAACGCTCTTTGTCGGAGGTGATGATTCGAACGACGTGCTCCAGCAGCTCGCCCTCGAAGCCCTTGCGCTGATAATGGCGGCGGATCTCTTCCCGTTCCGCGTGGGGAATTTGCTCGATCTCCCAAATCTCGCGCGACCGCTCCTCGCGCCAGAAGTCCTGCTGCGAGCGGGCGCCCAGATAATTGCTGACCGCCATCGACAACCCGTCGGCGAAAAGATTGGCAAAGCCCATGATGAGAACCACACCCGAAGAGAGATTGGCGCCGGCCGCGCCGGCGACGACCGCAAAAGTCGTTACGATCCCGTCGGTCGCGCCCATGACCGCGTCGGCCAGGTGCTGGCTGTGCCGTCCGGTTTCGTAGAGCGATCTTTCGAGATGATCGTGGGCATGCGCGGCTTCGGCCATCTCGACGTCCCGACGGCGATAGGCGAAACGCGCCAGAGAAAAACGATTTGGGACGGCGGCGCTCACGAAGTGTTGAACAAAGCACCTTTCATGCCATGAAGGCAGAAGTTTTCTGATAGATATTCAATTGAATTTTAACCAGTTGGCCGCGAGCGCGCTTTCTCCGATTCGTACAATTAAGAAAAGAATGGAGGCGCTATCCTAAATTTGGGAAGACCCAAATGAGGCAAGGGAAATGATCACCGAGTTCTGCTTTGTTCGAGGCGGCTATTCTTGGAGGCGCGTCAATTTACCGCCGGCTCATAGGCGCACAGCGGATCGGCTTCGAGGGGATCGCCGTGCCGCGCATAGGCGCGCGCGCGCGAGCCGCCGCAGATCTCTCTGAACTCGCACCGGCCGCACTTTCCCTTGAAGAGCCGGGTCGAGCGGATGGTCGTGAACAGACTCGATCTGCGATAAAGCTCGACGACGTCGCTGCTACGCACGTTTCCCGCCGACAACGGAAGAAAACCGGAAGGATAAACCGAGCCCGTGTGCGAGATGAACATGACGCCGTTGCCGTCGCGGATGCCGAATCCGCGGCCAACCGGACTTTTCTCGATCGCCGCCAGAGGAATTCCTCGCGCGCGCATTCGCGTCAGAGCGACGCGGCGAAAATGCGGCGCCTCGGTGGTGGCGACCGGGAAAGGCGAGTCTTTCGATATTTCGCAGAGCCAGTTATGCAGCGATTCGCACTCCTCGGGCGTGGGCTCTTTCAGAGTTCGTCCTCTTCCCACCCCGATCAAGGTAAACAGTTTCCACCGCATGAGCGGCAACGGACTGAGCAGCTTATATATCTCGGCAAGGTCCGGCATCGTCTCGGCGGTGACCAGGGTATTCACCTGAAGCCGCAGACCGGCGCGGAGCGCGTCCCACGCCGTATCGAGCGTGCGCGCAAAGCAGCCCGGGATGCCGCGAATGCCTTCGTGTTTCTCGGCAGTCGAGCCGTCAAGGCTGAGGCTGATGCTCTCGACGCCGGAATCTTTGAAGCGCTTGAAAACTTCCCCCGTGAGAGCGTTCGTGCTGCTGGGCGCAACCGATACGGTCAACCCGATCCTGGCCCCGTAGTCGATCAGAGAATAGAGATCGGGACGCTTCAGCGGATCGCCGCCGGTGAGAACGAGATGGCCGCCACGGTCGCCGAAGGAGCGAACTCTCTCCAGCAACTCTTCGCCTTCCGCGGTGGTCAGCTCGCGCGGATCGCGCTCGGCGATTGCCGCCGCCCGGCAATGGCGGCAGGCGAGGTCGCACGCTCGGGTGAGCTCCCAGTAAACGAGAAGCGGCGCTTGCGCGTAGACAAAGCGGCCTGGCGCGCGCTCGCTGCCGGATAATTTTTCTGATTGTAGTTCCATCATACCCCCGCCGATTGCCGTTCGGATGAACTTCTGCTGGGCACAATTTCAGCAAGAGCTATGCCACGCTTCACGCATCAAAAACGCAAATGTGGAGGCTCCAGGCGGGCAAGCTGCCGGCGATCTCTTCTCAATTCCAATAAAATTCTTCCGTTTCTTTGCAGAACTAGGAATTGAACCGCACCACAGGACGGCGTTTAGCAGTCGAAACGAGCGCCGATTGCTGGCCTCTGTTTTGCTCGAATGAGAAGTCGATGACACGTGAAAAAAGTTTTTGAAGGAGGCTTGCCATGACCACTCCGCTGATCACGATCGCCGCGATTCTTGCGCTCGGGACCTTGTTCGTTCTGATTCCTGTGGCCTCGGATAGTTACCGCCGCTTTCGCCGAAGGAGAGTCGTGACCTGTCCTGAGACGAAGGCGATCGCCGAGATCCTTATCGACGCGCGTCACGCGGCCTGCTCTTCGCTCTTCGGCAACCCGCGGCTCAGGGTCAACGACTGTACGCGTTGGCCGAGGCGGGAGGACTGCGCGCAGGATTGCCTGCCCCGGCTGTGATCGAGACTGGAGTCGCTGAAAACGATGAAAGCGAGCGTGGAGCCTATTCAGAGTCCCGCGGGCGGGAAGGGCCTGAGCCCCGACAGGCTGCGCGAGCTTTGCGCCGCGTGTCTCGATCAGCACGTGGAGACGGAAAGTGCAATCATGGAGGAATACCGGGCTCTGGCGGGACCCATCGAGAGCGGCCCGATAAGATTTCTCATCGACTTTATTCTCCACGACGAAGAGCGCCATCACGGCTTGCTCCGCATGATGGCGAAGTACTTGCGCATCAAAAACAGACGGAAGAACGAGCTGCCGTGGGTGATCGACCCGCAAGAGTTCGCGCGGCACATGCGAAAGCTGCAAGAGCACGAGCGGGAAACCATCACGGCCTGCCGCGACTTGAAGAGCCAGGTTCCGCCGGACGAGAGCGAATTCTTCAGCGCGCTGCTCGACGCGCTGATCCTCGACAGCGAGAAGCACGAGAGGCTGCTTCTGGCCGTGGAGCGGCTGGCCAAGGCATAGTGTATGGGCATGGATAGAGGCTGCTACACTTTAATCATCCGCCTGCCGAAGCAAATCAAACTCCAGGTCGGCCGCTTGGGGAAAGCTTGTTTCCCAAAAGGCATCTATCTCTATACCGGAAGCGCGATGCGCGGCCTCAACGCCCGTTTATCCCACCATCTCCGCAGCCGCAAAAAATCTCACTGGCACATCGATTACCTGCTGAAATCCCCGCGGGCGCGCGTCGAAAAGGTTGTGATTTATCCCACCCCCACGCGGGAAGAGTGTCGTCTGAACCAAAAGATTACCCGACTCGCGGGTTCTAAGGTGCTCTTGAAAGGCTTTGGCGCCTCGGACTGCTCGTCCGGCTGTGCCGCCCACCTCACCTATATTGGGAGAAAAATCTCATTAGAGAGGGTCGCAGAAAAGATCGCTAAGCTGTCCCAGAGCATCGCCTCAGCGTTGATTCTCGCCGATTCATTCTCAGCAGTCACTAGACAAGGAAGGAGAACAGTGGAATGAGTCGCGTGCTTGCTATTGCAGTCCTTGCCGTCGTGTTGTCGGGCTTGGCCTCAGGACCGGCAGCAGGTCAAGAAAACGTTTCGCTCTTTGTCACGTCGATGGCCACCCAAACGGTAAACGTCTTTCGCGGCCGTGTGCCGAGCCTGGAGTTGGTCAAGAGTATTCCGACGGGGCGCGAGCCTCACAATTTGGGAATCTCACCTGACGGCCGCTGGGTCGCTCTGAGCAACCGCCGCTCCGGCGAGGTCTCGATCATCGACGCTCAACGCCTCGTGGAGGTGGCGCGAGTCGCGGTCGGCCGCCAGCCGCATGATCTGGCCTTCACTTCGGATAGCCAAACGCTCTATGTCTGCCACGAGCAAGAACAGTATGTGAGCGTGATAGAAGTCGGGACCTGGAAGCTCAAGCCCCGCCTCGAGGTCGGCCGATCCCAGCATGACATTTCCATCTCGCCTGACAACAGAGAGCTATGGTTCACGGTGACGAACCGGCCCTACAAGCCCGGGGATCCGCGCGTGGGCGTCATGGACCTCCAAAGCGGCAAGCGCGCCGCGCTCTTGGACACGGGCGCCAACGCTCATGATGTTACTCTAAGCCCCGATGGGAAGCAGGCTTGGGTGACGAATTCGGGTTTTGTCCATCTCCCCGACGCGCGCGTGGATTATCTGGACGCCGCAACGCGCAAGGTGCAGGGCTCCATTGCCTTGGGAAAATATCCGTTTCATTCGCCGAAACGCGGCCGGGACGGCAATTACGTTCCGCCGAACGCGGGCGAGATGTGGTTCAGCGACCACGGCGAGCAGGCGGTGTTGGCCGTTTCTCTGAAGAGCCTCCAAGTGACGGCCTCGGTTCGAGTCGGCGCTGAGCCCTACCACGTGACCGCTACGCCCGGCGGCATTCTGTTTGTCGCAAACCGCCGCTCCAGCACGGTGACGATCATCGACGCCGCTCGCCGCGCGGTCCTCGGCACGATCAATGTTCCGCGAGAGCCACATGGGCTGGCCGTGCTGGCGCAATCACCATGATGGCGCCATGCCGAGCGCGCGCGAAGGAGGTGCGAAGATGGAGCGGGAGCGATCCGTTGAGATAACGGTTATCAATCCTGACGAACTCGTAGCGCCTAGAGGCTACAACCACGGCTTCAAGGTCTCGGCGGCGTCGAGCATCATTTTTCTCGGCGGGCAGGTCGCGTGGGACAAAGAAGGCCGGCTAGTCGGCGGGGACGATATCGCTCTCCAATTCGACAAGGCGATGGGAAATCTTCTCGCCGTGGTCAGAGAAGCGGGCGGTCAGGCGGAGAACATCGTGAAGCTCAATCTCTACGTCACGGACAAGCAACGCTATCTCGCCGCCGGAAAAGAGCTGGGCCAAATTTACCGGCGCCGGATGGGAAAACACTTTCCAGCGATGACGCTGGTCGAGGTGAAGAGTCTCTACGAGGCGGGAGCGATGGTGGAGATAGAGGGTTTAGCGGTCGTATGAAATCCATGAAACGGTGGTTGCCGTTTTCTCGGGGAGGAAATGGCCCGTGAAAGGCGGCAGAGAGATTTGCCTCTAGTGTAGTGCCTCTTAAATTAAGGCACTTATCCTTCAAGGTTTCTCTATTCACCACGAAGCGCACGAAGGACACGAAGAACGGAGAACTGGATTAGCAAAGCTACCGGATTTCAACATGATTTTCTCTTCCTTCGTGCTCTTCGTGTCCTTCGTGGTG
>CAYOJC010000050.1:0-31627 GCA_964404195.1 uncultured Syntrophobacteraceae bacterium
GCTACCCGGCGACGTTTTGGGAAAACGGCGTTACGGCCGCGGAAGTCGAAGTGGACGAGAAGACCGGCGAGATCAAGATCATCCATTACGTTTCTTTGACTGACGCGGGCAGGATGATCAACCCGCTCCACTGCCGCGGTCAGGAAGAAGGCTCGGTCATGTTCGGTATCGGACACGCCGTCCACGAAGAGCTCGCTTACCGAGACGGCCAGCTCGCCAATCCGAATTTGATGGACTATCGCCTGCCGCGCTTTCGCGACCTGCCGCGCTCGTTCCATTCGATCATCACCGAGGAAGGAAGCGGCACGGGGCCGTTCGGCGCCAAGGGCATCGGCGAGGGCGGCACGCTCGCGGCGGCGGCGGCGATTTGCAACGCCGTTTATGACGCCACCGGAGTGCGGGTCTACCGCGTCCCGCTGACGGGCCAAAGGATCTGGACCGCGTGCGCCGGAAAATCCGCGCCGCATAAATAAGGAGCATGAGCCATGTCCACGATGACGCTCGATCTCGCCGAAGACATCGTCCGCAGAGTCAAAGAAAAGGCCAGGGAGATGAAGACCGTGATGCACATCGCCGTCGTCGACGAGATGGGCAAGCTCGTGGCGTACGCGCGCATGGGCGAGGCGACCGGCGGGTTCAACGAAAAAGTCGCGATTGCCAAGGCCAAGACGGCAGTGGCGTACAAGCGCGACACCAAAGACACGATGGAGCGCTACGCCAACTACCCCGGCAACTATTTTATCGTCGGCATGTCCGGCCTTTATCCCGACGAATTCTGGGCCGGCCCCGGCGGCGTCGCCGTGATGATCGACGGAAAGCTCGCCGGCGGCCTCGGCGTTTCCGGCTCGACACCGGACAACGACCATAAATGCGCGACCGAGGCGCTCGCCGGCCTGCAAAAGCAATAGCATGGGAGGAAAGTTTGGCGCTGATTCTCAACCGTGAAGAAGTGGCTTCGGTCCTGACGATGAAGGACACGATCGAGGCCGTGGAGCAAGCGTTCCGCGATCTCGCCGAAGGCAAGGCCGAAATGCCGCTCAGGTCGACGATCCGCGTCGCCGATCCGCCTGGGCTCATCAACGTCATGCCGGCCTATCTCGAGACCCTGGGCGCGCTGGGGATGAAGCTGGTTTCTTCCTATCCGGAGAACCCCGGCAAGCACCGGATGCCGACCGTCCAGGCGACGATCCTCTACAGCGACCATAAGACCGGTAAGCTCCTCGCGGTCATGGAAGGAGGCTACATCACCGCCGTGCGCACCGGGGCGGCGAGCGGCGTCGCGACCAAATATATGGCGCGGCGCAATGCGGCGGCCGCCGGAGTGCTCGGTTCTGGCATACAGGCCGAGACTCAACTCGAGGCCGTGTGCGCGGTGCGGCCGATCAAGTCGGCCAGAGTTTTCAGCCCGACGCCGGCGCACAGGGAATCGTTCGCCAAGCGCATGTCGGCGAGGCTCGGCATCGACGTCAAGCCGGTCGCGGAAGCCGCCGAAGCCGTGCGCGGATGCGACATCGTCATCGCGGCTTCGTCGGCGAAGACACCGATCCTCAAGGGAGAGTGGCTGCGGCCGGGCGCCCACATCAACGGCATCGGATCTCACTCCACCGACGCGAGAGAGTTGGACGAGATCGCCGTCAAGCGGTCCAAAGTCGTCGTCGATTCCATGGAGGCGGCGATGCGCGAGGCCGGCGATCTCCTGATGCCGATGGCCGACGGCGTGATCGGGAAGGATCACGTCTACGCCGAGCTGGGAGAACTGGTGCTCGGCAGGAAAGCGGGCCGCGGCGGCGACGATGAAATTACGCTCTTCAAATCACAAGGGCTCGCGATCGAGGATGTTTCGACCGCGAAGCTGGTGTACGAAAAAGCCAAAGCGCACGGCAAGGGAACGGAGTTGCCCATATGAAAAGCGGCGGCGCCGGATCGCGTAAAAAAAGAACGGCCGTGAAGACCAAGCACGCGCCCGCGCCCGGGGGCCATTATTCCCAGGCGATCTCCTCCGGCGGCCACATCTACGTCTCGGGATCGGGCCAGTTTCACCCCAGCACGCACAAAATCGTCGGCGAAAATATCGAAACCCAGACCCGGCAGACATTAAAAAATATTCAGGCTATTCTCCAGGCCGCGGGAGCTTCTCTCGGCGACGTGGTCAAGGTGACGGTTTATCTGCGCGACATGCGCGATTTCGACGCGATGGACGGCGTCTACAAAAGTTTTTTCCCCAAAGACCCGCCGGCCCGGACGACGGTCGAAGTCGGTCTTTACGGCGCCGAGAGGCTTCTCGCCGTCGATGCCGAGGCGGTGAAGCGCTGACGCTCGACGCTCCAATGAAAGGATGACGATGCGCAAACCAAAGTTCGGTATACGTCTTTTAATTTTTTGCTTGATCGTCGCCGCGCTCCCGGCCGCGAGCTCGGCGCAACTGCGCTACGTGCCGGTGGGGATTCCCACGATCAGCATATCTTCCGGCAGCTTTATCATCGCTAAGGAGATGGGGTTCTATAAGGAAGAGGGATTGAACGTGGATCTCGTCGTCATGCGCGGCGCGCCCGCCGTCCAAGCCTTGATCGGCGGCACCGTGCCATTCGCCAGCTCCGGCGGGGCCGGCCTCTTGCCGATTGTTCGCGGCGCGCCGCTCCGGATCGTGTTTACCACTTATGTTCGGCCGATGTTCTGGCTCTACTCGAAGCCCGAAATCAAAACTATCGAGGAGCTCCGGGGGAAGAGCATCGGCGTTTCCAGCATTGGGAGCGGCCCGGATTCGCTGTTGCGCGTGCTGCTCAAAAAATACAATCTCGACGGCGGGCGAGATGTCGCGATTCTCGCTACCGGACCGGGACCGGCGCGCTTTTTCGCGCTGAAGGCGGGCGCCACCGATGCGGCGGTGCTGAACGAGCAGGCGGCGCTGATGGCGCAGGAGTCCGGCTTCCGTCAGCTTTTTTCTTTTACCAAAGGGGAAGAGTTCGTCGAGGTGCAAGGGAGCATCGTGCTGCAGGAGTCGCTGCTGGAGTCCGACCCCGTCTTCGTGCAGAAATTCGTTCGCGCTACGTTAAAGGGGCTGCTCTATTTGAAAGAGAACCGCGCCGGCTCCATCGCCGTGCACGCGCGTGTGCTTAAAATCGATGAAGCCATGGCCAGCCGTATCTACGAACTGGCGCGCCCGGGCACGACCGCCGACGGGACGGTGACCGAGGAGCTGCAGAAGAAATCGATCGATCAAATCATCGAGCGGACCGATATCAAAGAGCCACCGCCGACGAAAAAGGTTTTTGATTTCAGCCTGACGAGAAAGATCTTCAAGGAGCTGCAAGCCTCGGGCTGGAAGCCGGGCAAGTAAAGGAGGTTCGAATGGAAGCAGAGCTTGCGAACAAGATTGTCGGGAGCCTGAAAGCGGCGGGGATCAATTTCATCACTTTCGTGCCCGAGACCCGTCTCAGCGAGATGCTGCCGATCATTCAAAAAGACGATTTCTTCCAGCTCGTGCCGGTGGCGAGCGAGGCGGAGGCGGTCTCGATGGCAGCCGGGGCGAGCCTCGGCGGCAAACAATCTGCCGCTTACATGGAAGGCCCGGGCATCTGGGTCTCGTCCTATAATCTGGTCACGGTGGGTGTCCGCTACGGCGTCCCTCTTTTGTTGCTCGTAGGCTACGTCGGTAGCATGGCCGATAAGAGAAACACGTTTCTTTACGTGGAATATGGCATCAAGATGACCGCGCAGTTGGAGTCGATGGGCATCCAGTATGAGATTCTCCGCGACGGCAACGGATTGGAGACCAAAGTCGCGGACGCCGTGCGCATGATGAACGCGCTCAAAAAGCCGGTAGCTTTACTGTTTACCGGGGAGTTTACCATATGATTCGTTACGACTGTTTTGAATGGCTGGCGCCGCAGATGAAGGACGAGCTGGTGGTGACCTCTCTGAGCGGCCAGAGAGTCGAGTGGGGACACCTCTCCAAGCGCGACGCCGATTTGACGCTGGGCTCGATGGGCAACGCGCTGGCGGTCGGGATGGGGCTCGCGCTGGCGCTGCCGCACCGGAAAGTTTTCGTCTTTGAGTCGGACGGGAGCCTGCTGCTGTCTCTGTTCAACCTTCCGACCCTGGGAAACCTGAATCCCTCGAACCTCGCGGTCTTCGTGTTCGACAACCAGTCGTACAGCGGGACGCGGATCAGCTACCCGACGGCCACCGCCGGGAAGACGGACCTGGCGGCGATCGGCAAGGGAGCGGGGATCGAACACTCGGTCACGATTCGGGAGCTTGAGGACTTCAAGCGCGAGGCCACAGGCGCGCTCAAGGAAAACGGGCTGCGATTCGTCGTCTGCAAGATCGAAGAGAGCTTGGTCCATCGCAAGATCGTGCGGAGCAACGTGGACTTGTTGGAAACGAAGTACCGGTTTGTGCGCTATTTGGAGCGGACCGAAGGCAAACCCATCTTTCCCGGACGCGGATAGACACCGACCCCTATAAGCCGGTAGATGCGCCACCCTCCCCGGCTCAGGCTCCAACCGGGACGACGTTATCGATGGAGGAAACCCTCGCGAAGAAACTCGTGGACGTCCTCGAGAGTCCGCTAGGCGTCGTCCGCGTGCGTGAGGTCGACGATCCGTGAATTACAGATCTTGGTCGGAGGAGCGACCCGGTCGAGACTGAGGACATTATTGTAGTCGTAATCCAGCAGCTCGTGGATCACATGCTGCCCCAACCGCCCGCTGCCGCCGGTGACGACGATTTTTTGAGCCATGATTACAATAGATCAGTGACAAACACGGCCGTAGAGCTGGGTAATAAATTCTTTTTACCTGAATAGCGAACCTGGCCGCTTAATAGTAATAGCTATATCGACTTCTACCTCACTCTCCTTGCCTTCAGTAAAAAGCGGCTCAGTCTTTACAGAAAAATCGGTTATCAAAGAATCATCTTCTAGCAGAATCCAAAATAAACTTTCTTTATCAGTGGGTGAATCGGTATCAGTTAATTGGTCTTTGTTCGGCGTGCATAGAGCGTCGAAAAGGGTTTTAATCCTGTTGTCCAAATCGCCATGAGAATAGACAGAACCAAAGGGGGTGCGTGAAAATACTTTTATTTCTAGTTCGCACGAAATGCCACGCCCTTTACAAATAATTGGCTGAAAAACAAATGTCCCTATGGATTTTCTCTCATTTGAGGTTGAGAGCCCAAAAATTTCCGGCGGTGGGTTTTCCATATACTTGGCAATTTGAAGATTTAGTTGACGGCGTATTAGTTGTTTCTCTTTAGAACGCGGTGATTTTCGACCGCCCGATGGTAACGGCCCTTTATATTTAAATGAAATGGACACGGACTCCTCGTTTACCGTTTGTATACCATAACACCAACCCATCACACCAAAGGGCTTTGAACTGACTCCGTAGACTCAAAATGGGAATACCCGCCTGTGTCTTAACCAGAAAACTGATAACATGCTGTCGACGTTCTGTGTCGCGGAATGGAAACGATGACAAGACTATGACAAACCCGCTCGACAATTTTCCAAAGTCCCCCGAATTGGATGAGTTTATAGAGGCTGTTGCACGGAAAAGTTACCGTGAACGTCGGCAAATCCTTTGGGACAAAGTACAACCCCATTTACACAGGTTTCTGTACAAATTCCGGTCGTTAAATCCCTCTGATGATATATCAATCGACCGGATGCGCGACATCCTCGTGCGGTTTCGTCTTTGGTTAAGCTCACCCCTAGATTTCAATGATCCATTCGATATGTCCGCTAAAATTGTAGTGGAGGGCACTATTGAACAGAAACGACAACGGTTACGGAATATACTCAAACGTCGCGGTCTGAGATCCCACGAAATAAGCGCCGAATTACCACGGCTTGCAGCGCATATGAATGAAGAGATAGCTGAAATCGCGCAGCGAACCCAGCAAGCTTACGCCAGAAATTTCGGAGTTTGCTCGTTCGGGGGCGATCCTCGAAGCATTCTCATGTGGAGTCATTACGCATCGAACCACGAAGGGTTTTGCATTCAAATCGAAGTCGCCAAAGGCTTAAAATCCTTTGGCAGACTTGTACGAGTAAAATACGAGATCGACTACCCGGTCATGAACTGGATTGACGAGGATGAGTTTTTAAAGGGAGTCGGAGCCACGCTGGAGAGAAAACACAAACATTGGGAATACGAGAGGGAGATACGCATCGTTATTCCCGGTGCAGCTCACGAGTGGTTACCGTTTCAGCCCGACGCCCTCCGCGCGATTATTATCGGATGCCGTGTTGCGCCGACCACCATGGAATGCTTGCACAAGCTTCTTTCTGAGCGTTCGGCGGCCGGGCTTCCGGCCCCCGTGCTGTACAGAGCTATTAAACATGAATCCAAGTACAAACTTGTTATCAAGAAAGCTGGTTAAACTGATTCACCGCTGGAATTGGAATTTGCCACGTCATCCAATTTCAATCCCAAGTTCGGAACCTTTGGTGAGCTTGCTGCGTATCTCGCAGAACTTTTTCCCATTCCTTTTTGAGCGGCTTCACATTGAATTGGGTAATCACGAGCCTGAGGATCTCTTCCAATGAAATGCGCCGGGTTGGTAAATGAAGTTTGGCAAGAATGCCGCTATGAACGTGCAGGTGCGGGTAATCGTACTGCGGCGTCGAAGTCGGATGCCAATGATACGAGAATAACTCGTGCCCTTGTCTGTCCTGGACGGAGTAAAGATACGCCACGGTCGAAACCTTCCATCGCCCAAGTTGTTCCTGCGCTTCCGTGACTTTGTAATGCATCAATATGGTAAGAAGTAGAGCGGGGTTGGACCGGAGAGCTACAGGATTACCGTTGTTCAGTACAACTGCGTGACGTTGAATGGTCGGATCGGAGCCGGTTGTAACCAACACGGATTTCGTAACGCAGGAAACAGCCCGATTTAGCGGCTCAAGAAAGTTGCGAACTGCCTGGTGGGGAGAATTACCCGCCAAAGGGAAGCAGAAATGCGACCCTCATGACTTCGGGTCGGTCGGGATTTTTGATTTTCTTCGCCTTCCACTCGCGGGCAAATTCCGGCCCGCTCATGCGAAGATAGCGGCGCGCCTGCCGATCGAGAAGTTTTTCACCCTCCTCGCGGCTAAGAACTCTGAATCCGTTTTTGCCGTTCTTCTTCATGGCTTTGAGGTTATCAAAAGACACAGCGGAAGGCAATTGAACCTGCTGAAACGAGATGAACAATCGAGCACAGGCAAATTTTAGTAAATCGGCACGCTCGGCTAGCGGATGCCCAATTCCTTATCGACTTCCCGCTTAAGCGCAAAGTCGAATATTTTAGAATTTAGCTACCCTTAACCCGGTTGTAACGTAGATTGGTCTATAATCTCCGTGGCCGACGTTTTTATGAAACGTTTTGCGCCGACGAGCGTCTAACTCATAGAGATCAGAGGGAATGTAGAACTTCGCGGCGGAAAGCTCTTTTTGAGACCACGACGTTCAAAAGGCGCTACGGCGGGGAAAGGCGGAACGATCATGAAGGGTTTGCCGAACGAAAACAGAATCGATACGACGCTCGGAGAGCTCATCGAGGCCGTCAGCGAGGTAGTCTTCGAGTCTTGTGAGAACAGTCAGGAAGCGTATGCCGTGGCCAGCCTGGTGTTGGCGGAGATCTTGAAGAGTAGCTTCCATACGGACACCGGCTATGAGTGCGGTCATGGCCGCCCGAGAAAGAGTTACCTTCACTAGACTTTTGCCTGCCGGCTCGCTCAGCCCGTCAGTGCGGGCGGCTTTCTTTCTTAATTCCCAATTTCTGTATCCGGGAGCGCAGTGTGCTTGGATTGATGCCGAGAATCGACGCCGCGCCGCGGTTGCCGTGGACCACCCAGTTCGTCTCCATTAAAGCGCCGCCGATGTTGGCGGTCACTGCGGCCGGACCGGCGAAGACGGCGAACTGCATCTCTCCAGAGATCAAAGCCGCAATCGTAGTCGGCCCGCCGGCGATAAAGAGGATTTGGGCTTCGATACCGTTCGAGCGCAAGATCCCGGAATCTTGAATCACCAGAGGAGCGCCTGGGAGCCGCTGACCATGCTGTGGGAAACGTTGATCTTATCTACGGCAAAGATCTTCGCTGAAAAAAAGTCGTGGTTAAGATAAAGAAGGAGGACAGCTGTCTTTCTCATGCGTTCTCCTCACCAGGAACTAGCAAATCAAAGTCCAAGCCCGTGGAACGATTTCTTGCGGCGCAACAGCCTTGAGCCATGGGCCTTCTTTCCTACCAATAAGAAAAACCGGGACGATTTTTCTTACTTACAACAACGTGTGAGTCCCAGGCCCCACTAGGATTCCACAGACTCTCCAGGGTCTTACTGACTGTTTCCCAGCAGATAGAAGTGCATTCCCGCGTGGCATAACAATTGCGATAATTTGCATGCAAATTATTTTTTGATGTCGTTAACGGCTCATCACGAAATAGAGCGCGCGAAAGTTTTGCCTGCGATCAGAGATGAAGTCCAAAGCTAGAGATCTTACCGGAGAGGCGTGTGGCCAAATCAAGCAGATGATCCTGAACTATGATCTTCGACCAGGGCAAAAGCTCGAACATCAGGCGCTTAGCGACCGTCTGGGAGTGAGCCGGACGCCGGTACGTGAAGCACTGGGACGGCTGACCGAGGAAGGTTTCGTCGGTCGCGTTCCGCACAGGGGTTATTTTGTTCCCGAGATTACCGAAGAGGAGGCGCGGGAGCTGTTCGAACTGCGCGAGTGCCTGGAATTATACAGCGTCGAGCGGGCGATCAAGCGATCGACAGCCAAAGATCTCGAAGAACTTCGAGCCATCCTCGACTTTTATCGGGGCGCCGTTTTCCAGGGGATCTCGCGCCGGATGTTCCTGGTGGACCAGAATTTTCATCTGAAGATCGCCGACATCGGAGGCGGTTCCGCTCTGAAGCGAATGCTGACGACGATTTTCGAGAAGATCATTATGAAGCGCACGTTGGAGGGAATCTCTCCGTTGAGCGGATTGGAGTCTTACCGGCGCCACTTGAGGATCTTCACCGCGATTAAAAACCGCGATCTCAACGAGGCCCGGGAGCAGATCAGGGGACATGTCCAGGCCGGGAAGGAAGCGGTTCTGGAGCAAATCAAACAACGCAAGGAAATGCCGCCGCTGAAAACCTATGCGGCGGGCGATCGGAGAGCGGAGCGAAGTTGATTCCCGACGCCGTTGGCGTGTGAGCCGGCGATTTCAATGAACATGATCGAAAAGATTCTGGCCCGGGCCAGTGGTCGCAAGACGGTCACGCCGGGCGAAGTGGTGGTCGCCAATGTGGATTGCCTGCTCTTGCACGACCTGAGCGGCTACCTCACGGGCAGGGTTTTCGAGAAAGAGGTGCGGCGGCCCATGCGCTATCCCGAGCGCGTGGTGATGATCTTCGATCACCACTTTTGTCCGCCGAGTGAAGAGGGGGCTCTTGTTCTACAGGAAAACCGAGCTTTCGCGCGGCGCCACGGGATCAATCTTTTCGACTGCGGGAGTGGAAACACGCACCATGTCGGTGTTCGCAACGGTTTCATCCGACCCGGCACAGTGGTCGTCGGCTCGGACAGCCACACGCCCGTGCACGGCACCGTGGGCTGTTTCGCCACCGGTCTCGGCAACGACTCCCACGCAGGCACCGTCATGCCCTTCGGCAAGGCCTGGTTCAAGGTTCCCGAAACGATCCAGGTGCGGCTTTCGGGAACACACAAGCCCGGAGTCACGCCGCGCGACGCGGCGCTCTGGCTCGCCGGCACGATCGGCGAGGGCGGCGCGATCTACAAGGCGCTGGAGTTCACCGGGCCCTACATCGAGCGCCTGGATTTCTGGGACCGCTGGCTCTTTCCGCTGATCGTGGTGGACCTGGGAGCGAAGTGCGGCTACATCGAGCCCGACGAGAAGACGCTCGCCTTCGTGCGGAGCGTGACCAATAAACCGTTTGACGTGGTGCGAGGCGATCCGGAGCGAAAATTCGAGGCGGTCTGGGAATGGGATTTCAGCAATCTTGCGCCTCAGGTGACCTGCCCGCCGACGGTAGGAAACGTTAAACAGGTCGATGAAGTCATAGGCGCGCCGATCCAGTGGGCCGAGCTGGGCGGGCACGGTGGCGGGCGGCTGGAGGATTTCCGGCTGGCGGCTCAGATCTTACAAGGACGGCGCGTGCACCGCGACGCGAGGTTCAACCTCGTCCCGGCCAGCCGGGCCGTCTTCGCGCAAGCGGTGCGCGAGGGATTAGTGGGGATGTTGCACGAGGCCGGCGCCACCTGGTTTCCGCCGAGTACCGGGTCGAATCAGGCCTACAACATGGGGGCGATGACGGCTGATGAGGCGATGATCTCGACGCACGCGCGGAACTTTCCCGGCCGCAACGGAAACCCCAACGCGAAGATGTACCTCGCCTCAGCGCTCACCGTCGCCGCCTCGGCGGTCGCGGGTGCGATAGCGGACCCGAGGCAGTTCCTGAAATAGCTCAAAGGAGGCGATGATGCAGGCGCGAGGCCGCTGTTGGAAGTTCGGCGATAACATCCCGACGGACATGATCGTCAGAACCGATCTGATTTTTAAACCCTGGCCGGAAATTCTGAAGCACGTTTTGGAAACCTGCAACCCCGAGTTCCCGGCAAACGTGAAGCCGGGTGACATTGTGGTGGCGGGAAAGCACTTCGGCCAATCCTCCGGCCGCGCGATCGCCGCCAAGGCGATGAAGCAGACGAAGATCGGTTGCATTATCGCCGACGGATTCGCCCGCACCTTCTATCGCAATGGCTTTGAGATCGGCATGCCGATACTGGAATGTCCGGGAATCACCGCCAATGTGAGCGACGGCGACATCCTGAGCGTCGACGTTGAAAGCGGCAAGATTGTCAACGAGACCACCGGCCGCCAGTTTCAGGCTAAGGCGCCGCCGCCGTTCCTCCTTGACATGCTGCAGGCCGGCGGGCTGATCGCGATGGCAGACCGGCTTGCGGGTGAAGGATAATATTACTTGGAAAACTGTCATGCGCATTCTTAACAACAGCGAAATCGAACAGATCCTCACGCTCGAGGACTGTATGGAAGTTTTGGAGGTCGCGTACAAAGAGCACGCATTGGGAAAAAGCGCCAACCGGCCGCGCAATCACACCATGTTTCCCCTGGAAGACAGACGCTACCCGGGTTTTCGCTTCAGGTTCAAATCCCAGGAGGGCGGGAGTCTGTCCTCAGGGGTCTGGGCCTTGCGCATAACCTCGGATATGGCGGGCGTGGAGACACTTGCCGACGGTACTAAGCGGCGTCGGCTTATCCCGGCGGCCCCCGGTAATACCTATGTTGGACTTATTACCCTCTACAGTCTCGAGACGCTGGAACCGCTCGCAGTTTTGCACGATAGCTACATCCAGAAGCTCAGGGTTGGCGCTACGTCGGCGATGGGAATCCGTGAACTCGCCAATCCCGACGCGAGGGTTTCGGGGCTCTTCGGATCCGGCTGGCAGGCCGAGGCTCACCTCCGCTATCTTTTCATGGTGCACCCGCAAATCGAAGAGGTGCGAGTCTATAGCCCAACGCCGGCGCACCGCAAAATATTTGCCAAGGAGTGGAGCGACAAACTCGGGAGGCGGATCATCGCCGTGGATCACCCCAGAGATGCGGTCGAGGGCTGCCAGATCGTGACCTGCGCGACCGCCACGATGGAGCCTTGCTTCGACGGCAACTGGTTGGAGCCTGGCACGCATGTCACGGCGATCACTTCTCCCGACCGCACGACCGTGCGGCGCGAGCTGGACGCGACGACCTTCGAGCGCGCCGATGTCTTGATCGTGCTTTCGAAAGAGCAGATCGAATACGATCGGCAAATCGACATCATGGAGCCGGTGAAAAAAGGCTTGAAGACCTGGGAGCAGATCGGCGAGCTGGGCGATCTTCTGGTGGGCCGCTTTCCCGGACGGAGCAGGAAAGAAGAGATCACGGTCTTTGCCAACAACACGGGGATGGGACTTCAGTTCGCCGCCGTCGGCGCGCGGGTGCTCGCGCGCGCAAGCGCGAAAGGATTGGGTCGCGTGGTGCCGACCGAATGGTTTCTCGAGGAGACGACGCCGTGAGCGAGAAAATCGGCGGCAAGGTCATAAAGTTCGGGAACAGCGTCAACACCGACGTGATTATTCCCGGGCGCTACCTCGTCAGCATCGATCCGCTGGAGCTGGCGAAGCATGCGTTCGAGCCGCTGGGGCCGGAAGTGCAAAAGCGCCTCTGGTCCTCTCAAGTCGTGGTTGCCGGCAGCAATCTCGGTTGCGGCAGCGCGCGCGAGCAGGCGGCGAGCTGCCTCATCGGTGCCGGGATCAAAGCGGTCGTGGCAAAATCTTTTTCCAGAGTTTTCTTTCGCAACTGCATCAACACCGGACTGCCGGCGATCGAATGCGCCGAGGCGGCGGAGGCTGTGGCGGACGGCGGCGAGCTTTGGATCGACCTCGAAGGCGGGATCGTCGAGGCGCAGGGAAAAATCTTCCGCTTCGCCTCCTATCCACAGAGCCTCAAGCAGATACTCGATGCCGGCGGCTTGATTTCTTATCTGGCCAAGTATGTTTTGCCTCAGCAGCAGGCGCTGAAGAGGTCCTGACCTGAGCTTAGCCGAAGGTGAAGCACGATGGGAAAAACTTTCGCTGAAAAAGCGCTTGCAAGAGCCGCCGGCGTCGCGGAAGTCCGTCCGGGCGAGATCGTGGACGTTTATCCCGATCTGTACATGAGCCACATGGCAAGCTGGCGCTGCATCCGCACAATGGAGAAGCTGGGAACAGATAAGATCTACGACGTTGACCGTATCGCCATGGTCATGGATCACATTTCGCCGGCCCAGACCGCCAAGACTGCGGATGACCAGCGGCTGTGCCGGGAATTCGCCGCGCGCAATGGGATCAAGAAGTTTTATGACGTCAACGCCGGCATCGCGCACGTTGTGCTGACCGAGGAAGGTTTCATTCGTCCCGGCATGGTCATTATCGGGACCGACTCACACACGACGATCTACGGCGCCCTTGGCGCCTTGGGCACCGGCGTCGGCTTCAGCGAACTCACGGCCGCCTGGGTCACCGGCAAGCTCTGGATGAAAGTGCCGCTCTCCGTGAAGGTCGTTATCGAGGGGCCGCTGGCACGCGGCGTCAGCTCGAAAGATGTCATGCTCAAACTGATCGGCGACCTCACCGCCGACGGCGCGACCTACTGTTCGGTCGAGTTTCACGGCAGCTACAGCGAGGGACTCTCTGTCTCCGATCGGATGACGCTCTGTAACCTCGCCATGGAGCTCGGCGCCAAGAACGGTTTCGTGCGCCCGGATGAAATCACCAGAAGCTATCTGGCCGAGCGCGGCGTGGCTCCGGACCGGTACAGCGAAATTCACCCGGACGCCGATGCGGTCTACGCCAAAAGCGCAACGATCGACGGTCGCACGCTCGCGCCGCAGATCGCCTGCCCTCATACAGTGGACAACGTGAAGCCCATCGAGCAGGTCGCGGGCACCAAGGTAAATCAGGTTTTCATCGGCTCATGCGCGAACGCCAAGTACGAGGACCTGGTAGAGGCGGCGGCGATACTTAAGGGGCGAAAGATAGCGCCGAGCGTGAGGCTGGTGGTGAGTCCGGCCTCCAAAGAGATCGTGGCGCGCATCGTCAAGGACGGGACATACTCGATCCTGCTCGAAGCCGGCGCGCTGATCACCAACCCAGGCTGCAGCGCCTGCGCCGGCGACGGCGGCGTCATGGCCGACGGGGAGGTCACGCTGTCAACGGCGAACCGCAACTTCCAGGGACGCATGGGAAGTTACAACGCGGAGATCTACCTCGGCAGCCCCGCGGTGGCCGCCGCCACCGCCGTGACAGGCGTTATCACCGATCCCCGCGAGTTCTTGTAGCAAATATGAAACGGACAAGGCTACTCTCGATTCTGATGTTGGGCTGCGTGTTGCTCTTGACGGCGAATCCTCTCGCCTGGCCCTCGGAAAAGATCATTGCCGACTACGGAGGAACCTCCGGATTTCAATCTCCGATCTGGGCCGCGAAGGAAGGCGGCTTTTTCGCCAAGTACGGACTCGATATCGACCTCGTCATGATCCCCGGCGGCACCCAGAGCATGCAGGCGCTGATCTCGGGCGGCACGCAGTTTTCACAATCCTCGGCGGCAGCGCCTATGCATTCCCGCCTCGGCGGATCCGACGTCATCATCATCGCGGCGTCGATCAATAAATATCCGTTTTCCGTAGTGGCACGCCCGGAGATCAAAACCCCGGCCGATCTTGTCGGAAAGAAAGTGGGCGTCGTCCGCCTGGGCGGGTCCAACGAGTCGGCCTTGAGAAAAGCCTTTGCGCTGTGGGGCATCAATCCCAAATCGGTGATCTTCATGCAAATGGGGGAAGCCGCCAGCCGGCTGATCGCGCTCAGCACGGGGACGCTGGACGCAACGGTGCTCGCTCCTCCTCACACTATCAAGGCGAGAAGCCTAAAGATGACGATGCTTGCTGACTTGAAGGCTTTGCCGATCTATTATCCCCAGTCGACGATCGCGGTGCGGGAAAATTTCCTGGAGCGGTCGCCTCACCTGGTGAAGAGCTTCTTGAAAGCCTACATGGAAGGTGTTCACTGGTTCCGCACCAACAGGGCGGAAAGTCTCAAAGTCCTCGGCCGCTACATGCGCACGGGGGACAGAGAGACACTCGAAGAGACCTACGACTATTTCGCCCCGATGATGTCTCCGACCCTGCGCATAAATCTCCAGGGAATCCAGGAAATCTTGAGTCAGGAAACCCAACGGCCGGGCGTAGCCGGCCGCAAGCCCTCGGATTTTATCCGCGAGCAGATTCTCGATGAACTGGAGAGAGAGGGTTTTGCGCAGAAATTTCGCTGAGCCTGCGTGTTGGGAGAGTTCCGATGCCATACAACGATTTGAGACACTACCTCAAGGTTTTGGAAGAGAAAGGAAAACTCTTCCGCATATCCAAGGAGGTGGACAAGGATTGGGAACTTTCCGCCGTCGCCAAGCTCGTCTTCCGCAAAATCCCCGACGAGCGGAGACCCGCTCTCATGTTCGAGAGGGTGAAAGGATTTTCGCTTCCCGTCGTAACGGGAGTTCTGGGCGCTTCGCGCGAGGTTTACGCGCTCGCCCTGGAGACCGAGCTGAACTTCGAGGAGATTTTTCGGCGCTGGAGCAAAGCGCAAGCAGCGCCCGTGCCGCCGGCGCTTGTGGAGAACGGCCTCTGTCAGGAAGTCGTTCAACGCGGCGATGAAGTGGATCTTATGCGGCTCCCCGTTCCTATCTGGACCGTTCCGCACGACCCCGCGCCCTACTTCACGTCTCCCTACGTCATCGGCCGGGACCCCGAGACCGGCGTCAGAAACGTTGGGACCTACCGGATGCAGCTCAAAGGGAAGCGCAAGACCGGAATCTATTTCGGCAACAACCTGCAAGACCTTAGGCGCATCATAGAGAAGAACGAGAGACACAACCGGCCGACTCCGGTTGCCGTCGTTCTCGGAACGGACCCGGTGATAGGCCTCGTCTCAGTTTCCAAAGTTCCGTTCGGCATGGACGAGCTGGCCGTCGCGGGAGGCCTGCGGGGAAAAGCCGTGGAGGTCGTGAAATGCAAGACCTCGGATCTCGAAGTGCCGGCGACCGCGGAGATCGTCCTTGAAGGCGAGATTCCGGCAGGGGTCCGGGAAGAAGAAGGGCCGTTCGGCGAGTACGCCGGCTACATGAGCCGGGGCGGCCCGTCGTTCGTTATCGACGTGAAGTGCATGACCACCCGGCGTGATCCCATCTTCCAGGCCTTCGTGAGCCAGATGCCGCCGAGCGAGAGCAGTTGCATTCGCGGGTTCGGCTTTGGCGTTCCGATTTACAAGAAGCTCAAGTACGACCTTGGACTCCCGATCACCGACCTGCACTTTAAGACGGCGGGAGGGAGCACGGCTTATCTCGTCATCTCGATGAAAAAGGAAAACGAAGCCCAGCCCAAGCAGGCGATCTGGGGCGCCTGGGCCGTGCTGCCGCGCTTTGCCAAATTCACCGTCGTCGTCGACGACGATATCGACGTGCGGGACTCCTTCGCCGTCGATTGGGCGATGAGCTTTCGCGTCCAGCCGGCGCGGGATGTGTTCATCGAGCCCAATACGCTGAGCGTGCCGCTCGACCCGTCGGTTCAGATAGAAGGCCCGGTGTCCGACGACAGCCGCGCGCTGGGCTCCAAGATCGGCATCGACGCCACCAAAAAACATGATTTTCCGCCGATCGCTTTTCCCCCCAAGGAGCACGTCATCGAAGTGGAGAAGCGCTGGCGGGAATACGGGCTGGACCGGATTTCCTAAGTAAGGTCCGCAAACTGAAAGCGCGAGGAGATGAAGCGCAGCACGGAACGAATCCTGGTGACGCACGCCGGCAGCTTGCCGCGGCCGCCGGACCTGTGGGAGATGCTGGTTGCGAAGAGCAACGGCCGGCCCTATGACCGGGAGCTTTTCGGCGACCGGTTGCGGAGCGCCGTCGCCGAAGTGGTCAAGAAGCAGATCGACTCGGGCATCGACATCGTCAACGACGGCGAGCTCGGGAAGCACAGTTTTTCGGATTACGCCCGGGAGCGTCTCGGCGGTTTTGAAGAGCGTGCGGCCGATCCCGAGGAGCGTCCGCGGGCGATCTTCGGCCGGGACCTGTTGGATTTTCCGGAGTACTTCGCGGGCAAAGGAGGGCGCGCTACAATCGGCCGGCACGCGACGCGTTTTTTTTGCAACGCGCCTCTCAAATATGTCGGCCACTCCGCGCTCAAAACGGATATCGAAAATTTCAAAGCGGCGCTCCAGGGCGCGAAGGCCGAGGAGGCCTTTCTCCCCGCGGTCGCGCCCGGCACGATCGAGCATTGGATGAAGAACGAGTATTACCCGAGCGACGAGGCCTACCTCTATGCGTTGGCCGATGCGATGCACGAGGAGTATGAAGCGATCGTCGCTTCCGGCTTCGTTCTCCAGATCGACGATCCGGACCTGGCGGACGGATGGCAGCTCAACGCTCATATGACTCTGCCGGAATACCGCAAGTTCGCCACGCTGAGAATCGACGCGCTCAACCACGCCCTCAGGGGCATTCCACAGGACAGGGTTCGCTTTCACATGTGTTGGGGCAGTTATCACGGTCCCCACAAACACGACATTCCGCTCCGAGACATCGTGGACCTCATCTTGAAGGTGCGCGCGGAGATCTATTCCATCGAGGCTTCCAACCCGTGCCATGAGCATGAGTGGAGGGTGTGGGAAGAGGTGAGGCTTCCGGACGGTAAGGCGCTCATTCCGGGAGTAACAGGCCACTATAGCGACTTCATCGAACACCCGGAGGCGATTGCGGAGCGGTTGATCAAGTACGCCGGGCTCGTCGGCCGAGAAAATGTGATCGCAGGCACGGACTGCGGGCTCGGCACGAGAGTCGGCCATCCCACGATCACTTGGGCCAAGTTCGAGGCTATGGCCGAAGGCGCGCGTCTCGCCACCAAACGGCTTTGGGGGCGGCAGCAATAATTTGAACGCGGTGCGCAGCGACGGCGGCCCGCGTAGCCGCAAAGACCCGGGCAGAGAGGAGAAATGGGCCATGCGTAGTTCGATCAGGTTGGGTGCATTGGCGCTCGCGCTGCTCTGCGCGCGCGCAATCCCCGCCTCCGCTCAGACGCTGGTGCGGGTCGGGACGCCCGGGGCGGTCACCGGCGCAATCCCAATCTACCTCGGCGTGAAAAAGGGAATCTTCCAGAAGCACGGACTGAACGCGGAGGTCATCGCCACGCGCAACGAGCAGATGAACATGCAGGCTTTGATCTCCGACAGCGTCCAGTTTCTGACCTCCAGCTCCACCGGTCTTTTTTACCTCGGCAAGCAGGGCATCGACGTCGTGGGCCTCTGCTCCTGGAGCAATGCCTCTCCTTATAGTCTGGCGAGCAGGTTCAAGATCAAAGAGGTTAAAGAACTCAAAGGCAACAAGATAGCTTCGAGCGGCGCCGGCGGCCGGGCGGACGCCTTTATTCGCTTCATGCTGGCCAAGGCCGGCCTCGATTACAGAAAGGACGCTCAAATCATTCCTCTCTCAGGCGGCTCCGGCATCCGGCTGGCGGCGGTCATCTCGGGGAACATCGACGCGACCTTGATCTCGCCGCTTCAGGGGCGGCATGCCGAGAAGCTCGGCCTGACCGTGATACCGCTCCCGCTCGAGTACATCTGGGGGATCAATCTGACGCGCAAGTCTTTTCTCGAAAAAAACCGGGGCGTTGTCAGGGCCTATATCCGGGCGCTGGCGGAATCGGTGCGGGCGCTGATAGCCGACAAAGAGACGACGATCGCCGTGATGCAGCGGGTTTTGCGAATCGACGACCGCGAAAGTTTGGAATATTCCTACGGCCTCCTGAAGGAGGGAGCTCGCCCGGATCTCGTACCCACGGAAGAGGCGATTGTCAACGTGCTCAAGACGATGAGCTACGAGGACCCGGCATTCGCCTCAATTCCGCCGTTCAAATATTTCGATCTTTCTTTCATCGAAGAGCTCAAAGCCGAACGACGGTAGGAGAGAGTCCGTGGAGGAAAGCTTCCAGCTTCAAGAAAACCGTTCAGCCGCTTTTGAAAGGAACCTGCCGTGAAAAAATATATTTGCTTGCAGTTTTTCGTTTTCGTCGTATCCATCTGTTCGGTCGCCCGACTGAACGCGGATCCATCGCAGAAAACTGTTGACGAAGCGAAGAAAGAAGGAAAACTCGTTTTCTACACTGTTTTGACTTTGCCCGACAGCCAGGCGCTGCTGAAAGGCTTTCAACAAAAATATCCTTTTATCCAGGCCGAGCTCTTCCGGCTCGGCGCCGAGAAGATGCGCACCAAGATCCTTACGGAGGCGAGGGCTGGCCGCCATTTTTTTGATGTCACCTCGATGGACGTGGTTGAGACCGGTGTGCTTCAGCAGCAACGCATCCTCGCCCCTTATAACGCATCGGCGCGAGATGCCATCCCGGCGGGGCTGAAGGACGAGGAAGGATACTGGGCGGCGATTTATGTGCGCCAATTCGTGCTTGCTTATAACACGCGCCTGGTGTCCGAGAAAGACGCGCCGAAGGACTGGCCGGAAGTTCTCAGCCCCGCGTGGAAAGGAAAAATCGGCATGGACCAGGAGGAAACGGAATGGTATGCCGCGCTTGCGCAGTATTGGGGCAGAGAAAAAGCGCGAAAGTTCTTGAGGGCACTCGCAGCTCAAGACCCCGTGCTGCACCAAGGCCATACGCTCCTCGCGAATCTCACGCTTGCAGGGGAATTCCCGATGTCGATCGCTCACGCGAGTCGGATCGAACAGATGAAGGCTCAGGGCGCTCCCCTGGACTGGGTGGATACTGTGGATCCGATCGTCACGTCTCCGAGCGTCATTTCGCTTTCCGCCCATGCGCCTCATCCCAATGCCGCGCGTCTCTTTATTGAGTATGTCCTTTCCTATGAGGGACAAATGCTGATCCGCAATAATTTTCGTGTCACGGCCCGCTCGGATATTCCGCCTCTGACCAAGAAACTTGACCAGAAGCGACTTAGGCTCTTTTTTGTCAACCCGAAAATCGCGGACCGATACAGCGAGTTTCAAAAGGACTATCAGGAGATATTCGGGCACTAGAGATGGGAAACATGAAGATGGGGAGCCTTTCATGAGTTATCGGGACCTCCGGGAATGGCTGGAGCAGGTGGAGCTTTTGGGCGAGCTGCGGCATATCGAGGGGGCGGATTGGGATCTGGAAATCGGCGCCATTGCCGATATGGCCCGTAAGGAATCGAAGACACCGCCCTGTATTCTCTTCGACTCCATCAAAGGGTATCCCAAAGGACACCGCGTGGCGCTGGGTCTTCTTAACTCCATCAAGCGGCTCGCTCTCACCACCGGGATGCCGGTCGATCTTCCTACGATGGAATTCGTTCGCCTCTGGCGGCAAAGGATTAAGGCCTTAAAACCGATTCCACCCGAAGAAGTTCATGACGGTCCTCTGTTGGAGAATGTGTGGGAGGAGAAGGATGTCGACATTCTGCGCTTCCCCACGCCTCGCTACAATGTTGGAGACGGGGGCCGTTATATAGGCACAGGGCACATGGTTATCACCCGGGACCCGGAAGAGGGGTGGATCAATGCCGGGACGTACAGGGTGATGATCCATGACGAAAAGCATCTTGGGATCTATATGTCCCCCGGCCGCCACGGCCGCATCCAGATGGAGAAATCCTTCGCCAAGAATCAACCCTTTCCCGTGGTGATCTGTCTTGGGAACGATCCTCTGCTTTTCATGGCATCGGCTTTTGAGGTTCCTTATGGGCTCTCTGAATTCGATTTTGCGGGAGGGCTCAAAGGGGAGCCATTGAAGGTCATCAGGCTAAGCCAATCCGGTTTACCTGTGCCGGCCGCGGCAGAGATAGCAATTGAGGGTGAGTGTTACCCTGCGGAACGAAAGCCGGAGGGGCCTCTGGGAGAATGGACGGGATACTACGGAAGCGGGATTCAGAACGAACCCGTCATCCGCGTCCGGCGGGTTTATTTCCGTAATGATCCGATCATGACAGGCGCTCCGCCCAGCAGACCGCCCACGGAGGCCTCTTTTTACAAATGTTTCTGGCGCTCGGCCACGATCTGGGACGAGTTGGAGCAGGCTGGAGTGCCTGATGTCGTAGGAGTTTGGTGCCCTCCGGAGGGCAATACGCGGCTCCTCACGGTCGTGGCCATCCGGCAGCGCTATCCAGGCCATGCGCGTCAGGCGGCTTTGCTTGCCTCCCAGTGCCATGCCGCCGCCTACCTGGGGCGCTTCACGATCGTCGTCGATGAGGATATTGATCCCACGGACATGAAAGATGTGCTCTGGGCCATGACCACGCGGTGCGATCCCGCCGAAGATATCGAGATTTTTCGTCGCTGTTGGAGTGGCCCTTTAGATCCGATCATCCCAAAGGGTAAAAAGGGATTCAACTCTCGCGCTGTCATTGATGCCTGTTGCCCGTATGAATGGTTGAAAGACTTCCCTCCTTCGGTAAAAGTTCCCAGTGACTTGGCCGACAAGGTAAGGGAAAAATGGGGCAAGGCTCTATTAGGGTAGGAGAAAAATTATGTTCCAGAAATTTAGATCTGGCAACGGTGTGAGATGGAGATATGCCGCCTGGCTGGGCTGGTTGCTTACCTTTTCCTGGCTCCTTCCACAGCTTGCTCAGGCAAGGGAGATCCACATCGTCTACTCATCCATCACGGCCAGCCAATCGGTGGCTTGGGTGGCTCAGGAGACGGGGATCTACCGCAAACACGGCCTGGATGTCCAGATGGTTTATATCTCTTCGGGCTCGCGGGCTATGAGCGCGCTTATTGCCGGGGAGACGCCTTTGCTGTTTTCGGCCGGAAGCCCGGCGGTCAGCGCCGCGCTCGGCGGGGGCAAGGTCAAGATCGTCATGGGGCTCCTCAATGTTTTCCCCTACTACCTGGTGGCTTCCAAGGAGATCACCAAAGTCGAGCAGCTTCGCGGCAAGAAGCTTGCGATCAGCCGGTTTGGCTCTTCCGGCCATGCGGCCTCGGTCTACGCGCTACGAAAGTTTAATCTGGAGCCGGGCCGGGACGTAGCGCTGATCCAAGTAGGAGGCGGCGCGGAGCGACTCGCTGCCATGCAGGGGAAGGCCGTGCAGGCAACTCTCCTCACCTCTCCGCAGCAACTGTTGGCCCAAAAAATGGGGTTCCGCGTCCTCGCCGACCTCAGCCAAATGGACATTCCCTTTCTCCATTCCTCGGTGGTCACTCGCGAAGACGTAATCAGGCAAGAAGCGGATTTTCTGGCGAGCTTTGCTAGGGCGGTGTTGGAGGGCATTCATTTTTTGAAGACCAAGCCCCGGGAAACCCTGAAAATTTTTCAAAAATACTTCAGGACCAACGACATGGAGGCACTGCAGGATGCCTACGATGAATACATTCGGCAGATCCAGAGACTCCCTTATGCCGAGCCCAAGGCGATACAAACAGTGCTGCAGATCATCGGCGAGTCGCAACCGGCGGCCCTCAAGGCGACGCCGGATCAGTTTGTTGACCAATCCGTTCTACAGAAGATCGAGCGTTCCGGATTTGTGGAGAAGCTTTATGGTGGATAAAGAAAATCAAGCGAGGCCCGAGAATGCGTATGAGGCGGCGATTCAGTACCAGGACCGCGTCTTGGAGCGCGGCCGCACGGGATCGATTCTTATTAGGGATGAAGACAGGCCATGGGAAAATACGCGCCAGGGAAGGATCCGTTATTTTCTAAACGCCGCGATGTATTCGGATACGGCTTTGCAGGAGTGGCGGGTGTTCTCGCAGGAGATCGGGACGCAATCGGGCAAGCACCGCCATCAGGGCGGCGTCGCCATCTATATCCTGGAGGGGAAGGGCTACACGGTGGCCGACGGCAAGAGATATGACTGGGAGAAGGGGGATATGCTTACGCTGCCGGTCAAACCCGGCGGGGTTGAACACCAGCATTTCAATACCAACCCGGATGGGCCGAGCCGCTGGATGGCCTTTGTCTATGTTCCTCTGGCAAATCATGTGGCCCTCCATCTCAAGCAGATAGAGGTCGCCCCTGGCCATGCGCCGCAAGCGCGAGGTGAGAACGATGGCTGATCGCGCGGCGGAGCACAGAGGGCGGACACGCTATGAGGAGCTGATCGAGCTGCGAGACAGGGAGCGGACGCGCATCGCCGCCGCCGGCGTATGCGTGAAGGGCGCGGGGCTGCCTTGGGAGGTCAATCCACAAGGCGTGATGAAGTGGTACATGCATCCGGGGATCGATTCCACGGCGCACAAGTTTCTGATTTTTTATGCGCAGCAGATCGGGCCCGGAGGGCGCAGCGGAAAGCAGCAATGTCAGGGAGGCGTGGTCTTTGTCGTGGTCGAGGGAGCCGGATACACCGTGCTCGACGGGCAGCGATACAATTGGAAGAAAGGCGATTTGCTTCAGCTCCCCATCAAGCCCGAAGGCGTCGTCTTCCAGCATTTTAATGCAAGCGAGACGGCGCCGGCCCTGCTGGTGGCGGCGGAGCCGAACCTCACGGCGACGACGGGGGTCGATCGCGCCTGCGGCTTCGAGCAGTTGGAGAAGGCGCCGGAGTATGAGTCGGGTTAAGGCTTTTACGGGCGCGCGACGCTCATCTGCCGCGATTGTTGCGAGGAGGCTGGTATGCTTCGTTTGATTTTCCGAGGCGCGTTTGTGGCTTTCTTTCTCTGCTCGCTGTCGTGGCAGTCGCAAGCGGTCGCAGCCGAAAGCAGGAAAATCACGCTCGGGATTCTGCGGACCGGGGCGCAGGATTTCGTCCACACCGTGATGGAGCAGCAGAAGCTCTTGCAGAAATACAATTTGCCCTACGAAAGGGTGGCGAGTCTCAGTCCTCCCGCGCTTCACCTTATGATTGCGGAGAAGACTGTTGATATCGGCTACGGCGGCCTTACGACTATGGCCAGGGCGCGGGCCGAGGGGAAAGGCATGCTGGTGATCTTCGGCATCTTCTCGCCGGTCAACGCCCTGCTCGTGCCGAAGGACTCTCCCGTCAAGACGCTGGCGGACCTCAGGGGAAAAAGAGTCGGCAACTTCGGCGGGCCGGGCGCCGCCACGACGAGCATTTTCATGGCCATCGCGAAGAGGTGGCACGGACTCGATCTTCAGCGCGACCTCGAGTTGATCACCGCGCCGGGGCCGGCATTGATGGGCCTGTTGGACAGGGGAGAGCTGGCCGCGGCGCTCGTGGGAACCGTCGAATCGCTGAGATTTCCCCTGAGCGGAAAATATCGCGTGCTTATGGACTTGAGCGCGGAGTGGGAGAAGCGGGCCGGGCGCGCCCCCGCGCACGTCACGATCACCACGAACGAGGACTTTGCCAAAGCTCATCCCGACATCCTCAAGCGTTACCTCGGCGCTTATTTGGAAACGGTGAAGTACATCCGCAGCCACCCGGAGGTTTGGGACAGTTACGCGAAGCAGATCAGGCTGACGGAGCCGGGAGCGGCGGCCGCTCTGAGGGACAACATGGGGCCGAGGATCGTCGATAAATGGGACAAAGAGCAGATCAAGGTCCAGCAGGATTTTCTTGAGGTCACGCGCGAGATCTTGGGTCCCAAAGTGCTGCGGGAAGTTCCGAAAGGGCTGATGACGGATGCATACAACCCTTAAGATTTACTCGATTGCGCTCCTGGTCGCCGTCTGGGTCGTCCTCTCCCTGCTCTTCTCCGCGGATATCGTGCCGGGGCCGATTCCGGTGTTCGAAGCGATCGCGGACAATCTGCGATCCGGAGACGGTTGGTTCCACCTTTACAAAACCGTCTTCAGGGTGCTGCTCGGTCTGTTGCTCGCCATGTTCCTCGGCGGCGGTCTCGGGCTCGTCATGGGCCTCTCGGTCAAAGGCGAGAAGTTTTTCGAGAGCTGGGTGATGGTGGGACTGACGATCCCGGCGGTCGTGTACGCCATCATCTGCCTCCTGTGGTTCGGCTTGAACGATTTCGCGGCGGTGATCGCCATCGGCGTAACCGCTTTCCCGGCGGTGGCGATCAACATGTGGCAGGGGATCAAAGACATCGACATGCAGCTCATCGCCATGGGGAAGGCCTTTCAGCTTCCGACGCGAGACTTGATTCGCAAGATCGTCTTGCCCCAGACCGTTCCTTACGTTCTCGCCGCCACCCGCTACGCCCTCGGCATCTCGTGGAAGATCGCCACCACGGTCGAGCTGATCGGCATGAGCAGCGGCGTGGGGTACATGCTCCATTACTGGTTCGGTCTTTTCTCGATGACCCAGGTGTTCGCCTGGACGCTGACGTTCGTCATCGTGCTGTTGTTTATCGAGTATGCCTTGATCAATCCGTTCGAAAAGCGGGCGACGGCCTGGCGCGCGGTCGTGCAGGTATAGAGGTATCTCTATTGACAACGGGCAGCTATTCGAGCATGTAGCCGCTGAATGTCCGGGTTGCACAAGGAATAAGGGCTTGCTCGTGGGGTGAAAGAAAACTGCCAGTCAGGATGCGCTCACAGAAAAACGGGACGCCAAACGCGAAGAGGAGGGAGATTCGATGAAGAAGAGTTGGATCGGGATTCTCGCCATGGGTTGGGCTTTGGTGCTGAGCCTCCCAGCGTCGGCGGCAGACGCTCAGCCAAAAACAGTTAGCATCGGGACTCATCCAATGGGGTCAATGTTTAACATCATTGGAACCGCCGCAGCCACGGTGGTCGCCAAAAATACAGCCATCAGGCCAACGGTTAAGCCCATGGCCGGCCCGGTAGCCTGGTATCCCCTCTTGCCGACTGCTGAGATCGATCTCGGAGTGGTAAACAACTGGGACGCGGAAAAGGGCTACCTTGGCCAATCCACTTATCAAAGGCTTTCCGAAGGAAAGGGCTTCCCACTTCGCCTTGTCGCGGTTACGATACCGAATTCGATCAGCCTGGTCGTATCAGCCAATTCGGGAATAACGAAGGTCACTGGACTCAAAGGGAAGAGGGTGGCGGGAAATTTTCCCACCCCGTCACTGCAGGCCCAGACAGAGGCCATCCTGGCCAATGGAGGACTCTCATTTGCCGACGTCAAAATAACCCCCGTCGACAGCGTGTCCGGTGGGATAAAGGCGGTCACCGAGGGTAGGGCCGATGCTTCTGGGACAGCCACGATTGGCATGCCGGTCATCGAGGAGTTACATGCCAGGAACGGGGCTCGCTTTCTGCCCCTGGATGCCTCTTCGGAGGCTGTAAGGCGGACTAACGCGAAATATCCGGGTTATCCTGTAAAAGTAACGCCCGGACCAGGCAAAACGGGAGTCGATCAAGAAATGTACCTTTGGGGATACGATATCTATCTGGTTTGCCGGGCTGGGCTTGCGGAGGAGACAGTTTACCAAATAGTCAAGGCTCTCTGGGAAAACTACAAGGAGTTGGCGCCGATTCACCCACTTTTAAAAGATTGGACTCCAGATCGCTTCACTAGCAAAGAGGCTCGAATCCCCTATCATCCGGGCGCTGTAAAATTCTATAGGGAAAAAGGCGCCTGGACGAGCGAGATGGAGAAGCTTCAAAGAGAGCTGCTAGCCCAAAGACAATAAGGGTGTGAGGCTACGGACCAAGAATTCGAAATCAAGGGGGAGCCCCGCTTCCGTAGACACAGGGGGTGGATTGGTGTCGTTGAAAGGGTAATCCTCTGCTTGATCCCCCTCACCGGGATTATCTCCATCCTCAATGTCCCCCTGTACTTAGGCTTCACCTTCTACATCCAGCAGTATCTTGCTGTTTTCTTCGCCTTGACCATGGCGGCCGTCTTCCTGGTGGTGCCGGCCAATAAAAGGATCTCGTCGAATCATCTCCCCTGGTATGATGGGCTCTTTGCGCTGTCCGGTTTTCTCATTGGCAGCTATGTGACACTCTTCTACTTTGACATTATCGAGACCATGGGTCTGCTTTTGCCCACCCGGGTTTTACTCGGGGCCATTGCCATCCTTTTGATCCTCGAAGGAACGCGGCGTCTTCTAGGCTGGCCAATATTAGTTATCGTCCTACTCTTTTTCTTCTATGCCCATTATGCGTTCCTCTTTCCGGGGGCTCTTTATGGGCAGGGGGTCCCATGGTCTCGGCTGGTGAACTATCTCTATTTGGACCCTAACTCCCTCTTCGGCGTCGCCCTTCAAGTGGCAGCCACTGTGGTCTTTAGCTTTGTCTTCTTCGGTCAGTTTCTCTTTAGTACCGGAGGGGGGCTCTATTTTACCGAGGGAGCATTGGCCCTTTTTGGCCGTTACCGGGGAGGGCCAGCCAAAGTGTCGGTCGTGGCCAGTTCCCTGTTCGGCACTATGTCTGGAAGCGCTGTAGCCAACGTGGTTGTGGATGGGCCCATCACGATACCTATGATGATCCGCACTGGCTACCGACCTGAGGTCGCGGCAGCGGTTGAGGCTGTGGCCTCCACAGGTGGTCAGATCATGCCGCCGGTTATGGGTGCGGCCGCCTTTTTGATGGCTACCTTCCTGGGAATATCCTACGCCCAGGTTGTCCTCGCTGCCATTCTGCCGGCGCTACTGTACTACATCTCACTCTTTATTCAGGTAGATCTGGAGGCCGCCCGAGATGGCCTTCGGGGATTGAGCAAGGAGGAGCTTCCCAACTTCAAGCATATTTTGAGTCAAGGTTGGCTTTTTCTTTTTCCCATAAGTGTCCTCGTCTACGTTTTGTTTTTTACCGGTCTTGAGGCTGAGGTGGCGGGTCTCTATGCCACAGGCGCGGTTTTCCTGGTTAGCTTTTTAAAGAAGGCCAGCCGAGTTACTTTCCGTAAGCTCCTAATCATCCTTGAGAAGACCGGTGAGAGTCTCTTGGAGATCGCCGTCGTTAGCGCGGTAGCGGGTCTGATCATCGGGATTGTGGCTTTGACGGGTTTGGGATTTACGTTTTCCCTGGCAGTGGTCAGCATGGCGGGCGGCAATTTCTTTCTTTTGTTGGTTCTCGCTGCGGTTGCGGCGGGGATTTTGGGGATGGGGATGACGGTAACCGCGGCTTACATTTTGGTGGTCATTCTGGTGGCCCCCGCGTTGGTGCAGTTAGGGGCAGATCCGTTGACGGCCCATATGTTTGTCTTTTATTTCGCCGTGCTTTCGTTCCTCACGCCGCCGGTCTGCTTAGCCGTTTATGCCGCAGCGGCCATTGGCGGGACAAACGTTTTGCGGACCGCCTTTCAAGCCATGCGCCTGGCGATTGTGGCTTACGTTGTCCCCTTCATCTTTGCTTACAAACCCGCCCTCCTACTCAGAGGATCCATGGCGGAGATTCTAATAGCGGTGGTAACCGCCATCCCTGGAGTCGCGCTTCTAGCCATTGGGGTTGAGGGGTATCTCTTCCGGGTTCTGAGCTTGCCGAAGAGGGTTGTTTTCATTGTCGGGGGTCTGGGTTTGATGACCCCCGGTTTGGCTACCGACGCCCTTGGATTGGCCATCGCAGCTCCTGTTCTGATCTGGGAACTGGCGGCCAGAAAGCAGGCCTTAGTGCTAAAAGCTGCGGGAGAGAGGCTTGCGGAGGATCGACAAAGAAGCAAAGGGGTTAATTGACAGGAAGTCTGGGATTGCACACAAACGGTTATCCATTTTCGCTAGGTGATTCATGACCAAAGATCTGCGCACCTATCTGGCGGAGCTTGAACAACACTGCCCGGAAGCAACCCTTCGCATCGGGCGCGAGGTCGATCCCAGGGAATTTCATGTCTCGGCGGTGCTGCAGCACCTGGAAGACCGGGCCGATCAGCGCATCGTGCTCTTGTTCATAGAGTATGCTCTAATCAATCCCTTTGAAAAGCGGGCGACGGCCTGGCGCGCGGTCGTGCAGGTCTAGCCTGGAGTGGATCGGTGAAGAAGATCGTCGTCAGGAATCTTGCCAAGCACTTCGTTCTGGCCGACCGCAGCCGGATCGACGTCGTCGGCGGTTTGAGCTTCGACGTGGAGGACGGCGAATTTCTCTCCATTCTCGGCCCGTCGGGCTGCGGCAAGTCGACTCTGCTGAGCATTCTTGCCGGCCTCGAAACTCTCTCGGGCGGAGAGATCTCGATCGACGACAAACCTCTGGCGCCGGGGGAAAACGGTGTCCGGCTCGGCTTTGTCTTTCAGCAGCCGCGCCTTTTGAACTGGCGCTCCGTGCGCGACAATATCAAGCTCCCGCTGGAGCATGGAACGTTGACCCGGGATGAACAGCTCAACCGGGCACAGCACTATTTGGAGCTGGCGCGCCTCCAGGGATTCGAAAACTATTTTCCGCTGCAGATCTCCGGCGGGATGCAGCAGCGGGCGGCGATTGCGCGCGCGCTGACCATCGAGCCGGAGGTTCTTCTCATGGACGAGCCGTTCAGCAGCCTCGACGAGCTTACCGCGCGAAAGATGAGGGCGGAGCTGATCCGCATCTGGCAGGAGACGAAGAAGACGATCATCTTCGTGACCCACGACATCAGCGAGGCGGTCTATCTTTCCAACCGGCTCCTGGTGGTGACCGAGAGACCCACCCGGGTTTATGAAACCGTGTCGATCGACATAGGATACCCCAGAGACTATGATGACGACCGGCTGTTCGAAATCACCAAGAAGGTAGGCCGGCTGTTTTTACAGATGGAGGCGGCTCATGCAACCTGACCGATCGCCGAACGCGGCGGCTTTTAACGGCAAAGTGCGTTCGCTCCGGGAGGCGATGAGGGAGCAAAAACTTTCCGCGCTGCTCTTCTACTCGACCGGGCAGTTGAGCATGCTGGAAGTCAATCCGGTGCTGTGGATCTCCGGCCTGCTCCCCATGGGACCGCACACGGGCGTGTTGGTCACCGATGCCGGCGATGCCACGATGCTCATCAGCCTTGCGTGGGACGAGGGGAGGGTACGCGAGCGGACCTGGATCGAGGATGTGAGAGTAACGGATCGCATTGCGGAAACGGTGAAAGAGCTGGCCGTCGAAAAAAGAATCGGCGGCGACATCGGGCTCGTCGGTTGGGCGTTCATGCCCGCCGCGATCTACCAGGCCCTTGGAAAACAGTTCGGCGGTAGGCTGAAAGTCGCGGACTCGATTCTCAGCTCCCTTGCCCGGTTTCCCGGCGCTGAATCCTTGCCCGTTTTGACTCGCGCGGCCGAGATTGCGGACCGGGGATTCGACGCCATTCTCGCCAACGCCAGGGTCGGGATGCACGAGTATGAGCTTGCGGCCGAGGTGGAGTACGCCATGCGCTCTCGCGGCGCCGAGGACAACTTCGGCATGGTCACCGCTTCCGATCACAGCCATTGCGCCCATCCGCCGCAGGACCGCAGGCTCCGGCCGGGAGACATCATCATCGCGGAGATCACGCCGGCGGTCGAAGGCCATTTCATCCAGCTCTGCCGCACGGCGGTCATGGGGCCCGCTTCGCCTTTGCTGCGGGAGAAATTTGCTATTCTCGAAGAGGCGATGGAGAAGAGCCTCGACCGAGTCCGTCCGGGAAAAAAGGTCGGGCCGATCTCGCAGGTGATGAACGAGGTTTTCTCGGCCTACGGCTACGAGAAATATTGCCGGCCGCCCTATATGCGCGTGCGAGGTCACGGGCTGGGCTTCCAGTCGATGCCGTTTTCGGAGATCGTCGATGAGAACGAAGCCGTTATCCAGGAGGGAATGTGTTTCGTCGTCCACCCGAACCAGTATATTCCAGAGACCGGTTATCTCATGTTGGGCGACACGGTCTATGTGGAAACGAACGGGCCCCGGCGTTTGACTCAAACGCCCATGAGGCTCTTTACGATCGAGGCTTAACGATGGATACGCTTCATACGGTTCTTAATCGCGGCTGCAGCACCTGGGATCGGGAGGCCATCTCCGAGCAGGAATTTCGCGGCCGTTTAAGCCGCCTCAGGCAAGGCATGAAGGAGCGCGGCGCCGATCTTTTGCTGATCTATGGCGACTCGTGGCGCTACGGCCACCTGGCGTTCGTCTCTCATTTTATGCCGAAGAACCGCGGCGCGCTGGCCGTGATTCCTCTCGAAGGCGAGCCGGCGCTCGTCGTCCAGGAGCCGAGCCGGAACAATCCCTTCTCCAAAACGCTCACCTGGATCGACGAGGTTTGGTCCGCGGGACAGTTCGCTCAAGGGCTGGCCGAGGCGCTCAAGAAGAGAGGGCTTCAGCCCAAGCGGGTCGGACTGGTCGCTGTCGAAGAGCAGATGCCCGCGCGCGAATGGGAAAAGGTCAGCCAGACGCTGTCAGGGGCGGAGCTTCTCGACCTCAGCGATGTTGCGGCCTCGCTGCGGTTGATTAAATCTTCCTCTGAGCAGGCGCTACTGCGCAGAACCAGCGAGATTTTGGAGCATGCCCTCGCTCTCGTCGCGAAGGAGGCGCGGCCGGGACGAAAAGAATATGAGGTCATGGCCGCCCTCGACCGGGAAGCCCGGCGGCGCGGCGTCGAGGATTTCAGGTTCATGATGGCGCGCTCCTCCGACCAGCGCGTAGGTCTGCGCCCCGCGGGTGCGTCTCCGCTTGAGCAGGGAGAGCTGCTGCTCATCACAGTTGCGGCGTCGTATCAGCGCTACTGGGCCGAGCTGGGTCGGACGTTTTGTCTCGGGAAGCTCCCGCCGGAGGCGGCGAAGAGCCATAGTCTCGCCAACGGAATTTTTCGCCAGCTCGCGGCAGGCGGCTTCGCTCAACCGGGCGACCTGCTCAAAGAGATTCCCTCGTCTTCGGCTCGCGAATCCGCGCTGACCTACGGCTTGGGAAACGGCATTGGATTGGAGCTGACGGAAGAGCCTCTGTTGGGAAGGAACGGAAGAGTCGCAATCAAACCGGGAATGGCGCTCACGCTGCGTGTCTGTCTGCACGGCAGCAAGTGCGGCAGCGCGCTGATCTCCCAGCCCTTCATCGCCACGGCGCAAGGTCTGGAATCGCTGGCGGGGCCGGTTGGGGATGTAGTGTGCGTTGGAAACTAGTGTAGCGTCTTACGCTGTTGGTAGTTTATCCTGAATTCGGTATTTGAAACGGAGTATACCACCACGAAGGACACGAAGAGCACGAAGGAAGAGAAAATCATGCTAAAATCCGGTCGCTTTTTTAATCCGGTTCTCTGTTCTTCGTGTCCTTCGTGCTCTTCGTTTGCAGCCTATACGGTTGCCTGTCTAGCCGGTGAAAGT
>CAYOJC010000051.1:0-31501 GCA_964404195.1 uncultured Syntrophobacteraceae bacterium
CTTCGTGTCCTTCGTGGTGCGAGACTCCGTTTCGCCTGTCGAACTTAGGATAAGGCGCCAACAGCGTGAAACACTACACTAGGCGGCGGTTTCGAATGGCACCTGATGCGCCAGCGCGATCTCGCGGCGTTTTTTGGATGACTGAAGGATCGCGAGGACAACTTCCAACGTCGCCTTGCCCCATTGGCCATCGGTGAAGACGGGCCGGTTCTGCGTAGCGGCTTCGTATAATTTGAGCAGGTCTCCGGCGCGGTCGAGAAAGGGCGGGCAGGGAATTTCCTCGCGTCCGTTATCCGTGTAGAGATCGGCGCAGCGTCCGGAATCACGGACCACCGTGTCTCCGTCAAACGTACAGGGTGCTGGGCGCGAACAGCTCTTCGATCTTGAGCTTCTCGGGCGTCAAGCCTTGCTCGTGCGAATAGTCGATGATCGTCTGCAGCATTTCCCGGTTGGCCTTGACTCCGTAGGGAAACGGATCGGCGCCGAATATTTTTCTCGTCGTCTTCAAATACTCCGCGCCGAATATCAGGCCGGTGGGAATGCTCTCGGAAAGTTTTTCCTGCGCGATCTCCTTCGCCTTGGCAAACGCTTTATAGAGATTGAACGCGAGCCAGGGATATTGCCGGTGGACGTCGCCGCGGAATGCGTGACGAGAAGTTGGGCGCCCTCCGGCTCGACCGTGCCGTCGAGCAAGGCCGCGACTCGTTCGTTGGCTCCTGAAATGAAGCTCAGCTTGATGCGAGGCATGGTGTGTTTGTACTCCTGAAAATTTGCTCGGGGAATTATCGCGATAGAAGGGGAGGAAAGTCAAGGCGAGAAGCGCGCGACAGCGCGAGGTCAGGATTTTTCAAGGGTCCGCAGAATTTTCTTGCGCCTCGAAGGACTGAAGTCGTCTCCGTAGAAGCGCTGAAAAAGAGCTTTTCGAATCGCGGCGCGCGAAGCCGAGGGGTTTTTCTCCAGCACTGAAGCGCGCACCAGCGCTCGAGCCGTGGAATGCATCGAGCATCCCATCTTCAGACGCTCTTCCCCCGACCTTCGCAGCAGCAAATCGCGGAATTTCCGTTCGTCTGCGGGTGATGTGTCTCTCATATCGTGACCCTGCGGTAAAGGGATTCGACGCCTAATCGCTTGGCCCAACGCGCAAGATATCGCCGATTCAATCCCCGAACGGACTTTAGCAGGTTTCGAACATCCGACAGCTGAACTTCGGACTGTGAGTCCTTTGCCCAGTCGAGCTTTGATAAAATTAGGTCCTCCGGCGTCACGACGTAAAAAGACCGATTGTCCACCGAGATCTTTTGTCTTCGAGAAAACTCTTTGCGGCGGTAATCGCTATCCTTGCGCACGACGAAATCGATCTTGAGAACGTACTCGTTATGAATAAGGTTGAACATCGCTTTGTCCCGCGTCGCCGCCCGCACGGTTTCGGGTTCCAGGTAGAAGTCTTCCTGAAAAAGCCCGATGAATCTTTCGACATCCCGTTCCGACAATTCGATCACAACGTCAATGTCGCGGGTCATGCGCGGGACCGCATAAAAGTTGGCTGCAATTGAGCCGGTCACCATATAGGGCATCCCGGCTTTCTCAAGACGACGAACCACATCTAGCAAAACTTCCAGTTCCTCCGTCGCCGGCATTTCGATGTTCGCTCAGAGTGTGTGAAAAAATTGCCGATCGCCCTTCGACAAGCTCAGGACGAACGGATAAGTGCTTGAATTTCCGTCTACGCTATCCCGTTCGTGGTGAGCCTGTCGAACCATGAACCAATTTTTTCACACACTCTCAGTTGAAATTTAACTCGTTCCGTACATTTCCATCGTTTTAGCCGCGAGAAGCTGACCGATCTTACAATGATTTTAGCTCTTAGAAAAGAGGCGGTAGATATCTCTAGCCGTCCTCGGGCCGCAGCGGAGGCTCGTTGTACCAGACAATCTGTATGCAGTGGTCGTTGAAGTGTTGCTCCACCTGTTGTTTCCTCCGCGACGAACATGAGTAGAGTCCTTAACATTGCAGCCAAAAACAAGGCCATATTCGATGTGTATTTTGCCAGCCTCCGGAGTGCTTTCCCAGTCAGATTGAACTCGGCGGTGAAACTCTTTCCCAAGCCGGAGGATCTTAGGTTCCAAGGATTACCCCAACGGTAGCTACTCTGCAGCGCCTAGCTCGACGGGTTCTCAGCTCCTAAGTCATTCGCGATTTCGCGGAATTGTTCGAGAGCGGCTTTGAGGTCATCGACGATTTCTTGGGCGAGAACGTCGGGATCGGAAGGATTGAGTGTCAGGAAGCCGTTCCGAACTGGCTAACCAATCCCGCCAGTGTCATGTTCTCGGCGATTGCGTCGTGGGGAATGAGTGTGTACGTCCAGGGCTTGTCGCCGTTTTCCCGGTTGTGGTTGCTGGCAAGCTCGCACCATTTTAGCGCCGCTTCCTTCTTTGCCAGGACAAGACGATCATCCATCTGACTTTTGGCCTTGGATTCCAGCATGTGAATCGCTTCCGCAGTTTCGGCAACAAAGTCCGGTTGATAAGCCGACTGATCCGCGCCGTCGCGGTAATATATCTGAAATTGATCTCTGGCCGGCTTGAACCATCTGAGTGAGTCACGATCCAGAATCACGGCTAACCTGCGCTCGGTGTCGGATTGAAATTTCTCTTCCGTGTAGAGACACCGGCTGAAACCCGTAAACAGGTATCGATCAATATGGCTTAAGTCGGGCGGCGGCTGATGAACATCCAGCATCAGCTCACCGGCCGGTTGCGTATAAAAACGCCGCTTGAGTTCCGTGAAATTTGCGCTGACTTTCACTTCATAGTCGGTCTTGTCTTCCCAAACGTGGTCTAGCATCTGGACGTGAATAAACCGCGCGATGTCGCGTTGATAACAGCGCAGCACCTTGCGAATCTCCTCTTCCGAGAGATACGCCCGAAAATGCCGTACGGTTTGCGCAGCCAGGTCGTAGAGCAGGTCAGCGTGCTCGTCATAAGAAATGTCATCGAAATCGACCAGACCACTGACAACGAAGTCCTCCAAACGCTTTTCGTCGACGCCCCCGGCTCCCAGAGTCAAGACATCTATCTGATTCGTGCGCAGATGGCGTGCCCACAGCTCATCGGAAACGGCCGGATACTTTAGTGTATCTAACTTTAATTCGAACAGCTTGAATCCCGACTTAACCTCGCTCGTGGGAATTACCTGGATACGGGGAATGGCGATCATTCGATCCGATACTTCAGTGGTCGTCTTCGCTACTATTGACGCAATGTCTGGCTTTTGCGTCACCCCTTCCAACTCTAATTGGCTCGGCCGATATTGCTCTTCCACCTCCTTGGCAATCGCCGCCTGGATTTCAGGGTTTTGAAGATAAGCCAACGACGGTACTTTTTGCGGCTGAGTCTCTAATTTGCGGATCACCTGATAGGCAAGCTGCGCTACCTTTTGTTCTTCCGGATTGCTGAATAGCCGCGTTTCGTTAGCACCGCCCATAACGGTACTTTTCGTCACTTGCTCCGGCTGGAGGCCTAGCCTAGTTGCCAATGTTGGTTGCGACACGTAAGTGACGGTTTTATAGCCGAGCTGGTCCGCGGCCAGTTCAACAGCTTGCAGACGGACGACCGAGCCGGGTTTGTTGGCTTCGTCAATAATTTCCTGAAACCGATCGTGAGCTACGATGTTCAACCGATCGACGGCCGTAACGCCGGTACGTCGGCCATACGGTAAGCGTAAACCTCGCCCAATGGACTGCTCTATTAAGATTTTGGCATTCGCCGCCCTAAGCGGGACGATGGTGTATAGGTTGGTAACGTCCCAGCCTTCCTTGAGCATGTTGACGTGTATGACGATCTCCGTAGGCTCCTCCGAACTTTCCACCTTGAGCAGGCGCTCGATCATCGCCTCTTCTTCCGCTCCGCTCCTGCTGGAGTCTACCTGAATGGCTTTGTCCTTGTAGCGTCCCTCGAAGAAACCGTCCGACTGTATTAACTGAAGTAACTGACCCGCGTGGGTCGTGTCGCGGGCGATCACAAGGAGGAAGGGTTTCACGATCGGCTTGTCATTTTCACGCGCGTAGGTTTCCAACTCCACCTTCACACTCTCGTGCAAGCGGACGCCATCTTCCAGCTTTAATCGTTCGATCTCCTCCGCCGACATTCCACTCGGGTTGAAATTTTTGCGCGTGACCACGGCGGGCTCCTTCACGAATCCATCCGCCATGGCGCTAGCAAGCCGATAGTTAAAGATGATGTTCTTGAAATCCACCTGCTCGCGACCTGTTTCGACATACGGCGTCGCGGTCAGCTCCAGACCCAGGACCGGTTTCAATTCATTGATGGCGCGAATACCCGCCGATGCCCGGTAGCGATGCGACTCGTCCATGAGCAATACGAGATCGCTCAATCCGGCAAGATAATCAAAGTAGCTCTGACCGATGTACTCCGATAGTCGCTTGATCCGTGGAGCACGCCCGCCCCGAACCTCGGAATTGATCTTGGAGATGTTGAATATATTTATTCGCACCCCTCCAAACAGGAGACCTGTTGTGGGGTCGCGCTGTTCGTAATTGTCCCCTGTCGTTAAAGTAGGGGAGTTAGAAGTAAATTCGCCAATCCCTTTAAACACATACTTTTCCGTGTTCGGGGTAAAGTCATTTACCAGCTTATTGTAGATCGTGAGGTTTGGAGCGAGGACGAAGAAGTTGTTAATGCCGTGAGCCAGGTGCAGGTAGCTGATGAACGCGCCCATGAGGCGGGTTTTCCCGACTCCGGTAGCGAGCGCGAAGCAAACCGAAGGAAACTCGCGCTCAAAATCCGTCACCGTCGGGAATTCGCTACGGATGGTCGCGAGCGCACTCGCTACGTCAACGTCTTTGTGCGGCGGTACAATCTCCGTGATCCGGTCAAGGATCTCCAGCGAGCGGCGTTGTGGGGGCCGCAGGCTCAGACGGCCAGCGATGGCGTTGACGTGACGGTTCATGGTTTGTCTTCGTCCCGGCGCAGCACTTCAAGCTCTCGTCGAATCTCCGCTTTCAACTCAGCCTCAGAAGGAAGATACAGCTTGTAGCGGCTTGCAAAGATCTTTTTCTCCTGGTGCGGCCCAAGAGTGTACTTCACCACTGCGTCGTTCTTGTCCGCGCAGAGAATCAGGCCGAGACTGGGATTGTCTCCTTCGGTCCTGCGTTCAAGGTCGTAGTAATTGACATAAAGCTGAAGCTGGCCGAGGTCCTGGTGTGTGAGCTTGCCGGTTTTGAGATCTATGATCACGTAGCACTTGAGGACTGTGTGATAGAAAACCAGGTCGATGTAGAAATGGTCGCCATCCAAAGTCAGTCGCTCCTGCCGGGCGATAAACGCGAATCCCTTGCCCAGTTCCAGCAGAAATGCCTGCATGTTGTCGATCAGCGCCTGTTCAAGCTCGGTTTCGACGAGTCTGGGCGACTCCGGCAGCCCCAGGAACTCCATGACGACCGGGTCTTTGAAGACATCCGCAGGCCCTTGAACATTCTGGCCCTTGGTCGCTAACCGCATCAGCCCCCTCTTGTCTTTGCTGAGAGCCAACCGCTCGTAAAGGAGACTATTGATCTGTCGCTCCAGCTCACGGGCCGCCCAATTGTTCTTGATCGCCTCGATCTCATAAAAGGCTCGGGCCTGCGGTTTATCGACGCGGAGCAGGGTCCGGTAGTGGGTCCATGAGAGGTTTGGGTGAAGCCTGCCCGGCTTCCAAGATTCTCTACGCGGTGCGTAAAGAATGTCGGTGCTTGTGGATTGGTCACGCAGTGTGTGACCTTTTTCCAACTCTTCTGCCGTACCGTGTACTGGCAATTCGCCACGCAGTGCGTGGCGAATCTTAGAAGTCTTCGCCTTTGGGGTTATGAATTCATCACGCAGCGCGTGGCGAATTTGGAATTCATCAACGAAATTTGGATAAGTATGATAAAACTGCCTGATATAGCGAAGATTTTGGATCGAGTATCCATTACCAAAATCGATTTGTAGTCGCTCGGAAAGTTCCTCGAGGAGCCGCTCTCCGTAGCCGGCCTTTGCCTTGCCCTTCTGTTCCTCCTCCACAATCTCCTGCCCGACAAGCCAGTTCGCCACGACGTGGGTCGTATTGACCGAACGAGCAACGGTCGTCCGAGCCGATTCGAGAATCTGCCGAATCCGATCGTAGATTCGTGAAGGCTTACGGGTTGCCATGAGCTTTCGGCACTTCGCTTGCTTCTCGACCGTTTCCTTCGGACGTGATCAAATCCATCTGCCCCGGTTGCGGCGGCGCTTTGGGGAGATTCTCCACCTGCAAGCTGTAGTCGTCTTTGCCCCACTCACAGCGGCTGAGCACAGCCTTTGGAATATTCTTGATCGTCAGGTTCGGATACCGGTCCGGCTTGCTGCGAAACGCCGTGCACATGACGAGCGACGTGCGACTTGATCCGACCTCGTCGCTTAACTGCTGTAGCTGATCGTGGCTTAAGTTCTGCGTGGTGACGTAAATAAAATCCTGCTCCGTCGAATGGCCATGCTGCCAGTACACCGTATCGCTCGGCGCGTAGGTGAACCCCTCCAGCTTACAAACCGCCTGCGCCAACATCTCCGGCTTGTATTCTTTGTTGATAACCCAATTGCCCCACTTGTCTTGCTGCAAAAGCGACGGCGCGAGCCTGTAGTAGCGAAACCCTCCGCCACCCTTCCACTTCACCGCCTCGCTGATTCCACCCTGGTCCGTTCCATCAATCACTTTCCTCAACCGTGGAATGATGTGCGTGTGACAGTGCTCGCCTAGCTCTACCATAATCCAGCGGCGTCCCATCTTGTGGGCGACCGCTCCGGTCGTGCCAGATCCGGCGAAGGAATCGAGAACAGTGTCACCGGGTTCTGTTATCATCGAAATCAAGTGATGCATAAGACCTTCCGGTTTCGGGAACTGGAATTTATTTTCTTGCCCGAAAAGCGCCACGCTTTCATACGTACCGTGTTGCGTGTAAAAACCATCAATGATGGAAGCTGGTTTCTGTTGACGTTCCTCACCGACTTCATCCCGAAGGTATTGCTTATATGAAACACTCACTTTTCCGTTGCGTTCGGTGAAGACAATTTCGTTGGCTGCCACCGCTGCCTTGACTCTCTCTTCGGACCATTGCCATTGTTTTTCCGGCCAGATTTCCTGTTTTTTGTATTTGATTGCGTAGCGCAAGTTGGGCCGCTCCTCGTTGCTCGTTGTAGCCAGTGGTTGTAGTCGATACGGCCCCCGCGCTTCATATTTTTCGTCCTTTAATTTGTAGTACTTCAACGCTTTCTCGTCCGGGGGTAGGAACAAAGGCGGAACCAGCTTAAGGTCCTTCGCGTAGCAAAGGATAAATTCGCTCTGATTAACTACATACCTCGATTTCGCGCCACCGCCGTAACTTTTCTTCCAAACAAAAATCTCAACCCGATTCTGACGTCCGAAGATTTCATCAAAGAGGGTCCCGGCGTAAAACAGTTCAGTCTCGTCGATGGAGCAGAACATTAAGCCGTCGGGGGTGAGCAAGCGTCTGAGAAGTTCGACTCGGTCACGCATCAGAGAAAGCCAGAGAGAATGCTCAACACTATCGTCGTAGTGTTCAAATGCCGCGCCGGTGTTGTATGGCGGATCGATGTAGATGCATTTGATCTTACCTGTAAACTCTTGCTCAAGTGCCTTTAGGGCGAGCAAGTTGTCGCCGAAGATGAGCCGGTTGTCGAAAACGTCGTGATCGGTGACGCGGTGCTGGGCGTGGTAGGACTTCTCCGGGTCCTCCAGCAGAATCCGCGGCTCCAGCTTCGGCCGGTTCTCCTTCCCGATCCAGGTGAGTTCGAGTTTGGTTCTCTTGTTTTGAATCATTTCCCCTTCACTCGTTACTTGCTCGCGCCGTCTCTGCGTCTGCTTTTGATTTCGTCCACGACTGTCTTTACATAGGCAATGTCTTGGCCTAGTTGCTTGGCGTTGGGTACAGGACTATTTTTGGCAGACGCCGGGTCGTGCGAGTCCACCACGTCGCAACATGCCTTGTGTAGTCTGGCAATTGTTTTGTACTCTGCCCCCGTGACCCCAACAACACCATCAAGTTTGTCAACGCGAATCCAGTCTCGGTAGCGTTGTACCACACCATTGAAGACAAGGTCCTGAATGACCCGCTCAATAGTTGACCGCAACAAGCTATACTCGTGGCGCATCTTGGCACAGTCTTCGTCGTTGGGGTATGCCGGCCAACTCTTCTCTAGCAGCCTTTGTGCTTTCTCGTGCTTATCCAACCTGTCCATATAAGACTTGTGCTCCCAAGGGAGGCCCTCGTTCACGTGACCTGGATAGCCATTCACCCAGTCCAAATGGTGGATGAGGTGATCGACATTCTGTTGCTCGATAACGTCGCGCAGTTCACCGAGGAACACCGTATCGTGTGTGAAGATAATTACCTGCCGCATCTTGGCTTCCTCGATGAGACGGCGGGCTACGTCCTTGCGTCGGTAGTGGTCAAGTGACGAGACGGGATCGTCAAACACGATCCCGCCTCGGTGGTTCGCTAGGTGCATTTCAGCGAGAAAGGAGCCGATTGCAATAGCACGTTGCTCGCCTTCACTGAGAATTTCGTCCAGCTTCTTAGTGACGGGGAGATCAAGTACAAGTTTGTGCCTCATCTTGCCTTGCTCGACGCGTGGGTTCAATTTGGTTTTAATGTGACCAACGCCCAATGCTTGGAACTCTGCATCTAGTGCGCCCTTCAATGCTGCAGTGACCGCTTTGTTCGCAAATTCCCTCGCCTTGTCTGAGATGGTTTTCGTCTTCAGGTCATCCTTACATTTCGTCAACTTCGCTTTAATCTGCATGCGTTCGATAAGATCAAGGACCGCATTTAGACGAGAGTTCAGGCTTGCGCGCGCTCGAAGTTCAGCTCGCTCGGTTTCAAACGCCTTCCTCTGTTTCTCGTCACTGGCCTTCTCAAGCTCTGCGGCTTGAGTGATTAACTTCGTCGAGAGGGACTTCAGTCCTGCACGCGGGTTACCGTCAATTGCGACAGTTCCATGCGAGGCATATGCCATCATGAGGCCGAATAGGCGTTGAACGACTTTGTAAAACAGTTGAACCAGTGTGCCATCCCAGGCATGTGCACTAATGGCTCCGACTAGCCATGTCCTACGGGCTCCGACTTTTTTTTCGAAAGCCTGCGTTGCCCGCAGAAGGGTAGGGTCCAACTGATTGATCTCTTCGGTGATGGCAGCATCCAACGCGAAGCCTAGAGACGTTGTCGCGAGCTTCGCTTCCGCTTTCCGACGCTGGTCGCGCTTCTCGGCGGCAATCTTCGCGGTGTCCTGTTTGACGAACTCCTCGAAACGCCGCATGCGCTGCGCCGCTTCCTGACGCAACTGCTGCTGGCACAACGGACACTGCGCGCTGTCGTCTACGTTTGGAAACGGCTTATCTGGATAGGCGATTTCCGTGGAGAAACGTCGCGCTGCCTCGAAGAGGTTTGCCCACAACGACTCGCCGGTGCCAGGTAGTAGCTTGTCGCCGACTCGAAAATCGGCCGCAGCGACCGCTTCCGCAGCGCATGCAACTTCAGCGTCAATGTCGAGGTCCTTGAGCTTCTCTACAGCGACATCATCGACCCAAGCGACTGCCGTGTCGATGCGGGAGATGATCCCGTCGATGCGCTGAGCGGAAAGGCGCAGAGCTCTCGCCTTAGCTTTTGGATCGCTCTCTGCTAGCATTTCGTCGAGATCAGCAAGTCGATTTTTTTCGTCAATTGTGAGCGTGGCGAGCACTGTGACCTTCTGAGGATCAGTGCCTGCACTAAGAGAAGCGATCACCTCGCCAACAGCAGTATCAGCCAACAGATCGGCAAAGGGCATGGTGTCGGTGTTGATCGACTCGATCTCAGCGTTCAAGCGCCGAGTCAACTCGGGCAGAACACGTTGCCCGAGGTTCTCTACAATATCGAGGCCATAAGGTAAATACGCTACCTCTTGTTCGGTATCGAGGTACGCGCGAGCACATCGGGCGTCAAACACGGCCAAGGTTGATAGCTCGCCTGGAGGTGATATATTTCGCTTCCAAACGAGAGGCTTTGCCTTTGCGTCGATCTCGATGTCAAAAATCGCCTCTGGAATCTTGACGGCAGCATTCAGGTCAAAGGCATCGGGGTGAACCGTTTCCGAGATGTCGCGCGCACGGCAGGCTCGTTTCAGGACACGAGAGTAGCCAGACTTTCCAGAACCATTACCTCCATAGATCACGGTCATACCTTTTGGTGCAAACTCCAGTTTCTGCCCCGGCGCGATTCGGTTCACGTCTTTAAGATCCCGCATCGCCCGAAGAATGACGGGTGTTGTGTTGCCCGTATGTACGGGTAAGTGCTCTTGGGCAAGCGGCACAGGCGTCCTGTTCTGTGGATCGGGTAAGCCGTGTGCGGACTTCAGCATCGCGTACAGCTCGTCATAGTCCTGTTGGTCGAGGTCCTGCTTTTGGAAGAGGCGGCGAACAGCATCACGCTGCCAAAGGGTGAGTTCGTCAGTAGCCCAAGCTAGAATGTCATCAAGCAACGACATAGGTCTGTACGTAGGACCATCCGAACTGGCCTCAGGCAACGAAGAGAATTATTCCAACCTCCATCGGATTGAAAACATCTGCGTCTGCGCAACGCGTTGCCGCAACTTCCCGTCGATATCCGCAATGAGTTGTTCGCGCCGACGATCAATGTCGTCCATCATCGTCTAACCACAAAGAACGCATAGAACACAGAAATGGATCTCCCTTTGGGATCTTTGTGTTCTCTGTGGTTGAAGAATTCTTGACCACAAAGAGCGCAAAGTACACAAAGAGAATTTCTTTGTGATCTCTGTGTTCTCTGTGGTTCGATCCCTCCGTTTCATGCCGGCTGTTTGCCTTGCGTGTCATTTCTTCACCGTCTCGCTGAGCGCACTTTCTCCGGTGGCCGTCGTCTGATACCGCTGCAACCGGCTGCGCGGCTTGTCGGGAATAGTCATCTGGAGCAAGCGCTGGTCTAGAAGCGGCTTGATGAACTGGTCACGGAATTTGGTGCGGTTCTTGCGGCCGACGGAGTTCATAAGTTCAAGCAGGGTTCCTGCTTTACGGCAGAGCCGAAGAATCTTGACTTGGTCCTTACTTAGTCCTGACTTAGTCCCGACTTGCTCGGTGACTTGCCGGGTGCGTTGAGATGCGCCGGCCACGTCGACCCGAAAAGTCACTACCGCCGCACCGGTAATTTCCTCAAACTCGGGCGCAGGAATACCCGCGTCGCGGCACATGGCGATCACGCGATTGGTGCCGCGGCCCCACCGCTCGATCAGCCCCGTACGGTGGAACACATCCGCGATGATGGGATTGCGCTGAACCGATAGGTGATTTCGCGTCAGGGAAGCAGGGGTTATGCCTATTGGAAACCCACCCGCGCTCCAGACCTCCACACGGTCGTCGAAGATCGCGAGCGAAACCGCTCCACCGGCGATCGAGTAATCGCGGTGAACCAAGGCGTTGACCAAAATCTCCCGCATGGCATCCGGGGGGATGAGAGGCGTCTCGACGCGGCGCATCTGGCTAGGCACGATCTTCGCGGGGAGCGGAAAATGACGTTGGCAGAAAAGTTCAGCCTCCTCGAGCAATTTGAACGCGGGACCTCGAATCTGACGCTGGTCGAGAAATTCCGTCTTGTCCGTGCCCCGGAAGCGGGCCATGCGCAGCTCGCACTGGGGGTAGTCGGGCAGGAAGGTCTTGCCGAACAGGACCCACGGCAGCACGGAGTATCTCGCCGTTCTTTCGCAGACCGAGCCGGTCCAGCACATCGGGCAGGCTACGCCCAACGGGTCCGACCAGTCGACCGACCGACCGGGCGATATCGACAATGCGGAAGACCTCTTCGCGGTCAATGTCCTTGAGGACTATCTCATCGGCGGGCTGGTTTTCCCAACGTCGTTTGCTATGCGTACGTTCGAGGAGCAGTTTCTCATACCGCTCCTGGGACATCTTCCGGGTGGTACTCCCGATACGTTCAAATGGACGTCCCTCATAGGTGAACGGAATGGAATCCGAAGTTCCATCGACACGGAGCGTCACAATCTCCCGGCCCGATTCGAGGGGCAGGCGTTCCACCGGGACGTTTACAGGCGGCTCGAAGCGTTCGAAGGCCTGGGCGATTTCGCGAAGCGTCTTGTCGGAAACCTGTTGCCCTTCAGCGACCCCGTCTGAGCGAACACCGAGAAACAGCATCCCGCCCGAGCCATTCAGAAAAGCGCAGATCGTCTGCATCCCCTCCCGTAGCTCGCCGGTGGAGCGCTTGAACTCCAGAGCAAGTCCCTCTCCTCGCTTGATAAGTCGCGTGAGTTCGTTTTCATTAGCGGGGACTTTAGGGATCATGTCAACTTCCACCTGATAGAAAACAGCGGCTTCTGCGACACCCGTTGTTGCAACTTTCCCTCAATCTCCGCTATGAGTTGCTCACGGCGGCGGTCGATGTCGTCTTGGGCGTCGAAAAGCACACGGCTGATTTCAACCTTGGTTCTGTCACTCATGATTGTTACTCAAAGCAATCACTGACTTTCTTTCTTGGGTTCAAGAACGGTCAGTTGCCGTGGTTGAGTATCGACCGGTTCAATAATTGCGATCTCATCGCCGGACGCTGCACCGAGTTCCTTGAAGCGCCTGGCGGCAGGCAGCACTCTATTTTCCAGGGAGCCAACGGCGCTGTTGTACGCGCCGCTGGCTTTTTCGAGGCCGTTCCCGATGTCGGAAATATGCCCGGCCAGCGTTCTCATTCGTTCGTAAAGTTGCTTGCCCAGTTCGCTTATGGCCTGAGCGTTCTCGGCGATTTGTTCCTGTTTCCAACCGTAAGCAACCGCATGGAGAAGCGCGATGAGTGTGGTCGGAGTCGCCAATACAACGCGTTTTTTCATGCCGTCTTCTATCAGTTGATGGTCAGCATCCACTGCGGCGGCAAAGAATGACTCGCCAGGAATGAACATCACGACGAACTCCGGCGCTTTGTCGAACTGCTCCCAGTAGCTCTTGGCAGATAAGGCTGACATATGCGATCGAATCTGTGCGGCGTGGCGTGCCAAAGCTTCCTTTCTTCCTTGCTCAGACTCTGCTGAAAGGGCATCGAGATACGCTTCAAGCGAGACCTTGGCGTCAACCACGATTTCGCGTCCGGCGGGGAGGTGAACTATAAGGTCAGGGCGAATACGCCCTTCGTCGGTTGAAACGCTTAGCTGTTCGGTAAAGTCGCAGTGCTCGGACATTCCGGCCAGCTCAACGACCCGCTTCAAAGTCATTTCACCCCACCTGCCGCGGATTTGCGGCGTTCTGAGCGCTGTGACCAGATTCGCGGTTTCCTTTTGAAGCTTTTCCTGGCTCTCGGTCAGTCCTCTCAAATTCGATTCGAGACTTGTATAGGCCTGTTGGCGGGTGGTTTCGAGGTTACGGACGTGTTCATCGAACGTCTTCAACGATTCGGCAAGCGGCTTCACCAAGCCGTGGATCGCCTCTTCTCGTTTGCCGAGGTCGCCCTTCGCTTCCGCGAGTACCTTATCGAAGGTTTCCTTAGCAAGGGACAAAAAAGCCTTGTTGCTGCTTTCAAGGGTGGTACTTGCCAAGGCCTTGAACGTATCCGTTAATTTTTCTCTGGCCTCCGCAAGGAGCCGCTTCTCATCTTCCAGCCGTTGGGCGAGTTCTGTCTTCTCTGTTTCCGCTCTAACTCTGGCCTCGCTCTCAGACGACAGTTGCACTCTCAGCTCTTGAAAGTCTGTATCTGCTTTTCGGCGCACTTCTTCGTACTGCCTGCGAACCTCTACTGCAATCGCCTCTGCAGAAGCGGCTTTGGATTCAGCAGCAGCAGTCTTCCGATCGGCATCACCTACTTTGGTAATAATCTCAGATTGGGCGCGTTTGGTAGCGACTAGCCACGTCACTACCGCCCCTAGAAGCAATCCAGCTAAACTCCATGCGATGTATTCCATCATAATTACTCGCGTCGATATGCAAGCTTTCCTCAAGCGTCAATGTGACAGTGCAAGTCCCGTAACCTTTCGTGCGGCAAGTTACAGAAATCGCCTGAGTTTACAACGATTTTGGGATTGGGGAAAGGAAAAAATTATGCGTGTGATTCGTGTTTGGTGGCAGAGCAGCAGAGGGTTGGGACTTCACAGTGTGCACGGAATCTGATGCGGCAGGGAGATCTCGCGGCGTTCGTTGGATGACAGGAGTATGGAGAGGACAACCTCCAGCGGTGCCTTGCCCCATTTTCCATCGGTGAATGCGAGCCGGTTCTGCTTCCCCGCTACCATTCCGGCGCGTGTTTTCGTATAGTCCCAACCGTGGACCGGATAGTTTTGCTCGCGCACTCGTTGTTGCTTCAGATGCCCTGGCCGTTGCCGGAGCGCCGGCCGTGGGAGTGGCGCTTCTATGGGTCGGGAGGTTGGTGGGTCATGCTGATGATGATGCTGGCGATGATTTTATTTTGGGGCATCGTTATCGGCGGCGTCGTATTGGTGGTTCGCTTGATTCTCTCTCTCGGCAAAGGCAAAAAATCCGACCCGCTGGAGATTCTCAAGCAGCGCTACGCCCGAGGCGAAATCCAGAAGGACGAATTCGAGCAAAAGAAGAAGGATATTCTCGCGTAATTATTCTCTGTTTGAAAATCTCTGCGTTATGCGGTAGTCGTTGAGAGCCTTCCTGAGCCAGCCGGCGGTCTCCATCTCTTTTCCGTCTTTGGTCCTGACCAGGTAGGGCCGCCCGGAAAACTCGCTTTTGCTGGCGGCCAAACGAATAAAATCCTCCGCTGTCTTGATCTCTTTCCTGAAGTATTCGTACTTGGCCTGAAAGTGCTCCACGGCTTTCTTGGGGGGATACGAAGAGCCGTTGCGGATGAGGGTTGACTCCGAGTTGGCGACAAAGTCCAATAAATACCCGATGGTCTCGTTCAAGTCTTCATGGGTTGCAGCGGCACGGGCGTGAATTAGATTCCCGCTCAGAGCCAATACTGAAATGACAACCAGATATGCGGCGGCGCCTCGCATGAAGCTGACTTTAGCTGCCATTACTTTTCCTCCCGTTCTCGGCCCGCGCCATGAAGGCCGCCAAGTCGCCCACTCTGCAACTGTATCCCCACTCGTTGTCGTACCACGCCAGGACCTTGGCCATTTTTCCCTCCAGCACGGTCGTAGACAGCGCATCGACGATCGATGAAGCCGGGTTGCCGCGAAAATCGCTGGACACGAGCGGCTTGTCGCAATAGGCGAGAATGCCTTTGAGCCGGTTCTCCGCCGCTTCCTTGAGCGCGTCATTGATCTCGACTTCCGAAACGGACTTCTTCAGATCGACGACCAGATCCACGACCGACACGGTCGCCGTCGGCACCCGCAGAGAAAGTCCGTGGAGCTTGCCCTTGAGCTCTGGAAGAACGAGGCCGATCGCTTTGGCTGCGCCGGTGGAGGTGGGGACGATGTTCATCGCGGCGGCGCGCGCACGGCGCAGATCTATGTGCATCAGATCCAAAATGCGCTGGTCGTTGGTGTACGAATGGACCGTCGTCATGAGGCCGCGCTCGATGCCGAAGGTCTCGTGCAGGACCTTGGCCACCGGCGCCAGGCAATTGGTCGTGCACGAGGCGTTGGAGACGATGTGATGTTTTTTCGGCTCGTATTTCGAGTCGTTCACTCCGAGGACGAGTGTGATGTCTTCGTTCTTGGCCGGCGCGGTGATGATCGCCTTCTTCGCGCCGGCTTCCAGATGGGCGCGGACCTGCGTCCCGTCGGTAAAGACTCCGGTGGATTCGATGACGATATCCACGCCGAGATTTTTCCAGGGGAGCTTGGAAGGGTCTTTCTGGTTGAAGGCGCGGATCTCCTGCCCGTCGATACGGATCATGCCCTCGCCGGTCTCCACCGAACCGGCAAAGACGCCGTAGTTGGTGTCGTACTGGAAAAGGTGGGCGTTGGTTTGCGGATCGGCCATGTCGTTGACCGCGACCACGGACAGAGTGTCCCTGTGCCGCTGCAGCATCCCCCGAAGACACAATCGGCCGATCCTGCCGAAACCGTTGATTGCCACTCTCGCCGTCATATTAAGTCCCTCCTCGTATTTCTGTTACGAGATAGCGAAATTTTTTTTGAAACTCTTCGGGGCTGCAGCTCCTGCCGCCGGTGGACGCAGCCTCGGCCAACGCGGTCAGCTTCTCCCGGCTGTCGAAGTCTTCCCGCTCGAGGCGAATCATGTATTCCCGCGCGATCTTGTAAGAGGGCTTGCCGACATCCACCAGGCGGATCCGGGTCTTCCCCGTGTGCGGATCGAGCAGTTCGTCGAAGTTCAAGTAGCGGAGCTTGCCGTTGTCAAGGCAGACCAAGGCGCCGTGGAACCGGGCCGCCTCCGGGCTTGGGCTGAGGAGAAACTCCGCCGCGCCGTAGCCCAAGGCGCGCACGTATTCGCAATCGAACGCCAGCGGCGCCGCGCAGCGCACCTCATAACCGATGTTCTTGTGCGTGATGCTGATGCGCTCGCCTCGTTCGACAAAGCGGCGCTCCACCTGAGTCTTCAATATGAACGCGAGGTCCATCTCGGCAAGACGCAGATGGCCGTAGTCGTCGCGCGTGATGCGCACCCCTTCGATGGCAGTCATTTCATCAGGGGTGAGGCGTTCGAGCAAGCCCTCGGCGATCAAGGCCACGCCGTCGAGCCGTCCCCAGAGCGCCTTGCGCTTTAAAATCGCCCCTTCGAGCAGATCGCACAGCGTCTCAAGCCGCACCGGACCTTCGAACTCTTCCGGAATAACGGTGAGCGTCGCGCCGGCCGCCTTGCCGATTCCGAGCGCGAGGTGGCCGGCGGTGCGGCCCATGACGACGACGAAATACCAGCGCTTCGTGGCGCGCGAATCTTCCATCAGGTTATGCACCAGGCGGAAGCCGAGCTCGCGCGCGGTCTCAAAGCCGAACGTTGGAATGTCTCCGGGCAGAGGGAGGTCGTTGTCGATGGTCTTCGGCACGTGGCAGAATCGAATGCTTCCGGCGGCGCGCTTGGCCAACTGACTAGCGGCGAACATCGTGTCGTCGCCGCCGATGGTGGCGAGGTAGCCGATTTCCAACTTTCTGAGAGAGGCCAAGACCGCATCGAGGTGCTCGGATTTTTTCGTCGGGTTGGCCCGCGAAGTATTTAAAATGGAGCCGCCCTGGAAGTGAATCCGCGACACGTCGTCGTGGTCCAGCAGCTTCACTTTTTCCGTGTCGCCCGCCATGAGCCACTGGAAGCCGTCGTATATGCCGAGGACCTGGCGCTCCCGGTTGCGCGCTTCCAAGGTCAGCGCGCTGATGACTCCATTGATTCCAGGCGCCGGTCCGCCGCCGACCAAAACGCCGATTCTATCCTTCTGATCTGGGTTGGGCATACGCTTATCGTCGGGATGGACCTATCTTCCCGGATAATCCTATATTCTGTTTGGTATTGCCGCAAGGTGGCGGGTTGGAAAATACGAGGGCTCGTGGACATGTCCCCCCGACCGCTCCGACGCGGGACGTCGCCACGAACACGATCACGGTATTGCTCTGACCGCGGGTCAGCCTTTTTATTCCGAGTTTTTATCGCGCAGCAGCGTGAGGAGGTGTTTGGCGAAGTCGGTGTTGTCCTGATAGCCGCGGAATAGCTCCGATCCCGGTCCCAGCGCGGCGACCAATACCGGTTGGCTCGTGTGTCCCGACGCGCCCCAGTAGGCCTGCGTATTGTTGGCGATCATCATGCCGAGGGCGTTGGCGACCGGATCGGTATAGATGTTACGCCCCGGCATCTGCTTGTTCAGAAGCATTTTCTTCAAGTCCGGGGCAAGAGTGAATCCTTTGAAATGATCGCTCATCAGGCGATCGACCGCTTCCGAAGTCGGATCGGGCCCGAGAATCTCGGCCGCCTTTTTGAGCGAGATCCCGATCGAGGCGATTTTTTTAAAATCCGCCTCGGTGGCGTCCACCCGCTTCGCGTGCCGGCTCGAAGGCTCTTCCAAAGCCAGCGTAAAGCCGAGCCCGCCGGTGTCGTGGTCCGAGGTCACCAGGATGAGCGTCTCGCGCGGATGCTTGCGATAAAACGCGTAGGCCAAGCCGACGGCGCGGTCGAATTCCCGATAGGCTTGAATCACCGACGCGACGTCGGTCAAATGGCCGGCGCCGTCGGTATTCTCGTTTTCGATGAAGACCATGAAACCGCGCTGGTTGCCTGCTTCGAGAAAGCGGATCGCGGTCTCGGTCATCTCCGATAGAGACGGCTCCCTGTCCTTGTCACGGTCGAGCTCGAAGCTCATCTCCTGCAGAGTGAAAAGTCCCAGCAGCTTGCTTCCCTTCGCCCGGGAGAGCTCGCTTCTATCCGAGACGTGGGTGTAGCCCTTTTTTGTAAACGCGGCGATCATGTCGTGGTTGTCCTTGCGGCTGCTTCCCGGCCGGCCCTGGGGCAGAAACTGATCCCGTCCGCCGCCTAATAACAGATCCGGCGCCAGGCGAAGGTACTGGTCGACGATCACGTTGAAAAACTTGCGGTTGGCAACATGGCCGGCGAACGCCGCCGGGCTGGCGTCGTAAATGGTCGAGGTCGTCACCAGCCCTATGCGCATGCCCCTGTCCTTGGCGATCTCCATGACCGTCTTGGGAACCCTGCCGTCGGCGCAGATGCCGAGCGCGCCGATCTTGGCTTTGCAGCCGCTCGCCATCGCTGTCGCGGCCGCCGCGGAATCGGTCGTGAGAGAATCCGCCGGGTGGACGGTGATGAGACCCAGCGATCCCTCCTTGATGATCTTGTCGGGTATGTTCAGCCCTTCGTTGTGGACGACGCGGTTGAACATGCGGGTGGTTTCCATGCCCGTGATGCCGGCGCCGTCGGCGAGGAAGATGAAAATGTATTTTGGGCCCGGCGATTGCGCGGCGGCGCTCAGGCCGGGCGCCATCGAGCGAACCGACAGGTAGCCCGCTAAAGTGACGACGGTTACGAGCAGTAACGAAAGCGCTTTGGGTTTTTTCAGGCGGCTCATTTCCACGCATAGTAGCGGAAGTCGGTGGAAAGCGCAAAAAGAAGCGCGGGATGTGAAGGATGCCGGCTTCGCTGTCGAAAGCAGCTCGGGCGGAAAGGAGGGTCAAGGAGTCGCGGGCGGTCTTTTCTTTTTCAGATAATCCCCGACGCCGATCTCCTCGATGTAACGCCTGTCTTTCTTGGTCCTGAGGTAATCGAAGAAATCAACCTCTTCGACTTTCCGGGAGCTTCCCAGCGTTTTGGCGGGCGAAATGTTCTCCGCCCGCGATTTCTTTACGGGCATGGTCTTTCTTTCCTCATCGATTATTTCAAGTAGGCGACTTGACGCAGGCCGGACTCTCGGCTGGAATGGCGCGGCGGCAATGGGTCCTGGTTAGGCAGCAGCGTTTCGACGAAGATCCGGTCTTTTTTATCTCTCACGTGGAGCGAGAACTCGGCAAATTCCGCTCCTTCGGACGTTCTTAGCCGCTTCACGGTGTCCACGATAAAATCCACGAAGTCGCCTAAAAATTCGCCGTCGACGGGCTCGCCCAAATCCTTTTTGATATTGCGGTAGACCTCGAAGAAGTCCGCGATCCGCTCCATCTCCGATTCGACGGTGTTGGCGTCGAAACGAATGCGGTAAGACTCGCCTTCCAAAACCGCGGAGGCATCCTCGTTCGTGAAGATCTGCACCGGGACTTTCTCCGGCGCAACCCTTGGCGCGGCTATGTGTTCCTTTTTTTCCCGCGCGGCCTGCGGCAAATCCACAGGCTCTTTGCCCTCGCAGAGAGCGATGATCTGCTTTGCGCTGCGCGGCGCCACCGCGTCGCTCTCGTGGTGAAATACGACGCGCATGATTTCCTCCAGCGTGGTCACGCCCTGGGTGGCTTTGTAGAAGCCGTCCTCGCGCATGGAAACGAGGGCGGCCTGCTCCCGCGCGACGAGTCGAATCTGCGAGGAGGTGTGGCGGCCCAGAATGGCATCGCGAATAGCTTCGTTCACGACCAAAAGCTCGTGCAGGCCGACACGGCCCTTGAAGCCGGTGCCGTTGCAGTGCAAGCAGCCCTTGGGCTGGTAGAAGGTGAACGGCTTCGCCTCTTCGAGGTCGACGACGAACGAGGCCAGCACCTCTTCGCGCGGGGTAAAGGGTTGCCGGCAATTGGGACACAAGACCCGCACCAGCCGTTGACTCAGCACGGCGACTACCGTGGAGGAGATCAGAAAAGGATCGATGCCGATATCGATCAGGCGCAGCAGCGCGCCGGTCGTGTCCTCGGTGTGGAACGTGCTGAGCACCTTGTGACCGGTCAAGGAGGCCTGAATGACCGCCTCCGCCCCGACGCGGTCGCGGATTTCGCCCACCATCAGAACGTCGGGGTCCTGGCGCATCATGGACTTCAAAAAATCTGCATAGGTAAGATCGAGCTTTGGATCGAGGTGGCCCTGGACGATGCCGTCGAGAGTGAACTCCACCGGATCTTCTACGGTGATGATCTTCCGGAACATATTGTTCAGATAGTTGAGCGAAGCGTACAGAGTGGTGGTTTTGCCGCTGCCCGTCGGCCCGGTGGCCAGCATGATTCCCGCGGGCTCGTCGAGCAGCTCCGCGTACTTGACGCGATTGGCCGGGTTGAATCCCAGCGCGTCGAGCTCGATCAGAGTGGTCTCGCGCTTCAGAATGCGGATGACGATGCTCTCGCCATAGACCGCCACATACGTGGAAACCCTGAGGTCCACTTCCTTGTCCATCACCTTCGCCTCGATGCGGCCGTCCTGATGCCTGCGCCGCTCTGCGATGTCCAGACCGCACAGGACTTTGATGCGGGAGATCACGCTCGGCGCCAGAAACAGCGGCAGGTCCGTCTTGTGATAGAGGACGCCGTCGATGCGGTAGCGGACGCGGAGCCCTTTTTCCTGTGCTTCGATGTGGATATCGCTCGCTCTTTCTTTATAACCGTCGGAGATGATGTAATTGACGATCCCGACGGCGGTGTCGCCCGACTCGGCCGATACATTCGTCTGGCCGATCACCAGATCTTTCTGCGCGTCGGCGGCGCCCCCCGTCGGATCTACCCGAAAACATTGAGTGATGGCGTTTTGAATTTCCTCAGCGGAGGCGATCGCGGGCTGGATCTTGCAGCCGAAGAATTTTTCCAGATCGGCGATAGCGGCCTGGTTCAACGGATCGGCCATCAGGACCGTCAGCTCGCGTCCCTGCTTGAAAGCCGGCAACGCTTCATTTTTCCTGAGAAAGGTCTCGTTGACGCCTTTGAGCAGGCTCTTGTCGATCAGGCTCGGGTGAGGCGAGATCTTGGGTACGCCCAACTGCATGTTGAGCGCGCTGATCAGCGCGTTGTCCGTGAGATATCCCTTCTCGACCAGGATTTGACCGATTTTTTTCCGCGTGACTTTCTGTTCTTTGAGGGCCTCACGGACCTGTTCCGGAGTGACCAGGCCCAGATTCGTCAAGAGATCTCCCAACGCGATGCGGTTTTGATGCGTGCCTAATGTTTTTTTCAACTGGTCGCGGGTGATGAATTTGAGATCGACGCAGATCTCGCCCAAAGGCATGTAAATTTGTTGCTTCTTTTGCACGGCCACGGCTTCTTCCAACTGCGCGGAGGTGATCAGGCCCTCCTTGACGAGCAGCTCGCCGAGCTTCGCCGTGCGTGGGTTTGCTTTTGGACTCTCTTTGCTCATTTTTTTACCTCAGAGTGTGTGAAAAAAATGCCGATCGCCCTTCGACGAGCTCAGGACGAACGGATAAGTGCTTGAATTTCCCTCTAAGCTATCCCATTCGTGGTGATCCCTCGACAAGCTCGGGACTAAAGGTTGTCGAGGGATCCTGTCCTGAGTTATGTCGAAGGATCGAACCATGAACCAATTTTTTCACAGACCCTAAGCGCGGTCTGGCAGTTAGCCCCGCAGTCCGCGGACCGTCTCTGCCGGTTTGCCTGCGGAGAGGGGGGTACAACTCTCCACATGATACCCGTACCGGCCCGAAGGGTCAATTCATTTCGGACCGCCCGGCACTCCGCGCGCAGCGAGCCAAAGAGACAATACCGTGTAGTACGCGGGGAACAGGAGCGAGATATAAACAACGAGAGGGGTCGGCGCGGGAAGATTGTAGATCATCGTCAGGATCAGCACTCCCCAGGCGATGCCTAACGCGATCGTGAGGCCCCGAAGCACGGGGCTCCGACTCGGATAAACGTACTTGATCGGGACGAAGACGAGCGCGGAAAGCGCGAGTATGAGAAATCCGTTGACCCAGCGCGGAGTCTGCAAGACGTATAAGTAAAAGGCGACGATATTCCAGTACGAGGGGAAGCCGAGAAAAAAATGGTCCGCGGTCTTCGCCTCCTTTTGGCAAAAGCCGTAGGCGCTCGCCAGCAGGGGCGCGGCCGCGATCCAGAGCGCGTCGCTCTCAGGCAGCAGCTCGGCGCGAATGAGGAAGAAACAGGGGACGAGGACGTAGTTGAGGTAGTCGATGATGTCTTCGAGCCGGTCGCCGTCGAACCAGGGTATCCATTGTTTAACGCGGGCGGCGCGCGCCAGCGTTCCGTCGCTCGCGTCGATCACCACGGCGAGCGTCATAAGCCAGAAGGCGTTCTGATAATCGGCGCGTTCGATCAATAGGATCGAGAAGAAGGCGAGGACGACTCCGGTCGCCGTGTAGAGGTGAACGCACCAAGCGAAAACTTTAGGAATTGGGAATTGGGAGTTAGGCATTAGGGCAGGAGCTGGGAATTAGGGATTAGGGGTTAGGGACGAGAAACGGATCAAGATTCTTTCTGTCCGATCCCCAATTCCCAATCCCTAATTCCCAATTCCTGTTTCACTGCGCCGAGGCGGCGAAGCTAGGCCGGGTTTTGAGCCGGGCGATCCAGGCCAGCACGTTTTTATATTTGGGATCGATCGCGATGTTCAAGCGCTCCAACGAATCCAGGTTGGGCATGAAGGCGATATCGGCGAGGCTGAACTCTCCCGCGAGATATTCTCTCCCTTGCAGCTCCTTTTCGATCCGGTCGAAGCACTTGACGATCTCCGCTTTGCCGCTCTCGATCGCCTGCGGGTTGCGCTCGCCTTCGGGCTTGCGCAGCTCGCGATTGAGCTGGGAGGACGCCTGATTGAAATTATTGTCGCGGAAGTCCTCCATCATTCGCGCCCTGGCCCGGCCGTCGGAGTCTTTGGGCAGCAGCGGGGGATAGGGATATTCGTCTTCCAGGTACTCGTTGATGATGGTGGAGTCGTAAACGATGAAGCCTTCGTCATCGAGCGCCGGAACCTGCCCGAACGGATTGATTTTCAAGTATTCGGGATTCTTTTGCTCCTTTTTCGTAAGGTCGATTTGGATGCGCTCGAACTCGAGTCCCTTCTCGATGAGCGCGATCCTTACCTTGCGCGAGTTGCTCGATTGCGGGAAGGTGTAGAGCTTGATCATGTCGCCAATGCCTCCTTACGTCCAGAGAGTCTCCTACCATCCATACCATAGCTCCGACTCTCCCGCTATAAAGAAATGCCGGGCACGGAGCCGGGAGACGCCCTCGATGCGGTGGCGGTTAGCTGTCCTTGGACGAAGGCATCTTGAAGGTCAAGCCGTCTTTGGCCGCGGCGAGCTCCCGGGCGAGCGCGACGACTATGTCGCTGACTTTCGCCATTCCCTGGATATTCAATTTGTCCCACGTATCCGAAGGACGGTGATAGTCGGGGTGGCCGTCCGTGGAGAAGTGCACGGCGGGAATTCCCTTTTCGTAGAACGAGACGTGATCGGTGCGGCCTCCTCCCTGCCTCATCCTAATGTCCAGCCCGCCGGCCGCGCGGCTGATCAGTCCGGGAAATTCTTGGGCGCTGTCCACGGCGCCGGCGGTGACCCGGTTCTCTTTCATCCGCCCCACCATGTCCAAATTGATCATCGCCTTGACCGAGCCGATCGGAAACGGCGGATGGGCGACAAAATACCTGGAGCCGTGAAGCCCCAGCTCTTCGCCCGTAAACGCGACGAATACGATGGCCCTCGACGGCCGGTCCGGCGACCGGCTGAGGCGCGCGGCCGCGCTCATCATCACGGCGGTGCCCGACGCGTTGTCGTCCGCTCCGTGGTGGATCTGGCCTTCGGCGCTGAAATCGTTCGTGCCGAAGCGGCCCAATCCAATGTGGTCGTAATGCGCGCCGATGACGATGTTCTCCGGTTTTAATTTGGGATCGGAGCCGGGAAGAACGGCGACGACGTTATCGGTGGGCCGCGTTGTTTTCTCCAACTTCACGGTCATAGCGGCGCGGATGGACGGAAACGCGATCGAGTTCGGTTTTTCTTCCCGGTCTATCTTGGCTTTCAAATCGCTGAGCGACACGCCTTCGGCCTGCAGACGCCGCTCCAGGATTTCGCGCCTGATTTGCGCGGCAACGATATTATTTTGGCTTCGCCCCCCAAAGAGACGCCGCACCGGGATCAGCTCTTTTTGCCCCTCCTTCGGCGACAGATCCACCAATATCATGCCGACCGCACCATGATCGCGCGCGTTGGATACCTTGGCCTGCAACGGGGCATATTTCGACGCCTGGGGCTGCACGCGAAACGGGCTCTTGTCGTCCTTCGGCGGCGGCTCATAGCGCAGCACGAGAACGATCTTTCCCTTGACGTCGACGCCGGCGTAGTCGTCATAGCCGTAGTCCTTGGCTGTGATCCCATAGCCGACAAAGACCACGTCCGCCTCGGCCGTTCCCGAAGCGGAAAAGCCGAGCGGATTCCAATCCTCGTCGAGGACGAGCGCGGGATCTTTTCCCAGACGGGCCGCGCTCGGCTCTTTCGCCTCGACTCCGGTGACTACCTCCAGCCGCTGGAAGTAAGTGCCGTTATCGCCTCCGGGAAGGAGGCCATAGCTTTTGAATTCCTGTGCGATGTAGTCCCTGGCCTCTACGATCCCCGGAGTATCGACGCCTCTTCCCATCATTTCGTCGGAGGCGAGCGTGCGGACGTGTCGCGCCAACTCCTCGGCGGCCGAGGACTCGGAGACGGGAGTCGGAATCTCGTTGGTCCAGGCGCCGACAACGAGAAAAAGTGTGAGCAGAAATGGAGCGAGGATCGCGCCGGCGACCTGGAGTTTCCCGCGTCTTGCTCTGATGTAAAATTTCGCCATGCCGTTTATTGCGTCGCAGAAGATAAGCCGAAAGGTTAACAGACCGCTTATCTTTTTTAAAGCCGCGAGCGAGGCTCCCGCTAGAGGCGGTCGGCGGCCACCCGTTGTGGGAATTGACTTCAAACATTCGAGAGGTTAGGCTTTCGTTCAAGCCGGGGGATTCCCCCAATAAAACCAAGGAGGTGGTCAACATGAGTTTTAGGTGGATGCGGGCACTGGCAGCAGGGATGCTGGCTACCGGCGTAGCCGTTTTGCCGGGGACAATTCCCGCGCAGACGCGGGAACAATTGATCGAGGGCGCCAAGAAGGAAGGAAAGGTCGTTTGGTACGGCTCGCTCAGTTTGGAGGACATCAAGCGCCTGGCCGATGCCTTTGAGAAAAAGTATCCCTTCATCAAAGTCGACCCGTTTCGCGCCAGCGGTGAGAAACTGGCGAACAAAATATTCACGGAGACGCGCGCCGGCAGATACATGTACGATATCGTCGCCACCTCCGCGTTTGAAGTATGGCCGCTTTACAAGCGGGGCCTGGTGGGCAAGTACGTCTCCCCGGAGAGCAAGCCATACGGCGCGATGTTCAAAGATCCGGAGGGATCGTGGGTGGATCTGTACGATAATTATTACGTGATCGGCTACAACACAAGCCAGGTCGCAAAAAAGGACGCGCCGAAAAGCTGGGAAGATCTTCTGAACCCGAAGTGGAAAGGGAAGTTCTCGATGGATACCGAGGACTACGAGTGGTACATCGCGATGCTGGGATCGATGGGAGAAGAGAAGGGGAAGAATTACATGAAAGCCCTGGCCAAACAAGATATTCAGTGGCGCAAGGGCCACACCCTGATCGCGCAACAAATGATCGCCGGGGAATTTCCCACCGCTCTCATCTACGCGCATAGGGCGGAAAAGATGCGGCCTCAAGGCGCGCCGATCGACTGGGAGCAATCGCTCAATCCCGTGATTACGGGCATGCGCGTCGTTTCCATCGGCCCCAAGCCCGCCAATCCGAATGCGGCCAAGCTTTTGTTCGATTTCGTGATTTCCAAAGAAGGACAAACCTTGATTCGCTCCTTCGACCGCATCCCCGCCCACCCCGACGTCGAGCCTCTTTCCCCCAGGCTCGATCCGAAAAAGCTGAAGCTTTATCCCGCGGCGCCCAACTTGGCCGAGCAAGCCGATCGTCACATCAAAGAGTTCCGGGAAATTTTTGAGATCCACTGACGGGCGCGTTTGCCAACCTGTAGTGGAGCGATGAGGTAAGCGCGGACCCAATTAAGGAAAAAAAGTGGCGAAATCCGTAGTCGTATTTTCCCAGCCCGGCTGAGGGCCGTGTCAGCGAGAGAAAGAGTTTCTTTCTCAAAAAGGCATTTCCTTCGTGGACAAGAACGTGCGCGAGGACCCCGCGGCGCTCAAAGAGCTGCTGGCGCTGGGATACCAGAGCACGCCGGTGATCTTGATCGACGGCGAGGCCGTGGTCGGCTTCGACCAGGAAAAGATAGCCAAGCTTTTGGGGTTGTAGCGTAGCAGGCGGCATAAACGACTTTTCGTGCAAACAACATAAGGAGGCAAACCGATGCCGGAAGAGATTAAACAACTGGTGGAAGAGTATCGCGACGGCTTGATCAGCCGCCGGGAATTTATCCAGAAAGCAGTCGTCTTGACGGGAAGTCTGGCCGCGGCCACGAACCTGATCGCGTGCGCCGTCGGCGCCGGCGGCGAATCAGGGGCGGCGCAACCGGACGATCCGGCCCTGGCCTCGACCAACGTGCAGTTCAAGGGGCCGGCGGGCACAATCTACGGCTACCAGACCAAACCGAAAGCGGCGGGAAAATATCCGGCGGTTATCGTGGTGCACGAAAACCGGGGCATCAACGACCATATCCGCGACGTCGCGCGCCGCTTCGCCAAGGAAGGGTACGTGACGCTGGTTCCGGATTATCTTTCGCGCGGCGGAGGGACGGATAAGGTCAACCCGAAAGGCGAGGGGCTGTCGAATATGCGCGAGCTGGCGCCGACGAATGCAACGGCCGAAGACACGGGCGCCGCCGTCGCTTATCTTAAGACTCTTTCCGACGTGCGCGGCGATCGCGTCGGCATCGTCGGATTCTGTTGGGGCGGAGAGACGGTGTTTAACGCGGCCACGCAAGTGCGCGGCCTCAGGGGCGTCGTCGTCTATTACGGAAGAACCCCGAGTCCGGCCGAGCTGGTCCAGAAGATAGAGGCGCCGGTTCTGGCGCATTACGGCTCGGAGGACAAGGGGATCACCGGCGGGGTGCCGGCGACTGAGGCCGCGATGAAAAAATACAACAAGCCTTATAGTTACACGATCTATCCCAGCGCGGGGCACGCTTTCAACAACAACACCGACCCGAGCCGTTACAACGCTGCGGCGGCAAAGGAGGCCTGGGGAAAGACCGTGGAGTTTTTCAAGAAGAATCTGCAAAGCTAAGGAGGAGAAATAATGAAGAAGATATTTTATTTAGCGATTGCATTTGTGCTCGTGATCTTGTCGGCTCAACCGACCTGGGCAAAATGCGCGCCGCTGATCAAAGACGGCCGCGAGCTTATGGGCACGACCAAAGCGTCGAAGGCGGATCAGGATAAAGCCAAAGGCCTGCTCGACGAAGCGCAAAAAAATCTCGACGCCGGCGATCACGCCAACGGGGTAAAAAACGCCAACGCGGCGTTGGACATCTTGAAGAAGAAATAGCAGGCTATTTCTTCAACTCCGATTTCCAGCCGGAGGAGCTGAGCATCCTTCCGGTCAAGTTTTTTGCTTCGTCGCTGCCGAGGAAGACGAAGACGTCGGTGACCGACTCGGGGCTGCTGCCGCTGAAGCCGGTGAGTTTCGTCGCGACATAACCGGGCTCCACCGAATTGACCCGGATGTTTCGGCCTCTGACCTCCGCCGCAACCGTCTGCGTAAATCCTTCCAGCCCCCACTTCGACGCGGCGTACGCCACAAAGTTGGCGTACGCGCCGCGGCCGATCGACGACGACACGTTGATGACCGAGCCACTTTTCTGCCGCGTCATGAGCGGAAGAACCGCCCGCGTCACGAGAAACGGCCCGCGCAGGTTGACGGCGATCGTATAGTCCCATTTTCTAACTTCCAGCTCCGTGATCGGCGCCGGTCGCGTCATGACGCCGGCGTTGTTGATCAGCACGTCGATCCGGCCGAAGCGTTTTTGAACTGCGTCGATCAACTTTCCGACGGATTCCTCCTCGGAAACGTCGCACGTGAGCGCAAGGCACTCGGCTCCAATGGCTTCGATCTCTTTCGCCGACTTCGCGATCTCCGACTCCGTTCGCGCGCAGATCGCGAGCTTCGCCCCCTCGCGCGCGTAGTCGAGCGCCACCGCCTTGCCGATGCCGCGTCCCGCGCCGGTGATGAGCGCCACTTTGTCTTTGAGCTTCATGGATTCCCGCAAAGTGTCTTACAATGTTTTTTGCTTGCTGCCAATATCCCGAGAAATGTTTGCTTCTGTATAACGCTCGGCAGTGTGATATAAAATATAACCCCGACAAAGAAGCAAGTCAGGCACAGGACCGCCGTCACCAACATGATCGTCGTCGAAGGGCTGTAACGCACAGGAATAGTGAAATGGCTAAAACCGTTCAGCAGACTACGGTCCTGCCCGCGTCTCCGGATCGACTCTTCGACATGTATCTCGATCCGAAACAGCATGCGGCGATTACCGGAGCGGACGTGTCGATCTCGTCGCAGCCCGGCGCTGAATTCAAGGCGTTTAACGGCATGCTGTCGGGACGGGTCTTGGCGATAACGCCCAAGCGGATGATCGTGCAGACGTGGCGTTCGAGCAACTGGCGGGCTGATGACCTCGATTCCATCCTGATATTGACATTCGATCACGACAGCGCGGGCGGCAGGATCGAGTTGGCGCATGTGAATGTGCCCGACCACGACTTTGTGGGGGTCAACGAAGGATGGGAAAAGTTTTACTGGACACCGTGGCGCAGATATCTTGAAACGCGATGATCGCGGGGTGAATGTTTGTTTCACCGCTTTTAATCCGCGAGAGGAAGCTGTGAGCTTAAACAAATTTAACAGCATTCTAGTCCATGTCGCCGTCTGTTTGATCTACACGGGGAGCATTTTCTCTTTCCAGATCGATTCGGATGCGGCGGAGAAAAAATCGCTGTGGAAGATCCGGTCGAAAAGCAACGTCGTCTACCTGCTCGGGTCGATTCACTATTTGAAAGCGCAGAACTATCCCCTTGCCGAAGAAATGGAAGCGGCTTTTAAAGACGCGAAGAAATTGATTTTTGAAATAAATCTGGAGAGCGCGGAAGGCGGCCGGGCGCAGCAGCTCATGACTTCGAAAGGGATCTACACGGACCGAACGACGCTCAAGGATCACGTGTCGCCGGCCACCTACGCGCTGGCCGAGAAGCAGTTGAAGGAATTGGGATTGGACATTCAGATTTTCAATCAGTTCAAGCCGTGGTTCACCGCCCTCACGGTATTGGCGTTGAAGCTGCAGGCGATGGGTTTCGATCCGGGCAAGGGGATCGACCAGTATTTTTTCCGCAAAGCGAAGAAAGAGAAAAAAGAGGTCGACGGGTTTGAGACGCTCGAATACCAGTTCGGTCTCTTCGACGGCATGCCGGAGCGCGTCCAGGAATCTCTGCTGCTCCAGACCTTGAGCGGCGGCGATTTGACGGAGACAGCGGTGGACGCGATCGTCGAAGCCTGGGCTGCCGGCGATCTCCGGGCGCTGGAGGCGTTATTATTGCAGGGGTTGAAGGAATTTCCGGAGCTCTACCAGCGTCTGATCGTGGAACGGAACCGCGCCTGGCTTCCCAAGATCGAGTCCTGCCTGTCTCAGAATGAAAACTACCTCGTGGTCGTCGGCGCCGGCCATCTGGCCGGTAAAAATGGTCTGATCGAGATGCTCAAGGCCAAGGGTTATACCGTCGAACAGTTATGACGAGCGCGACCGCAATTCAGGTGAGTTGAATCTCATGGCAGCCTCCGCGCGCCTCTCTCACGCACTCAAAGCCGGTATTTTTTTGAAATGTCCGCGCTGCGGCCAGGGCAAATTATTCGACGGCCTTTTTCGCATGCGCCGGGAATGCCCGCTCTGCCGGCTCGTATTCGAGCGCGAGCAGGGATTTTTCGTCGGGGCGATTTATGTCAACTACGTGGCTACGGTCTTGATCGCCATGCCCGGCTTTTTTCTACTGGACTATTACACGGAGGTCTCTTTATCGCACCAGCTGATCTTGTGGGGCGCGTTCGCGACAATTTTTCCTATATTGTTTTTCCGGCATTCGAGGAGCCTGTGGCTGTGCGTGGCTTATATGTTCGACCCCGACGACGAGACGCGGCTCCGATTGGTGCCCAAGTAGGCGGCGGATGGATCATACGAACATAGGGCCGCGCGAGAGCCGGAAGCGTCTGCGATTTTGTTTAGTCATGTTGGGGGGCGGAGCCGGCTTGGCCGTGGCCCTGAGCGCGCTTCACGCCGACCGCCTCTGGCGGCTGCTGCTTTTTCTTCCGTTTTGGCTGGCCGCGTTGGGCTGGCTTCAAGCGCGGGAGAAGACTTGAGTCGTCCTGGCGAAGCGCGGTGCGCGCAATCCGGATTCGGGGGAAGAACAGATCGAAGACGAGGGCTTGGCGGCGCGTCTGCGCAAAAAAGCCTCGGGGATTCGCGCGCGGGCTTTGCTCGCGGCGGCCTTGATTACGTTACTGTTCTTTATGATGTGATATTTTTTTCAGCGGACTGGCAGGAGGTGAGACATGAGCGAACTAGCAGAAAAAGAGTGTATTCCGTGCCGAGGCGGCGTGCCGCCGCTGAAGGGCAAGGAGATAACCGCGCTTTTGGAAAAGCTCGGCGGCGGCTGGAAGGTCGTCGGCGAGCATCATCTTGAAAAGGAACACACGTTCAAAAGTTTCCGCGAGGCGCTCGACTTTACCAACCGGGTCGGCGAGCTGGCGGAGGCCCAGGGCCATCACCCCGACATCTATCTTGCGTGGGGCAAAGTGAAGCTCACGATCTGGACGCATAAGATCGACGGCTTGACGGAGAGCGATTTTATTTTCGCCGCCAAGGCGGACGCGGCGCGCTAGCCCGGATATTCAGACTTCGTGTGCTTCGTGCTCTTCGTGGTGAGAGGATTTTAACCACGAAGGACACGAAGGATTCATATATTTTATACTTTTAAACTTCGTGCTCTTCGTGGTGAACTGTCTGTTTCTGCTTTGGTTGCGGCGTAGCTGCGCTAAGCTCTTCGTGGTGAGAGGATTTTAACCACGAAGGACACGAAGGATTCATATATTTTATACTTTTAAACTTCGTGCGCTTCGTTTGCAGCCTATACGGTTGCCTGTCTAGCCGGTGAAAG
>CAYOJC010000052.1:0-31280 GCA_964404195.1 uncultured Syntrophobacteraceae bacterium
TGCGCTTCGTGGTGAATAGAGAAACCTCGACGGATAAGTGCCTTAATTTAAGAGATACTACACTAGGAGAGGAGATTCGATGATGGCTCTGAGGACGACTGTCTCGGTGCTACAAGTTCTCTTGCTCTGCTCCGCTGCGGCGGCGCAGGAGAGAGTGAAGTTTCCTGTAAGCGCTTCTTCCAAGACGCTCGGCTACAGCCCGATGTGGGTGGCCCTGAAGCAGGGCTTCTTCAATCGTAACGGGCTGGACGTTCAACTCGTTCTTATCTCGGGTGCGGATAAATCGATGATGGCGCTCCTCGGCGGTTCCGTGTACGTATCGAGCGGCGCGATAGACGCGGGCATCGCCGCCGCCGAGCAGGGAGCGGACCTCGTTTCGATCGGTGGCGTCATCAACGGGCTGACCCATATGGTCATGGCCGCGAAGAAATTCCGGACCTACGAGGATTTGCGCGGGGCGACGATCGGCTCGTCCGGCCTCACCTCCGGCACCGCTTTCGTCCTTAGAAGAGTCTTGCAAGCGAAGGGGCTGGAATATCCGCGCGACTACAAGCTCATCAACGTGGGCGGCTCGGCCTCCTCCTTCCTGGCTTTGACCGCCGGGAAGATTGACGCGTCCATCATTGCGGTGCCTTTGAGTTTTGACGCCGCGGACATGGGTTTCAACGTTATCGGCCGCGTGGTCGACGTCATTCCCAACTATCAACTGACCGAGATATCGTCGAAGCGCTCGTGGGCGGAAAAGAACCGGCCTCTGCTTGTCCGATTCATGAAAGCCATGGCGCAATCGATGCGCTGGCTTTACGATAACAAGGAAGCGGCGATCGCATTTCTGGGCAAAGAAATGAATTTGAAGCCGGATCAAGCGCGCAAAGGGTGGGAATACTACACGGAGAATCGCATTTGGGACCCCAACGCCGACCTCAACATCGAAGGCGTGAAGGTGGTCATTCAGTTTTACGCCGAGCGGATGCAGATGAAGGGACCACTGCCGACTCCCGCGAAATACGTAGACCAGAGCTATCTCAAAGAGGCGCTCAAAGAGCTGGGAACCAGGTGAAGGCTGCGGGGCTTGAGGGTCAAACGATCGGAAGATCACTCAGAAGAATTATTGGTTTGTAGCCTGCAAAATGAACGGACTTACGGAGGTATGACATGGCAGTGAAATCGTACGCGACGGTAAAAGTCGAAAAAGAAAACGGCATCACCTGGGTCATCTTGAACCGGCCCGAGAAGCGGAACGCGATGAATCCGCAGCTCCACTACGACATGCTCGACGCGCTGACGGAGCTGGAGACGGATAAAGACACTCAGGTTGTGGTATTGACCGGCGCGGGGGAGAGCTGGTGCGCCGGGCAGGATCTCAAAGAATATTTCCGCGCGCTGGAGAATAATCCCGCGGAACGGCGCAAGGCAGGCTGGGCGTCGCAAGAGTGGCGCTGGCGGCGGTTGTTCACTTATCCGAAGCCGACGATCGCGATGGTGAACGGCTATTGCTTCGGCGGCGCGTTCACGCCGCTCATCGCCTGCGATTTCGCCATCGCCGCTGAAGACGCCGTTTTTGGTCTCAGCGAAATCAATTGGGGAATTTTTCCCGGCGGACTGGTGAGCCGCGTCCTGGCCGACGCACTCAGTTATCGCGACGCGGTCTATTACATCATGACCGGAGACACCTTCGACGGAAAAAAAGCCGCGGAGATCAAATTGGTGAATTTTGCCGTGCCGCGCAAGAAGCTGAGAGAGGAAACGGTGAAGCTGGCGAAAAAATTGATGGAGAAAAATCCGCACACGCTGCGAGCCGCGAAAGAGGTCTACAAATTCTGCCGTACGATGGATTACGCGCAGGCCGAGGACTACATGACGGCGAAAGGCGCGGCGCTGCGGGCAAGCGATCCGGAGAAGGGGCGCGAGGCGGGAACGAAACAGTTTCTCGACGACAAAACCTTTCGTCCGGGGTTCGGAGCGTATAAGCGTAAAAAAGGTTAAGTAAATTTTAGATTTTCGATTGCCGATTTTCGATTGAATCTAAAATCCAAAATCTAAAATCGAAAATTGGCGGCGGTCTTGGAGGCGTAAGGAGAGATGGACTTTGACTTGTCCGAAGAGCTGCAACTGCTGAAGCGAACCGTGCGCCGTTTCGTCGACAGCGAGTTGATCCCGCTCGAACGGACGTACCGGCACGACGGCGAAGGGCCGATGCCGGAAAATCTTTTGAATCCGCTGCAAGAAAAAGCCAAGAGCATGGGGCTGTGGCTGCTCGACGTCCCGGCCGAGTACGGCGGCGCCGGGCTGGGGCTGCTCGCCCGTTGCGTGATCCACGAAGAAATCTCGCGCAGCGCCGCTCTGCCGTTTCGCGGCCAAGAGCTTTTCGGACCCGAGGTGAGGCCGGTGCTTTTTCACTGCAATGACGAACAGAAAGAACGTTTCTTGAAGCCGGTGCTGAAAGGCGAGATGCGCGTTTGCTTCGCCCAGACCGAGCCCGACGCGGGCAGCGATCCCGCGAGCATGCAGACGCGCGCCATTCGCGACGGCGATGATTTCATTTTGACCGGCACCAAACGCTTCATCACCGGCGCCGGGCGCGCGGATTACGCGCAGGTGATGGCGGTCACGGATCCGGAAAAACGGGCGCGCGGCGGCGTAACCTGTTTTCTCGTCGATTTGAAAAGTCCTGGCGTGCTGCTCGAACGCCAGTGGCCGACGATGATGGGGGACGCGCCGTGGCAGATTGTCTTCGACAACGTTCGGGTACCGGCGGCGAATGTCGTCGGCAAAGTCGGCGGGGGATTTTCACTTGCGCAGCAGTGGATTCAAGAAGGAAGGATCAAAGGGCACGGAGCGCGCCCGTTGGGTATTGCCGAGCGGGCCTTAGAGATGATGATCGACTACTCGCGAAATCGCGTGACTTTTGGGCGGCCTTTGGCCGAGCGCCAGGCAGTGCAGTTCATGATCGCCGATTCCGCGACCGAGCTGCACGCCGCGCGGCTCATGGTTTACGAGTGCGCGTGGCGCCACGATTGCGGCGAGGACGTGCGCAATCTCTCGTATATGGTCAAAATCACTTGTACCGAGATGGCGAGCCGGGTGGTGGACCGCTCGATTCAAGTGCACGGCGGCATCGGGCTGACAAAAGATCTGCCGCTTGAATGGTGGTACAGGCAGATTCGCAGCACGCGCATAACTGAAGGCGCTACCGAAGTTTTACGCTGGCGGCTCGCACAGAATATTTTGAAAGGCCGGAGTTGACCTCGCGGTCTTGACGTCTTGGCGCGATAAACGACCGAAACTTCGTGTGTTTCGTGCTCTTCGTGGTGTGGAGATTTTAACCACAAAGGACACGAAGGTCTCGAAGGATGAGAATACGAGACGAAAAGCAATATGGTTGCGATTAAACTGGTTGCCGGTTACGCGACGATCGGGCAGGGAGCCGGTCCGATGATCGTAACGGAGCGGGCGGGATTGTTTGCCAAGCATGGGCTTGATGTAAAAACCCGTCTGATGGGAGGAGCGAAGGGCGTGGTCAAAGGACTCGTGCAGGGAGAAATTCAATTCGGGAACCTCGCCGCGCCCGCGCTTCTCAGGGCGGTCCTGGAAGATGGCACCGACCTCGTCTTTCTCACCGGGGGCATCAACCAGCAGTTTCTCGTGGGCCGGCCAGGGATCAAAGATCGCAACGAACTGGCGTGCGCGCGGATCGGTTTCGTCGGCGACGGCGGATTGAACGACGTGCTGGTTCACTTCGTCGTCGAGCGTCTGGAAAAAGAAAATATTCGCGGGCTGCTTCTCGTCTCGCTTCCGAGCGGCGGCAGGGAAGGCACGGCTGCTCTGCTCGCGAAAGAGTGCGACGCGCTCGTGATGACGCCGCCCGAGGCGATCGAGGCGAGAATGCGGGGCTGCGCCTTTCTCGTAGACTTCGCCGAGTTCGGCCTGAACTATGCTTTGGGCGGGATAGCGACGAGGCGGGAAACCATTCGGGAAGCTCCTGACATCGTCCGGAGATTCATCGCGGCATACGTCGAGGGAATGAACCGCTACCGGACGGATCGCGAGTTTACGGTGAAAGTTCAGCAGGAGTACAGCGGGATCGCGAATCGAAGAGTTGCGGAAGAGACCTACGATCTAACTCAGCCGGGCATGCCGGCCATTCCTTATCCCGTGGCGGCGGCGCTCGAAAAAGCGTTGAAGGTCATGGCGGCAGATTTGCCTTCCGCGTCCGCCGCAGACCCCGAACAGTTTATCGACGATCGTTTTATCAGGGAGCTGCAGAATTCAGCGCCGGTCTGACTTGCAAGCCGAGACGAAAGCGGCGAAGATTTTTTTCTGCGCTCGATCTCGGTGAACCAGGAACTCCGGATGCCACTGGACGCCGAGGACGAACGTATGACCTTGGCTCTCGATCCCTTCGATGACGCGGTCCGCCGCGGCGGCGTTGACGATCAATCCTTTGCCGAGTTTTTTCACCGACTGGTGATGCGTCGTGTTCACCTCCAGCGATCGCCGACCGACGATCCGCCTGAGCTTGGTCCCGGCGATGATTTCCACCGCATGCCCGCCGCGTTCTTTTAAAGCTCCTCGCTCATGCTCCGCTGCGCCGCAGACCTGGCTCTTGATATCCTGATAGAGCGAGCCGCCGAGCGCGACGTTGATCGCCTGCGCGCCGCCGCAGATTCCCAAAACCGGCATATCGTATTTCAGCGCGAGAGATATCAATCGAAGCTCGAACTCCGTCCGCTCTTCTCGGATGTTTCCCAGCCTCTCGATCGCCCGCTCGCCGTAATATTTCGGATGAATGTCGAAATTTCCGCCGCTGACGACGACGCCGTCGAGACTTTCGACGACTCTTCGCAAGGTTGCCCGTGAAGACACGATCGGCAAAACCAGCGGGACCGCTCCGGCCTGCTGGATGGCGCGCGCGTAGCGCTCCTGGAGCACGATCAAGGGCTCTGCGTTATCGCCGGGCGTTGCGAGGTCCGGTGTGATTCCGATCAACGGAGCGGAGCGGCGGATTTTCATTTCTGCTCGCCGTAAATATTTCGATAGATGCGCAAGTTCCTGAGCACGAGCTTTACGTAGAGTTGCGTCTCGGAGTAAGGAATGCGCTCGACGAATTCGTCGTCGTCGGCCGCGGCAAGCTGCGTTTCCCATTTGGAAACTGCGTTCTCGCCGGCGTTGTAGGCGGCGATCGCCTTGACCAGATTGTTCGAATAGCGTTGGAGGAGTTCTTTCAAGTGATGAATGCCGAGCGTCAGATTGAGCTCGGGCTCGAAGAGTGCATCGCGCGGAGGTGAAGAGAGTTTTAACCGGGCGGCGGTCCTGGTCGCGGTTGAATGAAGAAGCTGCATTAATCCGAGCGCCGTCGCGGAAGAAACCGCCCTGGGCTCGAACAGGCTCTCCTGGCGGATCAGCGCCACGACGAGATACGGGTCGATATTGTTTTCCTTCGCGAGCTTCTGCACGGTGTCCCAATAGGCCAGCGGGAAACGGTAACGCGCCAGCTCTTCGGTGGAACGCGGAAACTGGATTTGATTGGCAAGAGCAGCGCTTCGCGCGTAAGCGCCGTTACGCGCAAATTCGCGCATGAGCAGCAGCTTGAGCGAAAGATCCTCGGCGCCAAGATTTCTTACTTCGTCCAATTCACCCGCGGCCAATGAATTCAAAGCCAACTCGGAAAGCTCCTGCGCCCGGGAAAAATGAAACGACTGCGGCGCGCTGAGCGTCGGCGACGTGATGGTGGAGACGGTCGGCTCGGGCGTCTTCTTCTCCTCGACGGCGACGCTCATCCGCGCGAGCCAGCCGGCGGCGAGACTTTTATAATAACTCTCTTCGGGATCGCGCATGATGGTTAGAAAGAGCTGCTTCGCTTCCTCGCTCTGCTCCATCCTGGCCGCAGTGCGCGCCTGCCAGTAGAGCGCGGCGGTCCGCCAGCGAGCGGCATCCTTGCCCGACGCGAGCCGCTTGAATGCGGCGTTGGCGTTCTTATCGTCTTTCCTCAAGTAGTAGATCCATGCCGCTCTCCACGCGGCGTCCTCGCGCAATTGACTGTCAGAAGTTTTTTTGGCGAGAGTTTGATAGGCCGCCAGCGCGTCGTCCGACTTGCCCAGAGACTCGTAGATGCGCGCCGAGGCGAGCTCGGCGAAATCGACAAAAGAGCTTTTCGGATACTTATCCTTCAAGAGCTTGAAGTGTTCGAGCGCCTTGAGATCGTCGTCGCGATTCCAGTAAATCATCGCGAGCTGATTCAGCGCCGCGGGCGCTTCGGCGCTCTCGGGAAAGCGCTGCACGATGTCGGAAAGTATCGGTATCGCTTCCTCTCTCTTTCGCTGTAGGCGGTAGAGATTGGCGAGAGCGCTCAGCACGCGCGCGCGGAAAATTCCTTTGGGGGTCTGCTCAAGGAGCTTACGGTACAGCCGCTCAGCCTCCGGATAAACTTGCTCGCGCGCCAGCAAATCGCTCTCGCTTAGCATCGCCTCCGGCGTCGTCACGCCGAAAAGATCGGAAAATTTTTCTCGCAGCGCGGCGACCGCCTTTCGCGCGGAAGCCGCCGGCGAAGAGAGCGGAGAGGCGCGGCGCAATTCCTGATAGGTGGAGTAAGCCTGCTTCGCATCGCCGCTCGCCTCCTGCGCTTGGCCGAGAAGATAGGTTGCCTCGTCGGAGACTTCCTTTTTTGCGCGTTGAGTCCGCAGGTTGCGGCAGAGCTCGATCGCCTCGGAATAATTTTTTTCCGACAGGGCGGATTTTGCCAGTTGGAGGCCGGCATGAGGCGCCCAGACGCTGTCGGGAAATTTCTGTTGGAGTTGTGAGAAGCGTTGCCGCGCGGCCGAGAAATCTCCGGCTTTTGCGGCGATCAGGCCGAGATAGTAGAGGCTGTAATCCTCCAGGACGAAACTCCGCTCCACCGTGCGGAGAAAAAGCTCCTCCGCGATGCGCGCGTCGCCGCGCGAGAAGAGCGCATAGGCTTTGGAAAAAAGCTCGTGCGGTTTGTCTTCTTGAGCGCGAATTGGATGTGGGAGCAGAAATAGGCCGAGAGCGAGGAAGAGGGCGGATAGCTTGCGCATGAATTGATAAGAAGTTTAATCGACGGCCGGGAAAGATTCAACATGGGCGGCGGCCGGCGGTTGCGGGCCAATTTGGGAGAGATCCTTCACGGAGTTTACCCTGAACAGAAATAGATCCTTCGCTTCGCCAGACTCTGTGAAAACCCCGTTCATGGTTCGACGGGCTCACCACGAACGGGGTGAGACACGTTAATTGACCGCTTAGCCGTTCGTCCTGAGCTGGGTCGAAGGGCGAACGGCGCATTTTCACACAGTCTGTCGCTCAGGATGACAGTTCTCGCAAGCGTCGTTCTGAGCGCAGCGAAGAATCTCGTTTGGGAGGGCGGGCGTCGAAATTATACGAACACGCTACTTCAGAAGGCTTTTGCGCGGGTCGATCGGAACCCCGTTCACGCGGACTTCGTAGTGAAGATGCGGGCTGGTGCTCCGCCCGGTGCTGCCGACCTCCGCGATCTGCTGGCCTTTGCGCACCTGCTCTCCCGGGTTCACGTTGATCTTCGACAAGTGCAGGTACTGCGTCGTGATCCCCTGACCATGGTTCAGCACGACCGTGCGCCCGTTGCCGTTCATCTCGCCCGCGGCCTCGACGGTGCCGTTGCCCGGCGCATACACCGGCGTCCCGGTCGGATTGGGAATGTCCAGACCCGAATGAAACTCGATTCTACCCGTCATCGGCGATACGCGGTCTCCGACGCCGGAAGTGATTTTCCCCGTCGCCGGCCAGTCGGTGGGAATCGAGGCGATCAACTGTTGCAGCTCGGATTGCAGCGAGTTGAGGCTTTGCTGGAGTTCCGCGATGGCGAAGCGGTTCTTGGTCGTGAGTCTCTGCTGCAAAGGAACCGATGCATCGACTTTTTCCCTGAGGCCTTGCCAGTCGGCGAGCAGGGTCTGAATGTTCTGCGTCTGGTCCTGGAGGCGGGAAAACTGCTCCCGCTGGTTCTTAGCTTTGAGTTGAAGACGCCTCAGGCTGCCGCTTTCGATCTTGAGCCAAATATAATCTCCCAAAAACCAACCGGCCAGGCCGACCATAAGCGCCACGCCGGATAGAACGACGCAGGCCGACTTGCGAGAAAAGCCCAGCCGTCGAACGCGCGCTTCGCGCGAGGCGAGAATGAGAATCGAATACCGCTTCGCCATGCGCCATCCTCAGGATATCTTCTGCGCCGCCGCGACCTCGTCGCCGATCATGCTGCAGCGGCCGTCGAAGACGACGCCCTCTTCGAGCACCAGCGCCGGCGTGACGATGCCGCCGGCGATCCGGGCGCCGGCGCGCAGCTCGACGCGCTCGCGGGCCGTGATATTCCCAATAACCGACCCATTGACGATAACTGTGCCGACGCGGACTTCGGCTTCCAGCTCGGCCGATTCTCCGACGAGGAGCGTGTCGGGCGAGAGCAGCTCGCCGCGAAATTTTCCGTTGATGATCAGCGTGCCGGCGAAGCGGAAGCGGCCTTCCATCTCGCAACTCTGGTCGATGACCGAAGTCGAGTTCTGTTCGGAGGCTGTAGGGTCAGCTTTCCAGCGCCACATGAATGATAACTCCTGCTCTACCGCGACGGCGTACCTTACGGCCGGGTCGGCGCCGTGGAAAGTACTCGATATAAAATTTTGGCGCGAGAGAAAATGCCGTCAGGCGAAACGTGAGGATACTAGTCAAACTCCTCCGCGCTTGTCAACACAAATTCAGGTCGCCGGGATTCGCTTGCAATGTCGGTTTCTTAAAGTTAGGTACTCAGGGCATGGCTCCTCTGGTGAGCGTTATCATTCCCACGCACGATCGCCTGCCGATGCTTCACGACGCGATCGATTCCGTGCTCGCACAGACCTATCGCGATTTCGAGATTATCGTCGTGGACGATGGATCGGACGACGGCACCGCGGAGAAAATCGCGGCGCGATACGGGTCCGCCGTGCGCGTCCTGACGCAAGCGCGCCGGGGCGTCGCCGCCGCGCGAAATCTGGGAGTGAAATGCTCGCGCGGCGCGTATCTCGCCTTTCTAGATTCCGATGACATGTGGAGGCCGCGGAAGCTCGAGACCCAGATGAGCTTGATGCAAATGCAAACCCGATGGCGGATCTGCCAGACCGAAGAGATTTGGATCAGGAACGGCGTCCGCGTCAACCCGAAGAAAAGACATCGCAAGCCGTCGGGCGATATCTTTCGCGCGAGTCTCGATCTCTGCCTGGTGAGTCCTTCGGCGGCGTTGATGACAAGAGAATTATTCGAACGCATCGGCGGGTTCGACGAGTCGTTTCCGGTGTGCGAGGATTACGACCTGTGGCTGCGCATCGCCCTCGACCATCCGGTTTCTTTGATCGCCGAGCCGTTGGTCGTCAAAAGAGGCGGCCATGCCGACCAGCTATCCAGATCCACCTGGGGGTTCGACCGGTTTCGCGTGCGCGCGATCAAAAAGCTGTTCGACTCCGGAATCGAGGGCGAGAAGAGAAGCTGGTCCCTGGAAGCGCTTGCGCGCAAAGTAGCGATCCTGGCCCAAGGCGCGCGAAAACGAGGATGTGAAGGCGAAGCCTTAGAGTATGAGGCACTACTTACCGATTTTGTTGGAGAATTGAAAAATGGTAGATCAGCAAATCCAAGCCTATTGTCGGAGCAAGGGTTTTCATCCCAAAACGCAGGAACGATGGCTGGAGTTGAATGAGGCCGACCGCGAAGCGCTTCTCGCGCTCGTGGAAACGCTCAAGGCCGGAGAGAATCATTTCAAAGATCTGCTCGACTGGCTCGAAGAGATATCGGTCAGAGACGGCGTCGGCGTCGCGCAGGTCTTGGGCCGCGAAGAGTTGGCTCGAATCGCTTCGGACCCGCGTCTCGGACGAAGCGACAGGCTCAAGCGTCTCAAGGAAGAAGTCCGGCGGCTGCGCTTCCCGCGCATGGCGCGGATCGAAGACGAAATCCGCCGGCGCATCCGCGAGATGAAGCTCGATCCAAAAATCCTGGTGGCCGTTCCAGCCGGACTCGAAGGCGGCGCCGTCACCATTCAAATGAAAGCGGCCGGCTACGACGAGTTGAAGCGGTTGTCCGCGGAAGTTGCGCGTGTTGTCGAGGACGATGGGATGAAGGAGATTTTCGCGTTGCTGCGCGGCGAATCGATGTAGCACCCTCACCCCAACCCTCTCCCTGAGGGAGAGGGCGAGGGTGAGGGAGATGGCGACAGAGAAGTAGGAGAGGGATGCGCGATGCGTGATGTAGGGGCGCACCTGTGTGTGCGCCCGCATTTTTCCGCGTGTGTGGCCGACCGTTCGGCCCGTCCGCCCAACCCAGGGCCGACACATAGGTCGGCCCCTACGGGGATATCGGACGCGGCTCGTCGTTCGTCCGACGAGATACGAAAAACGAGATACGTTGTACGAATTATGGGATACGCGATGCGCGATGCGTGATGGGAGTGACGGATAACCAACGATGAGAAGGTTTACGCCGACGGAAGTGATCGTCGAGGCCAGCTCCGAGCAGAGCCCGATCTATAGGAATTTAAAGCGAGCCTTCCCGCAGGTTCCGTTTACGCTCGTGGAAGATGCTCGGGCGGTTGGCCGGATCCCATCGGGCCGGAACGATCTTTTCGGCGCGGGCAAAGCGAAGCTATATCTCGCGCGCCATCGCGGCGAGTTTCTCAAGAAATGTCCCGGCAGCGAAGGGCAGGTCTGCTGCAACTACTTCGTCATCAACTTCGCCAGCAATTGCCCCATGGATTGCAGTTACTGCTATCTCCAGGAATATCTCGCCGACAATCCGGCGCTCAAGGTTTTCAGCAACGTGGACGATCTGCTCCGGGAAGCAGACGCGCTTTTCAGCCGGCAGCGGAAATTCTTCTTCCGCATCGGCACCGGCGAGATCACCGACAGCCTCGCGCTCGATCCCTATATCGGTTTTTGCGCCGAGGTGATTCCATTCTTCGCCGAGCAGCCGAACGTTCTTCTGGAGCTTAAAACCAAGAGCGACTGCGTCGAGGGGCTGTTGAAGCTCGACCCCAAAGAGCGGGTCGTGGTTTCGTGGTCGATGAATCCGCAGAAGGTGATCGACGCCGACGAGCACGCCACGGCGTCTCTCGACGAGCGTCTGGCGGCGGCGCGGCGCTGTCAGTCGGCGGGCTACAAGCTCGGCTTTCACTTCGATCCCATCGTCGAGTACGCCGGCTGGGAGGAAGACTATCGCTGCATGGTGGAAAAAACTTTCGCCGCGGTCGATCACCGCAGGATCGCCTGGATCAGCATGGGCGTGCTGCGCACGACTCCCGGTCTCAAGCGAACGATGCGCTCGCGCTTTCCCGGAAGCCGCCTGCCGACCGGCGAGCAGGTGCTCTGTCCAGACGGCAAGATGCGTTATTTCCAGCCGCTCCGAGTGGATATGTACCGGAAGATGCTCGGCTGGATTCGCGCCGCCTCGCCGATCGTATTCGTCTATCTCTGCATGGAATCGCGCGAGGTCTGGGAGCAGGTCTTCGGCTTCGCCCCCGCTTGTGAAAAAGAGTTAGGACAGGCAATAGGGCAACAGGCAACAGAATGAACAAGATTCAGAACTGGGACAGGCAATAGGCAACAGAATGAACAGGATTCAGAGCCACAGGGATTTGCTCGTGTGGCAGAAGAGTATGGATTTAGTCGAGCAGGTCTACCGACTGGCTCGATAATTACCAGATGCCGAACGGTGGGGATTGGTTTCGCAGATGTGTCGAGCCGCGGTCTCGGTTCCGGCGAATATAGCTGAAGGTTATGGTCGACAGGCCACAGGCGATTATCGTCGCTTCCTGTTAATTGCGCGAGGCTCGTTGTTGGAACTCGAAACGCACGTGCTCTTGTGCCAAAGGTTGAGCTATATGGGAGCTACAGAAGTCGGTTCTGTGCTGGCTAAAATCGAAGAGATATTGAAAATGCTGACGGCTTTGATTTCCAAGGTTCATTGACTTCCTGTTGCCTATTGCCTGTTGCCTAATGCCTAGCGATAGCCCCATCGGTCTTTTCGACTCCGGCATCGGCGGGCTCACGGTTCTCCAGCAGATTATAAAAAAGCTGCCGAAGGAGAACACGGTCTATCTCGGCGATACGGCGCGGTCTCCCTACGGCACCAAGTCGGTCGAAACGGTGCTGCGCTATTCTTTCGAGAACGCCGATTTTCTGATCGAGAAGGGCGTCAAGCTGATCGTGGTGGCCTGCAACACCTCGACCGCAATCGCTCTCGACGCGCTCAGGGAAAACGTTCCCGTTCCGGTCGTCGGCGTCATCGAGCCCGGCGCGAAGGCGGCTCTGGCTAAAAGCCGGACCGGAAAAATCGGCGTGATCGGCACCGAGGCGACGATCCAGAGCGGGGCTTACACCCAGGCGCTCAAGAGGTTGGACTCGAAAGTAGAAGTGTACAGCCGCGCCTGCCCACTGTTCGTTCCGCTGGTGGAAGAGGGATGGCTCGACAACCCGGTCGTCGAGATGACGATCGAGTCTTACCTCGCGAGCTTGAAGCACAGCCGAATCGACACGCTGATTCTAGGCTGCACGCATTATCCCCTGCTCAAGAAGGCGATCCGGAAGTTCATGGGGCGCGGCGTTCGGCTCGTCGATTCCGCGGAAGAGACGGCCAACGAAGTGTCTCTTTTATTGGCGGAGCGATCGCTCCAGCGCGAGCGGGGAAAGGGCAGCGCGAGCTTTTTCGTCACCGACGTGCCGGACCGCTTCGTCAAAGTCGGGCGGCGCTTTCTCGGCGAGAAGGTCGATTCGGCGGTCAGGATCGAGCGGTGAGAGTGTGTGAAAAATCGCCGATCGTCCTTCGACCCTTCGAGAACCTCATGGTGGTGAGCAAAGTCGAACCACGGGCTCAGGACGAACGGCTAAGTGCTTGAACTTCCATCGATGTCATCCCGTTCGTGGTGAGCTTGTCGAACCATGAACGAATTTTTTCACACACTCTGAGAAGTCGTTCGATTGTCTTGTAACCACCGTACAGAATCGTGTATTTTACCAAGAAGGGAGAGGCGTTAGGCAAGAGGCGAGAGGAAGAAACACTCAAAAGTCATGCTTGGCTTAATCAAAAAAATCGTCGGCACGAAGAACGAGCGCGAGATCAAGCGCATCCGGCCCGTCGTGGAGGAGATCGCCGCGCTCGAGCCGGAGTTTCAGAAGTTAAGCGACGCCGAGCTCCGGGCCAAGACCGACGAGTTCAAGGCAAAAATCAAAGTGGCGACGGACGCCCTGCGGACGGCTCTCGACGAGGCTCAAGCACGGGCTTTGGCCGCGCCCGCCGAGGAACGGGAGGAGATCAAGACCGAAGTGGAGAATCTCGAGAAAGAGTTGCGCCAGGCGACGGCTGACGTCCTCAACGAGATCCTTCCGGAAGCATTCGCCGCGACGCGCGAGGCCTCCAGGCGGACGATCGGGCTGCGCCATTTCGACGAGCAGATGATCGGCGGCATCGTGCTCCACGAAGGCAAGATCGCCGAGATGAAGACCGGCGAGGGCAAGACGCTGGTCGCGACGCTGCCGTTTTATCTGAACGCGCTCGCCGGAAAAGGCGTTCACTTGATTACGGTCAACGACTACCTGGCGCGGCGCGACGTGCAGTGGATGGGACCGATCTACCACGCGCTCGGCCTCTCGGTCGCCTCCATCGTTCACGAGACGAGTTACATGTTCGATCCCACCTACATCACCAAGGACTACCGTTATCTCAATCTCCGGCCGATCTCGCGGCAGGAAGCCTATCACGCGGACATCACTTACGGCACGAATCACGAGTTCGGCTTCGACTATCTCCGCGACAACATGAAATTCTCGCATGAGGAATACGCCCAGCGCGAGCTCAACTTCGCCATTGTCGACGAGGTGGACAACATCCTGATCGACGAAGCGCGCACGCCGCTCATCATCTCGGGCCCGGCGGAAGAGTCCACCGATAAATACTACGTCATCGACCGGATCATTCCGAAGCTCCAGCGCGGCGCGGTGATTCAGGGCGACCCGTCGCAGGAGAAGCGCGCCGCGATCGAGGCGCAAGGCGACTACACCGTCGATGAGAAGAGCCGGACGGCGACGCTCACGGAAACCGGCGTGGCCAAGGTCGAGCGCCTGCTCAACATCCACAATCTCTACGACCCGCGCCACATCGACACGGTGCATCACGTCAATCAGGGTCTCAAGGCGCACGCGATCTTCAAACGCGACGTGGACTACGTCGTCAAGGACGGCGAGGTCATCATCGTGGACGAGTTCACCGGGCGGCTCATGCCCGGACGGCGCTGGTCCGACGGCCTGCACCAGGCGATCGAAGCGAAAGAGGGCGTCCACATCCGCGAGGAAAATCAGACGCTGGCGACGATCACGATCCAGAATTATTTCCGCATGTACAAAAAGCTCGCGGGCATGACCGGCACCGCCGACACCGAGGCCACCGAGTTCAAGAAGATCTACAAGCTCGACGTGCTCGTGATTCCCACGCACATGAACATGATCCGGAAGGACAACCCGGACATGGTCTACAAGAGCGAAAGGGAAAAATTCAACGCGGTCGTCGAGGAGATCGAGCAGCGCCACGAGAAGGGCCAGCCGATCCTCGTCGGCACGACCTCGGTTGCGAAGTCGGAGCGCCTCTCGCGCATGCTCAAGCAAAAGAGCGTGAAACACAACGTGCTCAACGCCGTGAACCACGAGGCCGAGGCGACGGTGATCGCTCAAGCCGGCAGGTACGGCACCGTCACGATCGCCACCAACATGGCCGGCCGCGGCACGGACATTCTCCTCGGCGGCAACCCGGAATTTCTCGCGCGCGCCGACATGGAGCACGAGTGGATCAGCCGCTCGGCGAAGCTTCCGCTGCAAGGCGCCACGCGCTACGAGGACACGCTGAGGGAACTCAGGGAAAAATACGAGGAGGAGGTGCAGAGGGCGGAGCAGAAGTACCGCAAGGAAGGCGAGCTTTACCAGCAACAGCGCGGCGATTCGCTCAAACGGCTGACCGAGATCCAGCGGCGGCTGAGAGACCTTTCTCCTTTCCGGGACCTCAGGGAAGAATATGACCAGGTGGCGGCGACCGATTTGATCGAGGCCTTGCACGAATTGAACGGAATCCCCGAACGTTATTTGCGCGTGAAGGGAAGCATCGAGTCCTCTTTGTCGGAGGCGAGCGACGGCATCGCCGCGGAAGTCAGAGAAGCCTTCGACGAGGCGCGCGAGGCTTTCGATCAATCTCTCGGTCGCTGGCAGGAAGGAAACGGCCGGCAAGCAGAGATCATGGAAGCGCTGGACGAGACGAGGCGCAACTACGAGCAGCGCGTGAACGACTATGAGTTCGTCGTTGCCAATGCGGTGCTTGCGCGCGGCGACCACGCGGCCGAGGTGGCCGAATTCGACGAGGTGCGCAAGGCATTCGAAGAGGCGGAGGCGCGCTGCGAAGAGGTGCGCGGTCCGTATGAAAACTCGATTCGGGAAGCTCAGAGAAATTACGAAACCAAGCGCCAGGAATACGTCAAGATCATCGAGGAAGTGCGCGAAGAGCTGGAAAAAGCGCCGGAGGCTTACCGCCAGCGCTACGAGGAGATTCTCGACAAGTATCAGAAGCTTTGCGCCGAGGAGAGAGAGAAGGTCGTCGCCGCCGGCGGGCTCCACATCGTGGGGACCGAACGCCACGAGAGCCGCCGGATCGACAATCAACTGCGCGGGCGCTCGGGGCGCCAGGGAGATCCGGGCTCTTCCCGATTTTATTTGTCGCTGGAAGACGATCTCATGCGCATCTTCGGCGCCGAACGCATTCAAGGCATCATGGACCGCCTGGGGATGGAAGAAGGCATTCCCATCGAGCACGGGCTGGTCACGCGTGCCATCGAGAACGCGCAGAAGAAGGTCGAAGCGCACAACTTCGATATCCGCAAACACCTGCTGGAATACGACGACGTGATGAACAAGCAGCGGGAGGTCATCTACAATCAGAGAAAAGAAGTCCTCAAGGGGGAGAACCTGAAAGAAGACGTCCTGGATATGGCCGCGGGGCTCGCCGAGGAAATCGCGGCGCGCTACGCGGAACCGAATCGGGACCCGTCGGATTGGGACTGGAAGGGACTCGGCGAAGCGCTCTATCACCAATTTGCCTTTCGTCTCGAACTCTCCGACGAAGAGCGGGAAAATTCGAGCGTGGAGGGGCTTCAGGCAACGGCGGTCGAAAAAGTCACGCAAGCGTACGAGCGCAAAGAGGCGCAATTCGGCGCGCCGATGCTCAGGCAGTTGGAAAAGATCATCATGCTGCAGACGATCGACGCGCTCTGGAAAGATCACCTGCTCAACATGGATCACCTCAAGGAAGGCGTCGGGCTGCGCGGCTACGGTCAGAAAAACCCGCTGCAGGAATATCAGAAGGAAGGCTTCGAGATGTTCGAGGAGATGGTGCACCGCATCCAGGAAGACGTGGTGCAGAAGCTCTTCACGATCGAGATGGCCCGGGAAGCCGCAGTGGAGGAGATTCAAGTCCAGCAGCGCCCACAGCGAATGGTGCTGAGCCACGGCGGGAACGAGGAGGCGGCGCGAGTCGTCGCGCCGAAGCGCGACGGCGGCGCCAAAGTCGGCAGAAACGACACGTGCCCATGCGGCAGCGGTAAAAAATATAAACGTTGCTGCGGCAAATAACAGGCATGAGGCGAGAGGCGTGAGGCGCGAGAGAAGAATATCGAAGTGGTCCGCTCTCGTCCTTCTTACTCTCGCCTCTAGCCTCCCGCCTCGTGCCTGATCTTCATCATGATGGTCCCCGGCTTCCAGTTCGCGGGCGTCGCCTGCGGCATCAAGAAAAGCAAGAAAAAAGATTTAGCGTTGATCTTCTCCGAGCGGCCCGCGACCGCGGCCGCCCTCTTTACCACGAACAGGTTCAAGGCCGCGCCGGTTCTGATCGGACTCAAGCGGATGCGGCGCGGCATTATTCAGGCCGTCGTGGTCACCAGCGGCAACGCCAACGCCTGCACCGGCGCGAGAGGGATGCGCGACGCGGGAGCCGCGTGCCGCGAGGCCGGCCGGCGGCTCGGCATCGATCCCAATCTCGTTTTCCCTTCGTCCACCGGAGTCATTGGCGTTCCTTTGCCGATGAATAACGTGCGCGAAGGCATTCGAAAGGCCGCGGAGAATTTGTCGTCCGATCAGTTTTCACAGGCGGCGGACGCGATCCGGACAACCGACCGCCTGGTCAAGATCGTCTCCGCTTCGTTTCGCGTCAAGGGAAAAAAACTCACGCTCGCGGGCATGGTCAAAGGCGGCGGCATGATCGCGCCCCATATGGCGACGATGCTGGCCTACATTTTGACCGATGCGGCCGTGGAACGTTCCTGCCTACGGGAGATTCTCAAGCGTAACGCCGACAAGACTTTCAACTGCACGACGGTTGACGGAGACATGAGCACGAACGACACGACCTTGCTGCTGGCGAACGGTTCCGCTGGGAACGCCCCGATACGACGCGGCAGCCCCGAAGCGGCCGCTCTCGACCGCGCCCTTTACGACGTGATGAAACATCTCGCCGTCAAGCTGGTCGAAGACGGCGAAGGCGCGACTAAAGCGGCGGAGATTCAGGTGCGCGGCGCCCGGTCGCGCGCGGAAGCGAAAAAAGTGGCCGAGACGGTGGCGAACTCTCTGCTGGTGAAAACCGCTTTCTTCGGCGCGGACCCCAATTTCGGCCGGATTCTCGCGGCGATCGGTTATGCGGGCGTTCCGGTTCGGCCGGAGCGAGTGAGCCTCTCTTTCGACGGAGTCGTCGTCGCGCGACGAGGCGTGGGCGTCGGCTCCAACGAGCGCGCCGCCGCGCGCGTGTTGAAGCGGCCGAAATTCACCGTAAGAATTTTTCTCGGTCAGGGTAAAGAATCGGCCTCGGTGTGGACTTCCGATTTAGGCCACGACTACGTGCGCATCAACTCCGCCTACCGCAGAGACGCGACATAGCTCCTAACCCGCCTGACGCGAGGGACGAGGTCTCTCCGGAGGCGGAGTAAAGCCGGGCGGCGTGAAAGGCTCACCGCCATCGGGAGGACCGATGTCCGGTGGTGGAGGAAGGTGATCGGAGTCCTGCGAGCCGGGGAGAAAGTTCGAGACGTCGTCGAATTGGCCGGCGGAAATCGGCTGATGGGTGAACTGGTCGCAGACGATCAGGAGATCCAGAGGGCCCATGTTGGTCGATCCGAGTTGCGCATCCGCTACTCCCACAGTGGATCCAGGTCCTGTAATAAAAGCGACGCAATTATTATTCGGCACGCGCGGCAGCCCCAGTGCTTGCAGTTGGTCGTTCAGGGCGGTTCCGATGACGCCGACAAGGTCGCTGCCTCGGATCCCTGCAACAGCCCGGCTCGTGCGGATCTCATAATCCGTGTCTTTGAGGGCTTCTTTCTCGACGACCGCGCGCACCGCGCCGGAGAGAAGATTGATCACGGATTTTTTTCTCGGCTGAGAAGCCGTCGCGTTTTCTTCGCGTAGCTGCAACTGGCTGTGCTCTTTGAGAGTGATCACGCTCTGGTCCAGAACCAGCAGCCTGAGGCCCGATTGCGCGCCGGTGTTCAGCGTGTCGAGCCAGAAAAGCTCATCTTTGAATTTTACGGCTTGAGACTGAGGCTTGGCTTCGTGTCGCACCGTTGCTTCGCCGCGGACTCCGGTGACGACGCCGATGCCGGCTTCCGCTCTGGGCGGCGATTGCACTATCGCGAGCAGCCCCGCCATCGAAAGAAAAAGTAGATATTTTTTCATGTACGCCTCTCGTTAATAATAGCGCCAGGTAAGACCTAAAGAATAGGTCTGTCTTTTAAAACTGTAGGTGCCGATCGTGGAGTTGCTGCTGTTCCACAAGTGCTCCAACGTCACGGCCAGGTTCGGCGTGATGTCTTTGGCCAGGCTGAAAAGCGCGAGCAACTCTTGGTCCTTACGGGTTTTATGGGCGAGACTATTGGTGCCGTCGTAGTGACGAAAGTGAAATTCGAGGTTGGTCGTGGCCCGGATCTCCCAGGGTAATGTAACTAATACTCCGGCCACGGGACGGTGTCCGTCGTAGCGCCAGTTCTGTCCATAGGCGTCTTCGCGATCGAAATTATAGCCGATGTTGATGCCGTAACGTTGGCGGTCGAAGAAGATATAATGGACTAGGCCCACGCGGTGATTGAAGGCGTCTCTCCTGTCTTGGCGCTGTCCTAGAGGCGCGGGGAAAAACGCCGGCAAGTCCCGGGGCGGATGCTCGTTGAAGTTTTCGTACTGGAGTTGATAGAGGAGCCGTGTGCGGTTCGAACCGGTTTTGTCCCAGTAAAGGTACGAATCGAGCAAACCGGTCGGCCTCTGGAGAAAAATTCTACCCTGTTGCAGTAAGACGTCGTAAAAGCTCCGCCCGGTCACAAAGAAGCGCTGCCCGCTCGGCAGGACATCGTTATAGGTGACGCGGCCGCCGATGACGTGATCGTTGTAGTCGAATTTGTGGTTCTGGTAATTAAATATCTGATACATGTCGTACCTGGCGGCGGCTTGCCAGTTTCGGGAACGAAAGAAACTGTATTCGCTGCTCAGTCCCAGGAGATTACCCCAACTCGCGGTTTGGCCGAGGCCCGGCGTCCGCGATCTTCGATTCGCCCTCAATGCCAAATTGGAGTCGTACTGTTCGCGCGCCGAGAGCTCCAACCAAAAGGGGCTGTCTCCTCTCCGTGGAGTTCTTAGAGCGGTCAACAGTTCGCGACTCGGCCCTACGAGAGGAGAGGCCGGCTCCAACTGAATGGACTCGGCCAACTGCTTCGCGGCTTCGGTTTTACCCTGGGCGCGGAGATTGTAAGCAAGCAGGTATTGAAGGTTGGCATTCTTCGGCTGTGCTTCGAGTCCCTTCCGTAAATACGCTTCCGCATCGGCGTTGTTGCCCTGCGCGCTCAGGCTCAACGCGAGATAGTAGATGACGTTCGTGTTGCGCGGGTCGAGCTTGTGGGCTTTGAGAAGCTCCTGCGTCGCCTCGGGGTATTTTTTGTCGTCGTAGAGCAGCACCGCTCTGGAAAAGATCACCTCCGCCGACTCGCGACCTTCCTGAGCGTAGACGCCGGCCGCCAAGAAAAGGAGAAGGGATGCGACATAGCACAGAAACAGAAAGGCTATTTTCCTGCGGTGGCTTGGCTCGGACACGGTTGGACGACGCTGTGTGCTCAAGTTGAAGCCTCCAAAGTATTTTTAAAGGAAGTCCGACTAGGCTCAAGATTGCAGGTTACGATATCGTGCCTGTTCTAGTGTAGTGCGTCATAAATTCCTTGACAGATCCGTTCGTGGTGAGCCCGTCGAACCATGAACGGATCTGACTGATATCGTTCATCCTTCGACGAGATCAGGATGAACGGAATATGTAAAGAAGTGTTGGACGCACTACACTAGAAGCACTCCAAAGGTGAAAGCGCGTTTGTTCATTTGCCTGCTCCTTTGCGCTATGGGCGGAAGTTTATCATAGACCGGATGTTTTTGTCGATGAATCTTTGAGCAGTTGCGGAAAATACGCGACGGAGGCGCGTGTGATCGAATCGTACAGGCGCAAGTAGGAAGAAAAAAAAGGGGGAGGGCGGCACAACGCCGCTCTCCCCCTTTTTTTCGGAGACAAAATATTTAACGAAATACAGGCGCCGTGATTTTTTTCGGCGCTTTGCTGCTGCTGCGAAGCCGGTTGCTTAACGGCGCAGCCGTCGTCGTTCCACCGTCGCTATCGATGCTGAAGGTGCCCGACAATACATTAGAGCCATTCTGGGCTAAATCTACGCCCCGGATATTAAATGCCGTGATCTCCAGGGTTATGTTGCAGCCATGTGCCGCGGCCACAGCCATGGCGTCAGGGCCGATTTCCACCGCCTTGATCTCGGTCGCTTCAAAGTCGGTGGGGTCGGAGTCGGGATCGGTCCTCGTTTCGGAGAAGGGGAATATCGAGGCCTCATCCGAAGGAATGACATCAGGCCCACAGCCTTTAGGTAAGTTCCGCGCCTTTAGTAAGGTAACGTTCAGACGGTCAAAATCACCGTCGATATCGCGGAACTCAAGGAGCGCGGCAATGCCTGGAGTGGAGTAATCCCTGCGCGCGAATGTCAGGTTTTGAATTTCCGGGTTATCTTCCGTAGGCGTCACCGTGATGTTCACCGTCGCCGGCGCGCTGTTCACGGTCCCATCGTTGACTCTAAAAGTGAAGCTGTCCGGACCGTTGTAATTCAGATCGGGAGTATAGGTGACCGTGTTTGCCGATATAGATTGAAGGATGGCCGCAAGCGCTTTTGGCCGAAGTTTTCTTTCTTTCAGCAGCCGCGCCTTCAACTGGCGTCGCGCCCGGGCCCGCTGGGCTTTCGTGGCGGCTGTAGGCCCCGACAGAGTCCCGTGCGCGGGCGGAGTCACGATGATGAAAGTCAAAGGGTCATCGTCGGCATCGGTGCCCGTGAGCGTGATAACCTTTGGAGTGTCTTCAGGCGTGCTCACCAGTTGTGGATCGGCCACCGGTGGAGTATTAGCCTGGCCCCCTGTCCATGTCATGATTGCGCTATCGGAAATCTGTCCAACGGCCGCGTCAATCGTGTCCTGTCCCGCATTAGTGCCGGTGTAGCAGAACTGTGCCTGACCGGCGCTATCGGTATTGATGAATCCTGCGGTTTGATTCGTACCGGTGACGTTGAAGTCCACTCGCACGCCCACCACCGGCTGGTTGTTTTGATCGGTAACGGTGGCGGTAAAGCATTGCTGGGTTCCGATCGGATTGGTGGCCGTTGCGGGCGTTAAGGCGACACTCGTTACTCGCGCAATCGGAGCAAGGGATAAACCTCCCGGATAACCGTATGAATCGAAGCTGCCGAAACCATAGATAAACGCGCCGAAGGGCAGTGGTCCCGAAAGATTGTGCGATCCCTGAGAAAGAGAAACTTGCGCCCCGGAGAAGCCACTCGAGCCGATAGCGGTAAAATTCGCTGTTGGTATCGCCGTGCCGTCGAGCGTGATTGCGCCCACCGCGGCATTCGGCGCCACCACGTTGATGAAGTTAGCCGGGAATTGAGGCGTAGTATCGTTCGCGTCATCCGGCGTGCTCACCGTGTATTGTCCGAGAAACTGCTCAAACGGCGGAATGAGCATCATGAAAGGGTCGCCGTCAGCAGAACCGCAGGCGGAGTCGAAAGCGCAACCGTTGGAGTATTGAGCGACAAGTATCGGCTGGTCCGAGGTGATGACGGCGGAGCCGTTGATGATCCGCTCGTGGAATTGTCCTCGGTTGAGCGGGACGGGAGTGACAACGGTCCCGTTTACGGTGATGTTTGTCCCATTCGTAGAAGCCAGAAAGCGAAATGTATCGCCGTTGTTCCGCGTGGCCAGCGGCACGGTGACAAAGCTTTTTCCCCAGGTTTGCGTCGGCGGCAGTTGTTCGACGATATGGTCGCAAAAGGCAAAGCCGGGGGGAATGTTGGTGCATGAGTTGCCTCCGAACACCGCGATGGGCTTGTCTGAAGTTATGATTGTTCCGGAGAGATCCGCGGAACCTCGCAACTGATAGGTTTGCCCCTGGTTCAGGTTGATGTTGAAGGGAACTCCAGCCGCGCGCGAGCCGACGCTGGCGGAAAGTGTGATGGTGGCGATTGTCCCATCAACGGTTCCAACGATTGCAAGCTCGGGACCAGAGCCCGAATATCCCAGAACTATGTAGTCTGTACCCAGAATATCCGTCGGCAACCCCAGATATGCGTCGGACGAGAAAACGGCGCGATTAAGCCCGTAGACGGTTACCTCAGCCTGGGCCGTGACGTGAATACCTTTGCTCTCAACGGTATCAGAGGTATTGAGCTCAGCGATTATCGGAATATTGACAACTGTCACCGTCCCAGGCGCGACCGAAAAGTTGGTCGGGGCCATCCCCGGTCCTGTAACCGTGCCGGTAGTCGCGGTATCTCCGGCTATGAATAAAGTAAGCTGTCCCGTAACCCCATTTGTCGGAAACGCAAGCCAGAAATCCGTCCCTTTGCTGTCGGGTGCAGCGTTGCCGACGCTCGCCGAGATCATCAGCACAGCCAAAACAAAAATTATTTTTTTAAACACGGTTTTCACTCCGTCGAACGACATAGAATCGTACCTTGTCCCAATCGAATGAACCTCGGCTGGATTTTCGGTTCCATCAACCTTTGACATCAGCACGTCGTCCTACAAGGCGGAGGTAATTTTATTCCATCTACGTTGGGAAGGGGTGTTCCACCCGGAAGTATCGGCGGCGCCGGGGGCGGTGGGGGGGCTGTCGGAACGGTCTGCTGTTGTCCAGGCAGTGTCAACGCAGCGTCCGCAATAACCGCCGTTTCGGCTATGGCGTTCTGCACAATCGCCGCTCCGCTGGCTTCCTTCGTGACGCTTCGAGGAAGTTGAAATGGCCGGAGGAGAATGGCGGCGAATTCTTCCGTAATGGTTCTGACGGCGCCCACGTTGCAATTGGTCCCCTGTCCGGTAATTTCCATTGCGGTGAATCGCGTCAGGCTGGCCCGCGAGCCGGTTACGAGCGGGCACCCGAGCACGGCCTCGCCCGATAGCTGAGCAAAAGTGCTGCGGTCCGCCTCCAGCGATTCGACGTAGATCATTGAGCCGCGCACCGCGGCCACTGCGTTGTTGGTGTTTATGATGACTTCGTCTCCCGGCTTCATGAGCTGGCGCGCAACGTTTACGAGAAGCGCGCCAGAGTTGAGTTGGACGGTTGAGCGAGTGGCGCCGCCGGGAAGCGTCTCTTCCCGCACTTCAAAGCGGCTTAGCTCCCTCACCGTAACCGTTGCTTTGCCGCCAAATAGAATGCGAGCCGAAGACTTCTCGCGCGTATCGATGATGTCCCGAATCAGAATCCCGTCTTTCTGGCGTAAAGGCGCTGGCTGAGCCTGGCGCGTCAGTTGGGCTTGTCCTTGAACGGCCGTCACTACTCCGGCCGGTTGCTGCTGCCCATAAAGGGAGCCCTGCGCCAAAATAATTGTTAGAAGGGCCGTGATAACACTGAGACGGTACCGTTCCATCGCGACCTCCATAATAGGGAAGACTTCCGGCTTCGGGTTTTATATCCATGAAAAAGGATTGTCAATGGATTCAAGTCCTGCTAATCATAAATCTTCAATTCTCATTTGACAATTAGGGCGAGCGATACTAATAATCAGCGCCAGAATTTACTTAAAGTAACCACGGCATCCGCAGAATGGCTAAATCGCGATTCATACCATGGGCCGCCATGGCTCTTTTCTTTGTGGCGGCAATATTGCCGGTGGGCGTCGCCCGCGCGCAGGTCGCCAGTGAGCGGGCCATTCAGGCGGCAATCTTCGTGGATCGGGCGGTCATTGCTTATGGGGAAACGAGATACCAGGAGGCTCTTAAGGAACTAGTGGAGGCCCTGCGCCTCGACCCTGAGAATCTGGATGCCTTGTATTATCAGGGACTGGTCTATGCTGCCACCGATCGTCCCGCAGATGCTCAAACGGCCTTCGAGAAAGCGCGCAAAATAAATCCCAAAGACATCGATATCGCCTTCCAACTCGGCACTCTTCACTTCGCGCAGAAGGAGTATGACAGAGCGGAGCCTTTTCTCAGGGAAGTTTACCGAGCAGATCCCAAGCGTCCCAACATCGGCTACTATCTGGGCTTCATCGAATTTAACAAGCAGAATTTTCGCGAGGCTCTGAGTTATTTCAGGGCCAATGTTCCGAGCGACGATAACTTTGCCCAGCTTGCACGATTCTACACGGGGATGACGCTGGCTCGTTTGGGCGCGCCGGGCGAGGCGAAGGCGGAGATCGACCAGGCGCTTCGCCTACAACCCGCTTCGCCTTTCACGGCGCCCGCACAGCGCTTGGGCGAGATTCTCGAAAAGGCCGCGGCCGCGGACAAGCGTTTCCGCGGCGAGCTGCGCGTGGGCGTCTTCTACGATACAAATCCGGCCGTGATCCCGGATCGCAGCGACGACGGGACGGTGAAAAGTATCCGCACGGCTCAGTCCACGCAAAAGAGCGCAGGGGAGCTTATCGTTCTGGATCTCGCGTACGCGTGGCTCCGGACCGCGGATTGGGAGGGAACGATATCCCACCGATTTATTCAGTCCTACAACAACCATAAGAATCTGACCGAGTTCGATACTCAGAGCAACACTCCCACTCTCAGCATCGTCAATCGCGGTTTGTTGCCCGGCGCCGTCGGAGGTCTTCCCTATACCGCGGGCTTTCAGTTCGCCTATGACTACATCTCGCTCGGAGACGCCCCCTTCACACAGCGCTGGATTGTCACTCCTTATGTGTCGCTCTCGGAGAACGACTCAAACGTTACCACTTTTCAGTACCGCTATCAGGCGAAAGACTTTTTCCACGACGAAGATTTTGTCCGGCGTGAGATCCGCGATGCCGACAATCACATGGTGGGCTGGACCCACTTTCTTCTCGCCGAGAAAGGCCGTCACTACGCGAAGCTCGGCTACCAGTACGACGCCGAGCCGGCTGAGGGAAAGAACTGGAGCTACCGGGGGCATCGACTCTTGACCGGTTTCCAGTACACGCTGCCCTGGTGGGAAGTCCGCTTCCGCTACGACCTGGATTTTCATTGGCGTAACTACAAATACAAAAACAGCATACTTCCAGCCACCGCGCCCGGCAGCGTTCGCCGACGGGACCGCCAGCCGGTCCATCTCACCGGCGTCGCCAAGGACTTTCTGGAAAACTTTACCGTCGCTATCGAGTATCTTTTCGACCAGGGAAGATCGAACCTGGCTCCTTTCGATTACCACCGCCACGTGGTCACCACCAGCCTCGCCTGGCGTTTCTGATTCGCTCAACAAACTAATACGGAAAATTTTTTGGTGATGGGAGCCGAAGTTAGAAACCGAGGCTGCTATTGTCTTCTGCCTGGGCTTCCAGGGTCGGATCGGTGAGTAGCTCGTAGCCATGCGCGCCGGCGCCAGCGGCGGCTTCCGACTGTGGCCGTTCTCTGCAGGGCGACTCGGGGTGCTCGTCCAGCGCGACGCATCCGACGTGATGTCTCCAGTCCGGTTCCAGGTAATGCCTCAGCTCGTGCAGCAGCACGCGCGTGTCGTCGAGAGAATAGATCCGTTTGTTTTGCCGATCGAAATAGCCCAGGACCTTGACCTGCTGGCCGCCCACGCTCAGGGCCTGCACCGCGGATAGCACCGGAGGAAGCTGTTGCGCCAAGCTTTCCTGATTCTTATAAAGTCTCACTTCGAGATCGCCTAGCCGATAAACTTCGGGTTGAGTGGGAACCGCCGCGGCGCATGCGCTCAGCAGGAGACAGAGCAGAGCAAGTAATGCCGGTTTCATACCGACTGTTAGAGAGCAGGAGATGTGCCAGGGATTCGACTGCCATGCCGCGGAGGTAAAAAAACGTTCTTGTCATGATTTGTCGCGTTGGAAGGCGGGTTTCTATGGAACGGTGCCCGGCGCGGTTTTGCATTTTGACATAACCCGGCAAGTTTTGCCGCGGTTTGTCAGTGATGGCGGCTCCCCGGGGTCGCGGGACATCAAGCCTGGAGTTTCTTTTTCAGCAGCTCGTTGACGATTTGCGGGCTGGCCTTGCCCTGAGTCGCTTTCATGACCTGGCCGACGAGAAAGCCGAAGATCTTTTCGTTGCCGGCGCGGTAGTCCGACACCAGTTTCGAGTTGGCGGCCAGGATCCGGTCGATTGCGCTCTCGATGCTGCCGGTGTCGCTGACTTGCTCGAGACCTTTCGCGCGCACGATGGCTTCGGGCGCCGCTCCGGTCGCGAGCATCTCCGGGAAAAGAACCTTCGCGATCTTGCCGCTGATTTTTCCTTCGTCGATCATTTTGACCATTGCCGCCAAGTGTTGCGCTGAAACCGGCCATTCGGCGATGCTGAGCGCTTCGTCCAGTTTTTTTTCTTTGATGACGCGAAAGAGGTCTCCCATAACCCAGTTGCTGATCGCCTTGGGGTTCGAATGAATCTTCACGGCCGCTTCGAAATAATCCGCCACGTCCTTGCGGCTGGTAAGCAGGGCCGCGTCGTAGGGCGGCAGGCCGTACTCGGCGATGAAGCGCTGCCCGCGCGCATGAGGCAACTCGGGCAGGGCCGCGCTAATTTCGGCGATCCATTTTTCGTCGATCACCAACGGCAGCAGATCCGGATCGGGAAAATAGCGGTAGTCGTGAGCGAATTCCTTGGAGCGCATCGAGCGGGTAACCTCGCGGTCCGCGTCCCACAAGCGCGTCTCCTGAGTCAGCCTGCCTCCTTCGGAGAGCGTGTCGATCTGCCGCTCGATCTCGGAGGCGAGAGCTTTTTCCACCGCCTTGAACGAATTTAAATTTTTTATCTCGACCTTGGTGCCGAACTCGCTCGAGCCGGCGGGCCGCACGGAAATATTCGCGTCGCAGCGGAAGCTGCCTTCCTCCATGTTGCCGTCGCAGACTTCCAGGTACTGAAGGATGGCGCGCAGCTTTTTAAGATAGGCGGTCGCCTCCTCCGCGCTGCGCAGGTCCGGCTCGCTCACGATTTCCAACAGCGGGACGCCGGCGCGATTGAGATCGACCAAGCTGTAGTCGCCGCGCACGTCGTGGATATTTTTTCCCGCGTCTTCTTCCATGTGGATGCGGATGAGGCGTATTTTTTTCCGAGCGCCGCCGCTTTCGATCTCGAGGAATCCTCTCTCGCAGACCGGAAGCTCGTACTGGCTGATCTGATAACCTTTCGGTAGATCGGGGTAAAAATAATTCTTTCGCGCCCAGCGGCTGGTGCGGGCGATCTCGCAGTGCGTGGCGAGTCCGGCGCGGATCGCGAACTCGACGACTTTCTTGTTCAGCACCGGAAGGACTCCGGGAAATCCCATGCACACCGGGCAGGTATTATGATTGGGCTCGTCGCCGAAGCGAGTCGGACAGCCGCAGAAGATCTTCGACTCCGTCAGGAGATGGGCGTGGACTTCAAGTCCGATGACGGGTTCAAACGGCATGGAAGGCTCCAATGCAAAATGCAAATTGCAAATTGCAAAAGTCAAAATCGCCGGAAAGTTTTGCTTCGACTCTTAGGCTTCTATTTTGCATTTTTCACTTTGCACTTTTCATTTTGCAATTAGATGTTGGGTCTCCTCTTATGCCACTCCGTTGCCTGTTCGTAAGCGAAGGCCACTCTCAGCATCGTCGCTTCGTCGAAATGCTTGCCGATGATTTGCATGCCGATCGGCATGCCATCTTGATCGAAGCCGCATGGGAGCGAGAGCCCGGGCAAACCCGCCAGGTTGACAGAAATCGTGAAAATATCGGAGAGGTACATCTGCAATGGGTCCCCAGTTTTCTCGCCGATCTTGAAAGCCGTCGTCGGGGAGGTCGGCGTTATAATCACGTCGCACCTTTTGAAAGCCTCCTCGAAGTCGCGCTTGATCAGCGCCCGTACTTTCTGCGCCTTCAAATAATACGCGTCGTAATATCCGGCCGAGAGGGCATAGGTCCCGAGCATGATGCGGCGCTTTACCTCGGTTCCAAATCCTTCTTGCCGGCTCTTGAAATACGTCTCCGCCAGGTCTTTGCCCTGAGCACGGTAGCCGTACCTCATGCCGTCGTAGCGGGCCAGATTCGAGCTAGCCTCCGCAGTCGCGATGATGTAATAGACCGCGACCGCGTACTCGGCGTGCGGCAGCGAGACTTCCACGACTTCTATCCTATTTTTCTCCAGCGTGCGAATGGCGTCTTTGACCGCCCGTTCAACGTCGCGCTGCATGCCGGGAATGAAATATTCTTTCGGGATGCCGGCTCTGAGTCCTTTCACGTTTCCGTCGAGATAACTCGCGTAAGCCGGCACCGGCGCCGGCACCGAAGTCGAATCCGCGGGATCGTGACCGGCGATCGCCTCCAATAGGAGCGCGCAGTCCATTGTATCTTTTGTCATCGGCCCGACTTGATCGAGCGAGGAAGCAAAGGCGATCACGCCGAAGCGGCTGACTCTGCCGTACGTCGGCTTCAGCCCCACGATGCCGCAGCAGGCAGCCGGCTGGCGTATCGATCCGCCCGTGTCTGTTCCGAGAGCGGCGATGCATTCGTCCGCCGCCACGGCCGCGGCCGAGCCGCCGGACGAGCCGCCCGGTACCCGCTCCACGTTCCATGGATTGCGCGTGACCGCGAACGCCGAGTTTTCCGTGGACGAGCCCATGGCGAACTCGTCCATGTTGGTTTTTCCTACGATGACCGCGCCGCTGGCCTTGAGTCTTTTTACCGCCGTGCCGTCGTACGGCGGAATGAAGTTGCCGAGGATTTTCGACGCGCAAGTCGTCCGCACTCCTTCGGTAACGAAAATATCTTTGAGCGCGATCGGAATTCCCAGCAGCGGAGAGTTGTCGCCGCCGCTCTTCAGCCGTTCGTCAGCGCGCCGCGCTTCCTTAAGCCCGCTCTCGCGGCAGAGAGTGATGTACGAGTGCAGGCGCTCTTCCACCGCGGAGATTCGAGCGAAGACCGATTCGGTTAATTCGACGGATGAGATCTCGCGTTTTTTGAGCTTCGCGTTTAGCTCGTGGATGGTTGAGGTATGGAGGCTCATTCGATGATTTTAGGAACTTTCAAGAAAGTCTTCTCCCTGGCGGGGGCGTTGGCCAGCAATTTCTCCGGTTGCGGCTCGTTGACGACGCGGTCTTGGCGAAAGGCGTTGACGATGTCCACGACGTGCGCGAGCGGCTCCACCTTTTCCGTGTCGAGCTGTTTGAGCTTCTCCATATAGTCCAGGATCTTGTCGAGCTGCTCCGTCAGTTGATTTTCTTCCTCGGGCGAAAGCTGCAAGCGGGCCAGCAAGGCGACGCGCTGAACTTCCTCGCGGGTAATTTTCATAGGAAGATTTTAACACAGCGGCGCAACATCGGCAATCAAGTTGGCTGTCAGCTCTCGGCTTTTAGCTGTCAACAAATACGTTTCCCTCTTAATTCTTACTCATCGCTGATGGCTGTGATTTTTATTGCAGTTCTGCGGTGTTTTAGTTAACAATGGCCGGCAATGAAACGGTTCGACAAGCTCACCGTCTCGAGCAAAGCCGAGGGACGATCTCAGGCTTGGTTGTCCGAGGATTTTGCCGCGCCTCGGCGTCCCGACACGCTGCTCGAGGAAAAGGGATACGCGCGCGGGTTCAAGCACGTCGCCGGCCTGGACGAGGTCGGCCGCGGCCCGTGGGCCGGCCCGGTCGTGGCGGCGGCGGTGATCTTTCCGCGCGGGGTCATCCATCCCGACATTCGCGACTCGAAGCTTCTCGCCGCTAAGAAGCGGGAGGAATTGGCGCTTTGGGTCAAGCAAGAGGCGGTTGCGTGGGCGTTGGGAATCGTCGGTCCCGAAGAGATCGACCGGATCAATATTTTGCGAGCGAGCTTGCTCGCGATGAGTATCGCCGTCTCGCGTTTGAGGCCCGTCCCGGAGCTGCTTTTAATCGACGGGCAGCACAAAATCCCGCTCAATTTTTTCGAGGCGAGAGGCGAGAGGCGAGAGGCGGGAGGGCAGATGGAAGCCTCCCCGGAAGAGATTGTTCTTTCTCACGCCTCAAGCCTCTCGCCTCTTGCCTATCCCAGACAGCAGGCGATCATCAAAGGAGATCTCGTTTGCCACTCGATCGCGGCGGCGTCCATCGTCGCCAAAGTAGCGCGCGATCAGCTCATGGCTGAACTCGATGATCTCTACCCGGAGTACGGGTTCCGTCAGCACAAGGGCTATGGCTCCGCAGCGCACGCTGAAGCTCTCAAGAGATTGGGCCCGACGCCGATTCACCGGCGGAGCTTCAGCCCGGTATGGAAATCTTTGGAGGGCGCCGGCGGACCTCTTGTCAGCCCTCTGTTCGCGCAAAAATGAGCGGGCTGGATCAACGACAGATTTTCGGGCAGGAAGGCGAGCGAATAGCGGAGCGCTATCTCTCCAAGAAAGGCTACCGCCTCGTCGAGCGCAACTATCGTTGTCCGGTGGGAGAGGTGGACCTCATCGTACTCGACCGGCGGGTGATCGTCTTCGTCGAGGTCAAGACCCGGCGCCACGAGCGGTTCGGAGTCCCGCTTGAATCGGTTCACCCGCGCAAGCAGCAAAAGATGATCAAAGCCGCGCTCTGGTTTTTAAGCGATCACAAGCTTCACGAGCGCGACGCTCGGTTCGACGTGGTCGGCATCTCATTCGGTGGTCAAGAGCCGGTCGTGGAGCACATTGAGAATGCGTTCGATGTTGGTTAATGGTTATTGGTTGACTTGTTATTTGACTAGCAGGCTGCTGAAAAACTCTCCATTCACCCTTCGACCCTTCGAGGGGCCTCAGGGCA
>CAYOJC010000053.1:0-31166 GCA_964404195.1 uncultured Syntrophobacteraceae bacterium
CTTCCTTCGTGCTCTTCGTGTCCTTCGTGGTGGCAGACTCCGTTTCGCCTGTCGAGATTAGGATAAGGTGCCAACAGCGTGAGACACTACACTAGAACTTTAAGGAATCTCCAGCCATGTCTTATTACAGAGATTTAAGAGAATACCTGCGTGCCCTAGAGCAGATGGGCAAGCTGCGCAGGATCCAGAAAGAAATCGACAAGGACACGGAGCTTCACCCGATTGTGCGCTGGCAATTCCGTGGGTTGCCCGAGCCGGAGCGCTTTGGATTTCTCTTTGAAAAGGTAAAGGGAATCCATGGGGAACGCTACGACGGGAGCGTGGCTGCCGCAGTCATCGCTCCATGCTTGGAGGCCTACGCGCTGGCTCTCAAATGCGAGCCTACGCGGGAGGCGATCTATGAGCGGTGGCGCGAGGCTTACCGGCATCCGATTCCGACGCGCCTGGTCGGCACGGGTCCTGTCAAAGAAGAAGTTCACAAGGGAGACGGGCTGCTCGCTCACGGCGGCTTACGGGAGTTTCCGATACCGATGACGACCAACGGCTGGGAATCTCTCCCTCGGATGACGGCGCTGTGCGTGATCTCCCGCGACCCCGATACCGGGGCCGTCAATGTGGGGACATACAACGGAGCCTTGCTCGGCCCGGAGAAATTTTGCCTGCGCGTTTCGCCGCGCGGCGACCTGAGAGTCCACTGGCAAAAGTGCAAGGCGCGCGGAGTTCCGCTGCCGGCGGCAGCGGTCGTGGGGCCGGTCCCCGCGGTTGTGGCAACCAGCATTACCGAGATTCCTTACGGGATGAGCGAGCTGGAAGCGGCCGGCGGCCTAGTGGGGGAACCGATCGAAGTCGTCCGATGTGAGACCGCGGACATCGAGGTGCCCGCCAGCGCAGAGATCGTCATCGAAGGCGAAATTCCCACCGATTATCTCCTTCCGGACCCGCCCAGCGGGGAGCACACGGGCTACACTTTCATCGGCCGGATGGTTTTCGGCTTTCATGTCCGCTGCATCACGCACCGGAAAAAACCGATCTGGCACGATCTGGTGGACCAGTTTCCCCCGAGCGAATCGAGCGTCATGGGAAACCTCACCCGCGAGGCGCGGATGATCGCGTTCCTGCGCGACTCTTGCGGCATTCCCCAGGTGAAAGACGTAGCTTTCCACCACTGCGGCGGCTCCCGCAGGTTCTGCGTGATCCGAATGCAGCAGATCGGCTCCACTCCCGCTTCCAACCGCACGGTATGGCATGCGCTGCACTCGGCGCTCGCGGTCTCCGCGGAGTGGCCGAAAATCGTCGTCGCGGTCGATTCGGATATCGATCCATGGGATTTGGAATCGGTCTTTTGGTCGGTCTCTTTCCGCTATCAACCGCATCGGGATACACAGATCATTCCCGGCCGCGGCGCCACGGCTGACCCATCCGGCGGTCCCAGGAGCCTCCCGCTCGATGAGCAGGAATTTCCCATGACCCGGACCGGTCTCTCAGGGAATTCTTCGATCCTGATCGATGCCACGCGTAAATGGCCCTACACGCCCACCTCTTTGCCCAAGAAGGAATTTATGGAGCGCGGTCGCGATCTCTGGGAAGAGCTTGGCCTGCCTAAGCTGAAACCGATCGAGCCCTGGCACGGGGTCTCATGGGGAGAGTGGCCTGAAAAGCATGCGCGTCACGCCGAGATGGCGGCGGCGGGCGAGTTCGATAAAATAGCCGAAGAATATCTGAAGGAGCAGAAAAAGATTTGAGGATAGGGCTATGACCGGAAGAGCTAAAATTATTCCTGCTTTCCTGATCGCGATCGGTCTCCTCGCCGGCGCCGCTCCCGTACAGCGTTCGAGCGAAGCGGCGGAGAAGATACGCATCGGCATTCCCGTGATGGCGATGAGCCAGTTGCCGATCCTTCTGGCGAAGGAGAAGAAGCTGTTCGAGGCCGAAGGTTTCGAGCCGGAGGTGATCCAGATACGCACGGCGCTCGCGCTGCCAGCCCTGCTCGGCTCGGACCTCGACTTCACTACCTCGGCCGAGACCACGATCCGCGCTGCGGTCTCCGGGATGCCGCTCAAAGCGATCGGCTTTACAGGCATTCGCTCTTCCCTGGTTCTGGTTGTCCAGCCTGGAATCCAGAGCGTGGCGGCTCTCAAGGGCGGAAAGATCGCGGTCTCTTCCTTGCGCACCACGACCGATTTTGTCGCCCGCGATATCGTCCGGTACTACGGACTCAACCCCGACAAAGACATCGTCACGATGCCGCTGGGGAGCGAGGCCAACAAGATAGCGGCCCTCAACGGCAAAGCGGTGGAAGCCGCCATCCTCACGTTACCCGACGATTCCATAGCTGAGGAGCAGGGCTTCAAGAAGCTGGTTTTTGCCGGCGACATCGTCGAGGGGCTTCAGTCCGGCCTCGCCTGCTCGGTAAAGAAAATCAACGAAAACCCCGCGCAGGTGGAGCGCATGGCCCGGGTATTGGTGCGGAGCCTCGACCTGACACGCACCCGCCGCGGAGATGCCTTGGATTTCATCGCGAAACAGTGGCGATTGAGCCGCAAGGTGGCCGAGAGCAGCTACGAACTCATGGTCAAAACCTTCAGCTCCGACGGAGAAGCTCCCGAGAGGCTGATTCTGGATCTCGTCGAGCAGGTGAGAAGCAGTCAGAAAATCGAGCGCAAGATACTCCTCTCCGATGTCGTTGATTTTTCTTTCGTCCGTAAAGCGCGCCGGCTCAAATGACGCGGCCTGAGCGCCCGACTCTCTTGCGGCTTCCCGAGATCTCGCTTCATCCCTTGATCAAAGTTTTTTCGTAGGCCAACCCCGTCCCGTAGTTGGGCCATTTCTCGACGAGGTTGTCGTGACAGCTCTCGTGCCAGTAATTCGCCATGTCGATGCCGCGCGGAAACCACACGCCCGGGTGGCCTTTGGCATATCGGAGAAACTCTCGCAAGATGATCGTCCTGAACGGTCTGCCGATCAAAAACGGATGTAGCCCCAAGCTCATGAATCCCGGATATCTCTCCCCTTCCTCATAAATCCAATCGAAGTTGTCCTTCCAAATCTGCAGCAGCTCTCTCGGCGTCCTTCCCGCGTCGGCCTGTCCGGTCCTGTGGTCGGTCGTCCAGATACCGTACGAAGCGAGAACCAGCTCTCCGCCATCGACCCGGAGCACGTAAGGCAAATCCTCGTGCAAAAAGCACATCCAGTATTTGTAACCGAGATCGACGAGGATCTTCGGCGTGTCATCCGTCGGCCTCTCTCCGGGCATGATGAAGCCTTGCGGCTTAAAGCCGAGAACCTTCTGGAAGGTGTCCACGGTGCGCTTGATGTCCGCGCGCTGTTCTTCCGGCGTCATCATGAAGACGTATTCGTGCCGCCAGTTCTCCGAGCAGAGCTCGTGTCCTTCCGCCACGATCTGTTTCATCACCTGAGGAAAAGTCTCCACGGTGTGTCCGTTGACGAAAAAGCTCGCCTTGATCCCTTCCTGCCTGAGCACCTCCATCACTCGGTAAACCCCTACCCTCTCGCCGTATTGACGGTCGGTGACCGAGGCGATATCTCGCTTGAACTTCGCCTCGGCAGGAATGCTCTTGCGAAACTCCGACTGCAGCGACTTCGCCGTGCCGAGCTCCTCGGGCGGCCAGCTCTCCATCACAACGCATGTCGTGATCGCAACCCGAGCATTGTCGGGCCACTGAATGGGCTTTCTTCTAAACATAGACGGAGTCCTCCTTTTCGATGGATTCTTTTTCGCGCCGATTTTAATTGATTCAGAAAGTAGTGACGCAATCTGTGTGCCAGGGGGTTGAGAAAGACAGAAAGCAAGAAAAGAGTTCCCCGGAAGAAACGGGAAACCTGGATCGATCGCGCTGCGGATGCGCGATCTATTTTTGCTCAAAAGAGACGAAAATTTCCTTTAGCCGCTCCATGATCTCCAGCATCGCGGCGAGTGAACGCGGCTGAGGGATGTTGAGATCGAAGCAGATGTGCTGGACCCCAGTCTCTCGGTATCCACGCAGCGTGCGGCAAACGGTTTCGATTTGAATTTTGTCCCTTAGCTCGGGCAGAGCATTCCAGCGCAGCGAGAGCATTATGCGGTCCGGATCCCGTCCAGCTTCTTCCGCCGCCCGCCGTAAATATTTCACCTCTTCAGCGAAAGCCGTAGGGTTCAGGCGACTGGTCGGATGCCAACCATCTCCGAGTTCCGCGGCTCGCCGCACCGCCCGTCTGCTGTTGCCGCCGATCCAGATGGGAGGATGAGGCTTCTGGACCGGTCGGGGCAAGAAGATCGACGATGGAAAACGGTAATATCTCCCGCTGAAAGACGGCTCGTTCGCCGTCCACAGCTCACGCACCGCGATGATAAACTCATCCGTTCGCGCATCTCGTTCCTCGATCGACTGATTCGCCGCGGTGAATTCATCGGCGCTCCATCCTGCGCCCAATCCTAAAATGAGCCGGCCGTTGGAGAGCGCATCCAGCGTCGCGCCGATCTTCGCCGCCAACACTGGGCTCCGATAGGCGGCGACGAGAACGCTGGTTCCGAGACGCACCTTCTGAGTATGGGCTGCAACAAAAGTGAGAACGGTCAAAGGCTCGTAGACGATCTGCATCACCGCGGGCAGTTCGCCGCGAGGGTTGCCCGGATATTTTGACATCGGATGCAATGGCCAGAGAAGCCGGTCAAGCGCCCATACGGAATCGAACCCAAACGACTCGGCTTTCTGCGCCACTTCAATGATAGCTTGAGGGCCCGCGCCGGGGCCGATGTGCGGGAGGGCCACGCCGAATTTCATTTCCACCTCCATCGATTGATGGAACCGCAGATTGGAGCAACGGTTGTGCCACATCCGTGGGCTCTTGATGTTGAAATCCACAGGTCGAAAATTCTTGCAGACTGGAAAAACGGACCTTTTTTTCCTATTTTTAGGCCGAGTCAACCTGCACCCGTAGATGTAGCGCTACGGTGGGTTGGGCGCGGCACATGAATTGCTTCATTTCAATTGAAACTCTGGGTCGGCATGATAACGGTCCGAGGTGTGAGGTTGTGTTTCTTTCGTGTCAAGCATCTTAGGGCCGAGGTGTCTTTGCTTCTGAAACAAACTCACGTCGATGACCGATTCAAAAAACCGCGGCTTCATCGATAATCTCTTGGAAAACGATATTCCGTGAAAAGAATTCTCCGCCTCAGCTTCATCGTGATTGTCCTGCTTACAGGGCGCTATGATATTGGGGCCCAAACGGACACCGACCCATGGTTCTTTACAGCCGAGGATATCGAGGTCGCTTATCGTTATCAGGAGCACTTCGGCGAGCGTATCGAGCGGCCTCTCCGGGCCCGAGAGTGCCTGCTCGGAAAGAAAGAATTTACCGCCAGCCGTAACGGAATTGAATTCGTGGCGCCCTGCCGTTTTATCACTGAGACGAGTCGCCACATCAGGGAGATGATCGAGGCCGGAGCGGCGAGATACCTTTTTCCCTTGGATGCGGATCATGCCCACCTGGCCGTTCCTTTAGAGCTTTGGGAGAACAGATACAGTAAATTGCCGCAAGAAAAACTGCTGCCGGCTCTACTGGCGGAGCCCACTCTGGCAGCCCTGTACCATACCGCCGAGCATTTGATTGTCGTCGATCCATATACCGAGGAGGCGGATCCAAGTATCAAAGCGTGGAAGGAAAAGCGTAATGTCGTCGGTTACTACGACGGCCGGCCGATCAAGATTTTGCCTCCTGACCCCCGAGGCATAGGCGTCAACATCCCACCACCCTATTATTCGGTTGGAGGATTTAGCTTCTTAGCCAGTCCCAAAGGAGAACTCAACATTTTTCTCCAGAGACGAGTCATTACATTCGATATCACTTTCGATATCGGAGCCACGGGAAGTGACCCGTCGACGGTTCAAATTCGCCCGCCCATTGCCGGCCGGTAATTTCCTTTCTGTAAGAAAATAACGCGAACCTTTTCCCACGTTCGAAAATACGATCTCCGAATTCGTATCAAATCGACCGTCAGACCTTCATTCCGCCATGGCACAAGAGTTGCTATTGTTGATACATTAACATTTCGCATTGAATCTATTGTGAGGTGATCATGAAGCTACTCTTCCTGACTCCACCCATGGGCAACTGGAAGCGCTGGGGCGCGCGCCATATCGCCTGCAACGCGCTTTACGCCCACCTCGCTGCGTACGTGCGCGAGAAGAAGGCCGCGGAGGTTGCGGTCCTCGACTGCCGCGCGCTGGGACTCGGCGAAGAGGAGATGATCGCTCGCGTCGGAGAAATCGCTCCGGACGCGGTTTTTGTCGGCACGCGCGTGGTGACCGAAGGCGGCGCGGGATCGGTGATGCGCTACCTGGAGGTGCTGGAGCTTTTGAAAGCTTCGTTTCCCAAATTGATCACGATCGCCGGCGGGCTGGCGCTCTCCGCGATGCCCAAAGATATTCTCCTTCTTGCGCCTCAAGTCGACTACATTCTCGTCGGCGAAGCGGACGTTACAATGGTCGAGCTGCTCGAAGAGCTGAAGCGTGAGAACCCCAGGCTGCAGCAAGTCCTGGGGCTCGCTTATAGAAACAATTCCGAGATCCGCCTCGCGCCCCCGCGTCCGCTGCTTTCCGACCTGAATCAGTTGCCAATGCCGGCCTACGATCTTTTTCCGATGGACAAGTACGTCGGCTTTTCACGCATCGACCACTACAACGAAGCCATCACCAGCCGCGGCTGCGAGGGCGCGTGCAGCTTCTGTTACGAGTGGGGCCTGGTGGACTTTCGCCGGCGGCAGGATTTTTTGGTTCACCGGACCCGAAGCGGCAAGCTCGTGGCCGACGAGATGGAGCTGCTCGGCAAGCGCTACGGCGTCAAGGCGCTCAATTTCATGGACGACGATTTCAACTCCGAGCGGCAGAAGATGGTCGATCTTCTCGACGAGATCGAGAGACGCGCGCTGGACATTCAGTGGTTCTTCATGGGGCGGGCGAGAAATTTGATCCGCGACGCGGATTTGATTCCGAGAATGCGCCGGGCGGGATGCTACCAGGTGCTTTTCGGCATCGAGGTCGGCAGCGACGAAGAGCTGGTCAACCTGCACAAAAGCAAAGAGCCCTACACGATCGGCGATTTGAAGGAGCTGGTGCGGCTGCTCCGGCGTAATGACATTTCGACCGTTGGAACCTACATGAGCGGATTCTGGGAGGACGACGCGGCGAAAATTAGAAACCGCTTCCGCGCGGTGGATGAAATAGACCCGGACATCGGCGTCCTCATGCTGCTCACGCCGATGCCGGGCTCGCCGGTTTGGCGCCAGTCACTCACCAGCGAGCGGATCGAAGACGTGGATTTAAAAAACTGGGACGCGATCCACACCGTAATGCCGACGCGCTATCTCTCGCGGAAAGAGCTGGGCGAGATCTGCGCCTCGATCAATCGAGAATTTTTCTCTCGGCCCGAGCGCATCGAGCGGATTCAGAGCGGCTACACCTCGCCCTACGTGCGCGCGAAATTCGAAACGTATAAATCGACGGCGGATTTGATCGACCGGTGATCCCATCAGAAAAATGAGTTTTGTATCCTCGGAATTCCGTTATGCGCAACCTTTAGATTCCGAGGGTCCTCTTAAGCTTGTCCAGCAACTCGGTGCGTTTTTTTGCGCCGATTTTCTGAATATTCGCGAGCTTCCACTGGATCGCCGGGAGTTTCTCAATACCCTTGATGCCCATCACGCTCCAGTTCGGTTCCCCTGACTTTATCGAGATGAGAAATGTTTTTTCGTCATCGGTCAATTCCTTCTTCAACGTCTTGATGAGCGTATCTCGGGCTCCGACCAGATCTTCGTATGCGATTTCTTCAAGCGGCATGCCTGCGAACTCCTGTTCGTAGATCCGCCAGACATCTTTCCGTTTTGGATCGAGCAGCTCATGGATCGGCCGGTCATGGCTGGCGAGATACACGACAAAGGCTTTGCGGATCTCGTCCGTAATGCCTTCGTTGTCCAGGAGAACCCTCACGTCGAAGAGATCCCGCGGGTGCTGACGGTCCAACGCAGCACAGAGTTTACCTCCATAAAGGTCGGCCAGCGAAAGGGTGCGCGCCGTCACCGAAAGCTCGAACAGATCCTCCGCGCGCCGGCTCAGCTCACGCTCCTCGGCCGGAAATACCGAGCCCCGAATGACTTCATTCGGTTCGATTTTTATCCGTGTTGGCCCTGTCGTCACGATGAGCCTTGTCACGCGCTCCGGCTCCCGAGCTCGGCTTTCCTGGATTCTCGTGCCCGGAATCCCCTTTTTGATTGCGGCCTCGATGCGGCCTAGGGCATCGCTGTTTTTTTTTAGCGCTGTGTCACGCGGCTCATCCACCGGTAGATATGCCAGATCAATATCCACCGACAAGCGCGGCATGTCCCGCACGAACAGATTGATCGCCGTCCCGCCCTTCAATGCAAAACAGCTTTCCGCCGCCACGTGGGGTATCGCCTTTAGCATTAATTCGGCCTGCTTGAAATACGGGCTATCTTTCAAGTCTGCCCTCGATAAGCGCTCTGAGCGGTTTCCGTATGCGGGACGGTGATGTTGTATTTGGGATCAAACCGCCCTCCCCTGACGAGCATGCGCTTCCCCTTCCCGAAATCTACTTTTGACACGTCGACCTTCTTTACCCAGGCATGCTGGCAACTTTCAGCAACCACCATGAACAGCCGTTTGACCTTCACGGACGCGCAGTGTTCGAGCAACGCCTGCACCAGCCGGGGTCGCAGCGTGGTAAGCCCTTGCATGAGCAGCATTGCTTCCTCGTAGGATTCTTCACTGGGCACCCCGTACAGGACCTCCATTATAGCCCGCTCCGGTGTCGATATTTTAACCAGATAACTCCCCATGTCTTTTTTAGTCAGGCCTCGGTCCAGTTGGCCGGCGAAAAGATTTGTCGCTGTATACCGGATCTTGCTACCCCAGCGGTATTGCTTGAACCACGTAGGTAATTTCACGCCGGGAAGTCCGAACAGCGAGATCGGCGCGCCTCTCCCCATCGGCAGGAAATGGGCATACCCCTGCATTTGAAGCGCGGTTTTTCCGCCCGCATGTATGGCAAGCCCCATTTGCTCCTGGATGGCATAGAGACCACCGGTCCATTCGACCTTATTGCCTGCCCTGGCATAGGCTCCGCGGCCTACTGTGCGTACCCAGGAAGTTTTTTCATATTCATGGACGAGTTGCTGATAGACTCCCTGTATTTCGAGCCAGGGCAACACGGCCACCGTGCCGGACGGCCATACTTTGAGGAGCCGGTTTATTTTACTGCTGTTTGAACCAGGCATGCTTGTTAAACTAGCGGAATTCTAAACCACCCGCAAACGACGAGTTTATTAATTTTGCTATTTAACAAGATTATCTTGTTAATTCAGGTTCAAAATAAACTCCAGGGCCTCTCCAATATTTGAGGTTGAACGAGGTAGGAGTGCCGCCGAGTTCGACGACGCATGACAGAGGTGTGTACCTTTATTGGCTAAAACCGCTCCACCATAAGCGCCACGGCTTCGCCCCCTCCGATGCACAGCGCCGCGATGCCGCGCTCCTTGTCGAGATCGATGAGCGCGTGGATCAACGTCGTCAAGATCCGCGCTCCGCTGGCGCCGATCGGATGCCCCAAAGCCACCGCGCCGCCGCGCACGTTCACTTTCTCCGGATCGAGTTTCAAGATCCGGTTCACGGCGATCGAAGCTACGGCAAACGCCTCGTTGATTTCGAAAAGGTCGACGTCGGCGGGCTGAACACCTTTCTTGCGCAACAGCGACGATATCGCGTCGGCCGGCGCCAAGGTGAACCACTCAGGCTCACGCGCCGATGAAGCGTAGCCGACGACGCGGGCGAGCGGCCGGAGGCCGAGCGCTTGAGCTCTCTCCCTCGCCATCAACACCAGCGCGGCCGCGCCGTCGCTGACCGACGACGAGTTTCCGGCGGTCACGGTTCCGTCCGGCCGGAAGGCGGGCTTCAGCGCTTTCATTTTTTCCGCGTCGAACTTCTTGATTTCCTCGTCTTCGCCGACGACCGCGCTCCGTCCGTTCTTGTGCGCCGCGGTCACGGGCACGATCTCCCGGCTGAAATCTCCGCGGCGCTCAGCCGCCTGAGCGCGCTCATAGCTCATCCTCGCAAAATCGTCCTGCTCCGCGCGCGAGATGCGAAATTCGTCGGCGCACAACTCGGCCAGCGCGCCCATGTGGGAATCCATGGTCGGATCCCAGAGCCCGTCCTTGATCAGACTGTCCACCAACGTCGCGTGCCCCATGCGGTATCCGGATCGCGCGCGATCCAACAAGTACGGCGCGTTGCTCATGCTCTCCATGCCTCCCGCGATCACGACTTGCGCTTCGTCGAGGAGAATGGCCTGCGCGCCGAGCATCACGGCTTTCAGGCCGGAGCCGCAAACTTTGTTGATCGTGGTGCAGCCGACTTTGTCGGGCAAACCGGCTTTGAGCGCGGCCTGCCGGGCCGGCGCCTGGCCAAGGCCCGCGGAGAGAACGTTGCCCATGATCACTTCGTCCACATCGATGCCGCCGAGGCCGGCTCTCCTCAGCGCCTCGGCGATGACGATGCTCCCCGCCTCGGTCGCGGATAGAGAAGCCAGAGATCCATTGAGGCCCCCGATGGGAGTCCGCACCGCGCTGACGATGACCGTCTCTTTCATCGGCTTGCCGAGACGAGATTCGAGGCCGGCTGTTGAATCGGGTAAGAGTCGGACTGCCGGCGACGGTTGGAAAACGTCGCGCGCAAGAACTGCTCCGCCTTGCCGCAGAGATCTGCGACCGGCGGCTCGGTGTCGAGAGCAAAATAATTTGACGACTCTGCAAAAGGCTCAAAGAGACCCTTCTGCTTCAAATAGACCGGCCAGGCGCCGTCCGAGATATCGTTCCCCGCTTCGGCCCGGCGCGCGAGCCGTTCCCGAATGAGTCCTTCCCGCGAATGACAATGAATGATCGCAACCGGGGCGCCCCTTCGCTCCGCGGCCTCGAAGAAGGCCGAACGCCGGGACGCCTTCTGAAACGTCGCGTCGAGAATGACTCCTTCTCCGGCGGCGAGATGCCGCTCGGCTTCTTCCGTCATCTTGCGATAGGCCCTGCCGGTCATCGAGGCGCTGTAGATGCCCTCGGCATAAGAAACCTGGTTCCGCCGATTCGAGGTTCCGGCGATGCCCTTGCGCACGACATCGGAGTTGATTACGGGCACTCCCAACCGCCGGCTGAGTGCGCGCGCCAAAGTCGATTTCCCACTGCCCGTGAGACCGGAGATCATAATGACGAAAGGCTTCGACTGCCGCCAGGTGTAGCTGTAGGCGAGATCGAAGTAGCGCGAAGCGGCGCCGACCGTATCTTGGGAAATCAGCGAGTAAACTTTTCCCCGGACCAACGCGCGATAGCATTGGTAAAACGGCAGGAGCTTGGGCAGTTCGGAATCTTCCGTCAGCTCGAGATAACGCTCAAAAAATTGCCGGCCCTGCTCTTTCGCCCCGCGCGCTTCCAGGTCCATCAGCAGAAAGGCGACTTCCGAGGCCACATCGCAGCGGCGAAACTGCGGGCTGAATTCGACGCAATCGAAGATCTGGATGCCCTCGGGGGCGAAACAGATGTGCTCGCAGTGGAGGTCCCCGTGGATCTCGCGAATGCGTCCCTCGGCGGCGCGTCTGTACATCAACTCCGCATTCTCGTCTAAAAAACGGCCGCCAAAGGCGCGGACGGCCGCGAGACTCTCGGCGTCGATCGTGCGCCCGACGAAAGGAGCGAGGTCGGCCAGGTTTTCTTCCCAAATTTTTTGCGCGCTCGAAGGATGCCCGTAAGCGTGCTTCCTTTGGCCCCTTGCGGCCTCGTGGTGAAACGGGATGAGGATCTCCGCCAGAGCCGCCATCATCCGCGGCGTGACCTGGCCGCGCTCCAAAAGATAATCGAGCATCCGTTTCTCCGGCAACCGGCGCATGACGAGAACGTATTCGGCCGGATGGGCGTCGCTGCCCAACTGCCAACCGTAATCGTCGTGCGAGATCGGGAGAATGGCCAGGTAAACCGACGGCGCCAGCCGCCGGTTCAGGCGCAGCTCTTCCTGAAGAAAATACTTTCTTCTCGCCAGGGTGGAATAATCGACGAAGGAATATCGCACGCTCTTTTTGATTTTGTATACCAGCTCGCCGGCGAAAAATAAATGGGAGATGTGGGTCTCCCGATGCGTCACCTCGGAAGGCCCGTGAGGATAAAAGGCAGGATCGAGCATGGCCGAAAGAAGAGACTGATGAGAGTTCGATCCGGCCGAACTTGACTCGCCTAACGGGATAAAGTGCGCTGCTTCCATAGCTTCTCGCCTAACAGACAGCAATAATAGTGCCAGTGAAAAATTCCTCCGAAAAGCGCAGTTAACGAGGCGAAAAGGGACGGCTTTTCTTAAGTTCAAGAAAGAAACGAAACTATCTTCTTGCAAATGAAAGACTAAGTGATGCTCAACTCTTCGAGCTTGCGGTAGAGCGATGAGAGGCTGATGTCGAGCAAATGCGCGGCCTCTTTTCTGTCCTGCCCGGCCTGATCCAAGACGCGCAGGATGTGCTGCTTTTCATACTGCCTCAAGGCTTCTTTGAGATTCAGAACGAAAGGAGGAATCGCCTCTTCCGCATTCAACAAAGCCGCCGGAAGATGCTTCAGCGTGATCCACTCGCTGTCGGCCAGAATCATGGTGTGCTCGATCACGTTGTCGAGCTCCCTTACGTTTCCCTTCCATGCGAGCGATGCCAACACCCGGACCACCTCGGGCTCGGCGCCTTTGAAGCTCTTCTTCAGCTCAGGATTGTGCTTCTGAATCAGATGATCCACCAATAGCGGGATGTCCTCGGGCCTCTCCCGCAAAGGCGGAATGTGAATCTCCATGATGTTCAGTCGGTAATAGAGATCGTCGCGAAAGCGTTTCTCCTCGACCTCTTTTTTCAAATCCCGGTTGGTCGCGGCCACGACCCGGGTGTCGATGCGCCGCGGGCTGGTGCTGCCGATCGGCAGGATCTCCTTGGCCTCCAGCGCCCTCAAGAGCTTGACCTGCAAGTGCTGCGGTATCTCGCCGATCTCATCCAAGAAGATCGTTCCGCCGCGCGCTTTTTCGAACAGCCCCTCCTGATTGGCGAATGCGCCGGTAAAGGCGCCCTTCATGTGGCCGAACAGGAGACTCTCCAGGAGCGTCTCCGGCAGCGCGCCGCAGTTGACGGGTAAAAACAGCTTGTCGCTGCGGTCGCTCAGCGCATGGATGGCGCGCGCGACCAGCTCTTTTCCGCTGCCGCTCTCGCCGGTGATCAACACCGTCGCCTGCGTCGGGGCCACTTTCTTGACCATATCCAAAACGACGAGCAAGGGCTTACTCTTGCCGATGATGTGGTCAAAGCCGTTCTGCATGCCTGAATCTCTCCCGCATTAAAGCTGCTCGGCCGCCGCCAAGAGCTTTGGATCTTTGCAAAAATGCCTGAGCGCCGCCTTGAGCTTCTGCCGCTGCACGGCGGCCGGCACTCCGAGGTTCTCCAGCGTCTGGGCGATCTTCGGACCGCCGAGCTGCAGCAGCTTGCCGTAGATCACGTCGATCTCCGAGGTCTCAATATCCAGGGCGATCCTGAAAGCCTCCTCGACGCCGATAGCGGGAGTTCCCTCGCTGAGATAGCTTCGAATATGATCTTTGAGACGCTCCGCGTTTTCCCGGCTGATGCTCGGGTCCAACGCTTCGTCTTCGTAGTTCTGAATGACGATCTTACAGGCCAAAAGAATCAGCCCGTGCTGCTCTTCCTGCCGCGCCATTTCCCACCAGAAATCCCTCAGCTCCGGCTGGTCCATAAACAGGTGGGAAAAGCGGAAGTAGACCTTGCCCACGAGGCGCTCAACTTCGGAAAAGCTTTCCAGAGGATCAAAACGCGACAATGCCATCCGCTCGGCCCCCTTTTGGGCTACTTATAGTCTGTTGCCCGGTCATTTTCAAATCAACGCTGAAAATGATAAGAAAATGGGCGACACTTTTCCCATCTGCGAGAATAACCGCTCTCGCGATGAACGCTCGGACCGATGGCGTGCCGTACAATTCTGCTGGCACTTTTATTGCGTCGTCGCCGTTCGAAGGCTTATCTCATATGCCCTACGATGATCTGCGAGCTTTTTTACTGCGCTTGGAAGCGGCCGGCAGGCTCCATCGAATCGTCAAGCCCGTCGATAAGGACTGGGAGATCGCGGCGGTATCGAAAGTTGCTTTTGAAAGAATTCCCGAGCCGCAGAGATCGGCTCTCTTATTCGAGCGCGTTCAAGGTTTCGACATCCCGGTGGTGACCGGAGCGCTCGGGGCCTCGCGCGCGACCTACTGTCTCGCTCTCGATTGCGGGCTCGGAGACGTGCAGAGAAAGTGGGCGGAGGCGGAGCTCCGTCCCATCCGGCCGAGACCGGTCGCAAGCGGTGCCGCGCAGGAAAACGTTTGGATGGGAGACAAAGCCGATCTCACGCGCTTTCCCATTCCCACCTGGACCGTGGGACAAGATCCCGCGCCGTACATCACCTCCGGCTACGTCGTCACGGCGGATCCCGAATCCGGCATCAGAAACGTGGGGACCTATAGAGTGCAGCTCAAAGGCCCGCGCAAGCTCGGCCTGTTCATCAACTATCTCCAGGGAGGCAGGGTCCACGTCGAAAAAAACAACAAGCTCGGACGCCCCACGCCGGTGGCGATCGTGATCGGCGCCGACCCGGTGATCGGCCTGGTATCGGTATCCCGCCTGCCGCAGGACATGGACGAACTGGCGGTGGCCGGCGCGCTCAGGGGAGAGGCGGTGGACGTCGTCCGCTGCCGCACCGTCGATCTCGAAGTGCCGGCCACTTCTGAAATCGTCATCGAGGGGGCGATCAGGGCGAACGAGCTTGAGAGCGAAGGCCCTTTCGGCGAATATACGGGCTACATGGGTCCCAAGGCGATGTCTTACGTCGTGGACGTGAGCTCGATCACGCACCGGAACCAGCCGATCTTCCAGGCCTTCATCAGCCAGATGCCGCCCAGTGAATCGAGCTGCATCCGCTCGATCGGCAGAGAAGCCACTCTTCAGAAACATTTGACGGAGGCGCTCGGTCTTCCCGTGCGCGACGTCCACCTTCTCGAATCCGGCGGCGGCGCCGCCTGGCTGGTCATTTCACTTAAAAAAAATCATCCCGTCCAGCCGCGCACCGCCATGTGCGGCGCCTGGAGCTACGCGCCGCAGTTCGGCAAGATTACCGTCGTCGTCGACGACGACATCGACATCCGCGATATCAACGCCGTGCTGTGGGCCGTTTCTTTCCGCGTTCAGCCTGAAAGAGACGTCGTGATCATGCCCGGCATGGCCGCCGTCCAACTCGACCCTTCCCAGGCGCCCGCGGAGGTGCCGCAGGAGGACATTTCTCGGCGCGTCTCGTCAAAGCTCGGCATCGACGCCACGCGCAAGCACGCCTTTCCCGAAATCGCGGCGCCTCCGAAGGAGCATCTCGAGTCGGTGCGCAAGAACTGGCAAAGCTATGGCTTCTAAGGCGACACATCGATGAAGTGCTGCACGGACGTCGGCGGAACCTTTACCGACTGCCTGGTTCAGGACGATCGCGGCGAGGTCCACGCCTTCAAGTCGCCGACGACGCCGCGCGATCCCACGCTTGGCCTGACCAACGCGCTCAACAAGGCGGCGCGCTTCTTTCGCATGGAGCTGCCCCAGTTCATGTCCAACGTTCATCTGCTCATCGCTCACGGCACCACGCTGTCCACCAACGCGCTGCTCACCGGAAAAATCGCCAAGGTCGGGATGCTGACGACCGAAGGTTTCCGCGACACGATCGAAATTCGCCGCGGCTACAAGAACATCAGAACCTCGCGCTTCAACATTTTCGTCCCGCCCTACACGCCTTTGGTGCCGCGCACGCTGCGCATGCCCGTCGAGGGGCGGATGCTCTACACCGGTGAGGAGTTGACGCCGCTCAAAGAAGAAGACATCCACAACGGAATCCGGAAATTCAAAGAGGAGAAAGTCGAGGCGGTGGCGATCTGCTTTCTCCACAGCTACATCAACCCAACGCACGAAAAACGCGCGCTGGAGATCTGCCGCGCGGAGATGAACGGCGCCTATATCACCGCTTCGCACGAGGTGTTGCCCGTCTATCGCGAATACGAGCGTTTCAGCACGACGGTCGTCAGCGCGGCCGTCGGGCCGATCACGGCGCATTATCTGGCCGCGCTGAGGGAAAAGCTGAGAGAGATCGGATTTCAAGGAACCCTCTACATGGTCCAGGGCGGCGGGCTGGTTCAATCGGTCGAAGAATCGTCGCGCCGAGCGGTGACTCTTATCGGCTCGGGACCGGCCGCGGCGCCCGCGGGAGCGATTCGGCTCGGCCAATGCATCGGCAGCAACAATTTATTTTCCATCGACATGGGCGGCACCAGCCTGGATGTCTGCTTGATCCGGCAGGGAGAGATCCCGACCACGGATTACAATTGGGTCGGAGACGAGCGGGTGGCGATGAAAATGGTCGATGTGCCGAGCGTTGGCGCCGGCGGCGGAAGCATCGCCTGGATCGATTCTCTCGGCCTTCTCAGAGTCGGGCCGCAGAGCGCGGGCGCCGATCCCGGTCCCGCGTGCTACGGCAAGGGAGGCTCCGAACCCGCGGTCACAGACGCGGATTTGATTTTAGGTTATGTCCCGGCGGACTATTTTCTTGGCGGGGAAATCGTTCTCCGCCGCGACCTGGCGGAAAAGGCAATCGACTCCGTGGCGGCGCCGCTGGGTCTCGATCTGCCGGCGGCGGCCAAGGCGATTTTTGCCACGGTCAATTCGCTGATGGCCGACAAGATGACGGAGATCTCGACCAAACGAGGTTACGACGTGCGCGATTTCGCGCTGGTCGTCGGCGGCGGCGCGGGACCGGTCCACGGCGCCTATCTGGCGGATCTCCTGGAAATCCCGACGATCATCGTCCCGCGCTACGCGGCGACCTACAGCGCCTTCGGCATGTTGAACATGGAAGTCGGGAAAGATTTCGCCCGCTCGCTCATCTCGCGTAAGAGCTTGCTCGATTTGAAGCGCGTCAACGAGCTCTACGCCGAGATGGAGACCGAAGCGCGCGAAGTTCTGGCGGAGATCGGCATCGCTCCGCGCGACACGGTGTTCCGGCGCTCGATGGAAATGCGCTACGTCGGCCAGTTTCATGAGATGGAAATATTCGACGTGCCGCCTGGAGAGATTGGCGCCAAGGATCTCGATGAGATCACAGAGGCATTTCACAAACGGCACAAAGATCTCTTTACGTTTAACATGCCCGGTCGCGAAGTCGAGTTTCTCAATGTCCGCCTTAAAGCGACGGCGCGCCAGGAGCGATTGAAGCTGGCGGAGATTCCACGCGCGACCGGCGACGCGGCAGAGGCGCTGAAGCGCCGCCGCCCCGTCCTCTGGGATCTCGCCAAGGGATACGAAGAGACGCCGATTTACGACGGAGCCAAGCTCGCCTGCGGCCACAAAATTCTCGGGCCGGCGGTGATCGAGGAGCCGGCGACCACGGTGGTCATCCCCGGCTCGTATGTCTGCGCGGTGGACGGCGTGAAAAACTATATTCTCTCGCGGAGGTAAAAGATGGCTTCGGACCGCGTCGATCCCATGACTCTCTCTACGGTGTGGCACTCCCTCCAGAGTATCTGCAAGGAGATGCGCCACGTCATCGACCGCACCTCGCAAAACTACCTGATCGCGCAGCTCCATGACGTCTCGGTGGGCATCTGGGACGGCACCGGGCGCACGGTGGCGATTCCGATCGGCCTCTCGGTGCAGTATCTCGGCGGGAAGCTCTCGGTCGAATACGTGCTGAACAAGTTCAAAGGAAATTTAAACCCCGGCGACGTGATCCTGGTGAACGACCCCTATCACGGCTACTGCTGTCACCTGCCGGACTGGGGCTTTTACCGGCCGATTTTTTATCGCGGAGAGCTGCTCTTCTTCACGCTCTGCCGCGCCCACCAGATGGACACCGGCGGCGCCTATCCCGGCGGCTATTTTCCCAACGCCTACGACATCCACGCCGAGGGGCTGGCGATTCCCGGCATCAAGGTGATGGAAGGCGACAAAGAGCGCGAGGACGTGATGGAGCTGATCTTGAACAACGTGCGCTGGCCGCAGGGGACACGGATAGACAACTACGCCCAGATCGCCGCGACGCGCGTGTGCGAGGAGCGGATCGTCGCGTTGCTCGATAAGTACGGCAAGGAGACCGTGCTGGCCTGCGTCGATGAAATGATGGATCGCACGGAGCGGGCCGTGCGCGCCGCGATCGAAAAGATGCCCGACGGCACTTACTACGGGGAGTCGGCGACCGACGACGACGGCACCGAGTTGGACGTGCCGGTCTGGGTGCGCTGCGAGATTACGGTGAAAGGCGACACGCTCAGCGTCGATTTCTCCAAGAGCGACAAGCAGCGCAAAGGTTTCGTGAACTGCGTGTTCAATTCTACCTACAGCAACTCACTCTCCGCGCTCTTCATGTTTTTGGATCCCGCGCTCGGCGAATATCACAACGAGGGCAGCCTCAGGCCGATCACCGTCTACGCGCCGCCGGGCTCGGTCCTCAATGCACAATACCCCGCGACCGTCGGGGCCTCGCCCGTCAGCATGGGACACCAGATTATCGAGTCGGTGGTGAGCGCGATGTCCACAGCGATTCCCGAGCGCGCCATCGCCTGCTGGGGCAAGCGCTACGGCCACTACATCTTCGGCCTCGATCCGCGCACGAATGAGAAATACGTCGTGACCACTTTCGATATGGACGGCGGCGCCGGCGCCGCCAGAGGATTCGACGGCTACGAAGGCGCGACCTCCATCGGCGCGCTGGGCGAAGTCAACAAGGGAAACGTCGAAGAGGTGGAGATGCGCTTCCCCTGGCGGACGCGGCGCTGGGAGTTTGCCCAGGACACTTCAGGCGCGGGCAAGTGGCGCGGCGCCTCGGGCATCCACTGGGAAGTCGAGAACGTCGGCGGCGACGCCGGCATCGCCACCGGCAGCTCGGACGGCGAGATCGTGCGCGCGCCCGGCGCCTTGGGCGGCGAGCCGACGCCCAACTCTCGCTCCTATCTCACGCGCGACGGCAAGACCGAAAAAATTCGCGGGCACCGCCTCTACGATCTCAAGCCGGGCGATATTCTACTCAAGATCAGCGGCGGCGGCGCCGGCGTCGGCAATCCCGCGGAGCGCGATCCGGAAAAAGTCAGAATGGACGTGGTTAAGGAGTTTATATCCGTCGAGAAGGCGAGAGAGATGTATAAGGTAGTCATAGATCCCGTCACGCTGGAAATCGACAAAGAAAAAACCAACCTTCTCCACGCCGAGGGAGGGAACAGTTGACGCAACCCTGGGAATCAGGAGCAAACTGGGGACTCTTCTTCCTGCGCTTGGGTCTCGGCCTCATCTTTGTCGCTCACGGTTATCCCAAGATGACCGGAGTAGAGAGAGGCACCAAGGCGAGCCGAGAAGGTCTAACCAATAGTATCCGACAACTAGGACTCCCCTTTCCGCACCACCTGGCCATTGTTATCGGCACGATTCAAGTCTTCGGCGGGCTGATGCTTCTGCTTGGACTGGGGACTCGATTGGCCGCTTCATTACTGGCAGTCAATATGCTCGTCGCGAGCACAAGAAATTTTGTCGAGAATCAGTTTGTCGGCAGTGCGGACTTTCCCTTCTCGCTACTAGCCTCACTCATCGCTTTGGGCCTCCTCGGCGGCGGCGCCTTCAGTTTGGAGACGTTTCTCTACTAACCTTCGACAGGTAGTGGTTCCTTTTAAAAAATTTCTTTCTTGCCTGAAAATCTATATCTCGGTTAAACTCAGGCTGCATGGCCGCGACACCAACCGGGATCACGCAGCTAATCGAGAAGTTCGAGCAGAATCTCGAATCCTACCGTAATCCGGCGTATGGGGAGACCCAGGTCCGGGTCGAGTTCATCAACCCGCTATTCGACGCGCTCGGCTGGGACGTTGCCAACAAAGCCGGGCATGCCGAGGCCTACAAAGACGTTATCCACGAAGACGCGATAAAAGTCGGCGGCGCCACCAAGGCGCCGGACTACTCCTTCCGTGTCGGCGGCACCCGCAAGTTCTTTCTGGAAGCTAAGAAACCCGCCATAAGCATTAAAGACGAAACCAGCCCGGCGTACCAACTGCGCCGCTACGCCTGGAGCGCCAAGCTGTCCCTTTCCATCCTCATCAACTTCGCGGAGTTTGCGGTCTACGATTGCCGCCAGCCACCCAAGGAGACCGACAAGGCAAGCGTCGGCAGAGTCCTCTATCTCACCTACAAGGAATACGAGGCGCGGTGGGAAGAGATTGCCAAGGTCTTTTCCAAAGAAGCGGTACTGCAAGGCTCGTTCGATAAATTCGCCGAGGCGGGCAAAGGCAAGCGCGGCACATCTGCGGTCGACGCCGAGTTCCTGGCCGAGATCGAAAGCTGGCGCGAGGCGCTGGCCAAGAACCTGGCCCTGCGCAATCCCCGGCTGAGCGTGCGCGACCTCAACTTTGCCGTCCAGCGCACCATCGACCGGATCATCTTCCTCAGGATGTGCGAGGACCGGGGCATCGAGCATTACGGTCAGCTCCTGGCGCTGCTCAACGGCGAGCATGCCTACAAAAGACTCCAGTACCTCTACGGCATCGCGGATGACAGGTACAACTCAGGCCTGTTCCATTTCAAGGAGGAGAAAGATAGGGCTGAAGCCCCGGACGAGCTGACCCTAACGCTCAAGATCGACGACAAGGTTCTGAAGGACATCATCCGCCGCCTCTACTATCCCGAAAGCCCGTATGAATTCTCCGTCCTCGGCGGAGACATCCTCGGCAATGTCTATGAGCAGTTCCTGGGTAAAGTTATCCGGCTCACCGCCGGACATCATGCCGTGGTCGAGGACAAGCCGGAGGTCAAGAAGGCCGGCGGAGTCTATTACACGCCGGCGTACATCGTGGGCTACATCGTCAAGAACACCGTCGGAAAGCTGTGTGAAGGCAAAGCTCCCAAGGAGATCAGCAAGCTGCGAATTCTAGACCCCGCCTGTGGTTCCGGCTCCTTCCTTATCGGAGCCTACACCTGCCTGCTCAACCACCACCGCGATTGGTACGTGAAGGACGGTTCGCAGAAGCACACGAAAGAGATCTATCAGGGCTCCGGCGGGCAATGGCTCCTCACCACGCAGGAGAAAAAGCGGATTCTGCTCAACAACATCTACGGCGTGGACATCGACAGCCAGGCAGTCGAAGTCACCAAGCTGAGCCTCTTGCTCAAGGTTCTCGAAGACGAATCGGAAGAAACCATCGGCAAGAACCTCAAGCTCTTCCGCGAGCGCGCCCTCCCCGACCTCGGCAACAACATCAAATGCGGCAACTCCCTCATCGGCCCAGACTTCTACCAGAACCAGCAATTGACCCTTCTCGGCGAGGAAGACCGCTACCGCATCAACGTCTTCGACTGGAATTCTGAAATCCCCGCCATCATGAAATCCGGCGGATTTGACGCTGTGATTGGAAACCCACCGTATGTGCGGCAGGAATCGCTGTCGGAATTCAAAGAATACTTCGAGAATCACTACGAGGCTTTCGATGGCACCGCTGACCTCTATGCCTACTTCATGGAGAAGGGAGTAAAGCTGCTCCGTGATGGCGGCCTGCTCAGCATTATCGTGTCGAGCAGCTTCCTACGCACGACCTATGGCGAGCCGCTCCGCCGCACACTGAAGAAGCATGCCGCTGTTTTGCGTATTGTCGATTTCGGCGGTTTGCCGGTCTTTACTAACGCTAAAGACACATATGTCTGCATTCCGCTTTTCGCCAAAGGCGTAAAGCCCGGTCGCGTTGAAGTCTCCAAGGTTCCCTCACTGGACATTCAAAACCTAAGCGAGTATGTCGCTGTGAATCACTTCACGATCCCGCACGAACAGCTTTCGCCTGACGCATGGTCACTCAAGTCGAACGAGGAAACCGCTGTTTTTGCAAAGATCATGAAAGCCGGCAAGCCGCTGGGAGAGTATATCGAGTGCAAGATGTTCCGTGGACTCCTGACGGGGTTAAATGAAGCCTTCGAGATCTCTGAAGAGCAACGAGCATCTCTCACCAAGTCGCGACCGACGAGCAGGGCGCTTATCAAACCCTTTCTTGGGGGACAGGACATTCGGCGCTACCTCATTAATGAGGCTGGGAGATACCTGATTGTCATCCCGTCTGGATGGACGAAGCGACAGATGGCAAGGGCACAGAAAAACTCCAGTAACTTCTCAGAGAAGGAAGCGTGGAAGTGGCTCAGCCGCGAACACCCTGGCATTGCTCACCACCTTGAAGCGTTCTCTGATCCGTTGCGCAAGCGACAAGACCATGGTGACTACTGGTGGGAACTCCGCCCTTGCGATTACTACCAGTATTTCGACACGCCAAAGATTATCTTTCCCGACATCTGCAAGGAGCCACGTTTTTGTCTGGATCGAAGCGGCATCTATCTAGCGAATACCGCCTACTGCTTAGGCGTGGACGATCTTTATCTGCTTGGCGTGTTGAACAGCCAGTTATTTTGGTTTGCGATCAGCAACATCAGCATTCCCTTCGGCATCCGTGCTGGCCAGTACCGCTACCGACTGATTTACCAATACATGGAAAAAGTGCCGATTCGGGTGCTCAACCCCTCCGATTCCGCCGACAAAACACGCCATGACAAGATGGTTGCTCTGGTTGAGCGTATGTTGGACCTCCACAAGAAATTGGCTGCCGTAAAGAACCCAAACGACAAAACGAACCTTCAGCGAGAGATCGAAGCCACCGACCGGCAGATCGACCAGCTCGTCTACGAACTCTATGGGCTGACCGAGGAGGAGATTGAGATTGTGGAGACCGATAATGGATCGAAGTAGAAACCATTCTCTTCACAGAAGTGTTGACAAGTCCTTAGAGGCTGAAGAGAATTGGCGGTGTCGTCTGAAGTTGGGCGACCGTGTTATACCGAGCAATAACTCAATGGTTAGATGGCAAAAGCTTTCACTTGTTGCTACCAATGGCTAAACGTCCACTTAGGCTGAAGATCAGAATTCCCCCATACCGGACGCCTCGAAACGCATGGCGAAGGAAGCTCCATCGCGCGATTTCGGAACAACAACGGAAGTCTGCCGTTTCATATCACCCGACTGATCGTTTGGAGGTTGAGGCACGGTTCTATATGAACGACACGGCGTTGGGGTTTCATGACGTTGACAACCGGCTGAAGGATATCTTGGATGCCTTACAGGGACGAGCCGGGGGTCCCAAGAATAGACGAACGCTACGCCCGATCATTCCAAATGACCAACAGGTTTATCGTGTAATAATCGAAAAGGCCCGCGTGTCGTGGCAAAGCCATGGCATGGGGCATCTTGCGATTAGGAGGTTGAGCCGCTCAAGGCTTGTGCACCGTCATCGAACCCGCCGCCGAAGCTGACCTGAAAAACGGGGATTGTGCCTCTGGTATTATCGGTCGCAGCTTGGCGGCATAGCGTTAGGTTTACGTTGTCCATGGCTGAACGTACTTGCGGCCTTTGTCGTGAGCCCAAAAAACTTAAGCGTTCACACATCCTTCCAGACGCCTTGTTTCGCAGCATAAAGCGACAAAGCTCCGGCAAGCTGATTAGCTTCGACGACTCGGAGAATAAGCCAGTTGAATACAGCATTGAAAGTTGGTGGCAATACCTTCTTTGTTGCGACTGCGAAAGCATCCTCTCTGACTACGAAAAGTACGGCATCGAAACCCTACGGAGGATGCCAAAGACTCCAGCGCACGTGCCTAACTCCGGGATCACACTAAAAAGCGTTAACTACGGAAAGCTTAAATTATTTGTCACATCTTTACTTTGGCGAGCTGCTGTTTCAGATCTTAACGCCTTCGCAAAAGTCATCCTTCCTGAGTCGTTGGCGGAGGAAGCCAGAATTTCGTTGCACTACGGCAAACCTCTGAACCCACTCAAGCTCGGTTGCAAGATAGTGCGCCTCTTCGACCCTACGCCCGAAAGTAAGGGAGGGTTCTCGGCGAAAGACATTAATCAGCTAATCATTTCTCCGATCCCTCGCGTAAGAAGTCGTTATGTGTCCTTCATTTTTGTCATAGAAGGCTACCTCTTGGAGTTTTTTGTCCCTTCCATGCCCCATAATGAATCCTCTCAGCACGGACTTCTCAAGAAGGCCAAGGTGCTCTATGTTCCCAACAAAAGTATCTTCGAAATTGAGGAATTGGTTAACGTCATGGTCTCGGGATACAGAAAGGCTCACCTACGGAAGGTCACGTTTCGAAGCTAAGGAGAGAAAAGGGGACGCGAGCCTTTTCTGTCGCCGTTGGAAAGAAGGGGTCAAATCCGCTCTTGGCTCTTTACGGTTGATTCGGGAAAAGGTCGGTTCAGAAGAAGGGAGTCTTTATTGGGATCAGCCGCGAACAACCCAGAGCAGAAATCCCGTCTTCAGCGCGAGATCGACGCCACCGACCGCCAGATCGACCAACTCGTCTACGAATTGTACGGGCTGACGGACGAGGAGATAAAGATTGTGGAAGCCAACAGTGGATCGAACTAGAAGCCATTCTCTTTACAGAAGTGTTGACAAGTCGTTACACGCTGAAGAGAAATAAGTACTATGCTGGCCAATATCCTGAATGGTTAGGTGTCCATTAAATAGGACTCTTGAATGAAAGTTCTACTCAGCTGGTCAAAAGAACAAAGTAAGGGGGTCGCATCGGCACTTCACGAATGGCTGCCAACTGTCGCCCCTGGAATTGACCCATGGATGTCCAGTAAAGACATTGCAAAGGGGCACGACTGGTTTCGCGAGCTTCAAGACGTTCTCGAACAGACCAAAATCTGCATCATTTGCGTGACGCCCGAAAACGTGCGATCGCCTTGGATTTACTACGAAACAGGGGCAATCGCGACAAATGGACCTGACGTGTTGATCTGCCCATATCTCTTCGGCGTTGATCCAAACATGCTCGTTGATGGCCCGCTCGGCAAATGGCAATGCACTGTTGCCGGTCGCGATGACACATGGGAACTCATAAAGTCTCTCAATGAAAAAGCCTTCGCAGCGAAACATGATCTGGCCCTGCTCGAAGGCAACTTTCACGCGCGGTGGCCACAACTAGCTCAACGGCTTGAATCTATTTCCCAAATCGAGATTGGTGACAACGAAGATTTTATTGCGACTGAAGTCGATCAGCTCGCAGGAATTAATCTTACATCCGAAGCACGAATGATGGTCGTGGAGGTATCGAAGGACAAGAACGGACTGCTACTGTACAGTCGCAACAAGGTGAGCACCAGTTTTCAAACAGGCGGCAAAAACCTGTGCCCCGATCAATCGCCTCGAACGATAGCAATATGGAAGGGTGCGTTGGATAGTCTAGTTGCGTACAAAATTCTAGAACGTCGCGACTCGAAAGGTGAGATCTTTGCATTAACGGCAAAGGGCTATGAGATTGCACATGAATTGCAGGGCAAAACGTAGTCCAGCGCCCGATCGCAACATAACAAGGCGATGCCCCTACGAAATCCAGGGACACAATACTTATTTCTATGTATTCTTTTTTAGTCGGGTGGTCTGCCTTCCCCGTATCGAAATGAGTATTATGTCCCCGGAATTTTACTTTACGAAGGCCGGACGACGAGCCTAATTCACGAATATAAGAAAAAACTCTCTCAAGAGAAAGGGACAAGTGTGGAATGCTGAAGTATGTTGCGTAGATGTTTACAGAGGCCGTCGACTTGCAGGAAAAAAGAAACGAAAAAAAAGGCGGGATCTTATCGCCGTAAATAAGCAGAATTTCGAACCTGCGAGCTTTCAGCGCTAAGCACTTATGAAGTGCGTTTACAAATTCTGCGTCAAAGGTAAACTTAAAATCGCCGAAAACCGAACCATACGGCATGGACACGCTACCTACTTCCTTGACACGGATCAAGGGCTGCTGACGTCCATTCGAGTAGTTCAATCCCTCCCATCTAAAGACGAATGGCCTAATTATACCCGCGACGCACAAACTGGGAAAACAACACTCAATTTGAATAACCACAGAATGATTTTTCAGCAACTGGAAATGCGAGCGCTAGGGGGATTTCTATCGCTTTTTGGTTTAGAAGGTATTGAATCAGATACACCAGAGATAGAATGGCTGCCTGAATCCGAAGCAGAGAGGAAGGAACTTGCTGTAACCAGTTTTAAAGAAACTCGGGAAACGATTGAGCTCCGACCCACGTCAATTCCATTTGATGTAATGGCTAGGTCGGTTATCGCATCATGGTCACTACAAGAAATCGAGCTTCCGCTCAACTTCTTTCGCAGAGGCCGACTAGCCATCATGGAACGGAGATTCATAGACGCAATTTATCAATTTTACTTTATTTTCGAGACGCTCTTTGGAAATGGTAGAACAAGAACCCGTGCTATTATGGCGGAATTTAAGAAGTCGTCAGAATTCAAACATGCCGTTAGTGAATTCCTAAAATTTCCATCCGAGTTCTACCCTGATAGACAACTTTTAAAACGGGCCACAGACAAGTTCGGAACACATAACGTTGAGTCGCTAATCGATTACGTGGTCGAAAAAAGAGGATTTTTACATCACCACACCAGTAAAGGACGAAATACATGGCATCCTTCTTACCAACACGAATATGAAGTGGATGCGCTGATGTATCAAGATATCGCATTCACAGTAACCCTGGGGTTGAGCTTTAAATACCTCGAAAAAGAGGACGTGGTGAACGCATTCTCTAAAATGCTGAAGGAAACGTAGGAAGCAAAGCCATCTGAAACGAGCCGGAGGGAGTCTTTATTTGAATCAGCCGCGAACAACCCAGAGCAGAAAACCTGCCTTCAGCGAGAGAACGACACCACCGACCGGCAGACCGGGTGTTGACAAGTCCTGTGAGGCTGAAGAGTATTGCCGGTGTCGGCTCAGGTCGGCCAACCGTCCGATGCTGACCAATATACTCAATGGATGTGGTGATAGCCCGAATGCAGTACCCGCCGCCCATGATTCCGAAGTCCGGGGTCCAGTGTGACATCAAATAAGCTCCAAGGCTTCTTTGACCTCGCTCGGCGCTACCGCTACGATCCCGAGTTCGACCTTAAGGAGCGCGATTACAAGCTGAGGCTCGCCGCGGACTTTGGGCGGGCCAGAGAAGCGATGCGCAGCGGTAGTCCTCAGGGTCTGAATCTCTTCCGGGCCGCGGTGCGAAGCCCCGACGACAACATCATACACTGGCGCCAACAGCAGCCCTTGTTGAAGTGGTGTTCCGATGACTGGCCGTCCGTGCGGGCGGCGCTCCTCGGCCTCTGGGAAGGTAAGGCCCCGCTGCCAGACCGCTTCTCGACTTTTGCAGCCACCCTCCCGGCTGGCGGCCTTAGTCAACCAGGGGCTCAACTCACTGTAACATCCACGTTCCTCATGGCTCTCTCACCGTTCGACCATCCTCCAATCCGCATCCAGCCGTTCGACAGGGCGTTCCAGCAAGCGGGGTTTCCGCGGTTTCCGCCCGCTCACCTCCCCGTCGGTCGATACCTACACGCCCTCGCGTTCCTGGACTTCCTCCTACACGAGGCGCCCAACTTCAACGTGGAACTGCGAGATCGGCTTGACGCACAAGGTGTCGTGTGGTGCGTCGGCGGCGGCTGGCGCTCCGCACCTCGCCTCCCCAACCCTCTCGCTAGCCTGGCGACCCATCCCGAGCCAGAGAGCGACATCGAAGCCCTCGAGATTGTCGCCCAGGACCCCGAAGCTACTGCCCTGACCGATACGGAGCGCCGAGCACTTGTCTTGGCTCGCCGAGGCCAAGGTCGGTTTCGGGATCGGTTGCTCGCGCTGTGGGGCGGCTGCGCCGTCACCGCGTGCCGAGAGCCTAGACTCCTGCGCGCCTCGCATCTCAAGCCCTGGAGGGTCTCTACAAATGCCGAGCGACTCAACCCGTACAACGGCCTTCTCTTGACCCCAAACCTTGATTCGGCCCTTGACCGTGGGCTCGTTTCATTTACTGATGATGGAAAGATCGTCATCTCTGTCCGGCTAAGTGCTGCAGATCGTCGCGCTATTGGCTTGGAGTCCTCCATGAGACTGCGGGGCCTTAATGAGCAGCACGTGCCTTTCTTGCGCTACCACCGCACCAGCGTCCTTGAAAAGGTCCACCCGTGACGAGGCGGCAGCAGGGGTCCCAGGTCAGGCCTTTACCTGTGTCAGCTGAATCCAGGGACACAATACTTATTTCTATGTATTCTTTTTTAGTCGGGTGGTCTGCCTTCCCCGTATCGAAATGAGTATTATGTCCCCGGAATTTTAAGCGATGGAGATCGTGGAAAGTGTCCGTGCGCCGTTTTGGGACGCTCTCATTGCTGCATGCATGCTTGAACATGGCATCGAAGTTATCGTCACGGAAAGTGAGAAGGACTTTAAGAACATCCCTGGTATAACCGTCCTAAATCCTTTCAAGACGCGGGTGGCGAGTTGACTCCGGGTTTTTAGCCGTACAACGACGGTGTTCCGATGTCGCATAGTTCACACGAACCCATTTATCCCTCCACCCTTTTCGTTTTCATGCGGAATCCGAAGCGCCGTTGTACATGCCCGCATACAACAAGGGCAACGTGATCCGCGGCGGGGTTGCTTGAACGGCTTGACGCAGCGAAGCGCTTGAACTTTTTTTTAGGATTTTGACTTGATCTGTTACACTCGTGTTGCAATTTTGTCTGCATAGAGAGAAGAACGCGCATGCCGTACGTGGATCGTGCATTCAGGCTGACTAAGAAAGGGCCGAAGAAAGTTGAGACGAAACAATCTGACGCCGGAGATGACCCCGGAGACGGAAGGGCGTCTCTGTCAAAGGTAAAGATTTGACCCCAACTGTGCTCGCGAATTAACTCGTGATAAACCCCTACATCGCAAGTCTCGCTGGCTTCAGAGCGGGGCTGGTCCGCAGCCGGCAATTGACACCACCGGGTGGTTTGGTACGGTAAAAGTACTATCGCAATGGTTCGACAAACCCTTTCAACAAGGAGATCGCGACCATGAAGACCATGAAATTTTACTTCGCTACCATCTTGAGTTTGGTGTGTTGCGGCGGTTTCGTCTCACAAAGCGCCGCGGACAGCTCGTTTTACGCCAAGGCCAAAGAAGAGGGACGGGTGCTGCTCTATACTTCGCTGGCGAGCGCCGATACTAAGGCGTTTAGCAGCGCGTTTGAGAAAGCTAACCCGGGTGTGGAATTGGAAATCTATCGCGCCTCCGGCACGACGATTTTGCAAAGGGTTCTGACCGAAAGCCGCGCCGGAGCGAACCTCGTCGATGCTGTCATGACGGAGGGCACCGTTTTGTACGCATTGAAGGACAAAAATTTTTTGGTTAAATTTGACTCCCCGGAGCGCAAGGCATTCGATGCCCGCTTCAAGGACAAAGAGGGATACTGGACCGATATCTATCCCACCGTGCACTCGATTCCCTATAACACAAAGCTCGTCGCGCAGCAGGATCTCCCAAAGCATTACACCGATCTGTTGGACCCAAAATGGAAGGGCAAGCTCGGAGCCAATCGAAACGCCTTTATGTTTCTAGCCGCAATGCTCAACTTATACGGTAAAGAGAAGGGTGAAGATTTTCTGCGCAAGCTGGCGCAACAAAACCCGACGGTTCGCGACGGAGGAACACTCACGGCCACTCTCGTGGGAGCCGGAGAATTACCGATTGCGTTTTCCGTCTACGCCAACAATGTCGAAAACGTAAAGGAATCAGGCAGCCCCGTCGATTGGGTCCGAATCGAAGATCCGCTTTATGCCGAACCCCATCCCGCGGCCGTCATGGCCCGAGCGCCTCACCCGAACGCGGCCCGGCTGGTCGTGGAATTCGCGATTTCCAAAGACGGACAGCAGCTGATCAGCAAGCTCGGAAAAGTCCCGGGACGGAGCGATGTCCAACCCACGATAGGTGTTGATCGCGCAAATCTACGTATTATTTCGCCCGAAGACGAGGCGAAAACCGCCTACTATCAAAAAATGTTCGATGATTTGTTTGGGAAACCTAGATAATGGACGCGCCCGCTTGGCTTTTGAAGCTTCGACGTTTTGGTAATTCTCAAAACGTGAAACTTTCCCTCCGCTTGTTAAATCCGTGAAACAAATCCGGGGGTCAGGCGTGACAATTGCGATTCCGCCAAATGTTAAGAGCAGTGATTTCCAACCACAGGCGATGAGCCCAAGGAGCAAATAGCAAATATCAGGCTTGACCCCAATATCAACTCTGAGAGATGACAAGACGTTTAAAGCTCCGATTCAAAATTTACTAGGGGGAACTTATGAAAGCGGTCAAGGTCGAAACGGACGGGTCTATAAAACTTCCTAAAGAAATGCTGCGGCTGTTCCCGACTTCGAGCGAGTTGGCGGTGTGGACGGAAGGAGACATGATTGATTTAAACGGCTGCAACCCCTAAAGCCGCCTCGAATAGCCGAGCGAGCTGCGGAGAATGGACCGCCACTTGAGGATATCGCCGCTGAAGTACACCGCATGAGGCGTGAGACGCGGAGAAGTCGTGGCTAAAGTCCGAGTCGTGCCGACACATCGGTTTTCATTTGGAGCCCAACGCTCCGGTCTACCTGCTCAATGATCCAAGAGGGGAAAGTTGTCTGCTGCTTGGTTTTGTCGGCACAGCGCCGATCCATGTTGTGCTCGGGTGGGCAACACTGAAGACCGACAATCAGCGAATGCTGAGAATGATTACTGTTTATTCGCCCACTCCGCCGAAGTGGGTGGATCCAAGAACCAGGGGGGCACGGTCATGAACCGATACCACGATTGTTCATATTGCGGGGGCGAAGTCGTCGAGAAAACAATCGACTACGACTATCGCCGCGAAAAGCGCTTGATGGTCGTAAGTAACGTTCCTGCCGGAGTCTGCGTCCAGTGCGGCGAGAAGTACTTCAAGCCCGAGGTGCTCAAACAGATGGACTCGGTTTACCATGGTATTTTCGAGCGCAATGAAAAACCTCAGAGAACCTTAACGGTTCCGGCCGTATCGCTGTGAGTTCGCCGGCTCACTAATGTCTTTTCCCCGACGATCACGATCACGGCATTTCTCCCCGTCACGAGCACGAGCCACGCTCACGTCTTTTCCGGTCGCGCTT
>CAYOJC010000054.1:0-31126 GCA_964404195.1 uncultured Syntrophobacteraceae bacterium
ATCACCGCCGTTCCGAGGTCGGGCTGGATCAGCGTCAGGACGATCAGCGGCAGCACCAACCCAAACGGCAGCCATAAATCCCGCAGGCGGTAGCCGCCGGGCGGCTCGTCGTACTGCAAAAACTTCGTCAGCGCCAGAACGATGGCGAGCTTCGCCAACTCCGAGGGTTGCAGGGTAAAAACTCCCAGGTGCAGCCAGCGCTGGGACCCTCCACCCGAGTGCCCGGTAATAAAAACCAGCGCGAGCAGCAGCAGGACCGCGCCGTAAAAAGGATAGGCGATGCGGTCCACGCGGTGATAATCGAACGTCGTGGCGGCCACCATGGCGGCGACGCCGATAAGAAACCAGTAAAACTGTTTTGAGGCCAGGCCGCTCGCGCGGTGCTCGCTGACGCTGTAGGTTGCGCTGTAGATGGTTAGAATTCCGAGCAGGATGAGTCCGACGACGAGGCCGAGCAGCGTCCAGTCGAAGTGGGAGACGAGCCTGCGGTCAATTTGCACCCGTCGCTCCTTGCCCGCGGGCGAGCGTTTCGCGCGCCGGCGGCGTTTGGCCGCGCACCGAGAGATATTTCTCGATCACTTTTTTCGCCAGCGGCGCCGCGGCCGAGCCGCCGTGGCCGCCGTGCTCCACGATGACCGCGACGGCGATTTCGGGCTTTTCCGCGGGCGCGTACGAGACGAACCAGGCGTGGTCGCGCAAGAGATAGGAGAGGTTCTCGCTCTTGACGATCTTGCCGCGCATTTCCACGACCTGAGCCGTTCCGGTCTTTCCCGCAATCTGCGTGATCTGCGACTTTGCCGCTCCGCCGGTTCCTTCTCCGCTGTTCACCACGTCGGAGAGCGCGCGGCGCACTTGTTCCAAGGTAGTTTCTTTGAGCTCGATCGAGTGAATCACCTCCGGTCCGTACTCGCGGATGACCGTGCCGTCCAGGGACTCTACTTTGCGCACGAACCAGGGCCGGTAAAGAGTCCCACCGTTGGCTACCGTGGCCATCATGTTGGCCATTTGCAGCGGCGTGACGCTAACGTAGCCTTGGCCAATGGAAATCGATGGCGTCTCGCCGGGAAACCAGGGCTGGCCATAGCGCTTCTTCTTCCACTCGGTGTCGGGTATCAGGCCGGGCTTCTCGTCGTCGAGATCGATGCCGGTTTTCTCGCCCAATCCCAACGCCCGCGCGTAGTGGGCAATTTTATCGACGCCCAATCGCTGCCCGACCTGGTAAAAATAGACGTCGCAGGACTGGACGATGCCTCGGTGCAGATCGACCGAGCCGTGTCCCTCTTTTTTCCAGTCGCGAAAAACTCGATTGCCGAAAGCCATCGAGCCATAGCACGACAGACGCGTATCCGGCTGGACCGCTCCTTCTTCAAGAGCGGCGATGCTCATGACGATTTTAAACGTCGAGCCCGGTGGGTATTGGCCGTGGATCGCCCGGTTGTTCAACGGATGCAGGCGGTCGGTCATGAGCGTGCGCCATTCTTCGGCCGTGACGCCGCGGGCGAATACGTTGGGATCGAAGGCGGGCGTGCTGGCCATGGCGAGCACGGCGCCGTTGCTGACGTCGAGCGCGACGATGGCGCCTTCCTTTCCTTGCAAGGCTTCGAACGCCGTTTGTTGAACGTCCTTGTCGAGGGTCAGGACGACGTTGTTTCCCGGAACGTCTTCCACCTCGTGCAGCACTCGGACGCGTCGCCCCAAGGCATCGACTTCGACCTGCTGCCCGCCGCTCTGCCCGCGCAGGAATTCCTCCCAGCGCCGCTCCAGGCCGAACTGTCCGATCTCATCGCCCATGCTGTAGCCGTTGGCTTTCTGCATTTTGAGCTGTTTGGGGCCGATCTCGCTCAAATAGCCCAATAGATGAGCCGCCATGCCGCTCTCGATGTAGCTGCGCCGCGGGCGGCTTCTCAGCGTGACGCCCGGGAGATCGAGCTGATGCGATTCTACGGCCACCATCGAGATCCAATCGATATCCTTTCCGAGCACGATTTCCTCAAACGGCGCGCGAAATTTATTTTCCTGGAGCGCTTTCAGCAGCTCGGCTTGGTCGCGTCCTAAAAGACGGGCCAACTGACGAAGCGTGTTTTCCGGATCCGGCGCGTCTTCGGGAACGAAAAGAAGATCGAAAGAAGGGCGGCTGTCGATCAGAAGCTGTCCGCGTTGGTCGAGGACCATTCCCCGCGTGCCCGGAACTTTTTTGAGCCGGATGCGGTTATTCTCGGAAAGGTAGGTGTAGCGCTCGCCATCGATGACCTGGAGAAAGAAGAGGCGGCCGAAGAGAAAAATGAAAACCACCGCCACCAGGGAGAGCAGAAGCTGCGTGCGGTAGCGAAACTCCGGCGGCACCTCTTTCTGGGAGCTTAAGGAAATCATGAACCCTCCACCGAGGCTTGCTTTCTTTCGATGTAACTCTGGCCGCGTCGCAGCAGGGCGAACATCACCGGAGCGAGAACGGCCGCCAGCAGGGCATCGAAGAGGGCGTATTTCAGCACGCCGACGCCGAAACCGTCCAGCGTCAGAAAAAACGTCCAGACGATCATCAGCGACGCCAATTTAACCCACGAGGCGAGAAAGACCAAGGGAGCGCTCAGCAGCGGATTCTGGACCCAAACGAAGCGGGAGCTCAGGTGGACCGCGATAAAGACGAGCGACATGGCAAAGGCGTTGACGCCCAATATTCGGCTGGAGAACACATCGACAGAATAACCCAACATGAAAATGCCGACAACCGCCCCCACCGTGGGATGGTTGAGTCCCAGGTAGACGCATAGGACCAGAGTTAAGTCCGGCACGAAAGGCCCCAGGTGCAGCAGGGTCGTCTGCAACAGAACCAGAATGAATCCAACGGCGAGAAACAGCAGAGATACTTTCATAACGCCGCTCTCAATCCTTCGCCTGCGCTCCCTGGACTACCAGAACCTCTTCGATGCGCGCCGGGTCTACGGCGAGAGTCACTTCGACGTATTGAAACAGGCCGAAGCTTTTTTTGTTGACCTTCGACACGGTGCCGATCAGCAAGCCCTTGGGGAAAACTCCGTCGAGCCCCGACGTGACGAGCCGGTCGCCTTCCTTGAGGTCGTCGCTTCGCTTCACGTATTTCATGATCGGACCGCTCTCCAGCGACCCGGCGACGATGCCGCGCGCCCGGCTTCGCTGCACGACCGCGTCGACTCCGCTGTGAGAGTCGGTAATCAATAGGACCTTGGCGCTTCTCGACGTGACCGAAACCACTTGTCCCACCACGCCCAGGGGCGACACCGCCCCCATGCCTTTTTCCACTCCGTCTTTTTTCCCTTTATCCAGGATCAGAATGTTGAACCACGTGCTGGCGCTGTTACTGATCACCGAGGCGGTTACGGCGCCCGACGGCAGCTCAAGGCGAAAGTCCATCAACTCGCGCAGACGCCGGTTGATCGACTCGTCTTCCAAATGCCGGTTTCGTTCGGCTTCGAGCTCCTGGATGCGCCCCTTGAGCTTTGCATTCTCCGCGGTGAGGCCTCGCAGAGCGGCGTAGTTGAGGTACACCTGCCGGATGCCCGAGATCGTCATTTGAATGCCCGACTGAAACGGACGCATCGCGGCGATCAGCAGCGGCCCGATGGGGTCGGCTCGACGGTGTCCTTTGGCGGCTGGAGCGATGATGTAGAGAGAAAGCAGGACGGAGAGAAAGGCGCTGAGCAGCACCTGATTGCGGCGAACGAAAGAAATCATGGAACTTTCAAGAGGACGTGGCGACCTCCTTCAACAACGAGATCTCATCGAGCGCTTTACCCGCGCCCATGACCACCGCCGTCAGAGGATCGTCGGCGAGCACGACCGGCAGGCCCGTTTCTTCCCGGATGAGCATATCGAGGTTTCTCAAGAGCGCGCCGCCGCCGGCGAGCACGATGCCGCGGTCGACGATGTCCGAAGCCAGCTCCGGGGGCGTGCGCTCGAGCGAGATCTGCACCGCCTCGACGATTTGGTTCAACGGCTCGACCAAGGAGTCGCGGATTTCCTTGTCGGTGATGACGACGGTCTTGGGCACGCCGGAGACGAGGTCGCGCCCTTTGATCTCCATGGTCTGGATCTCATCGCCGGGGTAGGCCGAGCCGATGGTGATCTTGATCAGCTCGGACGTCCGCTCGCCGACGAGCAATTTATATTTTCGCTTGATGAACTGAGTGATCGCCTCGTCCATCTTGTCGCCGCCGACGCGGATCGAGCGGGAAAAGACGATTCCGGAGAGGGAGATCACCGCCACTTCGGTGGTCCCGCCGCCGATGTCCACGATCATGCTGCCGGTCGGCTCGGTGATCGGAAGCCCGGCGCCGATCGCCGCCGCCATCGGCTCTTCGATGAGATAAACTTCTCTCGCCCCCGCCGACGTCGCCGACTCGCGCACGGCCCGTTTTTCCACCTCGGTGATCCCGAACGGCACGCCGATGATGATCCGCGGCCGGACGAAACTGTGGCGGCTCTGCACTTTGCGGATAAAGTAGCGCAGCATCGCCTCGGTGATCTCGAAATCCGCGATTACGCCGTCCTTCAAAGGCCGGATCGCGACGATGCTGCCGGGAGTCCGGCCGAGCATCTTTTTCGCCTCGGAGCCGACCGCGAGCACTTTTTTTCCGCCGCGCTCGTTTTTGTGCTGCACCGCGACGACCGACGGCTCGTTGCACACGATGCCTTCGTTCTTGACGTAGATGAGCGTGTTTGCGGTGCCTAGATCGATGGCCAGGTCGTTGGAAAAGAGGCTAAAGAAGGAATCCAGCATCAAAAAAGACTCCTTATCGATTCCCGGTCGAGTTGGGATTCGTAAAAATAACAAATTTACCTCTATCAAGCAAGATGAAACGGAATGTCACATTACGTCGGATGGAATATCCGCGGGCGGTTGCAATGAAAGAAGCCATTTTCTATCATATAAGGGTTTCCATTCCGTTACCGTTTTATCAAAAGGATTCTATTTTATGCTTGATGTTTTGCGTAAACGGAAGAGGTCCTGGGTGGTCATGCTTCTCCTTGGGCTCATCGTCGTTGTCTTCGTCCTGTTCTATGGAGGCCGGTACATTCACGAGCCCGGGACGGAGAAGGTCGCCGAGATCAACGGCGAAGTCATCAGCCAGAGAGAATTCGGCGTCCAGTATCAAAAGGCGGTCGATATGTATCGCAACCTCCTCAAGGGCGAGTTGACGCCGGAGCGGCTTAAAAATTTGAAACTTAAAAATGCGGTGATGGAGGACTTGATTCAGCGGCGCCTGCTGCTGCAAGAAACCCGCAGGCTCGGACTCGAAGTGACCGATGGAGAGCTCATGGACGCGATCGCCCGCATCCCCGAGTTCCAGATCGACGGCCGCTTCAGCAAGAACCGCTATCTCCAGTTGCTGCGCTCCAACCGGATGAAACCGGGCGAGTTCGAGGAGGAGCGGAGAGAGCAACTTGCGGTCCAGAAGCTCTACGACCTGATCCAGGACGCGGTCCATGTCTCGGAGAATGAAGTGCGCGAGCAGTACGGCTTTGCGCAGGAAAAAGTCTCGTTCCATTTCATGCGCCTCCCGGCGAGCGACTTTCTGGCGCAGGCGAGCGCTTCGGAAGAGGAAATCAAAAATTACTACGACCGCAACAAGGCCGCGCTCGCCGAGCCGCTCAAAGTCCAAGTCGAGTATGTCGTCTATCCCTTCGAGCATTTCGCCGCCAAGGTCCAGCCGAGCGAGAAAGAGATCGAGGACTACTACAACCGCAACCGCGCCACGCGGTTTCAACAGCCGCAGGCGTTTCGCCTGCGCCACGTTTTCGCGCGTGCGTCCGCCGACGCGGACGCCGCGGTCAAGGCCGCCGCGCGTTCCAAGGCCGAGGCGGCGCTCAAGGAATCGCGCGCCGGAAAAGATTTTGCCGAGGTGGCGAAAAAATATTCCGACGACCCGAGCGCGGCCAAGGGCGGAGATCTCGGGTGGATGAGTCCGGGCCAGTTGCTCCCGGCGTTGGATAAAGCCGCGTTCGCGCTCAAAAAAGGGGAGGTGAGCGGCGTCGTTGAGAGTCCGTTGGGCTACCACGTCTTTAAAGTCGATGACGTGAAGCAGGAGAAAAGCACGAGCCTCAAAGAGGCGACGCCGGAGATCGTTCGCGCCGTCAAAGCGGAGCGGGGAAAAGCCGAGGCCGCCCGAGCGGCCGACGCCGACCGCGAGAGGGCGGCCTCCGGGACCGAGCTCGCCGCGCTTGCCAAGGAACGGGGCCTCGCGGTTAAAGCGACTCCGTTGTTCGGTCCTTCCGAAGTTTTCCCGGAAATCGCGCCGATGGAAGAATTTCGCCGCGCCGCTTTTTCTTTGGCCGTCAAAGAGGTGAGCCCGGCTATCGAGGGCTCGAACGGCTATTATCTTTTGCGCGTCGGCCAGAGGAAAGAGCCGGTGGTTCCTCCTCTGGAAAGCGTGCGCGCGGAGATCGAGCGAAGAGTCAAGGAAGCGAAGGCGCTGGAGCTCGTGAACAAAAAGGCGCAGGCACTGCTCGATCAACTGAAGAAGGAAAAAGACATCCAGAAGGTCGCCAAAGCAAACGGGCTTCAGGCCGGCGAGACCGGCTGGTTCATGCGCGGCGACGCGGAGATTCCCAAAGTAGGCGCGCTGCAAGATGCGCGGCCGGGGGAGATCGCGATTTCCCCCTATCATCTCGTGGCCGACCGGCCTTACGCGCAAAAAGACAGCGTCTATCTTTTTGCGTTTAAAGAGAGCCAGGGAGCGGACATGGCGCGGTTCGATCGAGAGAAGGCGGGTCTTGTGGGGCAGGCCCTTCAGGGGAAAAAGCAAGCCGCGATGAAAAAGTTTATCGATAGCCTGAAGGCCAAAGGGCGCGTCGAAGTCGAAGCGAAACTTCTGGAGGAGAGCTGAGTCGTCGCTGCGCGACGAATCTCAGATCTCAAATCTCAGATATCGGATCTCGGATCTCGGATACATTGTGAGATTTGTCGGCGCTTTTGATCATGCGGATTTTTTTGCTGCGGCACGGGGCCACCGACTGGAATCTGGCGCAGAGATGCCAGGGATCGACCGACCTGGAACTCAACGAAACCGGGCTGAAGCAGGCGGAGGCCGCGGCGATCAACTTGAGCCGCGAGAAAATCGACGCGATTTACTCCAGTCATCTCAAACGGGCGCATCAGACGGCCGCCGCGGTCAGCCGCTTCCATAACCTCGCCGTCACCATCGAGGAGAGTTTGCGCGAGCTCGATCACGGCGAGATCGAGGGCCTCACCTTTGCGGAAATTCAGGCGACCCGTCCCGATTTTCTTCGCCGGTGGCGAGAGACGCCCGCGGACGCCGATATTCCCGGCGGCGAGCGGTTGCTCGACGTCGGGAAGCGGGCGTGGGACGGTCTGGGACGGATCGTGCGGCGCCACGGTCCGGACGAAACGCTCCTCGTCGTCAGCCACAATTTTCCCATCCTGTCGGTGCTTTGCCGCGTCACCGGAACGCCTCTCAACCAGTATCGATCGTTCCATCTCGATCCGGGCGAAGCCGTTCATCTGAGCTACGATTCAAACGACGCGTGGCGCCTGATATCTAAAAACGGCGACCTCCCAAGCCGCCGACTCTGATGGCGTCGGGATTCTTCTACGACGAAGATTTTTTGGATGGCCGGAAAAGCGCGACCAAAGATCTGCGACTCTCCTTGTTAAAGACGAAAATTCCGATGGCCAAGGCAATATAGAGGAAAGAGAACAGGTAGCGGAACGTCTGGTCGGGAATCAGGAGCTGCGTGGTGAAGAGAACAAACAAGATGGCCGCTTCGGTCAAAGAGAAGGAGAGATTGATCAGCACCGCGACGGCGAAGAGAGACTGGGCCGAGGTTAAAAGCATCTCTTCCACTTGCCGCGAGTCCATGTGCATGGGCCTCATTTGCCCGGCGGAAAACATATAGACAAGCGGGAGCATGCCGACCAGCAGCGTCCACTGATTGACCTTGGAGGATAGCAGCGTGCCCAGGCTCGCGCCCGGGTTGGCTCTGAGGGCGAAGAGAATCGCGATGATGAACTCGGGCGACTCGGAGGCCAACGGCGCGAGCCATTGGACCAGCACGAACTCTTCGATGCCGAAGGTCTTACCCATGGCCAAGAGGCCCTCGGCAAACGGCTCGGCCGCGATAAAGATCGTATATGCGGAGAGAAAAAACAGGATCACCGTCATCAAGCGGCGCGGTTGGACTCCCCAGTGGGCGATCATTTCGGAAGGGCCTTCGAGTTCCGGCTCGATCTGGGCCGCTTTGGTGGCGCGCCAGATGTACAGGCCGAACATCGAAACTAAAACGACGGCGTCGACAAGATCGAGTTGCGCCTTCATCGGTATCGTAAAGGAGTAGACAGTCGCCAAGGCGAGAAACAGGATCTCGATCTTGTGCGAGGGCTCGAGCTCGAAAGATCGCTTGCCGGTCTTCAACCAGTAGGTAAAGACCACGGCAGCCCAGCCCACCCCGATGAGTAGGCGGTTGGCGCCGGTCATGTTGGCGGTCGCATAGGCTGTGTATTGGGGATCTTTTCCCGCCATCCAGGCGAAATACATATCGACCGCATATTCCGGCAAAACCGCGATCAGCGCCAGGAACGCCAACGCCAGCGCTTGCGGAATGTCGAACTGGGCAAGCTCGGCCGCCCACGAGAGTAGAAAGGCGGCGCCGAAAATGCCGAGGCCGGCGCTCAATGCCTGCAATTCAGGAGAGAGATGAGTGCCGGAGAGGTGAAGGACGATCCACTGAAGAGAGAGAAACGATGCCGCTCCGAGCCAAAGCCAATTCGTCATGGACTCCTCCAAGCTGTTTTGAGCCGTGAAGTTGCTCGTGTTGTTCCACGAGGTTTGCTCTCATCGAGGCGGCCGGCGAGCATGATCCGGTCGATGCACGGCGATTGACCGACAATCGTCGAATTGCCGGTGCTATACATAGCTAAAAAGGATACGGTTTGCCAGTGGGGGTGTGTGGGGGGAGGGCCTTAGGCGGAGGGCGCAAAACCAGGCAGAAGCTGAGGCTACTTACCGCGTCCGTCTCTGCTGTCGCCGTCTCTGAACCTATCGTCGGTTTCGTCCCGCCGCGCCCGGTCGATCTCCTCTTCCATCTGCCTCCCCACCCACTCGGCGTCGGCGATGAGTTTGGACCCATCGACTTTTCCCGAGGAGATCATGGCGAGGTCCGCTTCGATCTGCTTGCGTATAGGTCTGCCGGGGTCCCAGAAGCGGCCGTAGGAAAACGCGAAACGCTGTTCGACGTATTCGATCCAGTCGTGAATGCCGCGCAGGCCGCTTTCGATCTCCCGCAGTCCGCGCTCCCGGTCTCCCTCGCGCACGCGCACCAGGCCCAGGTAGAGCTTGGCAAGATTGTCCCGCTCGTAGCGGGAGACGGCGCGCTCCAATGCCTGGCGCGCCTCGGGAAGTTTCACCGTGGCGTAGTACCCGCGTCCTAAGTAGGTCAACGATCCTTCCGGGAGCACGCTGAAATAAAACCGCTCGGGGGCCGTCTCCGCCGCTCGCTCGAAATATGCCGTCGCGAGGTTAGGATCGCCGTAAAGCAAATCCCTCCGGCCGGCTTCTATTTGTCCTTGGACGCTCGAGCAGCCGGAGACAGCCAACAAGAGCGACACAATGCCGCAGCAGACAATCAGAGCTTCAAACGGTTCAAAATGGAATTTGCGCCGATCCACTTGAGTGCCCTCCTGCGACTCCAACAAATTAGCGCAAAAGAAATCGTATTGTTAGACAGCCCTTCGACTCGCTGGTCGCTTGCTCAGGGCACCATTCGACTCGAGACCGAGATGAATCCGAGAATGGCCTGCCATGAGCGAGCGGGCGTTCTGCCCGCGAGTCGAATGGTGGAGCCGAGGGGAGTCGAACCCCTGACCTTCGCGTTGCGAACGCGACGCTCTCCCAGCTGAGCTACGGCCCCACGAAAATAGTGCTGAGAGTGTGTGAAAAAATCGCCGATCGCCCTTCGACGGACTCAGGACGAACGGCTAAGCGCTTGAACATCCATCGATGTTGTCCCGTTCGTGGTGAGCTTGCCCTTCGAGAACCTCAGGGCCGTGAGTCAATTCGAACGGTCGAACCATGAACCAATTTTTTCACACACTCTGAGTCCTGAGTGCTGAGTTTCCCCGTCGCAACTGTGCGACTGTTAATCCTTGCCCACCACCTTAGCGAGATATTTCATAAGCGGATCCCTGAGGTCCGGTCTTTTGAGCGCGTAGGCGATGTTGGCGCGCACGACGCCCAGCTTGTCGCCGACGTCGAAGTGCTCGCCGGTAAATTCATAACCGTAGACTTTTCTCCGGCGCGCGAGCTCGGCGATTCCATCGGTGAGTTGGATCTCGCCGCCTTTGCCCGGCTTAACCTTCTCCAAATAGGAAAAGATATCCTGGTGAAGAATGTAGCGGCCGACGATTGCCAGCTCCGACGGCGCATCTTTCGGCTCGGGCTTTTCGATCATCGACTGAACCTCGTAGGTCCGGTCGCTTATCCTCGGCCCTTGAATGATGCCGTAGCGCCGTACATCGGGCCGGGGCACCTTTCTGAGTGCCAGGACCGATTCTCCCTTCGCTTCGAAAACGTTGAGTAACTGCCGCAGGCACGGAATCGGATCGTCGATCAGATCATCCGAGAGCAGAACGGCAAAGGGCTCGTCCCCGACCAGGTGCTTCGCGGAAAGAACGGCATGGCCGAGCCCCAAAGGCTGCTTCTGCCGGACCGAGACGATATCGATCATTCCGGAGATCGCTTTGAGCCGTTCCAGCATCTCTCTTTGTCCCCGCTGCTCCAGGACCAGCTCGAGCTCCGGCGCTTCGTCGAAATGATCCTCGATGCCGTCTTTTCCTCTGGCGGTGACAAAGATCATCTCGGTGAGTCCGGAATCCACCGCCTCCTGGACGACGTATTGGATCGCGGGGGTGTCCACGATCGGCAGAAGTTCTTTCGGGACGGTTTTGGTCGCGGGCAGAAGGCGCGTGCCCAAGCCGGCGACCGGTATGACGGCCTTTTTAACTTTCATGACGTGGAAGAATCAGACGGACTTGTTTTTTCTCTCTGCGACTTCCTGGACCGACTTGCAATCGATGCAAAGGGTCGTGACCGGCCGGGCTTTGAGTCGCGCCGTGCCGATCTTCTCGCCGCACTGCTCGCAGACGCCGTAGCTGCCGTCTTCCAGCCGCCGCAAGGCCTCTTCGATCTTGGCAATGAGCTTGCGCTCGCGGTCACGGATGCGCAGGGTGAAACTGCGATCCGATTCCATCGAGGCGCGGTCGGTCGGGTCCGGAAAGTTTCCGTTTTCGTCCATCCCATCGACGGTTTTGCCCGCTTCGGTGAGCAACTCCTGCTTGCGCTCGTTCAATAGGTTGCGGAAGAAGTCGACGTCTCTCCGGTTCACAGCAAACCTCGTCCGGATGCAATTCAATCCAAATTTTATAACATTAATAAATGGTGAAGTAAAATAACGGACGTTGCCCAAATTATCCAGTGTCCGTGAAATTTTGTAGGGGCGGACCTATGTGTCCGCCCTCCCCTCCCCAGGGCGATCACGCAGGATCGCCCCTACAAGAACACCTCCCCGCCCAGAGCAGGCACGCAGGCCTGCCCCTATTCCCAGGAAAAAAACGAGCGCGGATGAGTCAAGATGAATATTTCCGTAGAGGCGGGAAGCGCCGGGCGGCTTAAAATGAGTTGAGAATCTTTCAGGCGGCGAATGGGATAGCGGTCGCCGACAAAATTGGCGAAGCGCTCGGCCTGGCGCGCCGCGTCGTAGTGCATCGGAATCACGATCGGCGGCCGCACCTGCTCGACGACCTTGAGCACGTCCTCGAAGCCGAGATTGGTCATCGCGTCGATCGGCGCCATCAGGACATCGACGCGATGCAGCGCCTTTTCTTGCTCGGGGGTGAGCAGATGCCCGAGATTTCCCAGGTGGGCGAGACAGAGGCTGCCCATCTCGTAGACAAAGATCGAGTTCGCCGCCGCGCCCCAGGCCGGCCCTCTCTGGCTCGGGAGGTTGACGATCATGATGTCTTTGATGCTCGTGCGTATCGGGTTCCAGGTCTGGCGCAGCGTGATGCCGCGGAGAATCACCGGCTCGCCCGAGACCGCGCCGACGTTGTTGTGCGTGATGTGATCGTTGCTCACGGTCACCGCGTCGGCGCGAATGCCCGGCGTCACGTCGAGGTTCGGGTCGGTGACGACTTTGGTTTGGCTTCCCGATTGGATGAGAAAACTCGAATGGCCGAACCATTGAACGAAATAATTGCCCAGCTTGGGTGTCGGGCCGGGGCGGATTTGTGCCAGATCGCGGCCGTCGCCGAACAGCCGCACCAGGGACGGATTGCAGAACGCGTGCACGCGGCGCGCGACGAGCAGCGCCCAGCCGGCGCAGAGCGCGATGAAATAGCGCCGTTTCATCCTTTCTCCTCCAGGATCAACGTGGTGAAGCTCGAGACCTTCGCCCCGGGCTCTTTCCAGGCGCTCTTGCACAGGCCGGCCTTGACGCAGGTCTGCGAGAGAAAAGTTTCCATGTCCCAGCCGTATTGAGTTGCGACTTGAGGCAAGAGCACGCCGCGCTTGCCGCCGCTGGCGACGTAGAGGCCGTGCTTGCCGATTTCCAAACGGAGCGGATCGGATACCGGCTGCAAGGGACTCAAGACGGAGATGTCGATCCGGATCTCCGATAGCTCGCTCGAAGCAATCGCGGCGACGCGCCGGTCGCGCGAGGCCGCCGCCTCGGTCATCTCGATCACCGTCTCGTAGAGCGGAGCGGTCGGAAAGCAGGTGCCGATGCAGCCGCGCAATTCCTCCTGCCGGTGCAAGCTCACGAAGGCGCCGTAGTCGGAATTCAAAAGACAAGGATCGTCGATAGACTCGGCGCGTTGGGTCTCATTGCGGACAAAGCTCTCGAGCGTTCGGCGAGACAATCCGATGAGACGACTTTGGGATGACGGAGGAAGATTGACGCTCTCCACTGTTCCTCCAGAGACCGCAAAAACTTTAACGCCGCCGAGTTTAGTTTACAAGTTTAAAAGATCCACAGAGCTATTCTTGAAACCGCCATTTTGCTATGTTGCTCCACAACACTCGGTCCAGAAAGGCAGTCGAAGATGATCACCATCGATGAATTCAGAAAGCTCGAGCTCCGCGTCGGCGTCGTGAAAAGCGCCGAGGCGCATCCGAACGCGGACAAACTTCTCGTCCTCAAAGTGGACTTGGGCTCGGAAGAGCGGCAGATCGTCGCCGGCATCCGTGCCTACTATCAACCGGAAGAGTTGGTCGGGAAACAAGTCGTCGTGGTGGCGAATCTAGAAACGGCCACGCTGCGCGGCTTGGAAAGCCAGGGAATGGTGTTGGCCGCTTCATCGGACGACGGCCGCGTCGTTGTCCTGACGCCGGAAAAAACGGTGAATGCGGGCGCGAAGGTTTCTTGAGCTAGCGTCCCGGCAGGCCGAAGATCTCGGCGTAGAGCTTGCGCACGTCGGCGATCTCCGCCCCGAGGCCCACGATCTCCACCTTCCATTCTTTGCGCATCAGCTCCGGTGGCTTGGGCGGCACGTCGGAGCGCGCCGGCACGCGGCCCTCGTCGCGGATTTTAATTTGGCCCTCCTGGGAAAGGATGTAATCCATAAAGAGCCGCGCGACGTTGGGGTGCGCCGCGTTCTTGGCGATGATGCCGACCAGAGGATGGATCAGCACCGGCTGCATGGCCACCCAGTTGACCGGCGCGCCCTTGTCTTTGATCTCCTGCGCGCGGTGCGCGTACACTTCGACGGTGACGGCGAATTCCCCCGCGGCGACGAGGTCGGCCTGCGCCGTGCGCCCGCGGCGAAACACCGGCTCCTGCGCTTTGAGCTTCTTCATAAATTCGATTCCCTTTTCCTGACCGCGGAGCCGGAGCTGTCCCTCGAACCATTCATACAACTCCGTGTCCATCGAGATCTGGCCTTTCCAGAAAGGGTTTAACAGATCGTCGTAGCTTTTCGGCGCCATGGCCGGAGGAACGAGCTTGGTGTTGTACATCATGGCCGAGTTGTTGAGGACCACCGCGGTCCAGAGACCCTCTTTGTCTTTGAACTCGTCACGAAAAGATTTTCGTTCCGGCGATTGATACGGCGCGACCAATCCTCTGCGCAGGACCTCTTTCGCATAAAGCATCAGCGGGCCGCCGATGTCCCAAAGGTGGCGACCGGCCTGGGCCTCGGTCAGCATCCGCGCCGCGATCGCCGTGCCGCCGACGCGCGTGAGCTGCGTCTTGATGAACGGGTACTTCTTTTCGAATGCGTCGAGCCAGGGTTTGCTCTCGCCGATATTGAGATTGGTATAAAAGGATAGCGCGCCTTCCTGCTTCGCCTTCTCGATCACGTCCGGCGCGGCGGCGCGGGCCTCGTGGGTTGTCGCCAGGAACGATAGAACCAAAAACAGCGAGAAAAATCTTTTCATGGTTCCTCCATATCTTTCGCCCGATTGGGCCTGAGTTTTCGTCTATCAAGCGGGACTGCCAAGCACAAGCCTCGCTGTCGACGCTTGAATTGACACAACCCGACCGGATGGACTAGCTTCCGGCTGAAACAGGAAAAGTATCATGCGGAACACACCATCGATAGGCCGCTTCGCATGGATTCTCGCCGCCGCGTCGGCCTTCCTTAATAATATATGGACGGTCGAGATTGCTGGCCGCCGAGCGGCCGGAGCGCAAAGCCGAGTGGGAGAAAACGCTCAAGGCGGCGCTGAAGAAGGCGGGAAAATGACGGCGCGACTTGCGGCGCCCGCCTCACGCGTAGCCGATCGCCTGGCTGAGCTTTAAGTGGATGCGCCGGACGCGCTCGACCTGCCCCTTGGCGGGAAAGCGCTCGTAAAATCCCTCGGCGCGAAATTCCCGCGCCAGCTCGGGCCACGGCCGCATCACGCCCATGAATATCCGCGGGTCGCGCTTCTCGTCCCAGGCGCGAAAAACGTTTTTGTTGCGGATCAAGTCGCCGAATACTCGGATGAGCGCCTTCAGCGTCACGTCGCGCGTGAACATGTACCGCTCATTGTCGCCCCAGACCGAATGCATCACGTCGCGCACCGCCTTGAAGTAATCCCGGACCAGCGCGTAAACGTAATCGGAGCGGAACTGGAAATGCTCGTCGAAGAATTTGCGGTTTTTGAGCACCACTTTGTAGATCTCGTTGAAAAGCTCCGACTGTAAGATCCACTTTTCCTGGCGGCTGCGCCCGCCCAGGCGGTTGATGCGGTAGCGGAGCGGCGAGTCGCTCTCTTCGTAAAGCAGGTTGACCACTTTTGCCGCGAGTTTTTTCTCCGGCGTCTCCCAGGAGACGCGCTCATAAAGATCGACCAGGTGCGACTTGTTGATGCGCGTGTGCGTCGAGTTGATGATGACGAACATCTCCGTGGCGAAGTCCGCGCTTTTGCCGTCGAACAGAACGCACGGAACGTCGAGCTGCTTGATCGTCTCCGGATGTTTTTGGCTGAAGAAGTGGAGCGCCGCCAGCCGGTGCTGGCCATCGATAATGAGAAACTTGCCCTTCGGCTCGCTCAAAAAACCGATCGTGTCGGAGCCGTCCTGCCGGCGAAAGCCCAAGGTCTCGTCGGTAAACAAAAGAATCGTGCCGGGAATCAGCGGCTGGCTCACGGCCGTCTCGTAAAAGTTGACGATCTGTTTTACCTTTCTTTGGTTGAGGACACGCTGGAACGACTTTTCGGTCTTTTCGATGCCGGAGATGAACCGCGCGACCTCGTCATCGCCGGCGTCGTCCGGCGCGATCTCCTCGCCCTCGAAGTAGTAGCGGCTCGTGAACCGGACCCGGTCCAAAAGCTCGTGGGCCTTCACGGCGGCGAAGTAAAACGTGCCCTCTTTCTGAACGACTCGGGTTGCCAGCATGATTTCGCCCCTTCCTTGGTAAGTATACCCCGTCCTTGTGGGTTACTGCCAATCGGCCGATCGGGATAGAGCTAGTTTAATTGGCGGTGCACGTCAAGTGAGGAAGGTTGGCCTACGGAGTCCTGCGTGCCGTTTACAAGCCGCAGCATATTTGTTAAGCCAATGAGACAAGGTGAAAATCCTTCCTCTTAATGAGCAGTTTACCTAAAGGCCGTCCTACCCACTGCTTGATCGATCTTGCAGCTCTGCGCTGGAATTTCCAACAGGTAAAAAGCGCCGTCGCTCGCGGCGTCAAGGTTCTTTCGATCGTAAAGGCCAATGCCTACGGCCACGGCGCTTGTGAAGCGGCGAAGACGCTGGCCAAAGCCGGCAGCGACGGCTTCGGCGTGGCGACGCTGGAAGAAGGGATCGAGCTGAGAGAAGCGGGAATCAAATTGCCGATCCTCGTTTTGACCGCGGTCTATCCTAATCAACTTGACGTGTTTTTGCGCCATCATTTAACGCCAGCCGTAAGCGACGTCCGTACGATCACTGAGTTGGAAAAGCTGGCGCGAAAACGCGGACGCACGCTCAAGTTCCACCTCAAGGTCGATACCGGAATGGGGCGACTCGGTCTGTTGCATTCGGACATCGATGCATGGCTGCCGGAAGCCGGCAAGTTGAAAGCGCTGAAGCTCGAAGGGCTTTTCTCTCAGCTCTCGCACGCGGAAGATTCGGCAGGGGCTCACACCCAAGCACAGGTGAAAAATTTCGAGCGCGTTCTTGCGCGGCTGCGCGGCGCCGGTCTTAATCCCTCTTTAATTCACCTGGCGAACAGCGCCGGCATCATCGGCGTTCCGAGCGCGCACGGCACGATGGTCCGGCCGGGATTGATGCTCTACGGTCTCTACCCCGCGCCGGAGATGGCGCGCCGGGTCGAGCTGCGTCCCGTGCTTTCGTGGAGGACGCGCATTTTGCAATTGAAAGAATTACCGCCCGATTCGAGCGTCGGTTACGGCCGGACGTTCGTGACCAAGAGAAAAAGTTTGATCGCGACGCTGCCGGTGGGCTACGCTGACGGCTATCACCGGTTGCTTTCGAACCGCGGCGCCGCCCTGGTGCGTGGCAAACGCGCGCCGGTCGTCGGCAGAATCAGCATGGATTTGACTATGATAGATCTTACCGATATAGAAAAAACAGCGCAGGGAGATGAAGTCGTGCTTCTCGGCCGGCAAGGCGAGGAAACGATTTCCGCCGACGAGATGGCCGGCTGGGCGGAAACCATTTCTTACGAAATTCTCACATCGATAAGCGCGCGGGTTCCGCGCATTCAACACAATTCGAAGGAGGGTTAGGCAAGCGTGGGCAAGATCGAGAGGGCCTTAGTCAGCGTCTCCGATAAGAACGGGCTCGTGCCGTTCGCTCGTGGACTTTCGGCGTTGGGAATCGAAATCGTTTCAACCGGCGGCACGGCGGAGCTGCTCAGGAAAGAAAACGTCGCGGTAAAAGACGTGTCGGAAATCACCGGCTTTCCCGAGATGATGGACGGGCGGGTCAAGACACTTCACCCGAAAGTGCACGGCGGAATTCTCGCGTTGCGCGAAAACAGCGAGCACGTCGCGCAGATGAAGGCGCACGGCATCGCGCCGATAGGTCTTGTGATTGTGAACCTCTATCCGTTCGAGGCGACGGTCGCGCGCAAGGCGCCGTTTCACGATATCGTCGAGAATATCGACATCGGCGGGCCCTCGATGGTGCGGGCGGCGGCGAAAAATTTCGCTCACGTCGGCGTGGTCGTCGATCCGGCGGATTACGAGAAGATACTCGCGGAGTTGAAAGACAAAGGTGAGTTGGCCGACGCGACACGCTTCGATCTGGCGCGAAAAGCGTTTCGCCACACGGCGCACTACGACGGCGCGATCTCCAATTATCTCGACGCGCTCGACGGAGAAAAGAAGCCCGGTCGCTTCGGCCAGACGTTGAGTTTTCAATTCACGAAACTTCAGGATCTCCGCTACGGCGAGAACCCGCACCAGAGCGCGGCGTTTTATTCCAGCGGGGATAGCCGCGGCCCGTCGATCGCAAATGCAAAGCAGTTCCAAGGAAAAGAACTGTCGTATAACAATATTCTCGATGCCGACGCGGCCTTGCGCGTCGTTTTGGAGTTTTCCGACATCGCCACGGTTGCGATCAAGCACAACAATCCCTGCGGCGTGGCGGTGTCGCAAAGGTCGCTAGCCGATTCTTTTCGCAAGGCGCGCGCCTCGGATCCGGTCTCGATTTTCGGCGGCGTCATTGCCTTCAACCGCCCGGTGGACGAGGAGACCGCCAACGAGCTGAAAGAAATTTTTCTCGAGATCGTGATCGCGCCGTCGTTCACGCCGGAGGCGAAGGCGGTCCTGTCGTCGGCCAAGCGGCTCCTTAACATCCGGCTCCTCGAGCTCGACATGAGCGACAAAGCGGTCGGCGGTTACGATCTCCGCCGCGTGCGCGGCGGTCTCCTGGTGCAGGACTGGGATACGGGCACAGTCGATGTGCGCCAGTGTAAGGTCGTGTCGAAACGGCGGCCGACCGAGGAGGAGTTGAGCGCGATGGACTTCGGCTGGCGCGTTTGCCGCCACGTGAAGTCGAACGCGATCGTCTTCACTTCGCGCGACCAGGTCCTCGGCGTGGGCGCGGGGCAGATGAGCCGGGTCGATTCGGTGAAGCTTGCGGTGATGCGCGCGGGGATTCACGGGCTAAATCTTAACGGCTCGGTCGTCTCGTCGGATGCTTTCTTTCCTTTTCCCGATGGGGTCGAGGAAGCTGCCAAGGCCGGCGCGAAAGCCGTCATTCAGCCCGGCGGCTCGATCAAAGACAACGAGGTCATTGCCGTCACCGATCAATATGACATGGCGATGGTGCTCACCGGCATGCGCCACTTCCGACACTAGGCAGGACGGCCACAAAGGCCCATATACTTCGTTGCCCTCAACCGCCTTCGCTCGACGTACTGAAATGAGTACGCCTGCGCTCGGCGGTTTTCGTGCGCCTCGTCTCTGGGACCTTTTTGACCGTCTTGAAAACGAACAGAATCGATCAATTTCATGAAGCCCGAATCCATGGTTCGACTTTCCCGTCTGACCCGGCCGTTTATGCGCTACCGCACGCCGGTGATTTACCGGCTGCTCAAGTTGACGTTGAATGCTCTCTGCCCGCCGGGGAAGAAAGGAACGGCGCAGCATCTCGTCGCCACCTTCGACGGCGGCCTCATCAACATCGACACTTCTTCTTCAATTGAATACCATATATTATTCCGCGGTTGTCACGAGCCGGAGATTGTAAATTTGATCCGGCGCGTCGTGCGGCCCGGCGACGTATGCCTGGACATCGGCGCTAACGTGGGCGCCCATACGTTGGTGATGGCGCAAGCGGCAGGGCCGAAAGGCCGCGTCGTCGCCGTCGAGCCCCATCCGCGGATCGGCGAGCGGCTGCTGCAAAATCTCGCGTTGAATCGCCTCGATCAGGTGACGGTCGTGCGGGCGGCGATCTCAGATAATGACGGCACGGCCGATTTTTTCGGCTTCGGCGAAGACGCCTTTGAGCAGGGGATTTCTAGTTTTTTGCCGGATAAGGACGCGACGGAGAAGATGACGGTGCGGACGATCTCGGGACCGACGCTCCAAAAGGAGATCGGACTCAGCCGCTGTGATTTTCTCAAAATCGACGTGGAAGGATTCGAAAGCGTGGTTTTAAAAGAGTTATCCGATCTCATCGGCGCGCATCGGCCGTTCATCATTTGTGAATACCGGAAGCAGCACTGGCAAAAGTTCGGCCACTCCTTGCAATTGGTTCTGGACCGCTTCGCGGCGCTCGGCTACCGATTGTATTATATCCGCAAGAACGTCACCCGCCCGGTCGCCGGCGCGGTGTTGCCGGATAGCTGCGAGCTCGTCTGTGTTCCTGGAGTAAAAGAAAGGGAAATGATACCCGGTTGACGACATGAAAGTCCTGGTCATCGGCGGCGGCGGGCGAGAGCACGCTCTGGTTTGGAAGCTCGCGCGGAGCCCGCAAGTAAAAAAAATCTTCTGCGCGCCGGGAAACGCGGGGATCGGGGAGACCGCCGAGCTGGTATCGATCGGGGTTGAAGAAATCGACAAACTTTCTGCTTTCGCAGAAAAGGAAAAGATAGACGTTACCGTCGTCGGTCCCGAGCTGCCGCTGACGCTGGGCATCGCCGAATTATTTCAAAAAAAGGGGCTTCGGATCTTCGCTCCCGGCCGCGAGGCGGCGAAGCTCGAGGGGAGCAAGGCATTCGCCAAAGAGATGTTGCAAGAGAACCACATTCCGACGGCGGCCTTCGCGACTTTTTCCGACGCGGCAGCGGCGAAAAAATATCTCGCCGGTCAAAAGCCGCCCTACGTCGTCAAGGCGGACGGCCTCGCCGCGGGAAAAGGAGTTCTCATCTGCGCGAGCCGAAGCGAAGCCGAGGCCGCGATCGACGATGTCCTGGTCCGAAAGCTTTTCGGCGCTGCGGGCGACAAGGTCGTGATCGAAGAGTTTTTGGAAGGCGAAGAAGCGTCCTTCATGGTCCTGACCGACGGCGAGCATATTCTTCCGCTTGCCTCGTCGCAGGACCACAAGCGGGTCTTCGACGGCGATGAAGGACCGAACACCGGCGGCATGGGTGCCTATTCGCCCGCGCCGGTTGTCACGCCTGAAATTCACCGGCGCATCATGACCGAGATTCTTGAGCCGCTGTTGAAAGGCTTAAAGAAAAAAGACATCCTCTACCGCGGCGTGCTCTATGTCGGCTTGATGCTGACCGCCGATGGACCGAAAGTTTTGGAATTTAACGCGCGCTTCGGCGATCCGGAGTGCCAGCCGCTGATGCTGAGACTCAGGAGCGATCTCCTGCCGCTCATCGAAGCGACAATCGACGGCAGGCTGGATCAGGCGAAGGCCGAGTGGGAAAACGCCGTGGCGGTTTGTGTCGTGTTGACCGCGGGCGGCTACCCGGGATCTTACGACAAGGGAAAAGAGATTACGGGATTGGACGCGTTGAAGGATTGGCAACACGGTTGTGTTTTTCACGCCGGGACGGTCAAGAAAGATGGACGTTGGCTGACCGCAGGCGGCCGCGTCCTCGGCGTGACTGCATTGGGAGCGGATATCAAGGCAGCCGTCGCAGAGGCGTATGAAGCGGTCGCCAAAATAAAATGGGATGGCATGCACTACCGAAAAGACATCGCGCGGCGCGCGTTAAAATTAAAATGACGGAAGGGGAAGAAATTCATGGCGGGAGCTAAAGTCGGAATTTTAATGGGCAGCGACTCGGATTTGGAAATCATGAGCGAGGCGGAAAAGCGTCTTGATTATTTCGGCATCCCGTATGAGACGCGCGTTCTCTCGGCGCATCGGACGCCGCACGAAACCCAGAAGTATGCCGAATCGGCGGCCGAGAGAGGTATCGACGCGATCATCGTCGGCGCGGGCGCGGCGGCCCATCTCGCCGGCGTCGTCGCCGCGCACACGACGCTCCCGGTCATCGGAGTTCCCATCGACTCCTCCAGTTTGAAAGGCCTCGACGCGCTGCTCGCGACCGTGCAGATGCCCGGCGGCGTGCCGGTCGCGACGATGGCGATCGGCAAGGCGGGCGCGGCGAATGCGGGAATCTTCGCCGCCGAGATATTAGGCCGCAAAGATCCCAAGATTGCAGCCAAGCTGGTGCAGTTCAAACAGGAAATGACCGCGGGCGTGCTGGACAAAGACAAAAAACTCCAGAGTGAAAGACAAAAACGCTGATAGTTTCTCCGCCGCGCTGCGGGCGCTAGAGCGCGGCGAGGTCATCGTTTTCCCTACCGAGACTTTCTATGGTCTTGGCGCGGACGCCCTCAATCGAGACGCGGTCGAGCGCGTTGCTGCTCTCAAAGGACGAAATCCCGACAGTCCCATCGCCGTGATCGTTGCGGATCGAGAGATGCTCGATCAAGTCGTGAGCGATGTTCCAGCGTTAGCGAAAAAACTCATCGACCGATTTTGGCCCGGTCCATTGACTTTGATCCTGCCCGGAAAACCCGGCCTGCCCGGGCCGCTACTCAACCGCGAAGGCAAAATCGGTGTTCGTATTTCCAGCCATCCGACTGCAACGCGCATAGCGCGCGAGCTGGGCCGTCCCGTAACCGCGACGAGCGCCAATCCGTCCGGCAAAGAGCCGGCGCGAACGATTCAAGAGGCGCGCAGCTACTTTGCCGATAAGATCGAGGTTTTCCTCGATGGAGGAATGCTGACGGGAAGAAAAGGCTCAACCATGGTGGAACTGATCGAAGGTAAGCTCCGGATCATCCGCGAGGGAGAAATCAGCGCGCAGGAGTTGGAAAGATGGATTTAAAACGGGCCGCTCTGGCTATCTCGCTTATCGCTTTATCGAGTTGCGGCGAGAAAGACGCGAAGGATGACAAGGCGAAGCAGGCGGTAAAGGAAGCCGTGACGAGAGAGTTTCAGTACTACGATAGCGCGAAGCAAAAACTCGGCGAAGCCGAAAAGCAGGACCAGCAGAGGCGCGAGCAGGAAAAACAGTTGCAGTAGTTAATCCCGATTGAGCATCCTCTCGGAGAGATCCTTCACTTCGTTCCCAGGATGACATTGTCGCCACCATCATCTGAGCCCAGGATTATGTAGGGGCGCGATTCATCGCGCCCTCTTTTTGGATTCCCGTCCTTCGACTGTGCTCAGGACAGGTTTTCACGGGAATGACGGAAGATAATACAAACCGGACACCTACCGTCTGGTTCCAAAGCCGTTCAAACCGAAAGAACCTTAAAAGCTTTCCTCCCGGCGTACACCGCCCTTTTTCCCAGCTCCTCTTCGATGCGCAGGAGCTGGTTGTACTTGGCCGTTCTTTCCCCGCGGCACGGCGCGCCGGTCTTGATCTGGCCGGCGCTGGTGGCCACGGCGAGATCGGCGATGGTTGTGTCCTCGGTCTCTCCCGAGCGGTGCGAGATGACGGTCGTGTAGCCGGCCTTCTTTGCCAGGCGCATCGTTCCCAGAGTCTCGCTCAGCGTGCCGATCTGATTCACTTTGATCAAAATCGAATTGGCGATTCCCGATTCGATGCCGCGAGTGAACCGTGTCTTGTTCGTCACAAAGATGTCGTCGCCGACGAGCTGGACCTTTTTCCCCAGGGCGTCGGTCAGCATCTTCCATCCATCCCAATCGTCCTCCGCGAAGGCGTCTTCGATGGAGACGATGGGATACTGCCGGACCCAATCTTCGTACAGGCGGATCATTTCTTCATGGGTCCGTTTGGCGCCGTCGGATTTTTTAAAAACGTACGCACCGTTTTGATACAGCTCGCTCGCAGCGACATCGAGCGCCAACGCCACCTCGTCTTTCGGCCGATAGCCGGCCTGCGTGATGGCCTCCAGTAAAAGCTGCACGGCTTCTTCATTGGTCTTGAGGCGCGGCGCAAATCCGCCCTCGTCGCCGACGGCAGTCGAGTAGCCCTGCTTGTGCAGGACTTTCTTCAAGGTCTGGAAGATTTCGGCCGCGGCTCTCAATGCTTCGGAAAAATTTTTCATCCCGAGAGGAACGATCATGAACTCCTGAAAGTCCACGTTGTTGTCGGCGTGCGCGCCGCCGTTCAGCACGTTGAGCATGGGAACGGGCAGGGTTCTTGCCCGCGGGCCGCCCAAGTAGCGATAGAGCGGCAGCTTCTCGGCCGCGGCTTGCGCCTTCGCGACCGCGAGCGAAACGCCGAGGATCGCATTCGCCCCCAAGCGGCCCTTGTCCGGAGTGCCGTCGAGCGCGATCATCAGCCGATCGATCTCCTGCTGCTTCTTCGCGTCTTTGCCGCACAGACGCGGAGCGAGAACGCGATCGACGTTGAGCGCCGCCTGCTTGACGCCTTTGCCGAGGAAGCGGCTGTCGCCGTCTCTGAGCTCAACCGCCTCGTGCTCTCCCGTAGACGCGCCCGACGGAACCGTGGCGCGCCCGCGGACGCCGTTTTTTAGCGTGACATCCACCTCCACCGTCGGCTGTCCGCGAGAGTCCAGTACTTCTCTTGCGTGGATCTGCTGGATTTTCATCTTCACCTCCGAAAAATCGGGATCGTGTTTGTCAAGTGCTCCAAGATGAGCAAGCGGAAAAAAAATATGCTACTATTGCTTCACTTTGGCGATGCTTCCATCCAGATCATCTCAGCGCTGGGCCGTTTATCTCTTCTCCAGTCTCCTCGTTGCGCTGTCTCTCTTCACCGCTTTCGGAGAAAGGGGAGTGTTCCATCTGTGGCGTTTATGGGGGGAAAAAAAACAGCTCGAGGAGAAAAACTTTCTCCTCCAGAAGGAAAACGAAACGCTGCGAGAGCGCGCGCACCGGATTCTTCACGATGACCTCTATCTCGAGAAGGTTGCACGGGAAGAATTGGGTTTAGTCAGGCCGGGTGAAATAGTGTACCGCTTTGCAGCCGCCGATTCGAAGAGAACCAAGGCCAGCGTCCAGCTCCCTGCCGAGGAGCCCCGATCGCCGGAAGAAACCCCGCCTCGGTAATTTCCTATTCGCTGGGGTTCGGCTTGAAGACAAAGTGATAATACTCGTCCATGTCCATCAAGGACCGGACTTCGGAAATATCTTTCAGCTCGACCTCGATTATCCACCCGTCGTTGTAAGGATCTTCGTTGATGATCGACGGATACGATTCCAGTTCGGGATTGACCGCGATCACCGTTCCCGAAACCGGCGCGATCAGCTCGGCCGCCGTGTTCTGGGATTCCACCTCCGCGAAAGCTTCCCCCTTTTCGACTTTGTCTCCCAGCTCCGGCAGTTCTACGGAGATGATCCGGCCGAGCTCACTCTGGCCGTAGTTGGTCACGCCGAAGAATACGTGCTGATCGTCGATGCCCACCCAAACGTGATGCTCGCTGACTTTTAAAGTCCGCTCCATACCGGCCAACGTCCCCACTATAGGGCTTGCTTTTCTTCTGTCAAGACTCAAAAGGCGCTCCGTGGAATGCGGGCGCTCGCGTTTCCCGCTTGAATAATCGCCGCGCTTCTAGTATACGGGGTTGTGCTTCCGGAGATTTTTTTTGCGCCGTATCGGAATCAATCGAAATTGCCCGTCGGAATAGGAATCGGCGAGTAGGATGAATGCTTTAGAGGCCGCCGCGAACTTCATCGAGGCGCTCAAGCGCGCGCGCGTTGATTTTGTCGCCACGCTGCCGGACCTGAAGCTGGTCGAAGTGATCCGGGCCGTAGATAAAGATCCGGATCTCAAGCACGTCCCGCTTTGCCGCGAGGAGGAAGGCGTCGGAATTTGCGCCGGCGCCTATCTCACGGGGAAAAAGCCGGCGCTGATGATGCAGAACGCCGGGCTGCTCAATAGCTGCAACGGCCTTACCACGACCTGTCTGCAATTTCAGATTCCGCTTCTCCTCCTTATTTACTACGCCGGCGATTTCGGCGACCGCGGCTTTGCTACCGTCGGGTCGGTAACCGAGCCGGTGCTCGAAGCGCTCGGCATTCGCACGTACGTTCTTCGACGAATCGACGAGGTCGAGGAAACGCTCCGAGGCGCTCAGATCCTGGCCGAGGACTCGAGGAGGCCGGTCGCCGTGCTGCTCACGAAAAATATTTTGGGAGCCGGATGATGCAGCGCTACGACTACCTGAAGACGATTGCCGAGGATGCCGGCGACGCGCTGGTCGTCGCGGCGGGCTGGGCGGCGCGCGAGTGGCAGGCGCTCCGGCCGGGCGACGGAAATTTCCGGCCGCGCACGCTGGGCCTTGCGTCTTCCATTTCTTTAGGGATCGCGCTCGGGCTTCCCCATCGCAAGGTCGTCGCCATCGACGGCGACGGCGCGTTTTTGATGAATCTCTGTGGCTTGCCGACCATCGCCTGGCAAAACCCGCCGAATCTGATTCATCTCCTCTTCGACAATCAGTGCTACGAGGCCTCGGGCGCGACCGAGACCGCGACCGTGTCGGGGACGGACGCGGTTGCGCTGGCCAAGGGCGCGGGCTACAAGCACGCCTGTTGGGTGAAAAGCCCCGAGGAGTTCCGCCGGGAATTTCTCGGCGCGTGGAAGAGAAACGCGCTCAGCTTCATCGCGGTCAAAGTCGAGCCGGGACAGCCCAGCCTGCCGCCGATTCGCGTCGATGAGCTGGAGAACAAGTACCGCTTCATTCGCCACATCGAAGAGACCGAAAAGAAGCAAATCCTCGGTTCTCCGGATCACCGAAAGGGGTAGAGGTTGAAAAAAATTGTTCGTGCTTCGACGCGCTCAGCACGAACGGGCAATGTTGCACAATCTCCAACCGGTCACCCTGACCCCTCGACAGGCTCGGGACTAAAGGCTGTCGAGGGAGCCTGCCCTGAGGCTCCTCGAAGGGTCGAAGGGCGATCCAAGAGGGCTTTTAACGAACCTGATAGTAAGGAGTTTTCATGCTGCTGTTGAAGGACGACGACGTGCAGAAAATTTTAACCATGCCGATGACGCTGGAGGCGCTCGACGAGACCCAAAAGGAAATCGTCAAGGGCGACGCCGCGACGATGGGCCGCATCGACGTCTATTTGCCGTGCGAGCGGCCGGAGAGTTACTATCGCTGGGCTTTGATGACCGGCGGCGCGAGGCGGGACGGCTACGTCGTCGCGCGGATGCTCTCGGACATCGTGAGCTGGCCCGGCGAAAAGGGCAACCAGCGCGAAGACAAGCACTGCATCGAGCCGGGAACTTACTGCGGTTTGCTGTTCATGTTCAGCGCGCGGAACGGCATGCCGGTCGCGCTGATCAACGACGGCTATCTCCAGCACATGCGCGTTGCCGCCGGCGCCGGGCTGGGCGTGAAATATCTGGCTTCGCAAAACAGCCACGTCGTCGGCATGATCGGCTCCGGCGGAATGGCGCGGACTTATTTGGAAGCGTTCTCGTGCGTGCGCAAGATCACCAAAGTCAAAGTCTACAGCCCGAACCAGGCGAACGCGCGGCAGTACGCGAAAGATATGGGCGAGAAGTTTCGCATCGAAGTTGAGCCGGCCGCCTCCGCGCGCGAAGCGGTTAAGGGCGTCGATATCGTCTCCTGCTGCACTTCGTCGATCGATCCCGTCTTCAAAACCGAATTGCTGGAGCCTGGTATGCATGTGACCGACGTTACCTGGGACGAAACCGAACCGGGATTTGCGAATGCCGTCGATGTGGCGGTCAGCATGGGCGAGAGCACGCCGTATCTGGAAAATCCGCCGCCGGGCGCGTTTTACGCGTCGCACGGTTTTCTGGGCTACGTCGCCGGCCAGCCGGAGGAGAAGGCGAGGATTCCGCGCCGCCCGCCGCGCGCGGAAATACTCAAGATGCCGACGCTCGCAGATATTATCTCGGGGAAAGCGAAAGGCAGGACGAACGACAAGCAGACGAGCTGGTTTTTGAATCTCGGCGTCATGGGGGTGCAGTTCGCCGCCACCTGCACGGCGGTTTTTAACGAGGCGAAGAAGAAAGGGATAGGCAGAGAAATACCAACCGAGTGGTTCACGCAATCCATCCGAGATTGAGTTTTTGGCCGGCAGGAGATAGGGCTTAGAAAAGCAAGGAGGAACTACCAATGGCTACGCAAGTCGTCGATACGGACGGCCATATTTTTGAAAAAGACCAGGACATCGCCGAGTTCATGGAGGCGCCTTACCGCGGACGAAAAGAGCTGCTCTCGCTTCCTTTCTTTCCCACGCTCGACGGTTTTCAGCGCATGGCGCGCCGCGTCGGCGACGGGCGGCCCTACGTGATCGGCCCCGACGATCCTAAGAGCTGGTTTGAAGTTTTGGATAGAGAAGGACTGGACCGGACGGTGATTTTTCCCACGGCGGGTCTCGCCGAAGGTTTCATTCAGGATTCGGACTGGGCGGTGGTGGTCTGCCGCGCCTACAACAACATGATGTCGGAGCGTTACATCAAATATAACCGTAGACTTGGCGCCGTCGCCCTCCTACCGATTCAAGACATCAAAGAAGCTGCCCAGGAGTTGAGGCGGTGCGTCAAGGACCTTCACATGGTGGGCGGCGTGATCGCTCCCGTGGGGTTCCCTATGCCGCTCGGCGAGTCATATTTCGATCCTCTCTATGCCGAAGCGGAGAAGTTGGGCGCGCCGCTCTGCATTCACGGCGCTCCCTCGCGCGGACTCGGATTCGACTTTTTCCGTTCGTTGATCCAAGCCCGGGCCCTGTCCCATCCGTTCGCGCAAATGATTCAACTGACGAGCGTGATCCTCGAGGGAGTATTAGAGAGATTTCCCAAACTCAAGATCGCCTCATTGGAGGCGGGCTGCGCCTGGCTGCCGTTCCTCATGGACCGGCTGGATATGGAATACAAGAATCGCGCGCACCAGGCGCCGCTGCTCAAGAAAAAACCCAGCGACTATATGAAGAGCGGCCAGATTTATTATCACACCGAGCTCTGGGAAGACATGCTTCCCGCGGCGATCGAAAGACTGGGCGAAGATCTATTTCTCTATGCCTCCGATTATCCGCATGAGCCGGACCTTGCGGAGGCGATTCGGGACTTCGAGGCGCGCAAAGACCTGAAGGACTCGGCCAAGAGAAAGATTCTGTCCGACAACGGCAAGCGTTTCTATAATATGGAGGCTTAACGCCGCAGCGAGTTGCCCGCGACTGAAAGAAAAAAAGGGAGCGATCCGACCCATCGCTCCCTTTTTTATTTATTGCTTAGCGAGAAAGGATTACCAGCGGTTGCGTCCGCCGCCGCCACCGCCGCCGCCTCTTCGGTTTCCACCTCCGCCACCACCGCCTCCTCCGCCCCCGTCCGGACGTCTTTCTTGAGGCCTCGCCTCATTGACGACCAGCGTGCGGCCGTCCAACTGCGTTCCGTTCAGGGCCTCGATCGCTTTTTGGGCATCTTCCGAAGAGTTCATCTCGACGAAGCCGAAGCCGCGCGATTGCCCGGTAAACTTGTCCGAGATCACTCGGGCCGATGTTACGGAGCCGTACTCGGCAAAGATCTCTTCAAGCCTCCCTTCCGTCACGGAATAGGGCAGACCGCCCACGTATAACTTATTGCCCATATTCTCCTCCAACTGAGAACGTCATTTAAGGTCTTTGCCTTGGGACACGGATTATTGATGGGAGAAGAACATGAGAACTCGCACGGCAGGCACTTGGCTCCGGTCGGATGCTGCTCTAACCACTAATCCAGTTCACAAGGTGAGACTCACAGAGGCCTTTCGCCCTTACGGTTGCTCTCATCAGAAGGCCTGAAACTCATGAGGCTGATTTCGAGCGTACTTGCCGTCCAGAATTTTGTCAATAGGGTGGATTCTGGGGAATGGAGTACTGGAGTATTGGAGTGTTGGTGGGAGCCCATTGCCCATTTCTCCACTACTCCATTACTCCAATTCTCAGTTGTTCATTGACAAGGTCCCGGCAATCCCCTATAAAAACTCTGCTGCCGCGCCTCGAGCGGGCGTAATTCAGCGGTAGAATGCCAGCTTCCCAAGCTGGACGTCACGGGTTCGATCCCCGTCGCCCGCTCCATAATTCTTCTGAACAATTAATTACTTCTGAGCGCCACTTTTCGGCTTTTTGGCCGACAAAGCGAAAAGTTCCCAAAACGTTCCCATCGCAAAAGTAATAGACGAATGTCAGGGGCCCGCTGCATTCGCCAGCAGTCCTGGGATCTCGTGGAGAGAGCGCCTGATTGGTAATAACTCCAGGTTCAGAAGATCAGAAGGGCGATTGACTGAAGAGCGGACCGAACTGATGCTCAGCGCGATACCGCATTGGCTGCCGAAAGCTGAGCTTTCGGTGAATGGCGCAACTGCTCTTGCTGACAGACCTTCAGGCGGCAAAGCTTGGGCCGTACTAGACCGTCAGAGGCAAATTTCCTCTCTACTTATAGATCATACACGGGAGTATATATGGCGATGTGTTTTCCCGAGGCGATCGCGCCGACGATATCGGCGCGGCTCACGAGTCCGACCAATTTTTGCCCACTCATGACCGGCAGCCGGCTGATTTTGTGCGCCGTCATGAGCGCCGCGATCTCTTCCACGGGAGTATCTTCGGCGATGCTGGAGACTTTTTTGCTCATAATGTCTTTGACCTGCTTGCCCTTGTTTGCGACGATGTCAGTTTCGGAGACAATGCCTACGATTTGACCTTTCTTGTTCATCACGGGCGCGCCGCTGATCTGCTGCCGCACCAGCGTCTTGGCAAGCTCTTTCACGCTAGCCGCGGGGCCGACGGTGATGACGTCCTTGGTCATGATATCTTTTGCAATCATGTTTCCTTCCTCTCCTTAGGAATCGGGCTGCGAAGGCCGGCAATCGCTCGGCTAGCCCAATTCCTGAGCCATCTTGAGGTATTTTTCGTGAAAGCCCGCGCCGATCTCTTTCAGCTCGTGCTCTTCAAACTCGCGCAGCAGCGTTTTCTGTTCTTCCGAGCTCAGCACCTCGTCGGCCATCTGGAACAGGACTTCGTCTTCCTTCTGTATATGCTGGCGCAAAAGCCGTATGTAGGCAATGGCGGTCTCGCGCAGAATCTGCCGGTTGTCGACGGAATCTTTCCCCGCCGATGCCACCGCCGCGGCCATGGTGCGCACGTAGCCGCGGCCTTCCTCGTGCTCCGCCAGCATCATGCCGATCGGCCCGCCCTCGCGCGGGATGCCGCGCTCTTCCAGCGCTGGAAACAGCAGCTTCTCTTCTTTGAGGTGATGGCATTTATCGGCGAAGTTGCGGGCGAAGTCGATCGCTTTCTCCCAGTCGGCGAGCGAAGAGATCTCCACGGTTTTGGCCAGCTTCTCCAGAGCGTCGAGGACTTTTTCAATCACCCGGTGCTCTTCCTTCAATACTTCGGTAGCCGTTTCATAATCGCGATGCTCGTGGGTCGCGCCATGACACGCAACGGTATGACTTTCCATAGGACCTCCTGATTTCTACCTCAAAATAGATCTTTCCCCTTGAAATATACGGCAAAACACATGCCACTCCGGCGAGAAGCCTTTTCATTGGAATCCGGCGGCCTTTTCAAGCGCTCAAGCGGAAATTTTCCCAAAACTAAGATGGATACGGAGAAAAAAAGCAGATTTGAGAATGGATCAGCCGCTCCGCGCGAGCCGGACCGCGTGGACGTTGTTGAGCAAAAACAATAGAACCGACAGCGCGTTCAGCATGCCACCCCATTGCTGCCAGGACGGCGATTCGATTAAATCTCCGCCGACCCGGAGCAGCAGCGAAACGTGAAGCAAAATCAGGTGGGCGTAGAACGCGGGCTGAAACGGCATACTCATGCCGGTGATCGAGGGAAAGATGAT
>CAYOJC010000055.1:0-30853 GCA_964404195.1 uncultured Syntrophobacteraceae bacterium
ATCGATGCCCATGCTGCAACGTGGTGAATCGACGTTAATGACACAGTAGTACTAGTAGGTTGCTGAAAAAAGGTTCTCGTGCTTCGAGAGCCTCAGCACGAACGGAAATTCTCGAATGATTTCAATCCCCCCTCCGTTCGTCCTGAGCTTTGTCGAAGGATGAACGGCATTTTTCAGCAGCCTGCCAATGCGCCGGCGAAGCTTGAGTAGTTTCGCAGCGCATTTTTCCGCGCGATAGAGGAGTTAAAAAAGAAGGTTCTTCTGGGTTTAGTGTGGAGGAGTATTCACCACGAAGGACACGAAGAGCACGAAGGAAAGAAGATTTAACCGCAAAGAGCGCAAAGGATTTAGGTTTCAGATCTGTGGGGCAACCGCCCTGTGGTTACCCTTGCCAGTGCTACGAAGGGCACGAAGTTTTGGTTCACACATATATCCGAACCCTTCGTGTCCTTCGTGATCTTCGTGGTGAACGAAATCAAGGTGATAGTGACAGGTTATCCACACAGAAGCCTGAAGAGCCAAAAAGAAAGAGACGGTTAGAGGTTTCGGCCCCCGAAGGCTTTTTCGCTATCGGGGGCCATTGTCTTATTTTCCCGGCTTGTAGGGAGGTTTGGCGAGGCTACGAATGTAAACGGTCACGTCCGATATCTCCTGATCCTTCAACGTCTTGCCCCAAGCCGACATCAGAGGAGATTTTTTCACCGCCGCGCCGCCGTTTTTTATGATGTCCGTTAAATATTGATCGCTGAGGGAGTTCATTACTTTTCCATCGCTGTGATCTTGCGGCTTTGGATTCAAGCTCGCCGCCGCAGGCCCGTCGCCCTTGCCGGTTTTTCCGTGACACCCCGCGCATAGTGATTCATATTTCGCCTTTCCCGCATTGGCATCGCCCTTCGACTGACCCGTGGCCAAGACGGGAACCAACAGTGACAGAATCACCGTCGCACAAAGGGACATTATCCATTTCATGTTTGTCACATCCTCCTGCTGTTAGAAGCTTAATTTCAATGCCACGAATCCCACGTGCGCCGTATAGGGGCCTTTGAACCGATCGCCAAGATAGATCGAGCGAAGCTGGCCGGAGTTCGTATCCAGATCCCCCATCCAGAGCTTCATGATGTCGACGCCGAAGTCTTTGCTCTGATACTTATTAAAATAGTAACCGAGTTGCACGGCGGCATTTTTATGTAGCCGATATTCGAGCCGCGCAAGCAACTCCTGCCAGGTGCTGGTATTATTGGGCCACTTCGGGTCACTGACTCCGTTGTTCCTGTTGCTGATCTGGCTTAAACCCTGTGAAAATCCGTACTGGATACGAAATCCCAGAACGTTCTTGATGAGATCCATATCGCTGCCCAGGCTAAACGTATTAACCCTATCTTCGCCGTGGGAAGTGCGGGTGGCGTTATAATCCTGATTCCAGCTGTACCAGTCGAAATTGTAATCGGCGAACAATTTAAGCCACTCTAACGGCTCATAAAGAACACCGACAGAGGGGGAGTAGTTACGAGCGCTTTCGACGCCGAAGCGGCCGTCAGGATAGTTATCACTGGTGAAATCAAATCCAGCGTGAAAACTGAGAGTCTCCCACGGACTAATGTCGGTGAAGAGGCTCGCCTTATCCTGCTCACGCTTCGTCAGAAAGTACATCTCCCGACTCTCGTGTAAACCAGGATCAGAGCGCCAGGAACGTTGATAGGATGCCCTGAACAACAACCAAGAAAGAGGCTTGATATCTAACGTCGGCCCGATTTTGAATTCGTCTGCGTTCAGCTTCTCGTTAGGCCCCTCAATGGTTGGTATGGACCTGTGCGTTCTATCCCAACTAGAGTTAAACTTCCCTGTAAGCCACCGAGTGAAATTATAGGCAGCTCCGACACCGGCACTATTCTTCGAATACTGGTAGGGATGAACCGTGGTCCAATCGGGCCCACCAGTGCTCTGATCATTTCGAACCGTTCCACTGGTGGAGACCGGCTTGGTGCGGTTATCCAAGTCATAGAAACGATAGTAGGCCTTCAGGTTCAGACGGTCGACGAAGTTGTTGACTAGAGTAAGGTTGACCATCGCCGGACGGATATCCCCCTCCAGGCTGCTCCGGCTCAACACCGGCTGCGCAATGGCGCTGTTAATTGTGAAAGGTAGAAAGGGGTCATCTTGGAGTCTCCAACCATAAGAGACCGTGCCCAAAAACTTGGTCTTTATGGGCAGGCTGGCGGTTCCTGTCAGCGTGAAGGTGTGGGCCTGATTGCTGGGATAGAGATCGACTCGCCCGCGGCAGGGCCCCGCGCCAGTGGTGTAGTCAAAAGCTGCGGCATCAATACACGCTGGCCCTATGGCAGCCGGATTGTCAAAGACGAGGGTGCTGATGTTGTTGTGGAAGATAGAACCGTTGTACTTAAGTCCCAGCAACCAGCCCTGACCGGCATACTCACCCCCAAGATCGATATTGTGGGTCTGGTAGTCGATGGGCTCGGCAAGCTCTGCTATGTTACTGCTACTGCCCGATCCAAATGGAAATGCGATAGCTCTTTTTCCTTCCGTTTCTTGAGACCAGTACTTCCCGGTGAAGCTCCATCCCGGCGTGGGCGTGTAGCGGATCGAGAGCTTTCCAATCTTATTAAGCATCTCCAGGTCAACTGATCTTGTGTTGTTTGGGTCGTTGATCCAGTTTGAAAATGTGGTTGCGTCATCTGCGGTGGGCCTACTCCGCAACGTGTACGTGCCACCCCTCATGACGTAGGGAGTGCGGGCGTTGTCGATATTAAAGATATGCGGAATCTGATCCCACTCGAATTCCACATCCAGGAGCCCATACCTGCCGAAGCGGAGGCGATAGTTCTGGTCGTTGTATCCCGGCTTCTGGGAATCGAAGCTCATGTAGAAATCTTCTTTTTTGCTGCCGATCAGCAACTGGAGCTGAGGAACGATGTAGTTGTTTGGATCCGCCTGCCTATACTCGTCAAACTTCGCCTCGTTTCCGCTTCTACGCCCGGCCAGGCCGCCGACCTCCAAGCTGCCGCTGATAGTGTAATCGCCGACCTCGATTTCCGCCCAGGAGGGGGAGGCCAGAAGGAGACAGAGCGTTAAGCTTGAAATCGCAACAAGACAGAGCTTTATCCGTTTCATCTCAGACCTCCCTACCTCTGAAAGAACATCCCTGCAGGATGGTTCGAGCCGTGGATCTGGCTATGACAGTTGGCGCAGCTCCGGTTGAAGAAACCACGCGCAGTTTTCGGATCATTAGTTCTGTGACCGGAGTGACACTGGGTACAGAGCCTCGGCATGCGCACTTTAAGCAAGCGGTCATTGACGCTACCATGGGGTTCATGGCAATTGGCACAATTCTCAGAAACCGAGGGATGCTCATGAAGGAAGGGCCCTCGCCTCTCAGCATGGCAGGTATAACAGTTCTCATTGACGCTCGTTTGCTTGAGTTGCGAAGGATTTGGCGTGCCGTGCGGATTGTGACAGTCGCTGCAGCCGATCTTTCCTTCTCTCATCGGCATGTGCGAAGAACGCAGCAGTTGGGCTTTTCTTTGCAAGTGGCATTGCCCGCACACCTCGATGTCGGCGCGTTTGTTGAAAAAAGGAGTTTTGTCGTCCAGCTTCGCCAACTGGTGACGGTCGCTCGTTTTCTGCATCACCGTATGACAGTTGATGCACGACAGTCCGCGGCTCGCGTGCGGGCTGGCTTCCCAATAGGTCTGAATCCCCTTCTCATGGCATTGGAGACACGCCTCGTTCTGAACTTTGGCGGTCTCTCCGGAATCTTTGCGGAAATTGATAAGCCCGCCGACGCCTCTGCCGCCTCCGGCGGCGACGTGATTGCTCCCGGGGCCGTGGCACGATTCGCACGCCTGCTTCTCGCGCAAAGTGCGCGCGTTGAATAAGAAGACCTTTCCCATCCTTGTTTGCGAGAACTTTTCAAACTGTGGGGCGTGGCAGGCCTTGCAGACTTCGCTGCCGACGAAGATGGGTTCTTTGCCGGGAGCGGGAGCTTCTCCGGACCAAGCAGGCCCGGCAACCCACAACAGGAAAAAGAAGGCACAGGAAATTGCTGCTTCGGTCGGAAAAAGATTAGAGTTTGCCAGTCGCAGCTTGGATGACATGGGCGGCAACCCTCCTGTTAAGATGACTCGACCGTTACCACGAGCCACAACGGCCCCACGGCGTTAGCGAGTGTCACAGGTTTTATTTTTCCTCAATCGGGCGATTATCTGATTGCATTACTTTGCTGGCCGATCTGCGCGGGACCGCAGTTGCTACAGCGACGGCAGCCAAGATCAGTTTGAGAAAATTCCGGCGTTGCTCACTGCTCTTGGGAACTCTAGATCTTTTCATAGTTCCCTCCTCAGATTCTGTTCCGGCTTCCTCGGATCAGCCGAGCCAACAATCCTCCGGGCTACGAGCCAACGGCGGAGCAAATCTTATGCCACGGTCTTGCCTATAAGAAATTTGAATGACTTCAAGGGCAAAGCTTATGAAAGCGGGACAATGAACCAGGAATCTTCCCATGAGAACAAAGATTTTCGGAGCAGCCGGCTTTTGAGCGAAACCGCTTCGCAAAAAGTGCCAGGCTGGAAGCGGGATAGAGCGCGAAGGGTTTCTTTCCAAAAAACAGGAAAATCCTCGGCTTCCTTTGCAGACCTAGGAATTAAGAGCGAGCAAAACCGACGTTTAGCGGTATGGCAAGGCTGGATGCCCTTGGCCGTTTTTTTGCTCTGCTAAGGATAATCGAATGATGAAGTTGGATATCGAGACGTTGAAGCTCTTCTGCGACGTGATCAGCCTCAAAGGGTTTACGCAGGCAGCGTCAGCGAACTCGATAACTCAATCAGCCGTAAGCCAGCGGCTTAAGGCCCTGGAGAAGAGATTCGGTGTCCCTCTCATCAAACGGCGCGGTGTAGAGCTGCATCTGACCCCGGCCGGTGAGGCGGTATACAGGGGCGCCAGGCGCATTCTGGGAGAGCTGCGCGAGATCGAGGAGCATGTGCAGGAGATAGGGGGAAAAGGCGGAGGATCGGTGAGGGTTGCGACCATCTACAGCGTGGGTCTCTATGAGATGGATCCATTCGTCAAGAAATTTCTCAAGGTTCATCCTGACATCGAGGTTCAGGTTGAATACAGCAGGGCGAATAAAATTTACCAAGACGTAATCAACGGGTCGATAGACCTGGGGATTGTGGCATATCCCGTCAATAAGCCGCAGATCCGCGCGATCCCATTCTGCGAAGATGAACTGGTGTTGATCTGCTCGCCGCAGCACCCTTTTTCTCTACAGAAATCGATCAGTCTGAAAAAGCTAGCCTCTCAACCCTTTGTGGCTTTCCAGCAAGATATTCCCACGCGCAAGGCGCTGGATGAGATCCTAAGAAAGCATGGGGTATCTCTCACCACTAAGGCTGAATTTGACAACATCGAGCTGATCAAGCGCGCCGTGGAGATAGGATTGGGGATCGCTGTGGTTCCATCAATGACGGTAAAGTCTGAGATTCAGGCCGGCCTGCTCAAGGCGCTTTTTCTTGTGGAGGGCCCTTTTTTGCGCCCAATCGCCGTTGTTCACCGGCGCGGGAGATCTCTGCCGGCGGCGGCGAAAAAATTTATCGCCGTGCTTACGGGCAATGGGCCGTAATTTTGACAGCGAAATTTTTCACGGCTTTCTTTTGCTCAAGCACCAGCCGGGGTGCTTTTTGCTCATGCGTGTCCGCAGGAGAGCCTAAGACTTCTGTAAGATTCGCCAGTAAGAATATGAGGGGGGGATCCATGAATAGTCCCATCATCACCATGGCCGCGATCAGGGTGTCCTCCGTTTTCACATAGTGGCGTCTATCTTATAGACGTGTAATCCTTAGTTCCGACAGCATTCCGTCGGCAACACTCTGGGTTCTGGCCGAGGCGCATCTCACTTTTTTTTGAGATCAATATCTATTCCCACGACCTCTCCTTCGTGGGCGATCTCGACGGACACCACCCTCGTTCCCGCATCAGGATGCCAGACTTCGACGCGGTACTTGCCGAGTGGAATCCCGTTAAGACTGTAGTTTCCGCGCGAGTCGGGAACGATGAAATACGGATGATTCTTCACAACAATATACGCCTCCATGTGGGGATGCGCGTTGCAGAGAATTTTCACCACGCCGGCCTTATCTAACGTAACGCTTCGGCTTTGTCCGGAGGGATAGAGGCCTAGGTCGAACTTTTTGGCGTCGGAGTTGGAAAAGACGTTGTGGAACGTTTTATCGTTGTTTGGAAAATCGACGGTCGTGCCCATGACAACCGGCAGAACGCGCGGTATGAATTTGAGATCTTTTTGATCCATCACGGCTTTGGCCTTGCCGCCGGAAAGCTGCGCCTTACTCTGATCCTGCGGCACTCCCTCGATCGAGACGACGACATCCGCGGTCGGTCTTCCAGCGATCGTGATCGTTCCTTTGACGACGCCCGTCTTCGCCGCTTCTCCGCCGAGCGCGGCGGCGGAGAACAATGCCGCCGAGAGCGCCGCGATGGCGACTGAATAGCGGGTCATTTTTTTGCTCCAGACGGCGCGGAGAGATTGAAATCCATCTGCGACGCGCCGCCGGCTTTCACTTCGACCTTTGTTTCCTGGACTTCCAGGCTCTCGTGCCAAACTTTGAGCTTATAAACGCCAGGAGGAACATCGCGAATCTCGTAGTCGCCGTACATATCGCTCACCGCGTGATAAGGATGTTCGGTCACCACGACGTACGCGCTCATCCACGGATGAACTTCGCAAAGGATTTTGACGATTCCGGCGTTGAGCAAAGGCTTGCGGCTCGCCCTGCCGGGATAGAGTCCGACGTTGAATTGAGGCTGACCGTTCTGGAAGAATGCGTGCGCCGTGTGAAGGATCGGATCGCTGTTCTTAAATAAAAGAAACTGGCCCACGCTCGCCGCCACGACGTGCGGCAGGAAGCGGCACTTTACATTGTCCAGCTCGTGGACCACTTCTCGCTCCACCGCCTGGCCTTTGGCGATTCCTTCCAGGGTCACCACGGCATAGCGGATTCCCTGGCCCGGGCCGAGCACGAGAGTTTCATTCGGCACGTTCTGACAAACTTCCTTGAACTTGGTGATATCCAGCGGCGGGAGCTTGGGCGCTTTGCCTTCGAGCTTTACTTTGCCCTTGATGGTTCCACCGTTGGCGACCGCCGCCTCTTCGTAGCTGAATCCAAGCGAGGGAAGAAGTAGGAAGATCAGGATTGCAAGGACCGCTGCGGTCTTCATGGTTGTGTTTCCCAACTGGGCTGAACAGCAATGTCTGTGCCGCCCTGTTTACCTTGAACTTATTGGGCCGGTAATAAGAATTTTTCGCAGACCTGCGAATCCGGACCGGGGTTATCTCAAAAGTAGGAAGCGCGAGGAGGCCGGGTCTCCGATCTTCCACCCATTTTCATCTTAATTCCCTGGCATATTTTGTGCTGCCTAAAAGATTGCAATCGGGACAAAAGGAGACATCGGTCATGGATAGGATAAAAAAAATTCTTGCCCCCACCGACCTCTCCGACCTTTCGCAGGCCGGGGTGCGCTACGCCCTGGAGCTTGCCAAGGCGGTCGGCGCGAAAGTCACCGTCTATCACGTCGTCTGCCGCGACGAATTCATGCGCTACGAACTTTTGCACGTGCGACCGCTGCTGCTGGACAACCTCCTACAGAGATACCGTCTCGAACTCAGCGGCTTTCTTAAGCAGCGCTTTAGCGCTCTGCTCGCGCCCATAAAGCTGAGCCAAGAGGTCGAGCTGGGAATTCCCGAGGACAACATCGTCACTAAGGCAAAAGAGGAGGCCATGGACCTGATCGTTATTTCGACTCACGGAAGAACCGGCCTATCTCACATGTTTATGGGGAGCGTTACCGAGCACGTGATTCGGCATGCTCCCTGCCCGGTTCTGTCCATACGGTCCGAGACGGCGGAAAAACAGAATATCAAAGCCGCCGCTTCGAAGGAGACCTCGCCATGAAAAACGCATTGGCCCTGATACACAATCCTGCGAGCCTGAACCTCGACGGAGACTTTATCGACAACGTCTGGAAGACCCGTGTCAGGAACGGAGAGCAACGGCTCATGTTGGCGATCCTGAAGGAGGCGCTCGATTCCTTCTTCAAACATCTCGGGGCGACCGATAAAAAGGGAAAAGCGATCTTCCAAGAAGTCGAGGGCTGGATCCGGGAGAAAGATAACGACTGGATTTTTTCTTTTGAAAACGTCTGCGAGAGCGTCGGGATCAACGCGTCGTATCTGCGTGCGGGGCTTTTCCGGCGCAAGGCGTCGGCGCGACACTCGATGTTTTACGACGCGGAGGAAAAGTTAGCCGCTGCCGGCGGCGGATAGGCGCAGCGGTAAGGAGCTTCTCGAGTGGACGCCGGCGAAGCTCGCCCTTTCGAACGCGCATTCACGACCTTAACCCGTTATGATTGAAGAGCCGCAGACACACGGAAAAACGCTGTCCCAAGCCGGCGAAAGCGGACTCGTTCCCTCTTGCGCCAAGGACAACCCGCGGGATCGCGCCGAGCTGTTGGGCGCGATGATCGACAATTCCACCCGGGTCATTTATCTGAAGGACCGCGAGGGACGATATCTTCTCGTCAATCGGCAGTACGAAACCTTATTTCACCTAACCTGCGAAGAGATCGCCGGCAAGACGGATCATGACCTTTTCCCGCAGGAGACCGCCGATGCCTTCAGGGCAAACGATCTTGAGGTCCTGGCGGCCGGGTCGCCTCTGGAATTCGAGGAGTCCGTGCCGCAGGACGACGGCTTGCACACCTATCTTTCAAACAAATTCCTGCTCCGTGACGCAGCCGGCCTCCCCTACGCGGTCTGCGGCATCTCGGCCGACATCACCGATCGTAAGCGTTCCGAAGAGATCGAGGCCCGCCAAAGGGAGAGGGCGGAAACCTGGCTCGACCGGTTGATAGAAACCACTCAGGACGCCGTCGTCTCGATCGATCATCAGGGCCGCATCGTGGTGTTCAACCCGTCGGCCGAGCGAATCTTCGGCTATACCCGAGCCGAAGCCGAAGGACAGAATGTCAGCCTTCTGATGGCAGAGCCTTACGCGAGCGAGCACGAGAGCTATATCGCCCGCTATAAGCGAACCGGCGAGCGCCGCGCCATCGGCCTCATACGCACGGTGATCGCGAAGCGAAAAAACGGCGAGGTCTTTCCCGCCGAGCTGTCCGTCACGGAAGTCACCACGCAGGACGATATCCGCTATGCCGCTTTTATCCGGGATGTCTCCGAGAAATCCAGATTGCAAAATCAGTTGATCGAGAGCGAGCGGCTGGCGGCCGTCGGCGCTACCGCCGCCAGGCTTGCGCATGAGATTGGCAACCCGCTCAACGGCATGGCCGTAACCGCCCAACTGCTGGAGCGGCGGCTCGCCCGGCACGGAGATACCGCGGATGAAGCGGTCCAATCGGCGCTGCGGAGGTTGATGGAGGAGATTTCTCGCCTGAGCAGCCTGGTTCATGAGTTCAGCTCGCTGTCGCGGCGGGAAAAGTACAATTTCCGCCCGGTATCCCTCCGTGCTGCGGTTGCCGAGGTCCTGGACTTCGAAACGACGAACTACGGCGCGCTGGGAATCCGCGTCGAAAAGAATTTTCCTCGGGATTTGCCGTCGGTGCGCGCGGACATCGACAAGCTCAAGCAGGCGATTTTGAATCTGGTTAAGAACGCCGCAGAAGCGATGCCGCGCGGCGGCAAGCTTACTCTCCGCGGTCGGAGATCTGGAGAGCAAGCGGCTCTCGAGATCATCGATACCGGGCTCGGGATTCCCGACGGGGTCGATATCTTCGAGCCTTTTGCCACGACAAAATCCTCGGGAACCGGCCTGGGACTGGTCATCGTGCGGCAGATCGTTTCGGCGCACGGGGGAACCGTTTCATATTCGAGTGAGCGTGGAAAGGGAACCGTATTTCACCTGACTCTACCGTTCCATACTTCTCGCCCTTAAACATTATGGGAAAGGTTCGATGACGGGAAATATCTTAGTTGCCGAAGATCAGGATGCGGCCCGGATGAGCCTTTGCGAATTGTTGCGCGAAGAAGGCTACCAGGCCTACGAAGCCGCCGACGGCAAGGCGGCGATCCGGCTGATCGACGAGCTGGATTTCGATCTCGTGTTGACCGATCTGAGAATCCCCGGACCGGACGGCCTGGCGGTGTTGAAGCACGTCCGGGAAGTCTCGCCGCAAACGCTGGGGATTTTGATGACGGCCTACGCCTCGGTGGACACGGCGGTCGAGGCGCTTCACCTCGGCGCCCAGGACTACATCATCAAGCCGCTTATTTTCGAGGACGTGCTGCGCAAGGTGCACCGTCTCATGGATCAACGAAGCCTTGCCTGGGAGATCCAGATGCTGCGCCGGGAAGCGTACAAGCATTCCGCTCCCGACCAGCCGGTCGGGCGGAGCAAGGCGATGCAGGATATCCTGGCGCTGGTCGGGAAAGTCGCCGTCACCCCTTCGACCGTGCTCATCACCGGAGAAAGCGGCACGGGAAAGGAAGTCATCGCGCGCACCATCCACCTCGAGAGCGAGCGCAAGAGCAATGTTTTTCTCCCGGTCAACTGCAGCGCCATTCCCGAAACGCTGCTTGAAAGCCAGCTCTTCGGCTACGTCAAAGGCGCTTTTACGGGCGCCGTGGCCTCGCAGGAAGGACTGTTTCGAAGAGCGCGCGGGGGAACGATCTTTCTCGACGAGATCGGCGAGATGCCGCTCTGCCTGCAACCGAAGCTGCTTCGAGTCATCGAAGAAAAAAAAGTCATGCCGGTCGGCTCGACCAATCCGATCCAGATCGATGTCCGCATTCTCGCCTCGACCAACCGCAACCTCAAAGTCGAAGTCGAGGAGGGACGATTTCGCGGCGACCTGTTCTACCGGCTCAACGTCATCGGCATCCCCATCCCTCCGCTGCGCGAGCGGCGCGAGGATATTCCGTTGCTGGTGGAATATCTCGTCCGGCGCCACAACCTCGAGATGAAAAAAAACTACAAAGGCGTGGACAACGCCACGATGAGGCTTTTGATCTCTCTGCCCTGGAAGGGCAACGTCCGCGAGCTCGACAACGTCCTTGAGCGGGCGATGATTCTGGGCAACGGCGAATGGATCACCGCCGCCGATCTGCCCGCCGGAGAAGTTCCGGAGAGCGCGTGGGTTTCGGATGGCACGCTCGAAGCTGCTCTGAGGGACTGCGAAAGAATGCAGATCGAAAGGGCGCTCGAAGAGGCCGCCGGCGACAAACGGCGCGCCGCCGTCCAGCTAGGCCTGAGCCTCTCGACGCTCTACCGAAAGATGGAGAAGCTGGGGATCGACAATAAGTGAAAGCGCGCCGCGTCGATCACGCTACCCGTCAGGTTCTTTCCACCCGTTAACGAGGCCATCGTCGGGAACATCGCACCGTCGCACCGTCGAACTTGGCGCCATTAGGCTCTTAGGCTCGTCCCATAACGGTTATCGCCCGGCGCTGGTTTTTCGTCCGAACTTCGCGTAATTTTCTCTCCGACCTTCATGAACGACAAACTCGATTTCAGCTCCCTCCGTGGACTCTCGAGCCGAGAGGCGGTCGAGAGACTCACGGCGGAAGGCTACAACGAGCTTCCCACCTCCGCCCGGCGCGGCAATCTCGCCATCGTCCTCGGCGTCGCGCGCGAGCCCATGTTTATGCTCCTCATCGTGAGCGGCGCCATCTACATGGCACTGGGCGACTACCGTGAGGCTCTGGTTCTCTTTGCCTCGGTGTTGTTCATCATGGGCATCGCGGTTTTTCAGGAACGGAAAACGGAGCGGGCGCTCGAGGCGCTCAGGGATCTTTCAAGCCCGCGCGCTTTGGTCATTCGCGACGGCGAAGAGAAGCGGATCGCCGGGCGGGAAGTCGTCCGCGACGATATCTTGATTCTCACCGAAGGCGACCGGGTTCCCGCCGATGCGGTCGTGTTGTCGTCGAACGATCTCCAGGTCGATGAGTCCTTGCTTACCGGAGAATCCGTGCCGGTCCGCAAGGCGGCCTGGGACGGCGTCCGGAAAACGGCTCGCCCCGGCGGAGACGATCTCCCCTTCGTGTATTCCGGCACCATGCTCGTGCAGGGCCGCGGCGTGGCCAGGGTCGAGACAACCGGCCCGCGGACAGAGCTCGGCAAGATCGGCAAGGCGCTCGAGTCGGTGGAAACCGAAGAGACGTTCCTGCAGAAGAAATCCGGCCGTTTGATCCGCAATTTTGCCGCGGTTGGACTTTCTCTATGCGCTTTGGCGGTCATCCTCTACGGGCTCACGAGAGGAAACTGGATCAGCGGCTTCCTGGTGGGAATCGCTCTCGCCATGTCGCTTCTCCCCGAGGAAATTCCCGTGGTACTCACGGTCTTTCTCGCTTTGGGAGCCTGGCGCATGTCGCAGAAACGGGTTCTCACCCGGCGCATGCCCGCTATCGAGACCCTGGGCTCGGCGACGGTTCTGTGCGTGGACAAGACCGGAACCCTCACGCTCAACCGCATGGCGGTCAGCCGGCTTTTCGCCGCCGGGGCGTTTCATGAAGTGGACGCCGGCGCGGCTCAACCTCTTCCACGGCAGTTTCACGAGCTCGTGCGCTTCTCGATTCTCGCGAGCGAGACGAATCCATTCGACCCCATGGAAAGGGCGTTCAAAGAGCTGGGCGAACGCTACCTCGAGCCGCCGGAGAAACACGCGCAATGGACTCTGGCGCACGAGTATTCGCTCTCGCCGGAGCTTCTGGCGATGTCTCATGTCTGGAAGCAGTCGGAAAGCGAGGAGCACGTCATCGCAGCCAAGGGCGCGCCTGAGGCCGTCGCCGAGCTGTGTCGTTTCGATCAAGTCCGGAGCCGAGAACTTTTCATGCAAGTCGACCGCATGGCGGCGGACGGTTTGAGAGTCCTGGCCGTAGCGAAAACCTTCTTCCGAGGCGACTCGTGGCCCGCGAGCCAGCGCGATTTTGACTTTGAGTTTCTGGGACTGATCGGCCTTTCCGATCCCGTGCGCCCGGCGGTTCCGGGCGCGATTCAGGAGTGCCACAGGGCCGGGGTCAAAGTCGTCATGATCACCGGCGACTACGCTTCGACGGCCGAGGCCATCGCGCGCAAGATCGGCCTCGACCCGGAGGAAGGGCCTGTCACCGGGCCGGAGATCGAACGTCTGGGTGAAGCGGAGCTCAGACGGCGCGTTCAAAAGACCACGATATTCGCGCGCGTGCTTCCCGAGCAGAAGCTGAACCTGGTGCAGGCGTTCAAAGCCAACGGCGAGATCGTGGCGATGACCGGCGACGGAGTGAACGACGCGCCGGCGCTGAAAGCGGCCCACATCGGCATCGCCATGGGAGGGCGCGGCACCGACGTGGCGCGCGAAGCGGCATCCCTGGTGTTGCTCGACGACGATTTCGCCACGATCGTCGAGGCGATCCGCTCGGGACGCCGCATCTTCGACAATCTTCAGAAGGCGATGGGCTTCATCTTCGCCATCCATGTGCCGATCGCGGGAATGGCGCTGGTTCCCCTGATTCTGGACTGGCCTCTCGTTCTCTCCCCGGTTCACATCGTCTTTTTGGAGCTGATCATCGACCCGGCTTGCTCGATCGCCTTCGAGGCCGAGCCCGAGGAGACCGACGTCATGGCGCGCCCGCCGCGCGATCCGAATGAGCCCCTCTTCGGAACTCGAAAAATTCTCTTCAGCCTCCTGCAAGGCGCCTTCGTGCTGCTGACAGTGCTGCTGGTTTTCGGGGCCGCGCTCTACCGCGGGCAAGCCGAGGCGGATGTGCGCGCGCTCACCTTTACGGCCCTGGTGATCGGCATGCTGGCTTTGATTATCGCCAATCGGTCCTGGTCGAGAACGATGTTGGAGACTTTGCGAACGGCCAACGCGCCGTTCTGGTGGGTAACGGCGGGAGGCTTGGTCTTTCTGGCGCTGGTGCTCTATACGCCGCCATTGTCGGCTCTCTTCCACTTCAGCAGTCCGACCGCTCTGGATCTGGGAATGAGCCTCGCGGCAGGGCTCGCCGGCAGCTTGGGACTGGAAGGCGCACGGAGAGCGGCGGGTCGAAGAAGATGAGCGGGCCGTCGATTTTCGCTCATTTCACGATCAGCACCGGGCATTCGGCGTAACGCAGAGTTCTTTCCGCGACGCTCCCGAGGACAAACCGTTGAAAGCCGGTTTTACCGTGGCTTCCCATGACGATCATCGCGGCGCGCGATTGCTTCGCCAGATTGGCGATGGCGCGCGCAGTTTCAGGCCGTTCGAGAACGAGCAATCGATATTCCCTTGTCTTCAGTCCTAAACGCCGGGCAACCGCTTCCAGCTCACCGCGGAGATATCCGGCTACGGTCGCGAGATGAACCACGAGCGGCACGATATGCACCAACAGCAATTTTCCCTTCTTCCTCCGGGCAAGCTCAATCGCATACTTGAGCGCCATTTCGGATCCCTTGGAAAAGTCCACGGGCACAAGATAAGTCTTGGATGCCATGTGTTCTACTTATCCCGAGTGTTATCCCCCGGCCGAATTTTTCGCGGGACTCTTTTCCCAAAGCACACGCGCAAACTTATTTCTATGAGACCATTTGTAGGTAACCTTTCCGCCCATGGCTTTGCCCAAACACCGTCCCAGTCGTTGCGCGAGCTTCTCCGTGGTGGTCTCGACCCTTAGCCCGCCATCTTCATCGGCGATCCGGACGATTCTCTCCAGTGGGTTCTTCTCTCGCGCTCTGATCTCCTCGTTCTTCATCAGTCGAATCACCTCGCGTTTTTCGCCCGCGCCGATTCCGGAGATTTGGACCACGCCCATCCAGTAATGATCCCGCATCTTTTGACAGGCGGGACAGTAGGTGAGGCTCACCCCGTCTCTCAGTTCGACGCGCTTCAGGATCTCCGCAGGAGGCTCAAGCGTCCAGCGGCGACGATAATAGATCGATCCGCAGCCGCGACAGCGCAGTATCCCCTTCGGAGATCGCCGGAACAAATAGACGTCCCGTTTTACCGCCACGTTTTTTTTGTAGCTGGTCGTGTACCTTCTCTTGCCCGAGTTCACCGGATCTCCTCTCCTCTGCTGATCAACCTTTCGACCAAGGCCGATAACGGACTCCTCGTCACTTTCTGCAGAATGGCTTCCAATTCGCCTTGGTCCAACCAGATTCCTCCGCATGCCGAACAGCGGTCCAAGACAAAGTCCATGAACCTGTAAGTCTCCAGCGCCCCGCAACATTTCGGACAGGGGGGTAGCGCGGCTGTATCGCCGCTCTCCATCTTCTTAAGCCGAGCCTTCAACTTCTCTATCAGCTCGCGATCCTTTTCGGCGAAGTAAATATCCTCCTTGGCCCGCTCGACGAGCCTCATCTTATCGCCAAATCGATCCTTTTCGTTGTCCATGGAAAGTTCGGCTCCAGTTTGTAATATGCGCACATTCCATGCCACCCGCGCGGCGCTGAGCCTTTGAAAACACTGCGGTGTTCAAAGGCCGGCAATGCGGTTCTTTGCGCATTCTCATAGATAGGAAAGTTACGATCGGGCTGAGAAATTCGAGCCGCCGGACATTGCGCCGCGTAAGAGCCCCCTCGCGGAACGCGCGTTCTCCCATCTCCGGATAAAAATGTGTTCGGGAAAATACCGACTAAGCTTCGCGCAGGACACATTTGCCGTACCGCTCGTCCATTAAGAACGAACCGCTGTTCAAGCGCAGCAACATGTTGTTCAACACGAGACTGGCGACCTGATACGCTTTTCTCTCGTCGTGCACGACCTCAAACGCTGCGTCGGTAACGGCGACGACGAGATCGCCCACCGTCGTCACCAACGGAAGACTTTGGGGATCAAGGTTCACCGCGTTCATTGCATCCTCCTACTCATCGCCGAATCAGAGCACTCGCGTCGGGACCACGAATGGGCGGAGCAATTTGAGTGCCGTGGCGCGAGCTTCAGGAATTGCGGAGTAAATCGGGGGATTCGAATCAGAATCGGCGCAAAAGCTGTGGTTGAGAAATTGGAAGATTGTCAGCCATGGCAAGAAGCGGAAAGAAAATTTCGCGGCCCTGCGAAAATCTCGATCAAGCCGATGGGGCAACCATCACATCGAACGTTTGCCGTTTGATCCTTTGCCGTTTTGCTCGACGAATAGCTTCAGCAAATCGGTTACGCTGATGATTCCGACGAGTTGCCTTCCGTCGACGACGGGTAAAGAGCCGATGCGGTATTGAATCATCAGCTTCGCCGCTTCGACGAGATCGGTGGCGGGCGCAACCAGGAGCGGGTCGGGACTCATCGCGCACGAGACCTTCAAATTCTCAAGGTGTTCCCGGATCTCCTGCTCGTCGCGAAAAAGAGGATGCGACGGAGAGACCTGGCGGATGTCGCGATCGGTGACGATGCCGATCAACTTGCCGCGTTTGACCACGGGCAGCTCGCGAATATTGTGCTTGACCAGGAGACGAATCGCGTCGCCCAGCGGTGCGTTCGACGGGATCGTGATCGGCGGCACGCTCATCCGATGCCGGACCTGTGTCGATCTTGCTGTTTTGATTGTCGGCGATCTCATCCAGCGAAGGCATGATAGCTCATCGGTTTTCATCTTCGCCCCCTGGCCCCGTTTATTTGGACCCGATTTCGGACCTTGCGATCGAGAAATCACCCGCAGGACTTGCGCAGTGAGATAGCGCAAAAAGCAAAAATTATGCCCCGCTGCTCGCGGCAGAAGTCGGCGATGGCTGTCGGATTAACTAGGAAGCTTCCCACCCTTGGAGATAAAGCCCGCCCATTTTCTCGTCGGTGGGAATCGCGGAAGAACGACCGAAGAATTAGCGTTGGAAAAATGAGGCGCGCGGCTGATTCCAGGCAAGCGGTCCTGGCACAGAAATTGGACCACAAGTCTTACGGCCGAGCTTTGGCCGGGATCTAACAAGCCATCTTCAAAGGAGGAAATCGCCATCAAACTTCCGCTGCAAGTCACGTTTCGCAACATGGCGCCTTCGGAGGCCGTCGAGGCGCACATCCGTGAGGCGGCTCAAAAACTGGAGTCATTCTACGATAGAATCATGGGCTGCCGCGTCCTGGTCGAGGCCCCGCACCACCACCATCGCAAAGGCAAGCAGTACCATGTGCGCATTGATTTAACCGTTCCAGGTGGCGAGGTTGTTATCAAACGCGCGCCCAGGCTGATTGCCGACCGGCCTTTGCATTCACAAAAATACCCCGGCGATATCGAGCTGGCAGAGAGCCGGGAGCTCAGCAAATTCGCGGCGCACGATGAGATCCGATTGGCGATTCGAGACGCCTTCGGTGCGGCGCGCCGCAAACTTCAGGATTATGCCCGCCGCCGCCGTGGAGTTGTAAAAGTCCACAAGGGCCTGCCGCATGCCCGGGTCGGCAAGCTGTTCCCCGAGCTGGATTTCGGCTTCCTTGAAACGCCCGACGGGCGGGAGATCTATTTTCACAGAAACAGCGTGCTGGACGGCGGTTTCGATGGTCTCGAAGTCGGGACCGAAGTTCATTTTGTCGAGGAGCCGGGCGAAAAGGGCCCGCAGGCCAGCACGGTAACCCCCGTCAAACACCGTAAAAGGGAATCAGAGGGGAGAACTGCGGGATGATGGTTTTTAATCCGATGGTGAGCCGGTACCGATACAGAAAAATCGTCAAATGCCCGGAAGCTGTCGAGCCCGCTGAGATTCTTATCGATGCCTCTCCTACATCTTCGCCACCGGTTCAGAAAAAACGCGTGGCCATAAGAAACTGCAGCTTGTGGCCCAAAAGAAAAGGCTGCACGCAAAGTTGCCTCAAGTGATTGAGCCGACGGCGGCCGGCAAATGTTTACCATGGAGGTCTGTTATGAACGAGGTCACGAGAGAAAAATTGTCTTCCGATTTCAAGGCATTGATCGGCGACGTCGAGGAGTTGCTCAAGACGACGGCCGGCCAGACGGGCGAGAAAATCGCCGGCTTGCGCCAGCGCCTTGGAAAGAATGTGGAGGACGGCAGAAAAGCCTTGAGCGAGCGGCAGCAGGCCATGCGCGCGAAGGCCCAAGAGGCGAAAATATCCGCCGAAGCGTGCCTGCGCGAGAAACCGTGGATGACATTGGGCGTTGCCGCCGCGGCGGGTCTGTTTCTCGGTTCGCTGGTCCGCCGCCACAATCACTCGCCGTGATCAAGAAAACTATTCCCGCGCCGGAACTGAGATTCCTCCGCCGTCCTTTCTTTTCTTGATGCTATCAAGACTCGTGACTTTAAGAATAGCCTGCAATTGCGGCCTCTCGACAACTTCTTTTTCCAAAAGCAGCATTGCCAGCTCATCGAGCGCACGGCGTTGAGAGCCAAGAATCTCGGTGACTCTTGCATGAGTGTCCGACAGTATCTTTTTTACTTCCTGGTCCACCGTTCGAGCGGTTTCTTCGCTGTATTCTTTCGGAACATGGATAGGCACGGGGAGAAACATCGGCGTCCTTGGACCCTCTAGAGAAACCAAACCTACCTTTTCGCTCATGCCGAGTTGCGTCACCATCGTTCTGGCGATCTCGGTCGCTTTCTGAAGGTCGTTTTGCGCGCCGGTCGAAACATCGCCGAAGACTATTTCCTCGGCGACTCTTCCGCCCAGCAGCACGTAGATTCGGCCCAACAGCTCGGAGCGCGTCATGAGATAACGGTCCTCCGTCGGAAGCTGCTGCGTGTAGCCGAGCGCGGCGATGCCTCGCGGGATGATGGAAATTTTCGCTACCGGGTCCGCGCCGGGGACCATCTCCGCCACCAGCGCATGGCCCGACTCATGATAAGCGACTGTTTTCTTCTCCTTGGGGCTCATGATGCGGGTTTTCTTCTGTAAACCTGCGACCACCCGTTCGATGGCCTCGTCAAAATCGGCCATCTCCACTGCTTCTTTCTCCTGGCGCGCGGCGAGAAGAGCGGCTTCGTTAACGATGTTGGCGAGGTCGGCGCCGACAAATCCCGGCGTCTTGGCCGCTATGACGCCGAGATCGACGGAGGACGAGAGTTTAATTTTTTTCGCATGCAGCCGGAGAATTTTCTCGCGGCCTTTGATGTCGGGGCGATCCACCAGAACCTGCCGGTCGAATCGTCCGGGCCTCAGCAGCGCAGCATCCAAAATCTCCGGCCTGTTGGTGGCGGCCATGATGATGACGCCTTGATTGGGAACGAAGCCGTCCATTTCGGCCAGCAGTTGATTGAGCGTCTGCTCGCGCTCGTCGTGGCTGGTGAGGATGTTCATGCCCCTGGCTTTTCCCAACGCGTCGAGCTCGTCGATAAAGATAATGCTGGGCGCATGCTCGACCGCCTGAGCAAAGAGATCCCTTACTCGGGCCGCCCCAACGCCGACGAACATCTCCACAAAATCGGAGCCGGAGATGCTAAAGAAAGGGACCTCGGCTTCTCCGGCCACTGCCCTCGCTAAGAGAGTCTTGCCCGTGCCCGGCGGCCCGAGCAGGAGCACGCCTTTGGGAATATGACCGCCGAGGCGCTGGTATTTTTCCGGGGTCTTGAGAAACTCGACGACCTCGACGAGCTCTTCCTTGGCCTCGTCGATGCCCTCGACATCCGCAAAGGTCACGCCGGTTTTTTTCTCGATATAAACTTTCGCTTTGCTCTTCCCGATCTGCATCAGGCCGGCTCCCGCTCCTCCCATCCGCTTCATCAGATAGCTCCACAAAAGGAAAAACAGCGCGACCGGCACGATCCACGACAGAATCGTGGGGAGCCAGGTACTGGTCAGCTCTCCGCGGAAGGGAATTCCCGCCTGCTCCAGCTCGACGGTCAAGCCGGGGTCTTCGACTCTGACTGTGGCGAAGGGACGAGCGCTCTTGCCGTCGTATTTCATCTGGCTGAGTTGCTCGTCGGTAAAAACAGTTTTCATCCCTTCGACTTTGATGTTGCCTTGAATGGTTGTCTGGCCCACGGCAAGGTCCGTGACGTGGCCATTCTTGACCAACGATTTAAACTGGCTGTAGGTGATCATCTCCACGCGCGGAGCCAGCAGGAAGGTCTGGATCGCCAGCATGATGAGAAAAGCCACGATGAAGTACCAGACTGAAAACTGCTGTTGTTTCTGTTTCATGTGCCGGCTCCGGCGTTCTACCATCCGCTTTTCTTCCAAACGGCTCGATCGCAAAGTGCGCGCCGAGCCGGCGCGGCCGCGTTCTGGCGCTGCGATTCCATCTAACTAAGCGGCTCTCATTTTCCGTTCGTGCGTCAAGGAAATAACCACCGGCTTGACCAGTACTTTGAAGTCGCCATATTTTACTTTTACCGTCTGTCGGTGGTTGCCCGCGTTGAAGAAGATCGCCTCATCTTTTTCCAATGATGTGTCCACATAGACCGGCAGGCCGAAAAGATTGCCGAACGGAGGCATGCCGCCGATCTCGCATTCGGGGAAGAGAGCGGCGAACTCGTCTTCTTCAGCCAACGCGACCTGTTTAGCGTCCAGCGCAGCTTTTACCTTCGCGAGACTGATCATCCGGCTCGCCGGCACGACCGCCATCACAGGAGAGCCGTCGGCTCTTAAAATCACCACCTTGGCCATCTCCTGGCCGGGGATATGCTGGCTTATCGCGACTCCCTGCGCCGTAAACGCTACGGGATGATCGAAGACCTCGTACGAGATCTTGGCGTGATCCAAAAGCTCCTTGAGCCTTCTAAGTATCGGCATGGCAGCCTCCGTCTTTGCAACCAAATTATTTTTTTATTCTTGGCGTCGGAGTCAGGTCTTTAATGCTTTCGCCGCCGTCTTTACGTCCTTGGGATCGACCCAGATGTAAGCGCCGAACCGGCCGCTGAAACCCATGGCGTCCAGCACGTTTATGTTGATCTTTGCCTTGTCCAACACATCGAGCGCGTTACACAGCGCTCCGACTCTGTCGGGTCCCGAGATATGAAAGGCGACACCTCGGTTGGTCGCGAGCCCGAGATTTTTTGTTCTTTGAATGAACTTTTTCGTATCACGGGGAACGCAAGCAATTTTTCCTTTCCCCGCGCTGTTCGTATAACCCCAGAGGCCTTGCAGGTTGATTTTTGCGTCTTCCAGCTGGCGCGCGAACTGCGCCAGAACTCCCGGTTTGTCTTCCACCTCTAAAAAAAAACAATCGACGCGTTTTACCGGCATAATTCACCCCCTCTTCCGCCGGGCGCACTCAATCTCCTATCTTTTGCCCAATCGGGCCTCATGAAATGATTCGATGTGTTGGATCGCGATATACGTCACTTCTCCGTGCATCGAGTCTTTAAGAGTCACGTAGTCTTCGTTGACGTCCTGGAGAACGCCGAGATAGGACTCCACCCCCGAGATGGTATATAGGCGAATAGTTTTCCCCTTAGATTTCTTGAGAATTTTATACATCATTTCTCCTTTACCCAGGGGCAGCGGCAAGCCGGCACGCCAAAAAGGATTTCGCGTTTTTCAGGTTGCGGGATATTCACTCCACCTTCACCTTTATCTCCTTCTCGTCTCGGTGAATGGCCGCCAGGGTATCAATCCGCCTTTCTCCCTTGCCGCTTCCTTTGCTTTCGTATCCATAATGCGATCCTCCTTTTGTGGATTTGTCATTCCAATTTACTTAGGCAAGAAGCATGCCCGGCGTGGTCGTCAGAAAAACCAAGATTATCTTTCGTACCGGCGTTTTTTTTCGCATTGCTGACATATTAACGTGCTTCTCTTTTGCATTCCGGGGAATTTCTTTCGGAAGTTCTTTTTTGGCATTTGTGAGAAGCACGAACGATTTAAGCATGGATTGCGATCATATTAATTCATCTTTCCGATTATGCATTTTTGGCATGGAGAATGCGTTTAACTTAATCATTGCCTCGGAGGATCCCAATGGGAGGCGATCAAGAAACCGTTCTTAAAGAAATCCGGGCGGCTTTGGAGCGCGAGACGCGCATCAACCTGCATCGCTACCCCATTCGCTTGAGCTTCTCGGCCGATGACCTTGTGCTGGAAGGCGAAACGGAAAATATAGCCGCTAAAAAGCTCGCCCTGGAGTTGGCCGGTGCTGAGGTTTCGACCGCGAGAATCGTGGATCGACTCAGGGTGGCTCCTGCCGAACGCATGGGAGACGCCGAAATTCGCGATCATGTCTGCAAGGTCCTGATCCAGGAGCCTGCGTTGGATACCTATACAATCCGCGCGCGTCGCAAGGACGAGATGGAAATCCTCCGTCAATCCGCCGTGGAACCGGCTGGAGACATCCGCGTCGAGGTCGAAGATGGAGTCGTCATCCTCAACGGCCATGTTCCGAGCCTCTCGCACAAACGTTTGGCGGGCGTCCTGGCCTGGTGGGTTCCAGGCAGCCGCGACGTCATAAACGGATTGGAAGAAGTTCCTCCCGAAGAAGACAATGACGACGAGGTGACGGATGCGGTGCGTCTCGTGCTCGAAAAAGACCCGTTTGTCGATGCGGATCGAATCCGAGTGAGCGCTCGAAACTATACAGTGACCCTGGAGGGTTTGGTTCAAAACCAAGAAATCAAGGAGATGGCGGAATTCGACGCCTGGTATGTCTTCGGAGTGGACAACGTCGCCAATCAACTCGTCGTGGAACGGTAAAAAGGGGGAGCGAGATGCCGATCTATGAATTTCTTTGCCGCAATTGTGAAAAACCGTTTGAGCGGATCTGGTCGCTCGATGAATACGACCGCATATTAAAAGGGAAGGGGGTCAAGTGTCCGAAATGCGGCAGCGAAAAAGTCGCGCGGCAGATCTCAGCGGTTCAGGTCAGGACCTCGAAGAAAAGCTGACGAATGCCGGGAAGGACGGCCTTAGAACTCGCTTCTCACGCATAAAAAATAGGAACAGGGTAAGCGCGAAGTCCTGTTGGATCGCAAAAATGCAAAATAAGAAATCATTTTCCTTCCAGCTTTGGGAATCAAGAGTCGAAATTCCTTAGATTTCCTCGAAGGTTTATTTGGCACGTTAGTTGCGGAAAAATCAACTGTGAATTATTGCCACTTAAAAGGAGGTTGCCATGTCATTACGAGAATTTTGCCAACGGAAAGTCGTCAGTATCTCTCCGGAATGTAATATCGTTGAGGCTTGCCGTCTCATGAACACAAACAATATCGGTTGCCTCGTCGTCCAGGAGCGCGGCAAGCTGTGCGGCGTTTTGACCGACCGCGATATTGCGTTGAAGGTGACCGGAGAGTGCAAGAACCCGCAGAAGACCCAGGCGCGGGAAATCATGAGCCGAAGCCCGGTCACGATTCCCGTCGACAAGGACCTTCAACAGCTCACCAATCTGATGCGGATTCATCGCGTACGCCGCGTTCCCATCGTCGACGGCGTGGACGAGGTGCTGGGAATTGTCACCATGGACGACATCATCGCACGGATCAGCGGCGAGATGTCGGATCTAGGCAATGCCGTCGTCGCGGAAAGTTTGCCCGTCGGGACGGCGTAGTCCGGGCGCATCCATCGGGACAGTCGAGGTGAAGCCACAGTCCGAAGCCTGGTTGAGCAAAGTGATCCAGCGGGCGCCGAGAAGGAAGCGTCGGGTGAGAGCGGCTGTCAGAGCGGGCTCGCCGAGGCGACGGCGGCGCAGGGCTTAAAGCGGCTGGCAGGTCGCGAGCATGAAACGTTCGGTTCATATTCCCGCAGATTCCGTTCTTCTCGAAGCGGAGATAGCGATTCCCGCGGGCGCGAAAGCTATCGTTCTGTTCGCTCACGGCAGCGGCAGCAGCCGCCACAGTCCGAGAAACCAATACGTCGCCGAGGTCTTGCGCGCCGGCGGGCTGGGCACGCTGCTGATGGACTTGCTGACGAAAGAAGAAGATGCGGTCTATGAAACCCGCTTCGATATCGGCCTGCTCACAGAGCGACTTGAGGAGGCAACCCGTTGGCTCGTCGGGCAGCCGCAGACGAAAACATTCCGGGTCGGTTACTTCGGCGCCAGCACCGGCGCGGCGGCGGCGCTCAAAGCCGCCGCGGCGATTCCTTCCATCGGCGCGGTCGTCTCGCGCGGAGGACGTCCCGACATGGCGGGCTCATCGCTCAGCCGAGTGCAAGCGCCCACCTTGCTGATCGTTGGCGGCGATGACGACGTCGTCATCGAGCTCAACCAAAAAGCGTATCAGCAACTCAGGTGTGAAAAGCGATTGGCGATCGTGCCCGGCGCGACTCATTTGTTCGAGGAGCCCGGCACCCTGGAGGAGGTCGCGCGCCTGGCGTCGGAGTGGTTCAGCCGGTATCTCCGTTCGCAGCATCCGACCGCAGCGGCTGAGGCACCGAAAAGATCTTAGCGCTACACCGCCTGCTTCAATTCGCTTCCTTGCAGGATCCTAACGACATCGTCATCGGTGACCTGCGAGAAATCTTCAAAAAACTGTCCCACCGCGTAAAAATCCGCCGGCGCCTTCAAGCAAACGATACTGTCCGCTTCTTTGCCGAGCCGCGCGACGGTCGCGGGAGGAGCCACTGCAACCGCGCCGATGAGCTTGCGAGGTTTCTTCGCGCGGGTGGCCCGAAGCGCGGCGATCATCGTGGCGCCGGTAGCGATGCCGTTGTCCACAACAATGACGATGCGCCCCGACGGGTCGAGCGGCGGCCGGAGCGGCGTATACATCGCCCGGCGCCGGCGCAGAGTGGCCAACTGCTTCTCGGTCTCGTCCTTGATGTAATCTTCACTGACCCCCATTTCCGAAACGTAGTCCGAGAGATAAACACGTCCGGTCTCATCCACCGCGCCGATGGCAAGCTCCGGTTGATCGGGCGCCCCCAGCTTACGCACCAGAACGACGTCCAATTCCCCTTGGAGGCAATCGGCGATGATTTTAGCCATCGGCGCCGCGCCTCGCGGGATGCCCAGGACGAGGGGATTCTTGCCTCTATAGGAAATCAGCCTTTGAGCCAAAAGACGTGCGGCGTGCTCGCGGTTTTTGAATAACATGGCCTTCGTCTCCTTCATTCGTGTTTTCGAAATGTGGCCCCACTCTTATCCGTGCCGAATAAGATCGCCCAGTGACCGGTCGTGGTGAAGCCGCTCGATCGTTTCTGCGAAGAGCGGCGCGACGCTTACTGCTTCTACCGGCAGCGAAAGTTTTGTCGGAACGGCCACGCTATCGGTCGAGAAAAAGCGTCGCACGGGCAGCTCGCCAAAGCGCTCCAGCGCCGGACCGACAAACAAACCATGGCTTGCGATCACGATAAAATCCGACGCGGAACCCGCGGCCAGCAAAGCTCTGATCGCCGCTTCGACGGTCCCTCCCGTGCTGATCATGTCATCGACAATGAGAACCGGCTTGCCTCCTACCTCACCCGTAATATTTTGCACCACGACTTCCGCCCCGCTCAGTCGGGTCTTATGGACGATCGCCACGGGGAGACGAAGAATCTTTCCGTAGCGCTCGGCAAGCTTCACCGCCCCCAGGTCCGGCGCAACGACGACGGTCTTTGCGCTGACCCAAGACCTCGCCGCTTCCGCAAGCAGGGAAACAGCGCTCAAATGCTCCAATGGAACGGACAGCGCCCCTTCCATCGCCGCGCTGTGAAGGTCGAGAGCCACCACGCGTTCGAGTCCGGCCGTTCGGATCAGATCGGCGATGACCCGGACACCCACGGGCTCACGGCCGCGCGCGCGCCGGTCCTGCCGGGCATAACCGAAGTATGGAATCACCGCTGTGAGTCGCGCCGCCCCCGCGCGCCGGCAGGCATCGGCGATGAAGAGTAGCTCGACGAGATGCTCATCCACGGGCGGGGAGGTAGGCTGAATGACGTACACATCGTCGCCGCGCACGCTCTCCTGAATCTCCACGTGCATCTCGCTGTCGGGAAAACGCTCCAGTAGCCGGCGGGTGAGTTCCACGCCGATCTTCTTGGCAACCGCTTCCGCAAGCGAAAGGTTGGCGGAACCCGACAAAACTTTGAGGCTCATTGCCGCGTCCTCTCAACTGATTTCTCTAACCTTTGATGCAAATCACCGGCTTGAGTCGCGCCACTTTGCGCGCGAGGCCCGCCTGATCCGCCGCATCCACGACCGCGCCCACGTCTTTGTAAGCGCCGGGCGCTTCCTCGGCGACGCCGCGGTACGACCGGCTGCGGATCAAAATACCTTGGCTCGCTAACCGCTCCACGACTTCTCGGCCGCGCCATTGTCTGAGCGCCTGATGGCGGCTCATGCTCCGCCCTGCGCCGTGGCAGGCCGAGCCGAACGCGAGACCCATTCCCTCGGTCGTACCGGTAAGGATGTAGGAGGCCGTGCCCATCGTGCCGCCGATGAGCACGGGCTGGCCGACAGAGCTAAATATTTTGGGGATGCTCGGATGTCCCGGGCCGAAAGCGCGCGTGGCGCCTTTTCTGTGGACAAACAGTTGCTTCGTCTCGCCGTCTACAACGTGCTCCTCCAGCTTGCAGGTATTATGAGAGACGTCGTAGAGCAGGGGCAGCCTGGCGTTGGGCAAAAAATCAGCGAATGCCCGCCTGACCAGGTGCGTGATGATCTGGCGGTTCGCCAGGGCGCAGTTGATCGCGGCGCGCATCGCGCCCAGATAGCTTTTTCCGAGCGGCGAAAGAATCGGAGCGCAGGCGAGCTCGCGATCGGGCAGCTCGATATTATAGCCGGCGGCGGCGATCACCATCTTTTTGAGAAACTCGGTGCCGATCTGGTGGCCCAGCCCGCGCGAGCCGCAGTGAATGCTGAGGACGATATCCCCTTGTCGCAAGCCGAAAGCGGAAGCGAAGCCGGCGTTGAAGACTTCGGCGATCTCTTGCGCCTCCAGATAGTGATTGCCGGAGCCGAGCGTGCCCATCTCTTCCTTTTGGCGCTTCTTCGCGTGATCCGACACTTCGTCCGGCTCGGCTCCCTTCATACAACCCTGCTCCTCGATCCGCTCGAGATCGTTCGCGTCGCCGTAACCGCGCTCGACGGCCCAGCGCGCGCCGCCGGCCAACATCGCATCCATCTCCTTCGAGCTTAAGCTCAAATCGCCCCGGCTCCCCACGCCCGCTGGAATTTTACGCAGCAGAGTATCGGCCAATCGGTCCTTCAGCGGCTCGATTTCCCGCATCGTGAGACCGGTGGTGAGGGAGCGCACGCCGCAGGAAATATCGAAGCCGACTCCGCCCGCCGAGATCACTCCTCCCGCGTCGGGATCGAAAGCGGCGACGCCGCCGATCGGAAAGCCGTAGCCCCAGTGGGCGTCGGGCATCGCGTAAGATGCCTTCACGATGCCGGGCAGCGTGGCCACGTTGGTGACCTGTTCGTAAACTTTGTCGTCCATGTCGCGGATCAAGTTTTCCGTGGCATAGATAATTCCCGGCACGCGCATCTTGCCGTAGGGCGCGATGACCCACTCGTTTTCCGATCTTCGTTTCAAGCGCGCCGTGTCCATTATTTCTCCCACATCGGCTCAGACATCCACCACGCATTGCGCCAGCCACGAGCTGTTCTGTTCCTCTCCGACTCTCAAACTCGTGCAAGTCGCGCCCTTCACTTCGACGGCAAGCTCATGCTTCACGGCATCGATCGGCTCGCCCCAGATTGTGGCCGTCAGCTTCGGACCGTCGATACGGACTTCGAACCGGCTGAACAGCATCCGGCGAGTCGCCATCTCGTAGACGAGGGCATTTAACCAATCCACCAGGAGCAACTCGTCATCCGGCGCCTCGCACACCACCTCGATCGATGTGTTTGGCGCGACCGTCTCGGGATCGGTGACCACGGCGGTCAAGGCGAGCGCGGCTTGCTCGAAAGCCTCCTCTTTCGTCGCGCCGATCCCGCGAACGCCGATATCCGCCTGGTGCGAGAAGTGCTCCCATCGCTTCATCGTCATTCCGGGTCGTCGCCGACAGCTAAACGTGGACGGCCTTCTCTGGACCCGGCGACGACGGGCGCGGCAACACGGCAGCATCCATCCGGCTTTGCCGCTCGTCCACTCTCTGTGCCAGCTCTCGCAGTTTCGAAGCCACGTGAACGGTGTATGGAGGTCCCGGTTCGATGGTCCGCAGCTCTTCCGGAAGACGCGACAGTTCCCGGAGCGTCCGTTCACGAAGCTCGGCCAAAGGAGCGGGCGGAGAAAGTCTTTTGCCCGAGGCCATGACTCGCTGGATGAGCGGACTTCCTTCCTGATCGTCGCCCTCCAAAGTGAGAACGTCGCTTTGCATGCGTCCGGCACCGTCGTAGCGGCGATAGACCTGTTTCCTCCCCGGCCACAGGACTTTACCCTCTGAACGTTTCCGTCTGGCGTGGCCCGCATATTCCACCAACTTGTAGGCGCAATCGAGGTACGGCGCGTCCGCTGACGTATCCATGTGAGTGCCGATGCCGTAGCCGTCGATCGGCGCGCCGGCGTCGCTGAGATGTTTCAGCATGTATTCGTCCACGCTCCCGCTCGCAAATATCGTAACCTCCCGCAGACCTCCGTCGTCCAGTATGCGGCGGACTTTGCGCGCGTGCTCGGCCAGATCGCCGCTGTCCAGGCGGACTCCTTTGATCGCTATGCCTTCTCTTTCCAGCTTGGACGCCAGTTGCACGACCTTTTCGGCCGCGGCTTCGGTGTCGTAGGTGTCGATCAAGAGAATGACATTGCGCGGATGCGAGCGCGCGAAGTGCTCGAACGCGAGCGCCTCTTTTTCGTGAGCTTGCACAAAGGAATGGGCCATCGTGCCGTAGACCGGGATGTCGAAGAGCGGCGCGGCGAGCACGGTGGCGGTCCCGGAGAATCCGGCCAGATAGCTTGCCCGCGCGGCCATGAGACCGGCCTCGCCGCCGTGGGCGCGGCGGAAACCGAAATCGACCAGGAGTTTTCCCGGCGACGCCAGCACGGAGCGCGCGGCTTTGGAAGCAATCAAGCTCTGAAAGTGGAGGAGATTGATTAGTCGGCTCTCCACAAGCTGCGCCTCGGGCAGCGGCGCCGTGACTCGCAAGATCGGCTCATTGGGAAAGAAGACGGTTCCTTCCACCATCGCGTGGACATCGCCTGTGAAACGCAGGCTCTCGAGATAGCGGACAAAAGAGGGTTGGAACATTCCGCAGCCGCGGACCCACTCAAGCTCCTGAGCAGTGAACTGGAGGTTTTCCAGAAAATCCAGCGCTTGTTCGAGCCCCGCGGCGATCAAAAAATTCCGTCGGGCGGGGAGCTTGCGGACAAAAAACTCAAAGACGCCGGTTTCTTCCATTCCGTGGTCCAGATAGCTCTGCATCATCATCAGTTGATACAGATCGGTAAGTAGAACACCGGAGTGGAAATTTTGTTCCAAGTGCATGGGTGCTAACGGCCCTTGTGGCTTTCTATCCCTCTAGTCATCATGTCGCGAAGCTTCATCGCTCCCTCTTTGGTTGTTTTGTTCGACAAACAATCTCAGCAAATCCGTGACGCTGATGATTCCCACGAGTCGGTCGCCGTCGACCACGGGCAACGAACCGATCCGGTATTGAATCATCAGGTTGGCCGCCTCGATCAAATCAGTCGCCGGCGAGACCACCACCGGATCGAGACTCATCGCGCAGGAGACCGTTAACTGCCGCAGGCGATCACGAATTTCCTCCTCGTCGCGGAAAACAGGATAGGAGGGAGATACCTGGCGTATATCCCGATCGGTGACGATTCCGATAAGCTTGCCGTGTTCCACTACCGGCAGTTCCCGGATGTTATGTTTGACCAAGAGACGAATAGCGTCTTCCAGCGGAGCGCTCGATTTAATGGTAACCGGCGACAAGCTCATCCGGTGACGGACCTGAGCCGATCGTGCGGTTTTTTTCGCCGGAGACCGCGCCCAGCGAAGGCAGGACAGATCATCTCTGTTCATCGTCAGCTCCCGCGTCCGGACACCCTTACGAAATCATTGCCTGGTCCAGGAGTTTTATTAATTTTTCGGGCATGCGACCTCCCCGAATAGATTTGCGCTCGACCGTGGAATGTTTGAGTGAGCAAAAAATATGCCCCTTCGAAACTAGGAAGAAGACAGCGATCTTCTGGTTTCCTTTAAGAAACTTCTCACGCTTGCGATTTCGATGCCGCGTTTTCTCATTCACGGGAAGCCTTGAAATTCTATGCTGGAACAAAATCAGGCGTGCGTGCGGAAATCCGCCACAGCGGGGGTGGCACAGAAATTGGAGGAATCATTAGATTCGGAGGAGCGAAGGCAACTTGAAGGAATGCAGCGCGCCGGTCTTGCGGCGCGAAGCATTCTCGCTCGGAGTCGAAAAGTTAATCTTCTAGCCAGGAGGACAGCGCCATCGAACTCCCACTGCAAGTGACGTTTCGCAATATGCCCCCTTCCGTGGCGATCGAGACAAATATTCGGGAAAAGGCGGCCAAGCTGGAATCGTTCTATGAAAAAATCATGGGCTGCCGCGTCCTGGTCGAGGCCCCGCACCGGCACCACCGCAAGGGAAAGCTCTACCACGTGCGCATCGACATGACCCTGCCCGGCGGCGAGATCGTGATCAATCGGGAGCCGAGCCGGCACGCGTCGCACAAGGACGTCTATGTGGCGATCCGCGACGCCTTCGCCGCCACGCGCCGCAAGCTTCAGGATTTCGCCCGCCGCCGCCGCGGCGCTCTGAAAACCCATGAGCCGGCGCTGCTCGGACGGGTTGCCAAAATTTTTCCGCAGAAGAGGTTCGGCTTCCTGGAAACCGCCGACGGACGGGAAATTTATTTCCACGGCAACAGCGTATTAGAACCCGGCTTCGATCGACTGGAGGTAGGAACGGAAGTTAACTTTACCGAGGAGCAGGGCGTCGACGGCCCGCAAGCCAGCACGGTGAAGTTTGCCGGCCGGCACCTCGTGACGCGATAAATTTTCGATCTAGTGTAGTGTCTCACGCTGTTGGCACCTTATCCTAAGTTCGACAGACGAAACGGAGTCTGCCACCACGAAGGACACGAAGAGCACGAAGGAAGAAAAAATC
>CAYOJC010000056.1:0-30771 GCA_964404195.1 uncultured Syntrophobacteraceae bacterium
TTTGTAATGCCGGTGACGTTGCCGCCGGGACGGGCAAGGCTTTCAACCAGGCCTGCCTCGACAGGATCGAGCCCAGCGCCCGCCATAACAATGGGAATCGTCTTGGTCGCATTCTTGGCCGCCCGGACCCATACGGGCCCTCCTGCTACCACGATGATATCAACCTTGAGACGCACCAGCTCGACCGCTTGCTCAGGGGCGCGATCGACCTTTCCGTCCGAATATCGGTATTCGGTGGCGATGTTCTGTCCTTCTATGTAGCCACGCTCGCGCAGAGCCAGCCGAATTCGCTCGGAACGGGCGGACTCACTAGCTGGATCGGTATTTGATAGATAGCCTATCCGTGGGACCTTCTTCGGCTGCTGAGCCGTGGCGGGATGCACGGAAGCGAGAAACAAGATCGCGAGTGCAAAGAGAAGAATTTTTTTCCCCATGGTTTTCTTTCTTACTATTGCCTGTTGCCTACTGCCTATTGCCTGTTCGTTACTTGATGACCCGATTCGCCCGCGCGAGCACTTCGACTGGAATTGTAAGACCGATTTGTTTTGCCGCCTTAAGGTTTATGATGAACTCGAACTTCGTTGCCTGCTGCACCGGCAAATCAGCCGGTTTGGCACCTTTCAAGATCTTGTCCACGTAAACAGCCGCGCGCTGAAAGAGGTCAACGTAGTCCGCCCCATAGGACATGAGGCCGCCCTCATCGACAAACTCCTTCGAAAAGTAAATAGCCGGCAAGCGGTATTTACCGGCAAGCTCGACGATCCGCTTTCTTTCGCCGAAAAAGGAGCGAGTGCCGGTCGTCATAATCGCGCCCACCTGCTTCTGCTTGGCGGTTTGAAAGGCGTTCTCTAAACTTCTAGCATCGGGTTGAGTCTCGATCTCCTCCAATTTTAGCTTCAGTGCCAGAGCCGCAGGCCTGAGCTCTTTCAGTTGGAGGTCTTGTGCTATGCTGGCTCCCGGCGGTCGCAGAAGTCCGACTCGGGCGAGCTTAGGGACCGCATCCCTGAGTATCTCTAACCTTTTGGTGTTTAGCTCGGGCGATAAACTCGACTGCCCCGTGATGTTGCCTCCCGGCCGCGCCAGACTGGCAACCAAACCTGCACCCACCGGGTCCCCGGGGTTCGTCATCACGATGGGGATGGTAGTAGTTGCTCCCTTTGCCGCCAACGCGGGCGCTCCCCCTGTGGCCACGATTAGATCAACCTTAAGACGAACCAACCCCGCGACAAGGTCAGGTAGACGGTCATTTTTTCCCTCTGCAAACCGGTACTCGATGGTGAGATTCTTTCCCTCGATCCATCCAAGCTTGCTCAGCTCTTGCCGGAACGGCTCCAAGAGGACCGCGCTACCAGAAGCAGTGCTTGCATCCAGGAAACCGATGCGGAACATTTTCCCTGCCTGCTGCGCCTCTGCCCTCGCCCCGCACACCGTGAGCGCGACGACGATTGCAAAAAGCCCCGCCAATTTTAGTTTCTTACACTTCGACGTCTGAGAATTTATCTCTAACATTTTATGCTCCCAACTGTAGTGACAAAAAATATTATCGCGCCAAGACGCCAAGCACGCAAAGAAAGATTATTACCTATTTCTCCGAACCTTGGCGCCCTTTGCGCCTCAGCCTGAGGCTGATCCGTCCTCTGGCGGATTTGCGCGGGACACGTTTTTCCGATCTCTTCTTCATCCGAAAATCTCAAATGTTTTTTGCTTTACTGTTCCTTCACGCCCAACGAAGCCATCGCCTTTTTCAAGAACCGATCGTCCATGAATTGCTTCGGATCGAAGTTGGGCCTTTCTTTGAGCGTCTCAATCTCCAGCTCGGCGCGCTGCATACAATATTTCTATTCAGCGCGCTCCTCTCAGCCTAGGGTCGAGGGCGTCCCTGAGGCCTTCGCCGACGAGATAATAAGAGAGCACTGTAATAAAAATCGCCGCGCCGGGAAAAAGCGCCAGCCACCAGGCGAATGTATTGCTGCGCGCCTCGTTCAAGATCGAGCCCCAGGTCACCGCCTCGGCCGGCACGCCGATGCCGAGGAAGCTCAAGCTCGACTCCAATATGATCGCCCCGGCGACGCCGATTACGACCGATACCAGGACCGGAGCAAGCGCGTTGGGCAGAATATGGCGGAACATGATCTTCGGGGCGGAAACGCCGAGAGCCAGCGCGGCGGTGACGTAATCGAGGTTGCGGATTTTTAAGAATTCGCCGCGGGTGAAACGGGCGATGCCGACCCAGCCAGTGAGACCGATGATCGCCATGGTGAGAAATATGCTCGGCGGAAACATCGCCGCGATAGCGATCAAGAGGAAAAGAGTCGGCAGCGTCAGCATGACCTCGAAGATGCGCGATACGACGAGATCGATCCAGGAGCCGAAGTAGCCGGCGAGCGCGCCGAGAACGACCCCTACCATGAACGCGATGCCGACCGCCACGAAGCCGATCGAGAGGGAAATCCGCGAGCCGTGGATCAGCCCGGCCATAACGTCGCGCCCGAGCTTGTCCGTGCCAAGCCAGTGCTGGGTTGAAGGAGTCTCGAATGGAACCGTGAGATCGATGTCGCTCGCCAGATAGGGAATCGGCGGAAAAACAATGCGCGCGGCGGCGATCGTCTTGAAATCCATATTGAGAAGCTCGGGCTGCCATTGCGCCAGGCCGAAACGGACCAGGCCGCTGCGAAAAAGCGGAAAATAGGTTCGGCCCTGATAGACCATGTAATAGGGCTTGTTATTGGCGAGAAAATCCGCCGCCACCGCCATGCCCAGAAGACAGAAAACCATATAGAACCCGGCCATCGCGAGGCGATTTCGTTTGAATCCACGCCAAACACCCCACCACCGTCCTTCGGTGTGTTCGCTCGCGCCGGCCGCGAGACCGAACCCCACGGCTGCTCCGGTCGCCACCGGCTGCGAGCCGGCGTTTGGGGGCGCCATATTATTGTCCCCTCCGGCCAAAGGCGATGCGGGGATCGACAGCCGCCAGAAGAATGTCCGACAGCAGAATGCCGATCAAGGTCAATAGCGCGGTCACCGTCAGGAGCGCCAGCACGATCGGGTAATCGCGCGCCAGGACCGCCTCAAAGCCAAGCTGGCCCAGTCCGGGAATAGAGAAAACCGTTTCGATGATGACGCTGCCGCCGATGAGTCCCGGCAAGATCTCGGCCAGAATCGTCACCTGCGGGATCAGCGAGTTGCGCAGCACATGCTTCAAAATCACCACGCGCTCCGAGAGTCCCTTCGCTCGCGCGACCTGGACATAATCCTGCTGCAATACTTCGAGCATGCTCGAGCGCATGTAGCGCGAGAGCCCGGCAAAGCCCGCGTAGGAGAGCAGAACGACCGGCAGGAAGAGATGCCATGTTTGATCCCCGATCTTCTCCCACAGCGGCCATTCCGGCTCGTAATCGATCGACGTGAGCCCGCCGGGAGGAAATAAATAAAGAAAGTCGCCGCCGCAGATAAAGACGATGGCCATCGTCGCCGCCCATACCAGCGGTACTGCGAACAGGACGAAGGCCGCCACGGTCGTTATTTGATCGCCGAGAGTATTTGCGTGGGTGGCGGAATAGATGCCCAGAGGTATGGCGACCAGGTAGACGAGAAGAATGGAAAAAAAGTTGAGCTTGATCGTGACGGGAAGCCGTTCGCGAATTTTCTCCCAAACCGGCCGGTGGTCCTTGAAGGAGTTGCCGAAATCGAGCTGGGAGAGGTTCTTGAGCCAGACCAGGTATTGAACGTGAAGCGGCTTGTCGAGTCCGTAAAGCGCGCGCCATTCTGCCAGCGCTTGCTCGACCACGCTACGCTTCTGCAGCGACAGTCCCGCGCCTGCCGCTCCTTTTAACCCGCCGCCCGCCATCAGCTCGGCCGGGTCGCCGGGCGCCAGCCGCACGACCAGAAAGCAGATCAAGGTGATCCCGATAAAGGTCGGAATCAAAAGCAAAAGGCGCTGCAAAAGATAACTGGCCATCTGTCTCCGTCAGTTCGCCGTCGGTTTGGCGCCGTATTTTTGCTGCGCTGGCGGCACCCACCATTCCAGCGGCCGGAGACCTGCGGCCAAGATCTCGACCCTGTGAAAACGCCGCTCGACCGCAGTCACCGCCTTGCGCGCGAACAGAAACGTGTAGGGCTGCTCGTCGTTGAGAATGCGCTGGAATTCCTTACTAATCTCGACGCGCTTTTTGTGGTCGAACTCGCGCCGATAATCTTCCAGGATTTTATCGACGCGGCTGTTTTTGTAGCTGACGTGATTCGATCCCTTGTTGGCCGCCTGCGAAGAGTGCCAGACCTGATACGAGTCGCCCTCGCTCACGGACATCGACCAGCCCAGGATGACGGCGTCGAAGTTGTGGTTCTTGACGTCGTCCAAAAAGATCGTCCAGTCCACCTCGCGAACCGAGGCCGCGACGCCGCGCTTGTTGAGCTCGTTCTGGAGCACGAGAGCGACGCTCTTGCGCACGTCGTTGCCCGAGTTGATTTTGATCTGGAACCGCAACGGAATCTTTTTTCCGTCGATCGTCTTGTCCAGCACGCCGTCGCCGTCGGTGTCCTTCCAACCGGCCTCGCCGAGAATCGCCAGGGCCTTTTTTGGATCGTAGGGATGGCTGTAGAGCTCCTTGTCGTACTCGGGCCGGGAAAAATAGATCGGGCCGTCGACGATCCGCCCCAGGCCGAAAAGTATCGTCTTGACCATCTGCTCGCGGTTGGTGAAATAGGTCATTGCCTGGCGCACGCGCTTGTCGCGGAAAATCGCATGGTCGTTGTTCCAGCCGATATAGGTGTAGCTGGGACCGTAGTACTCGTATTTTGCAAATTGCCGCTTGAATCTGTCGCTGCCGGTGCCCCGGACGGCCTGAATCGGCGTCAGGTCCATCGAGTCTAGATCCCCGCTCTTGAGCTGGATCAGCGCCGTATCTGGGTTGTTGACGATGCGAAACCTGAGCCGGTCGAGATGCGGCTGGTCGATTCCAGGCTTGCCGTTGCCCCAATAGTTCGGATCGCGGCCGAGTTGGATTTCCTGCGCGGTTTTCCAGCCGTTGAATTTATACGGGCCGGTTCCCAGGGGCTTGCGGTGATAGTTCTGGTTGAAGTTCTCGGCAAAGCGCTTCACGCTGGCGGGCATCCGCGCGGGCTCGTGGAGCAGATCGCGCACGCCGACGTTTTTCAGCAGGTTTTCCGGGTCGTAGTGATGCCGCGGCAGAACGGAGATCTCGCCCAGGACGCTCTCGTTTAAAAAATAAGGCTCCTTGGTCGTGAAGCGGATCGTGTAGGGATCGAGAAGCTCGGCGTCCACCACCGAATCGTAATAGATGCGCAGGAACGGCGCCTCGACCAGCGGGCATTTGATGGCTTTGATGCTGAAGAGGACGTCTTCTCCCGTCAGCGGCCGGCCGTCCTGGAAGCGAACGTCCCGGCGAATCTTGAAAGTGTAGGCGCGCTTGTCCTTCGAAATCTCCGGCCGGGACTCAGCGATCACGGGTCTGTGCTCCAGACTGCGTGGATCGAGAATCGTAAGGGTTTCGACGATAAATCCGAGAACCTCGCTCGCCGACGCGTCGCTGCTCGTCAGCGGGTTGAGCTGTTCCGGATCGCTGAGGCTGTGCATGAGTAGCCAGTCGCCGGTGGCCGGTTGCTCGCCCGGCTGTCCGTATCCGTCGCCGCTTAGCATGAACAGCGCCGATGACAGAATCGCAGCGAGAATGGCCGTAAGCCGCACGAATCATCCTCCCTGCGAATCGAGCGGCACTTCGCGCGCGTTTTCCGGCTTCTGCTGGACGAACAGCGCAGTGGCGAGATCCACGTTCAGCTCCGGCTCTTTATAAGTGATCTCCAGCCGGCGTTGTTGCGTCGGCGCCTCGAGAACGATTTTCAGCGGAAACGGTCCGGCGGGTGTGTCGATGAAGTCGCTAAAGCGCGCGCTTATCTCGACCTTGCCTTCGGGGCTCAAGCGCTGCCAACGGATCGCCCACGACTGCGATGGATGGAACGTGATCGCCTCTTTCCAGCCGGCGCGGAGATCGCGCACGATCGACGGCCCCTCATTTTTCCACTCGGCCTCACCGGCGGACGGCGGCAGCCCCATGAGCACGGCGGTCAATTCGCCGACGCTCAGAGGAATCTGCGTAAAGCGGTAAAGGTTCTCGATCGAACTTTTGCCGCGATAGAAAACTCCTTCGCGCGTGTGAAATCCGGCCATCTCGTCCGCGGAGGCCGTTAGGATCAGGAGCGCTCCCATGGGAGAAAGCGTTTCGAGGCGCAGCCGGTCGGGACGTTGAACCAACACCACTTCTTGAAAACTTTGCCTGCCTTCGGCCCCGGAATAATAAACGCCGGCCAAGGTGCGGAGCGATTTAAGCTCGGAGTTTCTCCGGATGAGGCTTTGAGCGAGCTCTTGCGCCGGGCGCCGCTCTTCGGGAAAAACTTCCGGCGGGGCTTGACGGGTGAGAAGAGCGCAGCCCGGGAACGCCGCGAACGCTATCGTGAGAGTCAGGTACCTAAAGACTGCGGAAAGAGTAATTTTCATGCTTCGACAAGCCTGTCTTGAGGGACGTCGAAAGGCTCAGCATGAACGGAAAATAGTTAGCCGTTTCACTGCTTCAACCGTTCGCCCTGAGCCCTTCGACAAACCAGCCGTTCGTCCTGAGCTTTGTCGAAGGAGACGGCTGGTTTGCTCAGGACAGGCGCGTCGAAGGGTGAACGGCGGTCAAATTTTCCGCTCCAGGAGTTTGAGCTTTTCCCGCACCCTCTGGAGCTGTTCTTCTTCTTTCGATCGTTTCAGCACGTCGCGATAACGCGCCAGAGATTTTTCCGTCTGGCCGGCTTTTTGGTACGCGTCGCCCAGATGCTCGATGACCACGGGATCGTCGTTGATCAGCTCCGCTGCCCGCTCCAACTGCTCCACTGCCCGCTGGTAGTCCCCTTTCTGGTAATACAACCAGCCCAGGCTATCGACGTAGGCGCCCTCGTTGGGCTCGACCTTGAGCGCCCTCAGGATCAAACTCTCGGCTTCGTCGAGGCGCGTGCCCCTCTCGACCCAGGTGTAGCCCAAATAATTCAGCGCCGCGGCGTTCTGCGGGTTGATCTCGATGGCGATCTGCATCTGCTCGACCATTTTCTCTTTGTTCTTGCTCTCGTCGTAAATAGTGCCGAGCTGGAAATGGGCCTGATCGCTCTTGGGGTCGAGCTTGACGACTTTCTCCAGCGTTTCGATCGCTTTGGGATAATCTTTGGCCTTTCGGTAGAGCGACGCGAGCAAGTTCAAGACGTCCTTCTGCTCCTGCTTTTTTCCCAGCGCCTGCTGGACCGATTCAATCGCCTTGGGGAGATCGCTGCGTTGATCGTAGAGATAAGCAAGCTGGATCCGCGCGTCGGCGAAGTACTCGCTCTTTTCCGGAATCCGCTGGAATTCTTCCAGCGCCCGGTCGAAGGCTTTCATCTCCGAATACGTGGAGCCGAGATAATATCGCACGCGGTCGTTCTCGGGATCGGAAGCCAGCACCAGATTAAATTCGGTGACCGCGCGGTCGAAATCGCCCCGCTCGAAAGAGATGAGGCCGATTTTCGTCCGCGCCTCGCGCGGATCGGCCTCGATTTCCTGGAGGGCCTGAAACTGCGCCAGCGCGTCGTCAAGCTTGCTCTGTCCGACGTAGAGGTCGCCCAGCCTCTTGGTCGCCCACACGTTCTTGGGATCGACTTGAAGGACTTTTTGATACGTCTGGGTCGCCTCCTCGGCCTTGCCTTGCAGCTCGTAAACCAGCGCGAGGTCCATCAGCACGGCCGGGGATTTCGGATTGATCTCCAGCGCCTTGCGGTAACTTTCTTCCGCCGCCAGATAGAGCTGGATTTTAGCTTTGACTCTCCCCAAATAATAATAGGCCAGCGCGGAATTGGGATTGGCGGCAAGCAATTTGTCGAGGTTCTGCGTCGCTTTGTCGTAATCGCCGAGCTTCAACTGGAGCGCCGCCAGATAAAGCAGCGCCTCCTCGTTCTGCGGATCGCGGCGCAGCACTTCATCGTATTCGTTGAGCGCTCTGCCGTCTTCGCCCAGCGACGAGTAGAGTCCTGCCAGCAGGAGATGCCCGTCCACCCACTCGGGGGCGAGGCGCGAGGCTTCTTCAGCCTCTCTCAAGGCCTTTTTCATATCTCCTTTGCGCAGGTAGAGCGTGGCCAGGCGGAAGCGCAGGAAAGCGGCGTTGGGATCGGCTGAAACCGCAGCCTCGTACTCCTCCAGGGCTTGATTGAATTCTCCCTCGGCCAACAGCATCTGCCCCTTGACGAAATGGGCCATGGCCTGGGCCTCGGCGGGAATTTCGACTTTCTGTTCCAGCCGAAAAGGGGCCTCAGGCTGCTGGACAAGCTCTTTGGGCGGCTCCTGGTCTCGCGATGCAGTTGGAGAACAGGCGGAGAGACACGCTAGGAAAACGGCTCCGATGAAGGTAAGTCTCATTATCAAAATTAGTTAACATACTGCCCCATAGCAATCAATCTAAGGTAGCCGACTCTCGCTTCTCCGCCGCAACGGTTTGTGTTAGTTTTTTGTTCAGTTCAAAGGCCGCCGGCGACCATTCATGGCGAAAGAGCAAATCAAGAAAGAGATCCTTCGCCTCCGCGAGGAGATCGAAAAGCACAACCACCGCTACTACGTCCTCGACGATCCGCTCGTCAGCGACGCCGAATACGACCGGCTCTTCCGCAAATTAGCGGAGCTGGAAAAGGAACACCCTGAATTCGCTTCTGCGGATTCCCCCACGCAGAGAGTGGGCGCCGCTCCTCTGGAAAAATTCGCCACCGTGCGCCACACGCTGCCGATGCTTTCGCTGGGCAACGCCAACGACCGGGAGGAGATGGAAGAATTCGACGAGCGCATCAAGCGCTTCCTCAAGACTACGGAGCCCATGGAATACCTGGTCGAGCCCAAGATCGACGGCTTGGCGGTGGAGCTGGTTTACGACCGCGGGCGTTTGACCGTCGGCTCGACGCGCGGCGACGGCATCAACGGGGAGGACATCACGCAAAATTTAAAGACGATCCGCGCCCTGCCGCTGTCTCTTCACAAGTCCAAGCGCGGCCTGCCGGAACGGCTGGAAGTCCGCGGCGAGGTCTTTCTCTCGCGCGCGGCGTTTCAGAAGATCAACCGCGAGCGGGAGGAAGCGGGAGAACCCTTCTTCGCCAACCCGCGCAACGCCGCCGCCGGCTCGCTCAAGCAGCTCGACCCAGCCGTCACGGCGAAGCGCCCGCTCGATATTTTTTGTCACGGCGCGGGAGAGATCACCGGTGCTGCCTTCACGACCGACGCCGAGTTCCTGCATGCGCTCAAAGAATGGGGGCTCAAGCCGGTGCCGGGTCTGGGCATTTGCCACGGCGTCGAGGAGATTTTCGCGCTACATGAAAAGACCGAACGGGAGCGCGAGGAGCTTCCCTACGAGATCGACGGCATCGTCGTCAAGGTCAACAGCCTGGCGCTGCAGCGGCGGCTAGGAGAAATCGCGCGCTCGCCGCGCTGGGCCGTCGCCTTTAAATTCAAGCCGCGCCAGGCAACCACGCGCATTCTCGACATCCAGCCGCAAGTCGGGCGCACCGGCACGCTCACGCCCGTAGCGAGCCTCGAACCGGTCGCGATCGGCGGCGTCATCGTCAAGAGCGCTTCGCTTCACAACATGGACGAGATCGAGCGCAAGGACATTCGCATCGGCGATACGGTCGTGGTCGAGCGCGCCGGCGACGTGATCCCTTACGTGGTCGAAGTGGTGAAGGAGAAGAGAAGCGGCCACGTAAAGAAGTTCAAAATGCCCGAGAGCTGTCCGGTCTGCGGCTCGTCGGTCTTCCGGGAGGAAGGGGAAGCCGCTTACCGCTGCGTCGGCCTCTCCTGTCCGGCGCAGCTCAAAGAGAGCCTTAAATTTTTCGGCTCGCGCGGGACGATGGACATCGAGGGTCTCGGCGAGAAGTTGATCGACCAACTGGTCGAGCGCGGCCTGGTGAAAGACATCGCCGACCTGTACGGCCTGACTACGGAGGACCTTGCCGGTCTGGATCGCATGGCGGAAAAATCGGCGCAGAACCTGCGCAACGCGCTGGAGCGGAGCAAAGACTCGACGCTGCCGCGATTTTTAACCGCGCTCGGGATTCGCCACGTCGGCGCAGCGACGGCCAGGCTTCTCGCCGAACATTTCGGCGCTCTCCAATCGATCATGGAAGCGTCCGAAGAGCAGCTCATGGACGTGCGCGAGATCGGGCCGGAGGTGGCCAAAAGCATCGCGCGGTTTTTCGCCCAGGAACAAAATCGCAAGGTGATCGAGAAACTGCTCGCGGCGGGAATCCATTTCAAGCGGGAGCCGAAGAAAACCGGGAAGCTCGCGGGATCGACCTTCGTGCTGACCGGCAGTCTCGAGAGCATGTCGCGAAGCGAGGCGCAGAAAAAAATCGAGACGCTGGGCGGGCGCGTGGCGTCGGCCGTGAGCCGCAATACCAATTACGTCGTCGCCGGCGCCGACCCGGGATCGAAGCTCGCCAGGGCGAAGAAGCTGGGAGTGAAGCTCCTCGATGAAAAGGAGTTTCTCGAATTGATCGGCGCGTAAGTGGGAGAAAAATGGAGTTTTGGAGTATGGGAGTATTGGAGTGTTGGGTTTTTAAATCCACTACTCCATTACTCCACCACTCCAGTACTCCAGGAGTTTAGAGCTACCAGCGATTCTGGCGCGGCGGTCTCCCGCCGCCTCCGCCGGGAGAACGGGTCTCCTGCGGCCGCGCTTCGCTCACCACGATTTTCCGGCCCTCGAACTCGGTGCCGTTTAGCGCGGCCGTGGCACCCTCCGCCTCTTGGTCCGAACCCATCTCGACAAAGCCGAAGCCCTTGGACCGGCCGCTGAACTTGTCGGTGATGATTCTGGCGCTCACCACGTTGCCGTGCTGGGCGAAGAGATCTTGCAGCTTCGCCTCGACGACCGAATAGGAAAGGTTACCTACATATAACTTCGCGCCCATCTTCTTAACCTCCTTCGAAAGAACCCAGGACAAAACGGCGCAAGCTTAGCCGCGATTGAAAACCTTGTCAAATGGTAAAACAGGCACTCGTCGATAAGCAAAAACCGATACATTTTCCTCGGTTCAAAAACCCTTGCCCCGCGGGGTAGCCTCAGTTAAGTGGTAAATATCCAGCACATGGAAACAAAAATCGACGATAATGCTCGCGTTCACTTGCTGATCGAAGGAACCGTCCAGGGAGTGTTCTTTCGCGCCTCGGCCCAAGCCGAGGCGCATCGGCTGGGAATAACAGGTTGGGTGCGGAACCGCCCCGACGGCGCCGTCGAGATCGTCGCCGAGGGCGAAAGAAAAAAACTCGATGACTTCATCGCCTGGTGCCGCCACGGGCCCCGGGGGGCGGAAGTACGGAATGTTCGGATTCAGTGGCAGGAATTCAGCGGCGAATTTTCGGCGTTCCGGATCACACGGTGATCAAAAATAAGATTGTCACTTCCGGGAAAGCGGGAGGCCGCGGAGGCCAATGATGCCTCCGATCACCTGAGGATCAAAAGCGCCTGTATCTCGCGCGGAGGAATATGAAGCCGTCGGCAAATGATTGGTGCGCGGCCCCCCATGCGCTGGGATCGTAGAGCCAGGCTAACCTGCTAAGGCTCCTCAAGAGTCAGGGTTGTGTCTTCCTGCTCGCCTGTAGCCGCCGGGAGCTGCTTTCTCAATGGCATGATCCATGGCGCTCCCACAAGTATGCGCGATTGCCCGACCAAATTAACGCTGGGATCGATCAATAGTTGAGGCTTGCGACGATTCAGCGATATCGAAGCATTGGCCCGCACCTCGATACGATCGTAGCCTTGCCTGCGCAAGTTGTCCGCCAGGTGTTGGCTGAACTGAAGAATCATATCGGGCTGTCGAGCCATCTTCTGCTGTTGGCGACGGGGCAGGTAATCGCGCGCATAAACTTCCCAGGTTCTGTTGCTGACCGGGTCGGTCGCGAAGAACCGCACATCACCTCTTTTGCTAAAGAGGATCATGTGCCAGGAGAACCGGTAGCCTTGCCCCGTCCAATAGACATCTCCGGGATAAAAAAAGTGACGTAAGGGTATCGCGAGTTGCAGCCCGAGATAGGTCGCCGCTAAAGCCAATGTGACCTTCTGCCGAACTTGCAGGGGAGCGTCCTTGGCAGCCTTAACGTCCTTGGCAGCTTTTACCCCCTGAGCATTCTTTACACCCTTGGCAGCCTTGACCTGTTGTTTAGGGCTCTTAGGTTGGGACGATAGACCCAATAAGCGTCGAGGCCAATCGGGCGAAAAAAAGAGCAGTGTGCCGGCGATCATAAACCAGGGAAAAATACCTATGGAAAAAAGCTGAGCATTCATCAAATGAAACACAACGGCCGCAGCGAACGCGAACGGGCGTGTCCGCCGCCATAAAAGGAGGGGAACAACCAGCAGATCGAGTAACAGACCCCCCGTAGGTAAAAAGAAGAATTATCCGGTCGTCGGTGAACCACGAGCCGATCAGCGGAAAATCGGTTCGTATGCCCAATAAGATTCGCATCGTGTCGCCGCGCAGCCAATCTCCGTGGATCTTTGCCACGCCGCCGTAGAAATAGGGAATGCCGATTTGCGCTCGCAGTAACCAGAGCGTCCATGCCGGCGCGGTTTCTGAACGCGCGCCCCAAATCGAGTCGATCGAAAAGGCGCGATGAGCGGGAACAAAGATCATCAGAAAGCTTACCAGGCTGACCAGGTAGAGATGGTTCAAGTATTGCGTCTTGTCGAGGAGGAAAACGTATGTGAAGCCGAGGAAAAACAGTGCGGCGCTCAGGCGATACCAGAAACCGAAGACAATGCAAAGCGCAAGCGCGCCGAGGCCGTAAAAGTGCCAATACATACCATCGCCGGGCCAAGGCTGGATCCAATCCAGGCCGTAGTAGGTGAATTGGAATTTTGGGACAATATAAAATTGCCCGACCCAGCCATAGCTCAGGTAACGCTGCACTTCCCAGAACATGATCGCGCCAAAGGCGATACGGAAGTAAACGAGCGCAGCGATATCGATCGGCGCAAAGAAGCGGCTGCGCAACGCGCGGCCGGCTGCCGCCAAAGAAGTGAAAGGGCGATTCGTCAGGCTATCGACGGGCGATTGCTGAACGGTTTTCTTCAACATGGTAGAGCGACGGGCCGATTGTCGGAGCAACTAGCCCGAATGCCGGACTATGACGAGGTGTCCGTTACTTGTCTCTTTCCAAAACCAATCGGTAGATGTCCTTTTTGGGATAAGAAAACTTTTCTCCTAAAACTTCCGCGATCTCCTTTACCCGCAAGCCTTTTTGCCGCAGCTCTTTGATCTCGGTCCTGATCACATCCTCCAGCGGGATCTTTTCTCCCGCGAAACCGGCGACCACCAGAGTGATCTCGCCGCGCGGCTCCTTGCGGTCGATCGCAGCGATCGCCGCGGAGATCCGGCCGCGCACGAACTCTTCGTAAAGTTTCGTCACCTCTCGGCCCAACACCAGCTCGCGGTCGCCGAAAAGCTCCAGCATGTCCTGGAGCGTCGCTCTCAGCCGCTGCGGCGCTTCGTAGAAAATGAGCGTCCGCTCCTCAAGCCGAAGGCGCTGCAATCGTTCTCTCCGTTCGCGTTTTTTGCCGGGGAGAAATCCCTCAAAGACGAAACGGTCCGTAGGCAGGCCGCTGACGCTTAAGACTGCGAGCAGGGCCGAGGGACCCGGCACCGGAATTACCGAAACACCGGCTAGAACAGCCTCGCGCACGAGCCGAAAGCCCGGATCGGAAAGTGTGGGCGTGCCGGCATCGGAGACCAGCGCGATGCTTTTTCCGTTCTTGAGCTCTTTAACCAGGAGAGGAGCTTTCTCGGCTTCGACTTCGTCGTAGTAGCTGTCGAGCTTTGTCGCGATGCCGAAGTGCGCCAGAAGTTTTCGGGTGTGCCGCGTATCCTCCGCGGCGATGAGATCCACCTCTTTCAGCACCCTGATCGCCCTGAGCGTGACGTCTTCCAGATTGCCGATCGGCGTAGCGACAATATAGAGGGTGCCTGCCATGATTCCACCTCCCTCCCCCTCTCGCCTGCCGGACTGGGAGCGCCTCGAAGGGCTGATGCACCGGACGAGGAGCTTCAGGCGTGACCGAGAGCTACCGTTAGCAATTAGGCGAGCGTAAGACGACTCTATTGCATTAGACCGAAGAGGCGCTTCCAGGCCGGCTGCTTCTTATTTGCCCCAGTCCCGCGCGTAGCGGAAATCGCGGTCGATCGTGCGCTGCGAGACTTTGGCGATGACCGGCAGACGCCGCTTGAAATGCGAGTTCATGATGCGCTGGGTGACCTCGTCCACGAAGCGCTCCGTAAATCCGGCGGCGATAAGCTCCGGCTTCGAGTAGCGCTCGTCCACCATGAGATAGAGCAGACGGTCCACGTCCAGGTAACTAAAGCCAAGCTCCGCCTCGTCGGTCTGTCCCTCCCAGAGATCCGCCGAAGGCTTTTTTTTCACGATGACCCCCGGCACGCCGACGGCTTCCGCCAGCGCCCAAACCTGCGTCTTGTACAGATCGCCCAGCGGGTTCACCGCCGAGGCCATGTCGCCGTAAAGCGTGCCGTAGCCGAGAAGCAGCTCGGTCTTGTTGCTCGTGCCGAGGACCAGCGCGTCCCAGCGCGCGGAGTGGTCGTAGAGAATGGTCATCCGCTCGCGCGCCATCTTGTTTCCCCGGCGCTTGGGGTCGGCGTCGGGAAAGCGCGCGAAATAGGCGTCGATCTCGGGCGAGATATCGACGGTCATCGATTGGATCGAGCTTTTCCGCACGACCAGCTCCGCGTGCTCGATGCTCTCCCGGCTCGAGCTTTTATAAGGCATCATGATTCCCAGAACATGCTCCGGCCCTAGCGCCTCCGCTGCTAGCATCGCGCTGAGACTCGAATCCACGCCGCCGGAAAGGCCGACGACGACGCGGCGCACCCCGACCTTCTCCACTTCGTTGCGGATAAAGGAGACCAGAATCTTACGCAGCAGTTCCGTATTGACGGGGATTTCCATCGTCACTTCTTTTTTTTGCCTTTTACCTTTTTCCTTTTTACTTTTTTTTCAACTCTTACGTCCGACGGCCGCTCGCGGATGCGCAAGAGCTCGTTGATCGTGAGGTCGATATCCTCGTCGCGGAGGAGCGGCGCCGCGGACCGCTTGCGCCGGACCGACTCCAGCGCGACCTCGGCAATCGTGAAATCTTCCTCGTAGTAGTTCGCCTTGGCGATCCTCCGCCCGAATGGGTCCACGACTTCCGATCCGCCCCAGAAGCCGACGCCGTCCTCGAAGCCGACGCGATTGCCGTAGATAATGAACAGGCCGAAGGTCTCGGCGTACGCGCGATTGATCGTCTCCCAATAGCGCGCGTTGTCGTCCTGCGGTTGTCCCGCCGTCATGCCGCGCAGCGGGCTCGTCGAAGGGCAGAGAACCGCGAGCGCGCCGTCCAGCGCGGCCAGGTAAATCGTGGACGGATGCCAGAGGTCTTCGCAGATGAGGATCGCCATGCGGCCGAAGCGGGAATCGAAGGCGCGCACGCGATCGCCGCGGGCGAAATAACGCTGCTCGTCGAACATCCCGTAGGTCGGGAGATAAACTTTGCGGTGGACGTGGCGCACTTCGCCGCGCTCGAAGTAAACGGCGGCGTTGTAAAAGCGATAGTCGGGACCCTCTTCCACCAGCCCGGCGACGAAAGAAACGTCGCGGCTGAGTTTTTTGAGGCGCTCGATCTCCGGCGCCGCGAGCTTGAGCGCGACGTTGGGCACCATGTCGCGGAGAAAGTAACCCGTGAGACTCAGCTCCGGAAAGAGCACGAGGTCCGCGCCCTCTCTCTTTCCGAGGCGGATCTTCTCCTCGTACAGCGCAAGATTAGCGCCGAGATCTCCCAGCCGCGGATTGATCTGTGCAAGAGCGACTCTGAACGCCATGGTTTTTGTCCGTTAGGGGTTAATCGTGAGGCGTGAAGCGTTCCCCTGACCCCTAACCCCTTACGCCTTACGCCTTACGTAAGTAACACACGGGGTAGAGCCTTGCAATTTACGGTTTTTAACGGATAGTAACTCAAAACAGGAGGCTGCGATGGAAGAAAAAGTATTGATCTTCGGGCAAGATCTCTGACCGTACACGCGCAACGCCCGTGAGGCCTACTCGAAGCGAAACATACCTTTCGATTACATCAACGTCTTAAAAGAACCGGAAGGGCTCAAACGGATGCTCGCCTTCTCGGAGAACCAGCGCGACATTCCCGTCATCGTCGAGGCGGGCAAAGTCACCATCGGCTTCGGCGGCACCTGATCGGTCTAAGGCCCACGGCGTGGGCCTGGCAGTTACTCGTTGATTGGTTACTCGTTACTGGAAAGAGGTCAGTGCCTGGACGGCGAATTAACCAATAACGAATCAACCAATAACCAGTAACTTTTTACGCCTTCTTAAACGTCAGATGCGCGATTTGCGGTGGGCAGTTGATGCGGATTGGTAGACCGGTGATGCCGACGCCGCGCCCGACGAACAGCACGGAACCCTTCGCCCCGCCGGTGGAGCGACGGGAAAGGTGGTACAGCCCTTCTACATACGGCGTAAGAAACCGGGCGACGGAAAGATTCGCCGATTCAGGACCGAGCTTCACCTGCCCGCCGTGATAGTGGCCCGAGAGGACGACTTCGACTCCATTTCGGGCCGCGACAGGAAAAATTTCCGGCCGGTGAGAAAGCAACAGCCGGACCTCACCAGTATCCTTCGCGGCCGCGTCGAACGCGCGCGGAAGATCCGGCTCGCCCGCGCGCAGGTCGTCGATGCCAAGGATGTTTAACGTCGTGTCGTGGATGCGGTGTGAAGCCGCGTCGTTGCGCAGCATTCGTATCCCTTTCTCGGCGAACATCCGCGAGAGATCTTCCTCGATCCCCGCGTAAGCGTCGTGATTTCCCAGGCAGGCGTAGATGCCGTAGCGCGCCTTCAGCGCGGCAAGCGTTTCGGCGCAGGGCGCGGCTTCGGTCGGGCTGCTCGCGACAAAGTCGCCGGTCAGCGCGATCAGGTCCGGCTTTAGCCGGTTCACCGCGTCCACGTAAGCGGCCAGCTCTTCCGGCGGCATGAACGGGCCGACGTGAATATCGGTCAGTTGCACGACGGTAAACTCGGACAGCGCGCCGGAGAGGCCGGCGATCGGAAGCTCGAAGTGCTCGATCTCGAAGCGGCGGCGGCCGACGAGCGTCCCATATCCCGAAAGCGCGAACGGCGCCGCGGCGACGGCGCTCGCGCCGTTTTTTAAGAAACGCCGGCGCTCGATGTCGAAGACCTTGGACTGCCGTGGCATTACACGAATTAAGCGCTTGATGGCATTATAGCTCAAAAGCACCACCGCGCATCCAATCGAACCGACCGCCCAGATGGCAAGCAGCAACAGCAACTCCTGCCGGATCGGCCAGGGATAGGGCTCGCGTGGAAGCAGGCCGAAATGCGCGATCCAGCCGAACGGCACGAACAAGAGGATGAAGAACAAAAGAGCAGCTCTACGATAGAGCTTTATCCGGCGAGGATCCCGGATTTTTTGTTTCAGGAAGGCTTCAAGCCGGCGGAAAAGATAAAGCTGACCCGCCAGATAAAAACCCAGGACGATATAAAAGATGAGGCGAGGACTCGTAAAATTCACGACAGAAAAGTAATATAACGGGAAAAATCGGGTAGAACAAGGCACCCCGACAAAAACATGACCCAGCCTTTGGAAAAACTGGTATCGGAAAAGATCCGGGCCGCGCTCGGCGACCAGGCGCGGCTCGTCTCACTCGCCGCTCTGGCCGGAGACGCGTCAAGCCGCCGCTACTACCGCGGCAAAATCGAGAGCCCGGCAGCGCCGCAGTCGGCGATCGTTATGCAGTTGGCCGGCAGCTCGCTGCCGCTCTCCTCCGAAGAGTTATCGATATTTCGCGAGCCGTCCAAGGAACTGCCGTTTCTTAACGTGCACCGTTTTCTCGACCGGCTGGGCGTCAGGGTCCCGGCGCTTTACGGCGCATGGCCCGAGGAGGGCCTCATCCTGCTGGAAGATTTGGGCGATCGCTCTCTGTGGGATTGTGTTCAAGGGCTGCCAACCGCGGAAGTCTTGAAATGGTACGAAAAGGCGATCGATCAGCTCCTTCTTATCCAGATCGAAGGCACGCGAAAACAAGACGCCTCGTGCATCGCCTTTCAGCAGCGCTTTGACTTGCGCCTTTACCTGTGGGAGTTCGACCACTTCATCGAATACGGACTGGAAAAAAGGCCGGGCGGTGCGATCGGCGCCGGCGATAAAGCGCGGCTGAAAGCGGGCTTCGAGCAAATCGCGCGCCTGTTGGCCGGCCTTCCTCACTGCCTCAACCACCGGGACTATCATAGTTGGAATTTGATGGCGCGCGAGGACGAAGTCGCCGTGATCGACTTTCAAGACGCTCTTCTGGCGCCGCCGCAGTACGATCTCGCCTCTCTTTTAAACGACCGCGAAACCGACAGCGTTATCCAGCCGGCGCTGGAGAGTCATCTGCTCGACTATTATCTCAGCAAGCGCGAGGAGCGTGGCGCGAAGCGAATCGGCCGGGACAAATTTGTCGAAGGTTACGTTCTTTCGGCGCTGCAGCGCGACTTCAAAGTGGTGGGGCGATTTTATTATCTCGATCTCGTCAAAGGAAAACCCGGGTATAAAAAATATATTCCGCCGACTCTGAAACGCTTGAGACGCAACCTCGACCGCGCTCCGCGCTTCAAGAATCTGATTCCGATTCTGGCGGAGCAGTTCGAGGAGATGAGATGAAGGCGATGGTCTTTGCCGCCGGCTACGGCACGCGGCTGCGCCCGCTGACCGACGAACTTCCCAAGGCCCTCGTTCCGGTGGCCGGCCGGCCGATGATCGAATATCCTCTCCTGCTCCTCAGGCATTACGGCATCACGGAGATCGTCATCAACGTGCACCACCTGGGAGAAAAAATCGAGGCGTGCCTCCAAGACGGAAAAAAGTTCGGGCTCCGGATTACCTACTCGAAAGAAAGAGAGCTGCTCGATACCGGCGGCGGTCTTTTGCAAGCCAAACCGTTCCTGCAAGACGGTGCCTTCGTCGTCATCAACACCGATGTCATCATCGATCTGCACCTGCAAGCCGCGCTCGATCAACATCGAAAATCCCGCGCCGCCGCGACGTTGGTCCTGCGGCCGGACGCGCAGGCGGACCGCTACGGCGCTATAGAAATCTCCGAGGATCGGAGAATCCGGAAATTTCTAAATCATCTAGCCCCGTCGAACGGCGCGGCGGAATCTCTCAGAAAGTTGATGTTTACCGGAGTGCAGATTCTCGAGCCCAAAGTTTTCGACTACATGGAGGCCGCGAATTCGGCGGCATTCAGCACGACGAAAGTTACTTACCCGAAAATGGTGACCGAGGGAGAGAGCCTGTACGGCTTTTTATTCGAAGGCTTCTGGCAAGATCTGGGAACTCCGGAGCGGATCAGAGAGGCGGAGGAGAAGCTTGCGCGGGGAGAGGCGAAACTGCACTATCTGTCAAATGCAAAATGAAAATTGAAAACTCGTAGGGGCGGACCTATGTGTCCGCCCTCCCGCCTCAGGGCAGACACGCAGGTCTGCCCCTACAAGGACACGTTGTTCACCACTAGCGATCTTTCATTTCCGTCCATTTTGTATTTTTCATTTTGCACTTTGCATTTTGCATTTAAACACTACCTTCCTCACGCCCCCGGCACGATCGCCCTGAGGACCAGCATAAAGGCCATGCCTCCGAGGACCAGGGCGATCACTTTCCAATTGAACTGGCGGTGCGCTTCGGGGAGCAGATCCCCGGCGCCGATGTAAATAAAATCGCCGGCGATGAACGCCAAAATCTTCGGCTGCAAATGCTCGGGAATAAAGCCGGCCAGCGCGGCGCCGATCGGATAAAGCAGCCCCGCGAGCGTCAAGGCAAGCATCGTTCCCCCGGTGTTCCACTTCGCTTCGCGCATGATCAGCGCCGAGGTCATGCCTTGGGGGATTTCGTGAAAGACGACGGCCAGCGTAATCGTGAGTCCGAGCAGCGGGTCGATGAGATAGCCGACGGTAATCCCCGCGCCGTCGACGACGTTATCGAGCGCCATGCCCAACACCGCGACCGGCCCGATGTGGTGCGTGTGGCACTCGGCTTCGCCGCAGGCATGGATCATTACCAGTTTTTCCAACACGTAGAAGGTGACAAAACCCAACGCCAGGAAGCTCGCGTCCGATTTGAGATCGGTTTCGGGCAGGATCTCGAAAAAAGTCACCGCCAATAATACCCCGGCGGCGAACGCGATGACGTAGCGGGGCTCGATCTTGTCCCGCTCGACCCGCAAAGCGAACCAACCCGACAAAATGTCGCTCGAACCCGCTATGATCGCGTAGAGATAGACCATCGGCTCCTTCGCCCGGTTTTAGGAATTTTCTGTCGTAGCACGTAGGGGCGGTTCGCGAACCGCCCCTACCCATTTATCCGCGGGTAGGACGCTATGCGACCCGAAGCTCCCGCCCATTCAACGGCACCTTCTCGCGCACGATGGAGACGGTATTCACCGCGTTCAGTTTCTTGAACAAGAATTCGAACCGGTCCTCTAATTTTTTTCCCATCTCCTTGCGGAAGGCTTCCGGCAGACTCCAGAACTTCTCCTTGAGCGCGCCGAACCCTTTCTTGCGGGTCTTGTAGATAAATTGCTCGTCGGTCTCGCCTTCTTTTTTCTCCGCGGCGCATTCCTTGCGCAGGAAATCGTAAATTTCCTTCTTCACGTCCGCGGGGAAGCCGGGATCGTCATAGAGCATGTTCTGAAAGCCCGTGGCCAGATGGATCTCGGCGCATTTGCGGCGCGGAAAGTGATCGAAGGCCTCTTCGGGAAGCGTGGACGCGCCGTGCTGCACGGCGCCGGAAAGGCCGTATTTTTCGCGCGCGACTTCGGAGAGTTTCTCCAAGGTATCGAAATCGATCTTGACGCGCGCGATCGTGCCGTCGGGCAGCGGCACGCCGCCGTGCGACGTGCCGGTCTGGACGCTGATCTTGCTGATGCCCTTGAGCTTTTTGCCTCTCTTGTCCAGCTCTTCGCGGTAACCGTCCATGTAGGCCTCGAGCTCCTCGACCGTGCTGTTCTTCCCGCCCACCTCGCCGATCTCGCCGCCGACGGAAATGGTAACCCCCTTGGGCTCCAGGCCGCGCAGGTAGGCGGTCAATTCAGCGGCGACCCAGCAGTTGTCCTGCTGCTGCGCGCGCACGGTCGGCCTGCTGAGGTCGACCAGAGTCGAGCTGTCGATATCGATGTTAAAGAATTCCGCTTCGATCGCTTCTTTGATGAGATCTTTAAGCGCGCGGATTTCCGTCTGCGGATCTTTGGCGAAATTCTTCGCGCTCGCCTGGAAATGATCGCCTTGAACGAAGAGCGGTCCGGCGAAGCCCTCTTTGATCGCCGCGGCCATCACGCAATGGGCGAACTCGTCCGGCCGTTGAAACGTATAGCCGATCTCCGAGCGCGCGATCTCGAAGATCAGCGCGCCGACCTGATTGCGCAGCGCGGCGCGAAAGACGGCGCGCGCCATGTCGTAGGTCAAACCCCGAATATTGATCGCCGGAACGGTGAACCCGCCGCACTCTCCCCTGCCGACCGCCTCGTAAAGACTCTGGATCGACGCCGGGTGTATGCCGAGAGCTTTGGCGCTCTGTCGGACGACGTTACGCGCGGATTGCTTGACCTCCGCGTTCTCATGGAAGACCCCGTTGAAGACCAGCCGGTCGATGGCCTCGCCGCGCAGTTTATCCTTGTCCAACACGCGCACCCTGCCGTCGAACTCGACCACGCCCTGAAGGCTCTTTTTCATATCTTCCAATTCCTGATATCTCATCTCGCGGCCTCCTTTCGGCAAAGAGAATGTCTTTCTCCCTAATAACCCAAAATCCCCCACGGAACAAGAAACTCACCCGCTGGAATTGGGCGCTTGACGGCGCGACTTCAGAATCCTCAGAGCCTCCTGATAATGGTGCATGGCTTCCTCGTTCTTTCCCTGCTGGGCCAGGACCCGCGCTAGGGCCTCGTGGGCCGCGACAAAGTTCGGCTGAATTCTGGCCGCCTCGCGAAATTCCGTTACCGCCTCATCCAGTCGCCCCCGAGCGGCGAAGGCTCTCCCCAGATTGTTGTGGGCCTCGGCAAAGTTCGGCTTTATTTTTATGGCTTCGTTGTAGTGCTGCACTGCTTCGTCAAGATTCCCCTGCCTGGCCATTATATTGCCGAGACTAAGGTAGACCTCGCTTTGGGCCGGGGCGAGCTTTAAACTGCGGCGGAAGTGCTCGGTCGCCTCATTGAATTCCCCTTGTCGCGACAGGACCATGGCCAGATTGTTGTGCCCGTCCACGTCAGCAGGATTGATTTGGACGGCCTGCCGATAATGCCCGATCGCTTCTCCAACCCTGCCCTGGCGTTCCAGCACAATTGCCAGATTGTAGTGGGCGCCCCAAAACTCGGGGTTGATCTTTATCGCTTGGCCGTAGTGTTCCATTGCCTCCCCAAACGATCCTTGCATCGCCAAAGCGTCGGCCAGATAGTAGTGGGCATCGGCGACAAGAGGATTGAATTGCAGCGACTTGCGGTAGTGCTCGATCGCTTCCGAAAATTGCCCCCGCTTCTGTAGTGCGTAGGCCAGGTTGTAATGAACCGTGCTCGATTCCCGCCCGACGGCGAGAGCGTGTCTCCACAAGCTTTCGGAGTCGCGCCAGACCAGCGTCTGTTTCCAGGTCAATACACCTAATACGAGCACAACTGCCGCAGCCAGCACGGGAGCAAGGAGGAATCTTCTTCCTTCGATATTCCCGCCAAGCCTGGCGTCCAAGGCGTGGCGTAGAGCGGCGGCTCCGAGGAGCGCCCAACCGAGACACGAAAGATAACTGTAGCGGTCGGCGGCCAGTTGCGGCCCGCTCTGCGCTGTCCCCAACACCGGAAACAGAACGACCGCGTAATAAACCCAAACCGCAATGCCGGCCGGCCATGCTCGCCGGGAAAGATACAGGCTCACGCTGATGGCAAGGACAACGAACCCGCTCAGGAGGAAAGGCCAGGCCAGGGGATTGAGCTTGACCGGCAGCTCATAAAGCGGAGATAGTCCCAAGGGAAGAACGCTCTTCCAAAGATAAAATGCCAGCCCGTACAGCGCCTGTGCGAGACGCGAGAAAACATCGTACCGTTCGACGGCTTTTAAAGCCCCGGCTCCTTCCTGCGCAAATAATGCGATGATTCCAAAGGCGACCGCCAAAAAGGCAAACGGGACTTTCTCCAACCATACCTTCCGCACCTCCGGGCCAAACCATTTTCCCGGCCCGCCACCGAGCCGTCTCAGTGGATAAACGTCGAGGATTAAAAGCACGACGGGGAGAACGATGCCGCTGGCCTTCGACAGGAGCGAGAGAACATAGAGGACCACCGCAACGCTCAACCAACGCCGGTGCGCGCCATTGTCCTCTGAAACCGCCGCGGCTCTCAGATAGAAGAGTATAGTCAAAAGGAAGAACAGCCCGGAGAGGACATCACGCCGTTCCGTCGCCCAGGCCACCGATTCAACTCGCAGAGGGTGGACGGCGAATAAAAGAGCGCCGAAACCGGCAGCGACTCGCAAGGGACCTTCACCGAAAGCAGCCGGGCTCCCCCGGCCCGCAGAGAGCAGGTGAAGAGTGACGAAATAGAAGAGCGCGGCGTTTGCCGCATGAAGCAAGAGATTGGTAAGATGAAAACCGAACGGTTCTACCCCTCCCAGGAGATAGTCCACGCCAAAAGTCACCCAGGTCAAAGGCTGATAGTGGCCCATGTAAAAAGTTGAAAACATCCACTGAAGTTGCGTCCATCCGAGCCCCCGGTAGTTTTGGTTTTCGACCAGGGTTTTGTAATCGTCCCAATCGACCAAGCCGTTCCAGAGAGCGGGGAGGAAAGCTGCAAGAGTCAATAAGACAACAAAAAAAGGCATGAGAGAATCGACCCGCCACGATATCGATTCGGCAGTTGCTTTGGCGACCTGCTTGGCCTTTGGATTATTCGGGGCTTGTGATTTTTTTTTCCAGGATTGTGGCTTCATGATCTTGGGTATCCCGTAAGTTTAACTCCAAGAGCAAAGAAATAAAATTGAGATTGCTTCGAGAAAACTCATTCGCCGGGACCTGGTCCTGCGCGGCGGGATTTTAGAATCAACAAGGCTTGCTGGTAATGTTGCACCGCCTCGTCCCTATTCCCCTGCAGCGCGAGGGCTTGACCCAGACTCTCATGAGCCTCGGCGGAGTCCGGCTGAATACGCACGGCCTGCCGAAAATGGCCGATCGCCTCTTCCAAATCTCCCCGCCTGGCCAAGGCGACGCCCAGGTTGTAGTGCGCCTTCACATAAGCAGGATCGATCCGCACCGCTTGGCGGAAGTGCTCGATCGCCTCTTCTGAATTGCCCCGGCTGGCTAAGGCTGCGCCCAAGTTGTAGTGGGCCTTCGCATGAGCAGGGTCAATCTTAAGCGCCTGCCGGTAGTGCGCGATCGCCTCCTCGATCTCGCCGCGCACGAACAAAGCGTTGCCCAGATTGTTGTGCGCCTTCGCATAACCAGGATCGATCTGAAGCGCCTGCCGGTAGTGCTCGATCGCCTCGGTTAAATTGCCCCGGCTGCCTACGATTTTGCCCAAATTATAGTGCGCGATGCTCGATTTGAAACGGGACCGCTCCGCAACAGCGAGGGCATGTCGCCATAGCGTCTCCGAGTCATGCCAGATCTGTGTCTGTTGCCAGGTCATAAAACCTAATCCAATTAAAATCACCGCGCCCAGTCCTGCGGCCGAAATAAAAAGACGCGGGCCGATGCGGCCGTTAACCCAAAGTCCCCACCCATAAAGCATGCCGGCTCCCGCCAGCATTGCCCATCCAAGACAGGCCAAATAACTGTAGCGATCCGCGACAATTTGCGGCCCGCTTTGAGCGATGCCCAAGATAGGGAGAAGAAGAATCACGTAGCAAGCCCAAGCGGCTAAGGCAGCCGGCCAGCGCCGCCTAGCCATCAGTAAAACCGCCGTAATGGCGAGGACCGCTGCCCCGCTTAGAACGAAGTGCCACTCCAAGGGGTTGAATTGACTCGGCAGCTCGTAAAGGGGAGACAATCCGACGGGAAGAAGCGTCTTCCATAAGTAGAAAGCCAGCCCGAACAGCGCCTGTGCCAGCCGGCGGGCCAAACCATATTGAGCGAAAGACGACATCGCGCCGGCCTCCTGCTTCGCAAGCACGCCGATTACGGCGGCCGCCAGGCCGAGAACCAGAAAGGGGATTTTTTCCAACCATACTTTGTTGGCGTCGGAGCCGAGCCACCTGCCGGGACCCAACCGCTTCAAAGGATAAATATCCAACACGATGAGAACCAACGGCAGCGTCATGCCGGACGCTTTGGCGAGAAGAGACAAAGCATAGATGACGACGGCCAGGCTCAGCCACCAGGCTCTCTTCTCGCCGGCGGCAGCCTTCAAGTAACACAGGAGAGCGGTCAAACCGAAACCCCCTGCGACCACGTTCTCGCGCCCGGAGATCCAGGTCACGGCTTCAACCCGTAAGGGGTGAAGCGCAAAAACGAGCGCGGCAAACCCGGCAGCGATTCTCAATGGGATCTCCCCAGGGATGGATGGGCTTGAGATCGCGCGGCGGAGTAAAAGCAGGCAGAGGAAGTAGACAAGCACGGCGTTCACGGCATGGAAAACAAGACTGGACAGGTGATATCCAAAGGGATTCATCCCCCAGAGACTATAGTCGAGCCCCAGCGTCACCCAGGTCAAGGGCCGGTAAAGACTCATGTGAAAGGTGGTGAACATCCAGCGGAGCCGCGTCCAATCCAATCCTTGGAAGCGTGAGTTCTCCAGCAGATTGTCATAGTCGTCCCAGCCGACAAAGCCGTTTTTGAATTCCGGGAGAAAGGCCACGGCAGTCAGCAAGGCGACGAGCAAAGGTGTGACCCAGGCGGCAAGAGCCGCGCCGGGGACTGCATCTTCTTGCAACCTTGACTTCTTAGCGCCTCTCGGATTAGACATTGCTGCTCAACGAAGACGGCCGACGGTTGATTGAATAGATGGCGTATAACAATTTAGACGAGTTCCTACAAGTTTTGCAGCGGGAAGGCGAGCTTAAACGCATCGCCTATCCCGTCAAGCCGGAATTGGAGATCGCCGAGATCGCCGACCGGGTGATGAAGAGCGGCGGTCCGGCGCTTCTGTTCGACAATGTAGTGGGAAAAAATATTCCGGTCCTGATCAACGCCTTCGGCTCGCCGAAGCGCATGGCCCTGGCTCTCGGTGTTGCTGACATCGAGGAGATCGCGCGCCGTATCGAGCATTTAACGCGCTTGAAGCCGCCGGCGTCCTGGCGCGAGAAGTTGAGTTTCTTGCCGGAGCTTTTGCGCCTGGCCGGCGCCGCGCCGAAAACCGTCGGCGACGGGGAATGTCACGAGGTCGTCGAGCGTAATCCCGATCTGACGTCGCTTCCGATCCTCACCTGTTGGCCGGGGGACGCGGGTCCGTTCATCACTCTCCCGCTCGTGATCTCAAGCGATCCGCGCGACGGCAAACGCAACGTCGGCCTCTACCGCATGCAGGTTTTCGACTCGCGCACGACCGGCATGCACTGGCACCCGCATAAAGTAGGCGCACGCCATTTCCAGCGCCAGAAAGAAGGAAAAGGCCGGATGGAGATCGCCGCCTGCATCGGCGGAGATCCTATTCTCACCTACGCCGCGACGGCGCCGTTGCCCGACCAGATCGATGAGATTCTGTTCGCCGGCTTTTTGAGAACAAAGGGCGTGGAGCTGGTCAAGGCCGTTACCATCGACGTCGAAGTGCCGGCTGGCGCGGATATCGTGATCGAAGGTTACATCGATCCCGCGGAGCCGCTCCGGCGCGAAGGACCATTCGGAGACCACACGGGATTCTACTCTCTGGCCGACGACTTTCCCGCGTTTCATGTGACCTGCATCACCCGCAAGAAAAAACCGATCTATTTGACGACGATCGTCGGCCGGCCGCCGATGGAAGACGCTTACCTGGGAAAGGCGACGGAGCGAATTTTCTTGCCGCTGGTGCGCCTTACCTTCCCGGAGATCGTGGACATGAATCTGCCGGTCCACGGCGTGTTCCACAACCTCGCCATCATCTCGATCAAGAAAGAGTATCCCGCCCACGCGCGAAAAATCATGCATGGCCTTTGGGGCCTGGGACAAATGATGTTCACCAAGACGATCATCGTCGTCGACCACGACGTCAACGTGCAGGACCCTGCGGAAGTCACCTGGATCGTCGGCAACCAGATCGATCCCAAACGCGACATCGTTTTCGTCGATGGGCCGGTGGACGTGCTCGATCACGCGGCTCCGCTCACGGGCTATGGCTCTAAGATGGGAATCGACGCGACGAGGAAATGGAAAAACGAAGGCTTCGAGCGCGAGTGGCCCGATCCCATCGTGATGGACGAGAAGACTAAAAAGTATATCGATTCGATCTGGGAGAAGCTGGGCCTATAAAAACGTGCTCGTGATCGTGAGGCGTGCTCATAAAGGAAGTGAAATCTTTCCGCCGAGCGAGCCGACAACCATTCGAGGATGGTGCTGAACGGCTTGTCTATCTTATCCCGCCTCGATAGGCCGGAATCCCCATGAGGGCAAGTGCAAGCCATCCAGCTCAGATACGCGGAAGATGTCGGGGTAGTGTCGCCCGGAAACGAAAATGAAGCCTCCTCCGTAACAAACCCTGTCGATCGGAAAATTAACCTCAAGAATGGACAACCGCAAAAAAAAGCGCGTAGATGTTATCGGAGCGGGAATAAGCGGCCTAGCGTCGGCGTACTTCCTGGCGGAATCTTCAACACGTTTGGAAATCCACCTCTGGGAACGGGATTCCACGTTAGGAGGTTTAGCAGGATCCTTTTCCACCGAGTATTTCACCGTGGAGAAGTTTTATCACCACCTATATCGTCGCGATATCGCACTTACGGCTCTGATCGAGCAGTTGGGGCTTGGCAATGACTTGGAATGGCGGACCGCATCGACCGGAGCCTATTATCAACAACGGCCATATCGCCTATCCTCACCGCTCGACCTGTTGAAATACAAGCCTCTCGATTTTCTCGACCGGCTTCGACTTGGCTGGCTCATGGTGCATGTGCGGCGCTGCAAAGACTGGCGCCAACTCGACGACATTCCCGTACGTGAGTATGTGACCGACATCGCTGGTGAAGCCGTATACAAAATTGTTTGGGAGCCGCTCTTCAGAGGAAAGTTCGGCCAGTATGCCGATTCGATCTCCGCCGCCTGGTTATGGTCAAAACTGGTTGACCGAGGGGGATCTCGGAATATAGGCGGCCAGGAGGTGCTCGGATATCTTCGCGGTGGGCTAGGCCGCGTTTTCGATGCTATGGTCCATTGCATACGCAACCGTGGACATAGTGTGCATATGGGTTGCGGGGTAAAGAAGTTAGCATGCAACGGAGACGGAAAGATCCAGACGATAGTGACCGACAATGGAACGTATGAGACCGATTTCGTCCTCAGCGGTCTTCAAGTGCCGGACCTTGCCGATATTCTTCCGGATGCCTTTGCCCCATATCGCAGGTCGCTGCGCCAAATTAATTTTCTCGGTACCATCTGCCTGGTGTTGACGCTCAATCGGCCGCTTTCGGAGTTCTACTGGACCAATGTAACGGATGCGTCATTTCCTTTTGTTGGCATTATCGAACAAACGAAATGGGCGGATCGGGAAGATTTTTCAGGGAAGCATGTTGTCTATATTTCGGCGTACGTACCATCAGGCGATCCCCGGACAGACATGGATACGGATACGCTCGTTTCGTTCTATTTGCCTTATATTCAGAGGATTTTTCCCGATTTTTCGAGGGCGCATATCGAAAGTCAAACCTCCTGGCGTGCGCCCTATACTCAGCCCATCGTCCAGGTTGGGTATCGCCACCTGATTCCCGAGATTGATGCGCCCATTGACAACCTATTTGTTTGCACCATGGCTCAGATTTATCCACATGATCGGCAGGTATCCAACGGTGTCGAGATGGCAAAGAAAACCGTCGATCTCTTCCTGCGTAAGTTGGATAAGGCGGCGGGATGATGATAGCCATTGCCCGGCACATTTCTAGTTGGCGCAAGTCATTCCATCATCGTTACAAAATGGCAACGACAACTCACAAAGACATGAATTTCATTGGTGACGGTTGCCTGATTATGAACAGGTATGCTGAAAGGACGAGCCTATGAACGAGCCGAAGATGGCCGAGGCGGCAGACATCGTGCCCTGGACGGCCGAGTTAAAGGCCCACGTGGTACTGGGTCTGCTGCAAGGGACGACGACCATCCCGGAAGTCTGCCGGCAAAATAATTTGACGCCTGCTGAAATCGGGGAATGGCTTATGCAAGCCCAACGGGACCTGCTAATCGCATTGACGGCTCGGCCTGGGGCGCAGGCCGCTTTGCGGGACGCGCCGTATTATTCTGTAGTCATCCCTATTTATAATGAAGCAGAGAATCTACCGGCGCTTTATCGTCGGCTTAGCAATGTCCTCATCGCCCAGGACCGGCCGTACGAAATGGTGTTTGTGGACGACGGCAGCTCCGACGCTTCGATAGCGACCATCCGTGAGTATGCCGCTAAAGATGCGCGCTTGAAATGTATTGTCTTGGCGCGTAACTTTGGCCACCAGAAAGCGATCACTTGTGGCGTACAGCACGCCAGCGGAGAGATCGTCGCGATCATGGATGGCGACCTGCAAGATCCACCCGAAGTCTTACCGCAGTTCTTTGCCAAACTTGCCGAAGGCAACGACGTTGTCTATGCGATCAGACGTAAGCGCAAGGAAGGTCTCTTGATGCGTCTGGCCTACTGGCTATTCTACCGGATTATGAAATTAACGTCGTATATAGACATCCCGCTCGACTCGGGCGATTTTTGCGTCATGAGTCGGCGTGTTGTGGATGTGATGAAGACGATGCCCGAGCGGGATCGGTTTGTGCGTGGCGTGCGCTCGTGGGTTGGCTTTCGACAGACGGGGCTGGAATACGAGCGCGACGCCCGTCTGGCGGGCACGTCGAAGTATACTTTTTCCAAGCTGGTCAAACTAGGCGTCGACGGCATCTTCTCCTTTTCATATTTACCGTTGCGGCTTGTCGTCTATGCCGGATTGTTCGTGTCGTCCCTGAGTATCGTGCTGGCGATCTACTATCTCGCCAATCAGCTTTTCGGTAGCGATGCTCCTCAAGGCTTCACCACCCTCGCTGTGTTGATCCTGCTGTTGGCTGGCACACAACTCATCACGATGGGCATCATGGGTGAGTATATCGGGCGTATCCACACGGAGGTCAAGCAGCGGCCTCACTATACCGTGGCCGAACGGATTGGTTTCGAGCCCACAGCGAGGGACTGAATCGGTTAGGGAGGTAGCTTCTTTTATATGTCGAGGAAAAACAATATTTTTTCTCTCTTATTGAATTATAAGCGCCTAGTGGGCGGAGGTGCCTTTCTTCTGACAAGAGGATAAGTTTCATTGGTGGACGGCGGCCAACTAATTGTGGGGGTTGCCTATACCTAGCCTACATCTCGATAAAGGTGTACGACGACCTTCGGTCAGGCTACGAGAGAGTGGGCCAGATGCTCACACGTCTGGGTCAGTCCTTGGATCATGAGACGCGATGACGACCAATGAGCACGAGCTAGTGTAGTGTCTCTTAAATTAAGGCACTTATCCGTCGAGGTTTCTCTATT
>CAYOJC010000057.1:0-29452 GCA_964404195.1 uncultured Syntrophobacteraceae bacterium
TCGCCTGTCGAACTTAGGATAAGTTGTCAACAGCGTGAGACACTACACTAGTTATTTGTGTGTATTTGTTGGTGCTGGACCCCGAATCAAATAACGAGTCAACCAATAACTATTAACTTCATTTTCCCGACAGCGAGCGCGCCTCGCCGCCGCGGCGAACTTTGACGATCTCGGCCATGATCGACAGCGCGATCTCCTCGGGCGTCTCGGTCGCGATATCGAGGCCGATCGGGGCGTAGACTCGCTGCAGGATCTCTTCCGCAATTTTCTCTTCGTTTCGGAACTTCTCGAATAATGCCTTGATGCGACGCCGGCTGCCGATCATGCCGATGTATTTGGCCTGGCTGTGAATGATCTCGCGCAAGCAGGGATCGTCGTACTTGTGGCCGCGCGTGATGAGCACGATGTAAGTCGAGGGAGTGAGAGGCAGCCCCTTCAGCTCGACCGCCATATCGCCGACGCGAATGTCGTCCGCGCCGGGAAACCGCTCGCGGTTGGCGAACAGAATCCTGTCGTCGAGCACGGTCACGTGAAAATCCAGGAGCTTGGCGAATTTGGCGAGCGGCACGGCGATGTGGCCGGCGCCGACTACGATCAGCTTCGGCGGCGCGGGAAGCACCTCGAAAAATACTTCTACTTTGCCGCCGTTGTCGGGCAACTCCAGAGAAACGAGCTTCGATTTCTCCTCTTTGAGACGGGCACCCGCCTCCTTGAGAATGGCCTCGACCAGCCTTTCGTCACGGATCGTGCCGACGACCGGCTTGCCGTCGCGGATCAGGAAGTTTTGTCCCGCTGCGACGGCTCCATTCTTCTCGACTTCAACCACGGTGGCAAGCACGCCGGCCGCGCCTTCTTCTTGAATCCGAATCAGCTCTTCGACCAGTTTCTCCATCTTTGCCTAATGCCTGTTGCCTACTGCCTATTGCCTTCTTCTTTCCACCACGGCTCGATAAAGACGTTCATGATGCCGCCGCAAACCGCCGGGCTGTCGGAGGCGATATCGTCGAGAAGATCCACGCGCACCGTTCTGGGCTTGCGCGTCCGGATCACCTCGATCGCTTCGCGTTTGACGTCGGCCTCGCCGCATCCGCCGCCGATCGTTCCCAGGATCTCTCCCCACGCGGTGACCACCATCTTCGCGCCGGTCTCTCTCGGCGTAGATCCCTTCGTCGAGACGATCGTGGCGACGGCCAGCGTCTCGCCTTTGTCGAGAAACTCTTTTATCTGATGGTAGATCGAATCTTTCTTTGGGCCTTGGTCGTCGTGACACATGCCGGGTCCAGCCATGGCTTTATCTCCTCTCTAATAAACCCTTCACCGAGGGCGCGATAAATCGCGCCCCTACGGCCTGTTTTTACGCGACCATTTTTTGCAGCGTCCGTCCCAGAGTGACGAGACTGTTGAGATTGTGCACGGACAAAAAGTGGTCGATATAGGGAAGCGCCGCCTGCATGCCTTTGCAAAGCGGCTCGTAATTGTCGCTCGCCAATAGTGGATTGAGCCAGACCATCTTGTAGCAACGCCGCTTGAGCGCCTGCATCTCGCGCTCCAGCACGGACACGTCGCCGCGGTCCCAGCCGTCGCTGATGACCACGACCACCGTCCGGTGGGTCACGAGGCTGGGCGCGAAGTCACGGTTGAAAGTTGCCAACGACCGGCCGATGTTCGTCCCGCCCGACCAGCCCACGACCGAATGGGAAATTCGCTCCAGCGCGCCCGCGATCTCTTTCGAGCGGATCAGATGCGTGATCCGGCTGAGAGAAGTGCTGAAGACGAACGTCTCGACGCCCCACAGCTCGTTCTGCAGGCCGTACATGAACTGGATCAAAAACCGGCTGTAGCAGTCCATCGAGCCGCTCACGTCGCAGAGGAGCACGACGCGGGTCTTTTTGATTCGGCGCTTGCGGCGCGCAAGCTCGATGATCTCGCCGCCGTATTTGATGCTCTTGCGCATGGTCGAGCGCGGGTCCACCTCTTCGCCCTTGGTCGCGCGCTTTTTGCGCCGGCTCACCTGAGTGGCGATCTTCGTGGCGATCATCAGGATCGCGCGGCGGATGGCGCGGCTCTCCTCGATTCCCAGGTCGCTGAAATCTTTTTTGCTGAGCGACTCGCTCGGGCTGTACGTCGGGATGGGGATTTGCTCCGCGTCGCCGTCCTTCCCGGATTCGCCGGCGGAGAACGATTCCAGAAGATCTTGCAGGTTCTCGCCGCTGCCCTGCTCGATTTGCGGTTCCTCGGGCGGGAGCGAAGGGATGTCCGACGTCTCGGTGAAACTCTCCTGCGGCGGCCGCGCGCGCCAAAACAAATCGAAGGCGCGCTCGAACAGAGCCAGCTCTTCCTTATTGGAGACCAGATTGGAGCGCAGCACCGCCTGGAAATCCGCCCGGCGGCCGACGTCCACGTAATCGAGCGCGCGGCTCGCGTCCAGCGTCTGGCTGAGGCCGATCTTGATTCCCAGCTCTTTCAAGACCCGGCTGAACGCGAGCACGTTCGGCGCCGTTCCCTGGCCGCGCAGCGCGGCAAAGCGGTTTACGCTTTTGAGAATCAGCTCGTCGGAAATTTCCATGGCTCAATCCGGTTGCGCGCCGCCCGCTTTCGCCTCGGCATCGAGATCGATTCGTTTCCCGGCAAGTTCTTCCTCCAAGTGGTGCAGGTCCTCGCGGTACTTGAAGACGCATCCCACGGTCTCCTGCACGGTTTTTTCGTCGAGCTCGTCGCGGTTCAGTATGATCAGCGCCGAGGCCCAATCGAGAGTCTCCGCGACGCCGGGCCGCTTGTAGAAATTCATCTGCCGCACCTGCTGCATGAACGAGCAGATCTGACCGGCCAGGCGCTCGCGAATCTCGGGAAACTTCGTCGCCAGGATCTCGCGCTCCTTCTCGAAGGTCGGATAATCGATCCAGTGGTAGAGGCAGCGGCGCTTGAGCGCGTCGTGTATCTCCCGCGTGCGGTTGGAAGTCAAAAAGACGTAGGGCCGCGCCTTGGCGCGAATCGTGCCGAGCTCGGGGATGGTGATCTGAAAATCCGAGAGCACCTCGAGCAGAAAGGCCTCGAACTCCACGTCGGCCCGGTCGATCTCGTCGATGAGCAGCACCGGCGGCGTCGCGCCGTTGCCTTGAATCGCTTCGAGCAGCGGCCGCTTGACCAGATATTCCTCGCTGAAGATCTCGGTCTCCACGGCGCCGCGGTCGCGCCGGCCGACCTCTTCGAGCTTGATGCGGAGCATCTGCTTGGGATAGTTCCACTCGTAGAGCGCCGTGTTGGCGTCCAGCCCTTCGTAGCATTGGAGACGGATGAGCTTGGTTTCCATGATCTCCGCCAACACCTTCGCGACCTCGGTCTTGCCGACTCCGGCTTCGCCTTCGAGCAGCAGCGGCTTTCCCATGGAAATCGAGAGATAAACCACCGTCGCCAGCGAGCGGTCGCAAATGTATTTTTCCTTGCGCAGCGCTTCTTGAACCTTTTCTATCGTAAGTTTTTTTGGATTCACGTTGCCCTCACCCCCACCATCATAACAAACCGCCGACCGTTATGAAAACCTGTCCGATTTCAGCCGCGGCCCATATTTTTCCCAGCCGCTTTCGATTCGGCTGCGCACGTCCGCCGTCGCAGCCTCGAACTCCCCTATCCTCATCGCCAGCTCGAAGAGAAAGCGGACCGCGCCTTCCGCGTCTCTCAAATGAACCGCCTCGGCGCCGATCTTGGTCTTTCCCTGGTTGTGGTAGTTGTGCAGCGGGATCGCGATGCCGCCGGCGACGTAGCCGTTCAATCGATAGGGCGTCGCCTCGCACGTCCCGCCGTCCATGACCCTGCGCTGGCAGCGAAACCGGCGATCCTTTTTTTGCAGCTCGCGCGCCACCCGATCCATGAAAAAAACCATGCGATGATCGAACATGCTCGCGCGGTCGCCGAGACGGATCACCGGACCACCGCCCAAGATCACGCCGGGCAGCGCTTTGCTGGTTTCCACGGAGATAATTTTCGTCGAAGGCGGTAGAGAGCCCGAGCGGATCATCCCCAGCGTGCCGATAAAACCCTGCTCTTCGGCGCGCGTGAACACGGCGCGCGCACCGGGAAAATATTTGGCGTCCACGCCACCGAACCACGAGGCCTCCGCCGTTTTGCCGGATGCCTCGGCGATCTCGAAGCCCGGATGGTCCATGTGCGCGACGCAGGCGAGCGGCAACATCGTCGCCGTAAGCGGCGACGATGTTGCCGCATTCATCCACGGTGAAGTCGAGGCCGGCGTTTTTCAGCTCGTCGCAGAGAAAAGAGCCGACGAAGCGCTCGTGAAACGGCGCGGTCGCGAGCGGGAGCAGCCGTTCGATCAAATGGAGCAAGTCGGAGCTGGACATGGAAATAAAGATATGTCCGGATGGGAGAGATCCTTCACGGAGCTTGTCCTAAGACTCTTCGCGTTGCTCAGAGTGACAGTCGAAGGATTCAGGATGACAACTTCTTTCGTGTCATTCTGAGCGACAGACTGTGTGAAAACCCCGTTCATGGTTCGACGGGCTCACCACGAACGGGATAACCTCGATGGAAGTTCAAGCACTCAGCCGTTCGTCCTGAGCCCGTCGAAGGGCGATCGGCGCGTTTTCACACAGTCTGGCGGAGCGAAGAATCTCTCCTCAGTTCAGGTGTCAGGAACAGAAAATCTCTCCCGGCTAAAACAGTCCGAACGAGAGAAATTTCACCACGCTCTTCCACGCGCCCGGCGACGGCGGCGCCTCCACATTCGCAGAGATCGGCGCGGCGGAGCTTCGCTCCGGGCCGCTTCCGCGCGGCGCGCTTGCGGCGCCGTTTTCCGGCGCGATTTCCGGAGTCACTCTCGATTGCCTCTCAGGATCGACCAGTTTCGGCGGGGACATATCGTCTTTTGCCGCCCCGCGTCTCATTCTCTCGATCTCGCCGGCGACGGTGGAGAGCTTGTCTCTGAACTCGTCCGTTACTCTTCGGGATTCTTCCAGGTTGCGGATGACATGAGGAGTGATGATAATGATTAGCTCGGTCCGTTCGGTTAGTGTATCCTTCGTGTTTCTAAAAAACCAGCCGAACACGGGAATGTCCATGAAAAACGGAATGCCGCTCCGGCCCCGGCTCCTGTCCTCGGAGAAGATACCGGCGATGATCAAACTCTCGCCGTCTTTGACCACGGCAGTCGTTTCCACGTCGCGCGTGGAAAAGGAGGGGAAAGTAGCGCCCCCTCCTCCTACGGGGATTGATTCACCTGGTTTACTAATCTCGACTTTGATCTGGAGATTGACCAGCCCCTTGGAATTCACCTGCGGAATGATGGTCATGATCTTTCCCGTGTTGCGGGACTGGATCGTCGTGGCAGTCGCCAGGTCGCTCGTCGATCCGCCATTCAAAGCCGTAAGTGATCCCGTGGCTATCGGTATCTCATCTCCGACCTGGATGCGCGCGGGCTGGTTGTCGCTCGCAAGAATCGTCGGCGAGGCGAGGATCTTCGACCGGGTATCGGCTTGGAGCGCCTCGATCAGACCGCGAACTTTGTCGTTCCCAATGATGCCATTGATGCCCGCCGCTATAGCCTCCCCTTTCCCTCCCCCGACCGTGAAGGGAGCACGCTTAAAGGCATCGGTGAAAGACTCCTTTGCCCGGCTGAGAATTTGGTAATTAAAGCCAAGAGTGTTGCTGCCGGTCAACTGGACCTCCGCCACCAAACATTCAAGCAAAACCTGGCGCGGCGGGATGTCCAGCTCTCTAAGAATATTTTTGATGTTTTGAAACTCTTGCGACGTGCCGAAAATTATCAACGTGTTCGTGGTCTGATCGGCGACGACGCGCAACTGCTCTTCCTGTCTCTGGTCGGCTTGGGCGCCGGGACGCGCGGGCTGTTGTTGTTGCCTGGGCTGCCCGGCTATGGGAGGAGGCGCTGCTTGTTGTTGTTGCTGCGGCTGCGCGGGAGCGACGGCATAAGCACCACCGGGTGCCATACCAGACGTTCCCCCCCCGAATGTCGGCGCTCCAAAAGTTCCCGGACTCCGCTGAAAGCCCGGCGTCGTGGGAGCCGCACCCGAGGTTCCCCGGTGAAGCTGCTCCAGCGTCGGCCCGCGGTCTCTCCGGGCGCCGCCGGTAATGCCCAGCACCTGGGTCAGCACGTCGGCCAGTTCCACCGCTTTTCCGTTTTCTACCGGATAGATAAAGATTCTCCTTCCGGCGCCTTCACCGATGGTGTCGAGCCGCTCGAGCCAACGCTTTACGTAAGTCCATGCCGCCTCGCTGTCGGCGACGATCAGAAGCTGATTGATGCGCGGGATCGAGAGAAACTGCGCGGCGAATCCCTCCGCCTGCGACGACGACGAGGCGTATGCCTGCATGACCTTTGTCATTTCCGCTTGCAACTCGTCGGCGCTGGCGATCTTGGGCTGGTAGATCTCCGTGCGCGTGCCGACGAAAGTCTGCACGTCTATCATGTCGCGGATCTCCATCAGCCGCTGGATGTTCGAGGGAAGATCGACGATCATGAGAAAGTTCCCGCGCGGATAATCGAGCACGTCGCCTCCCGGAGTGATGAATGGGGTAAGAAGCCTTTTCATCTCCGAGACGGAGAAAAATCTGACCGGGACGACCTGGATCGCGTACCCGCCTTCCATGTCGGCGCCCGCGGGCCGGGCGATGCCTTTGCCTTTTTCGATCGAGGCGATGCGGTAGATCGTGTCGCCCGTTTTTACCGCCACGGCGCCGTTCATCCTGAGGATCTGATGGAAGACGGGAAAAAGGTCCTCTTTGTTGAGCGGTTCGGCGCTGTTGATCGTGACGGTGCCTTTGACGTCGGGATCGATCGTGTAGGTGATCCTCAAGTGCTGCGCCAAAACGTGAATGACCTCGATCAGGTCGGCGCGATTGAAATTCAACGAAACCAACTCGCCTCTGGAAACCGCGGGTGGCGGCGCCAGGCGCCGTTCGGGAATCGCCACGGGCGGGCGCGCGCGCCCCGCCGGCGGAGCCTGGGGCGCAGCCTGTCCGGCCGCCGGGGGAGCCGGCTGAGCGGGCAGCGTTTTAGGAGCAGCCTGGTTAGCCGGAGCGGGCGCTTCTTGTTCGTCGGAATCTTCTCCCTCGGGAGGCTGAACCTCGTTCTCCGACGCGCCGCGCTGCCTCGCTTCCTGCGCGCGAACGATCTTGCCCGCCGGGCCCGAAATCGTCAGGAACATGAACAACAGCGGGACCGCGATGAGAACGTTCTTGCGCAATATTCTCCCTGCCATGTTTCTCTCCTTTTACTCGCTAAGGGCTCTCGGCCGGAGCATTCTCCGCCTTGGCCGGCGGAATTCTCAGGGGCGGACGCCCTACGGGCTGCTGCGGAGGTTGAAGCGGCCGCTCGCCCCTCAGCGCGCTGCGTCCGCCGGCCGAGCCTTCCTGCTGAGTGGTATCTGGAGGCGCGCCGGCGCCTGCGGCGCTCGGCGGAATGCGCGGCCTTACCGGCTGCCGGGGAGGCACCGGCACTCGCGCCGGTGGCGGCGGCTCGCTGACGGGCCGGAAGAAATCGATCGCCACCTCCACCCTGGAAGCGCCCTTGGTGAAGACCACGCTCTTGTCGCGGATCTCCGACAGTTTGAAACCTTCTATCATGTCTCCCATTTTAAGGCGCGTCTGCCCTGAGACTCCGGGCTTGGCGGGAGCGCGCGGTTCGGAAGGCTCCTGTATAATGGCGTAACGGCTGTTGCCCAAAATCGCGGTGCCCAGAAGCACCATGCTGCGAATTCGCTGCATCGCCGACGCTTCGGCTTCCTTTTCCTTGGTGCGGGTCGCGCCGCGCTCCGGATCGAAAAGATTTTTCTCGACAATGTTGCGCGTATTGGCCACCTGGAGCTGCGGCGGCTCCTCGTCGGTCTTCCGGGCGGGAGGCGTCTCTTTGGCTTTTCCCGCGGTAGGCAGGTCCCAAGGTCCCGCTTGCCAGAGCCGGTAAGTGCTCGCGCCCACAAACACGATCGAGGCCAGAAGCAGCAGGCTTAGCAGCGAAGAACGCTTAAGAATAACTCAACCTCCAATGGCCAAGCCAAATTTGTCTTATACTCCTACTCCGGAACCGACGGCAGGTCAACGGACTTTTGAAACCGGCGGGCGCCTAAAGCGGTCGAGGTCTTTCATCGTCAGGTCCGAGCTTAAAAAAAGGGCCTTCAGGCTTCCGTGTGAAGCAAGGCTCGGAGATCGCACCGCCGAGGCGCGGAGGGCGCAGAGAAAATCGAAAAATAATAGCTGCTTGAACAGACTCTCTGCGAACTCCGTGTCTCGGTGGTGAATTATTCTTCACAGGAAACCCTGAATGGCTTAAAAAAAAGACGATAACGTTTCCGCGCTAATCGCTTTCAGATCTTGACTGTCTCGGCCGGCGGAGCTCGCTCTCCAGCGGCGCCCTGCTCCCGCGGTCCGACGGCGCTTGCTTCGCCGCGTCCTTTGCCGGAGGTGAAGCAGGCAAGGGCTCGTTGCGCACGAAGCCGGAAACGGTCAGGCTCACGCGCATATTCTGCGGCGGGAGAGACGAAGTCCCGACCGGCCGGCGCGGCGGCGCGCCGACGATCGCAAACGAGCGGACGTTGATCTCGTTGATCACGAGAAGCTTGGAGGCGGTTTCGATTCCCTGAATCAAGCTTGCCACCTGCTCGATCAGCCCGCTGATCTCCAGTTGGATGGGAATCCGCGTAAACGGGCCCATGGGCTCCGGATTTAAAACTCGCGTGGAGACGACCTGCGTGCCTCCTTTCGTCGCCAGGCCCTGCACGGTCTGTTGGAGATCGGAGGCGCTCACCGAGGGAGTGTCGCCCGTAAGCAGAAAGGGCTCCAGCGACTTGAGCTCGGCCCGGGCCTGCTCGAGACCCGCCATGATGTCCGCCTTGCGGTCGATGTAACGAAGATTTTTTTCCAGCCGCTGGGGCTGGATTTCGAGCTGGCTTTGGACCCACTCGCGGCGCTCCATGTACGGCGCCAGCACAAAAGAGCGACCCAAGATCAAGCCGAAGATCACGAGCGTCGCAACGACCAGGCCCTTTTCGCGCCCGGAGAGCCGCTGCCAGATGCGCCGAATACGGTTCATGGTTTCGCCGCCGCGCTTCCTTTGGGCCGCTCGATATCGGCTTTGATGGAAAACGTCTCTCGACCGTCGCGGCCTTTGCTCGAAGGGGCATTGAAGGCCACGTTTTCAAATATGGGAGAGCGCTCCAGTAAAGGAATCAAATTGGACGCGCTCTCGGCGGTGCCCTGGAGTTCCAGATTATTTTCGCGTAAGCGCAGGTTGGAAACGTAAGCATTCGTGGGAACCATGCGGGAAAGCTCGTCCAGGACGCGCATGACGACGCCGCGGCGCTGCTTGAGATCGGAGAAGAAGGCGATCTCCTTGCGCAAGCGGTTGAGCTCGGTCTCTTCGCGGCGCAAAGCCTCCACCGATGGAGCGATTTTCTGGTTCTCTTTCTGCAATTGGCGCAACCGCATCTCGTCTTTGACCGCGTAACTGCCGCCCCATACTATCAGCCCGAGCAAGAGCAAGGCGGCAAGGGACGCATTCACCCACGAAAGCGCTTTTCCCGCGCGCTCCTTTTTGGCGCCGGGAATAAGATTGACGTCGAAAGTCGCCTCGCGAAGCCCATGCAGCGCGGCGCCCGCCGCGGGGAGAAAGGCGGGCTCGGCGGCGATCTCGTCGCCTTGGGCCAGCTTGCCTTTTCCCAAGTCGATCAGGTCCTCGTACGGCAGGGCTTCCTGGGTCACCGAGCGCAAAAATTCCGCCGCGTTGCCCCAGCCGAAGAAACGCGGAGACCCGCGCAGAGAGCTAAAAAAAATCTCCCGGCCCGGCCCTTGAGCCCAATCGGAGTGAGGCAACCTGTGGCTGAAGGAGAATACGGTTTCCTGTTTCCAGCCTTCGCCACGGCCGTTCAAACCGGTCAACTCCAAGTCGTGATCACGGCCCCCTAAAAGCAGCGCCGGCCCGCTGAGGCCGCCGGTGCAAAAGAGCAGATAATTCGACAGCGCCGTCGCCGAGCTCTCGACGCCGCGCGGCTTGGCGCCGAAGCCGGCAAAGACCTCGAGCACGTCGTCGATGATCTTTTTTTGAATTGCGAACAGAAGCACCCCGACCCTATCGCCGTCGGCGCCTATAGGAAGAAAATCGTAGTAGACCTCGTCCCGGCGAAACGGGATATGCCTTTCGATTTCGTACTCCACCACCTGAGCGAGATTGTCTCCGGCGACTTGCGGAAAGGAAATCTCCAGACTGATGACCTGGTCCGAAGAGAGACAGATATAGAGCGGGTCCTTCTTGGGATCGAAGTGCGCCAGGGATCTCAGCGCGTCGCCGAGCGCCTGCTTGCGCGCCGCCGAATCCGCCCCGGGCGCTATCTCTCGTGACTGCGTCTCGAGCACGGCCAGGTGCAGCAGGCTTTTGCGCATGCGCACGAGATAGAAGCGATCCGGCGTGACGTAGAGGCCGACGCTCTTCACGAAATCGGCGCGGAAAAGATCTTTAAACCAGCGCGGGTTCATCATGGCTCAGCCGGTATCATCCTTCCTGTCGCCCCAGGGACCCTTCAATCCTTTGATCTCTTACCGAATCGCGATCCAGCCACCGAATAATATCATAACCGCGGTCGCCGCCGACCATGCGGATCACTCCTTTCACCTGCCGCTCCGTCGGTGAGTCCGCTTGATGGCCCTTGGCCTCGACCGTAATCACCGTGGGATTGGCGAACATCACCTGCCGGCGGATGAGCGAGTCGTCGGCGATGCCCAAAAGCCTCAACAGGTCGTTCAGGGTCTTCTCGGATAATTTAGCCCTCTGCGCGATGAACACCCGGCACTTCTCCAGAGGAATGCCCAAAAGCGCGACGCACACCGCCGCCGTCGTTGTACGTAGATTGACCCTTGAGGGGCTGTCCACGGTAAAAATTTCCCGGAGCCCGACTCCCCCTTCCCGGCCGTAGAAAAGCTCCGCGGTCATGCCGCGCACCCAGAGGATATCCTCGACGCTGTCGAAAGGACCGTTTTTCGCCGTGTACGGAGGCGAGAGGGTCAGATAGTAATCGCTCTCCGCGCCGTTGAGCCGATGGAGATCGTCTTCGTCGCGCCAATCCATGATGGAATCGACCAGAATATTTCTCTGCCGCTCCTCCACTCCCAGGTGGGCGAGGACGCTCCGCAGCGTGTCTTCGGTAATGCGATTCAAATTGATCTTCCCCGCCTCGTCCACGAAGCGCACCTCGTAGACTCCTTCTCCAAGCGTCCCTTTTTTCCAATTCCCCTCAAACAGATCTTCGCCCTGAGCGGGAACGGCCACTTGTCCGGTCTTCGCGGCCAGCTTGAGCAATTCATAGACGCCCTGCTGAAACCCCGCAAGCGCCAGATAATAGCCTTCGGTCTCTTGAGCGTAGCGATGCGTCGCCGTGCCCTCCTCGCGCACCGAGGCGGAAAAGTCGAAGGCCACGACGAAAAGCAAAATAAAAATCCATAGCACGATCACCAGCGCGGCGCCGCGCTCGCTCGAAAGTGCTGAGAGCTGAGTGCTGGGTGCTGAGTGCCTGCTCATGACGCCAAGATTCCTATCATGATAGGAAACGCCCGCCGCACTTCCCGTCCTCCTTCGTCATGATAGACGAGACGGATCGCCCTCGGGAGCGTGCGGAGCTGCCGCCCGTCCCATTCATCGACCCAGCTCTCGTTTTCCGACGCGGAATCCAGGTACTCGATGCGAAATCCTCTGAGGCCCTCGGCGATAACGATGCTGTTGCTGTAGCCGCCGCCCCCTTTATCTTTTTCGCTCACCCGGACCGGCATTTCCTCCTCCAGCGTCACCGTCGCCCCTTGATTGCCCACAAGCTCGGAAGAAACGCGCACTTTGGCCATTCCCCGTCCGCCCAGGCCTACGGAGAGCGAGGAGACAAACTCGACGCTGCGGTCGTCGCCGATAAAATAGACCGCGAGATTGCGGGCCGAAGCGTGATACGGATACGCCGAGTGGACATATCCCGCCAGCAATTCCTCGAAGGTCCGGACCGCCTGGCTCTGATCGGAGCGCGCTTGCGCCTTGGCTATGGCTCTCTCGCCGAGGTAAAAAGAGCCGTAGAGCATCACGACGATCAGAGACAACAGCGTGATCGCGATCGTCACCTCGATCAAGGTGAAACCGTTTTTCATCCTGACCCCTCGACAGGCTCGGGACTTAAGGCTGTCGAGGGGGCCTGCCCTGAGGCCCCTCGAAGGGTCGAAGGATGGATTTTGGATCCTTCGGCTTGGCTCCCCTCGACAAGCTCGGGGCCTGAGTTTATCGAAGGCAGGACAGGTTTTAGATTTGAAGTCCAAGATCTTCACTTATTTTTTCTCTTTTGGATGCGCAGGGTTTGCATTTCCACGAGTTTATCACGCTCGCCGTCGGGGTAGCGCATTCGGAGCGTGATCTGGTTGATGTCCCAGCGCATGGTCGCTCCAAGGTCCGTGCTGTCTCTAAGAGGCTGGACGTCCAACTGCCAGCGATGGGTCTTGCCGATCGAGCCCGCGTCTGCGCGCCCGTCGAACATCTGCCGCACCAGGAACTCGTCCATCACCTGCCTGCTATAGGCCACCGCTTCGGTGCGGGCTGCGCTCGCGGTGGTCAACCTGAGACCCATGGAAAAGATTTCCATCAGAGCCACTACTCCCAGACCGACAATCGCCATCGCGATGACGACCTCGAGGAGGGTAAAACCATTTTCGATCCTTCGGCTTGGCTCCCCTCGACAAGCTCGGGGCCTGAGTTTATCGAAGGCAGGACAGGTTTTAGTTTTTGGATTTTCGATTGCCAATTTCAGTTTTCTGCTTTCCGTTTTGCTTTTCACTGGCGTGTCACGACGACCCGTCCCACCATGGGCTCGAGGCGGATCAGATAACTGGGTCCATCGCGGTCGGATAGCTCGATCGCGCCGCCGAGGATGCTTCCATTGGGGAAAAAAACAAATTGCGTCAGCCGATCTCCTATCGGCTCGCCGCCGGCGACGCCGGTGATCTTGATCGCTTCGGGCAAGCGAACGATTTCCCCGCCCGAGGCAAGATAGCTGTCCTCGCGCGGGCTCAAGGTAAGGAGCTTGAGAGTTCCCTCGTCGATCGCGCGCCGGCGCAGGTCGCGAGCCGTCGCGGCAAGACCGAGCACGGACTGCCTGACCTGACGCTTGCGGATTCCCCTTTCGAAGGAAGGAAGGGTTATTGCGCTCGCCAGCCCGATGATCAATAGAACCGCCATCAGCTCGAGGAGCGTAAAACCGCGTTCACCGTTCGAAAATTTGGACGTCAAGATCCTTCCCAGCTTGAAACATCCCGATTGTATCCGTCTCCGCCCGGAGCGCCGTCGGCGCCGAACGAAACAAGGTCGAAAGCGCCGTGATCGCCCGGACTTTTATAAATATAGGGTTTGCTCCAGGGATCGAGCGGAACTTCCTTTCTAAGATAAGGACCGTCCCACCGGTCCGCGCTGGACGGCTTGCGCTGCAGCGCGTCCATGCCTTCTTCGGTCGTCGGATAGCGTCCGACATCGAGGCGGAAACTGTCCAGCGCGGTGCTGAGCAACTCGATCTGAGCTCTGGCCGCCTTCACGCGCGCCTTGTCGCCCTCGCGCACATAGCCTGGAACCACCAGGGCGGCGAGCAGGCCGATGATCACCATCACGACGAGCAGCTCGACCAGAGTAAAACCGTCGCGCCGGGCCAGGCGGCCATAAAAACGATTAGGCTTTTTTTCTCTCTGAATCACTTTGCAACCTCTCGCTTTCTCAGAACGGCAAATCGTTGATACTGAAAATCGCCGTCAGCATGGAGATGACGACAGTGCCGATCACCAATCCCATACCGAGAATTAAAATCGGCTCCAAGAGCGAGGTAAGCCGCTTGGTCGTGCGCTTCACCTCCTGATCGTAATGGTCGGCGACGCTCGCCAGCATGCCTTCCAGCCGGCCGGTTTCCTGACCCACCGCGATCATGTGCAGCGCCAGCGGGGGAAAGAGACCGCTTTCGGTAAGCGGTCCCACCATCCCTTTGCCTTCCCGCACGCGGACTTGGACCTGGGCTATGGCGCGGGCGACCAGCCGGTTGCCGACGACTCCCTGAACCGTGCCCAGGGCGTCCAAAACCGGCACGCCGCCCTTGAGCAGCGCGCCCAACGTGCGCGCAAAGCGCGCCACCTCGATCTCGCGCATGAGCTCGCCCACGAGCCAGACGTTGAGACGCCAATGGTCCCATTGAAGCCTTCCCTCGGGGCTGCGGATATAGAACGATCCGCCGGCGGCGCCGACGACGAACAGAATCACCGCGACCCACCCATATTGAGAGAGCGCCTGGCTGAAGCCGATCAACATCTTGGCCATGAAAGGGATGGCCTGGTGCACGTCTTTGAATATCAGAGCGAATTTAGGAATGACGTAAACGAAGAGGACGACGAGCGAGAGCCCCGCCACCAGGGCGAGAACCACGGGATAGGTCAGCGCCGATTTGAGGTCCTCTTTAAGACTGATCGAGCGCTCGAGGTATTCCACCAGATTGCGCAGGACCCCGTCCAAAATGCCGCCGGCCTCGCCGGCGCGGATCATATTGGTGTAGAGCTTGGGAAACACGTCGCTGTGCTCGGCCATCGCGGCCGCGAGCGATTTGCCGGCGCGGACCTCTTCGAGCAGCCGACCGACGATTTTCTTGAACTCCGCGCCTTCGACCAGATTCGCCAGGACCGAAAGGCTGCGGTCGAGCGGCAGTCCCGCTCCGAGCAGCGTGCTCAACTCCTGCGTGAAGTGAAGCAGCGCCTTCTCGCTGACTTTGCGGTGGAGAAAAAGAGAAACGGCGTGCGCGGTGGATCTGCCGGCTGCCTCGCTCGACGCGGAGATGCGCAAGGGAACGAAGCCCATGTCATGAAGGCGTGCGACGACACCGTGCTCGGCGTCCGCGTCCATGACCCCTTCGACGACCTTGCCGGAATAATCCGCGGCGCGGTACTGAAACAGCGCCATAGCTCTAGAGATTAGGGGAAAGTAGACGATAAATCAACCGGGCTCTCCTCACTCGCGGGCGAGCAGAATTGACTCCCCCGCGCCGGTCTGTTAGACACTGGTTTATTCGAGGTAATTTTGCGCCGTAAACCCTTCCTCACAGCGCTTCTCATTATCATCGGTTTGCTTTTTTCCCGCGCCGCCGGAGCGGCGCAAGAAACGCCGTCCAAGAATACCGCGACTCCGGCCGCCAAGGTGGGCGAAGAGATCATCAGCCTGGAGGAGATCCAGCGCTCGCTTCAGACCGAGCTCGCGCAGATCGAGCGCGAGCGGCACAGGCTGATCGAAGAAAAACTCGATCAATTGATCGCGCAGAAGCTTTTGGCGGCGGAGGCCAAGCGCCGCGGGATCTCCGTGGAAGAGCTGCTCAAGCAAGACGTGAGCGGCAAGACGCCGAACGCCACCGACGCCGAGATCGATGCGTTCATCGCCGAGAACCGCAGCCGGCCGTCGCAGCCGGACGACTCACAGCTACGGCTGAAGGTCTGGGAATATCTCCAGGGTCAAAAAGTTTCCCGGCAGCGCGAAGCGTACGTCCGCGAGCTGCGCGCCAAAGCGGGCGTGACGGTCTATCTCCAGGAGCCTGCCGGCGCGCGCGTGCAGGTGGATTCCGGCAAAGGCTTCGCGCGCGGCGCGAAGGACGCCGCGGTCACGATCGTCGAGTTCTCCGATTTCCAGTGTCCGTATTGCCAGGCGGCCGTCGCGACGATCAACCAGCTCATGGCGCAGTACGCCGGAAAGATAAAGTTAGTATTTCGCGATTTTCCGATTCCGAATCTGCATCCCCTGGCGCCCAAAGCGCACGAGGCGGCGCGCTGCGCGGCGGAACAAGATAAGTTTTGGGAATATCACGATCTGTTGTTCGAGCGCTCGCCGCGTCTTGCTCCCGCCGAGCTCAAGCAGTACGCGCGCGAGCTCATGCTCAACGGCGAAGATTTCGACAAGTGCTTCGACGGCGGCAAATACCAGGCGGCTATCGCGAGCGACGTGCAGGACGGAGCGCGGCTCGGCGCGTCGGGGACTCCGACTTTTTTCATCAACGGCCGCATGATCGTCGGCGCCCAGCCGATCTCGACGTTTCAGAAAATCATCGACGGCGAGATGGCGAAAAATCCTTCCCGGTAATTTTTCATCCCGTCTTTTACGAAACCCGCGAATAAGTTATAATCGCTCGATTCCGTCGATTGTCGGCGCAAAAATAAATGAAGTCTTCAGCCATTCTCGCGCTCGGTTTTATTCTCGTAGTTTCAGCCGCGGCCCTGATTCCTACAACCACTTTTCCCGACGAGCCCGAACCAAAGGCATACAGGGTCGCTCCCATCCGCCGCCCTCCGGGTCACGAAGAGCGGAGGAGAGCGGCGGCGGCTCAGGCAGAAGAGATAGAAAGCGGGCGCTGGGCTCCGGCGCTGGAAGAAGAGGCCGCGATCAAGCCGACGCCGCGCCGCCCGGTTCTGCTATCTAGCTTTGCTGGAATGAATTTCAACGACACCCCCGGATTCGTACCGCCCGATACTCATGCAGCGACAGGACCCGATCACATTGTAGAGACCGTCAACACCACGGTTGCGTACTTCGACCGAACTACCGGAGCGATGGTTTTCGGTCCGCAGGACCTCGGAGGCGTTACAGGTTTTTTCGGCTCTGTAGGAGCGACCACTAACCTTACCGATCCGGTCGTCGCCTACGATCTAATAGACGGGAGATTCTTCATCGGTGTCATCGATTTCGGCGCGAGTGGAACTACGGCTCGCTTGCTCTACGCGGTGTCGGACACTTCCAATCCGCTCGACGGGTTCACTGAGATGCATTCCATCGATGTAGACGAGCCTGCCCTTGCCTGCGGCGGCACAGCATTGGCTGACTTTCCGCGGGTAGGCTGGAACGCAGAGATCCACGTTTTCACCTTCAACATGTTCAACTTCGTCAGCGACTGTTTCGATCACGTGAGCATCATCACCATCGACAAGTCAACCGCGCTGGATGTGGATGCCGGCACGCTTACGTTCTCTCACTCAGACTTCGACAACAGCCATTTTACATCGACGCCGGCGGTGATGCACGGCTCCGTGTCCGGCGATCCGATGTGGTTCGTAGCGGAGGCCGACTTCGGAAATAACAACGGACAGAACGAACTCCGAGTCATCAAAATGACCAACGTACTGAACGCGACGCCGACATTCACGGAGACCGATATTGCGGTGGACACTTACGGATCGCCGCCCAGCGCAAGCCAAAAAGGCACCCGCGGTAGAATCGACGCGGGCGATACCCGCATCTTACACGTCGAGTGGCGCGACGATCGGCTGGTCGCTGCGCATACGGTGGGAGTCTCCGGCGTCGCGCGCGCGCGCTGGTATGAATTCGACACTTCGGACACAACGCCGGCATTGACGCAGCAGGGAACCATCAATCAGGGCTCCGGGGTGCACACCTATTATCCCTCGATCGCCATCGCCCCTAACGGCGACCTGGGCATGACTTTCATGCAGTCATCGAGCAAGAAGTTTATGTCGATGTACGTGACGGGAAGATTGCGGGCCGATCCGCTGGGAACGATGCAGACTCCCGTTCTTGCCAAGGCTGGAGTAGCAACTTATCGGGCTTTCGATTGCTTTAATTTCACCACTGGGAAGTTTATTCCCAACACTCCATGCCGCGCGGGCGACTACAGCGGGATCACCGTCGCACCCGACACGAACGACACGTTTTGCGCCGCCAATGAATACGCCATCTCAAAATCATCAGCGCCGGATGCAAACTGGGGCACGTGGATTACCTGCTTCCGGATCGGAGTTCACGATCTCGCCGTGACCGCTATCAGCGCTCCCGCCACAGTGACGGGGACGGGCCAGGTAACCCGCACGGTAAAGGTCACAATACAAAATCGGAGCGACCACAGCCACACGCTGACATTGGCGGATCTCGGCGACGGCACTACGACGGGGCTCGTGCGTCTTACAGTCGACGCGATCGATGACGGCAGCGAATCATGCACTAATCCTGCCGGCGTGGCATTCGACAACGCCGTAAACGCCGCGCTCTTCCCCGGCGGTTCGAAGATTCTCAAATCCAAAGCTAAACTCACGGTGAACTTTCTGGTGACCTACGACTGCGCCGCTCCAGTCTCCAAGATAACCAGCGCAACGGGAGATTATAGCCACACGGCTACAGTGCATCACGACGTTCTCGACGGCAACGCGGACACGCACGCGGCCGACGATGTTTGTCCGCACGATCGGCTCCCTGGAGGCCACGATCCTAATCCGCCTTCCAAAGGCACAACGGACAATGGCTGCGGCGCCAGAAAATCAAAGACCGCTTTTGGAAATCCCGTCGTGACCAACGTGATAGCGCCTTAGATCCAGCGATTATTTTTTATCGACAGACACTCGCCGGGCCAAGAAGCGAGCATAACGAGGCGCGAGCTTCGAGCCGATCCTTCGACTTCGCTCAGGACAGGCGGAGGCGTACTCTTCTTGTACGCCGCAGGGAAGGCGAGGGGTGAGCAACGAAGTTAGGCGAAGTGGAAAAACGATGATTACAGGCTGCTCAAAAAGGTCTCAGAGGCTAGATACGCCGGGCCGAGAAACGAGCATAACGAGGCGCGAGTTCCGAGACGACCGAGGCGTACTCTTGTTGTACGCCGCAGGGAAGGCGAGGAGCGAGCAACGAAGTTAGGCGAAGCTTATCGGCTCGGCGCTAGGCTTCTTCGCGAGTGACGCGAAGCACTTCGGCAAGCGTGGTGACGCCGTCGCGGACTTTCTGCCAGCCGTCTTCTCTCAACAAGCGCATGCCCTGGGAAGTCGCCAGGCCGCGGATCAAGTTTGCGTCCGCGCGCTGGACGATGAGCTTACAAATTTCGGGCGTCGCGGGAAGCAGCTCTAAAATTCCGACGCGGCCAAGATAGCCCGTTCCGGCGCACGCGTCGCAGCCGATCGGCTCCCAGACGGTCGTAGGAGGATTGCCGCTGAACTCTTCGATCCGGGAACTTTGAAACGGCACCTGCGCGCGGCAATCCGTGCAGAGCCGGCGCACCAATCTCTGGGCCAGCACGCCTAAAAGGGCGGAGGCGAGCAGATAATCTTCCACCCCCATCTCTAACAGCCGCGAGACCGCGCCGGCAGCGTCGTTGGTATGCAGGGTGGAAAAGACCAGATGGCCCGTGAGGGCGGCCTGAATCGCGATCCCCGCCGTCTCGGCGTCGCGGATCTCTCCGATCATGATGATGTCGGGGTCCTGGCGCACGATCGAGCGCAGGCCGTTGGCGAAGGTGAGGCCGATCAGCGGTTTGACGTGGATCTGGTTGACGCCGTTCAATTGATACTCCACCGGATCTTCGATGGTGATGATCTTCTTGGCCGGGTCGTTGATCTTCTGCAAAGCGCAATAGAGTGTCGTGCTCTTGCCGCTGCCGGTAGGACCCGTGACGAGAATCATTCCGTGCGGCTTGGTGATCATCTCGCTAAAGTGCCGGTATATGTCCGGCGGAAATCCGAGCGACTCGAGATCGGTAAAAATCTGCGCGCGCTCCAGGAGACGGATCACGACGCTCTCGCCGTAGAGCGTCGGGATCGTCGAGATTCGGAGGTCCACGTCCTTACCCGCGATCTTCACCTTGATCCGGCCGTCCTGAGGCAGGCGTCTCTCGGCGATGTTGAGCTGGGCAAGAATCTTGATCCGTGAAATGACAGCGGCCTTCAACTGCCGCGGCGGCGCATCGATCTCGTGAAGAATGCCGTCGATCCGATACCGCACCTTGAGCTGGTTCTCGAAAGGCTCGATGTGAATATCCGAGGCGCGGCTCTCGAGCGCCCGGCTGAGGAGCGCGTTCACCAGCCGGATGACGGGCGCCTCCGAGGCCATGTCCCGCAGGTGCTCCACCTCTTCCTGGTCCGTGGCGCCGTCGATGTCCCGCGCGCCCGATCCAGCCGACAATGCATCGGTCGAATAACCATTTCCGAACACGGCTTCGATGCGCGCCGTAATCTCTTTCTCCCGGGCCAACACGGGCTTTACCGTGAGGCCGGTCGCCACTTCCAGCGCGTGGAGCCGGGCGAAATCCGTCGGATCGGTCATCGCAACGAGAAGATCGCGCCCCTCGATTTTTAATGGAACCATGCGGGAGGATTTGAAAAAGTCCGCGCCGTCCGAGAGCGGCTCCAGAGGAAGCGGGGTCACCGGGAAGTCTTTGAGGGCGACGACCGGGATGGAAAAATGCTCGCTCAGGACCGGTAAGAGATCCTCTTCGGAGACAAAGCCGAGCTCGACCACGAGCCGGACAAAATGGGCGCGTTGCTCGTGCTGGAGCTTGACGATGCGATCCATCTCGTCGGCGGAGATGATCCCGCGCTCGACCAGGCGCTGCTCGAAAGTGAGATACCCTTCCATCGCTAGCCTTAAAAGTAGCTTAGATTACGTATATTAACAGATTCCACCATGGTGAGGAAAGGGTAGGATGTGCAAATCGAGCGATGGAAATCTCTTTTAAGGCCGGTCAGAAAGGACTCAGATGCGAGGCGCGTGAAGATTCGCGAGCGGAGGCGTACTTTACTAAGTACGTTGGAGCGAGCGAATCGAGCGCAACGAAGCAGGTGAGCCTTTATGGCCGGCCTGTGCGGCCGTAGCGGTCTTCGAGCCTGACCACGTCGTCGAGCTCGGGAGTGGATGTCTCCAACACGTCACAGTCTTCGACCGCGACCATGCGATGCCGGGTTCCCGCGCTGAGGCGATAACAATCGCCCGGTTTTAAGCGGTAAGTTTGCCTGCCCTTCTCATCGCCTATCTCCAGCTCCAGATCGCCGTGAAGCAAGTAAATCGTCTCGTCCTTCACCTTGTGGTACTGATAGCTGAGGGATTCGCCTTTGTTGACGTGAAGAATCTTGCCGACGTACTTGTCGGTATGCGCCCAGATCAGCTCGTATCCCCAGGGTTTGTCGACTCGCGCCGGATGGGAGATCGCCATGACATTACCTCAAATGACTTGAACGCCTATTTGGCCTGAGAACCCAAGCCGAGGAGATTAAAATTAAAGTTGAACCGTGTTTCGTTGGGATTGGTCAACTGGTTGAGAGAAAGCGTCAGCGTCCAGCATTCGCAGCGCGAGAGGATCTTCAAAGATCCGCGATTCGTGGTGAAGCTTCCTCTGTGGGCATTGTAATTCGAATCGTAAATAAACAATAAATGGTCCGTCAGGTGCAGAAGAGCGTGGAATCCGATCAACCCCATAACGTTCTTTTGGGCGTCACAGCGCGGATCAAACGTCGCTTCGCCCGATACCGTCGCCGAAGAAGCGCAAGGCGTCGGCGATCTCGGGTTTACGACAACGAGATTGGCGTTTTCTGCGAAAAGCGAATCGATCGTTTTTCCGATAAAGCGGTAGCTCAGATCGAGAGAGTTGGGCCGCATAAAGTCGCGGTCGAGAACGCGCCTCGTGATCGGCCGGGGATCGAAGATGGAAAAGAGAGCCGTCGCCTGGCTTACCCGCCCTGAGTCCGGACTGACGCCGGTGCCGGACTCGAAAGCGAGATAGTCCCTCGGCATCACGCGCAGGTTGATGTCCAGATCGGAAAGCCGGTCTCCGAGCGTCTTCTCCTGGTCCACGTCATAGCTGACGGCAAACTTCAACCGCCCGAATTCTCTCGTATCGCCCGCCCCCGGCGCCGCGACCGGTTCGACGTCGGCATCCTCCGGAAGCGCCGCGCCCCCATGGGAGAACCTTGCCCACAAGCGGTTCGTGAGCGAGAAGGTCATCAGATTTCTATGATTGACGCGGTCGACGCCGTCCATGATCGGGATGTCGCTCTGCCGGCTGTGCGAGACGAAGAGATACTTCACCTCGGGCTCCACGACGTGCTTGATCTTCTCGATATCCGCGCCGTTCCAGGAGAAAACTCTGCCGAAGGAAGTCCCCAGATTGCCCGCCACCTCCACGAGCTCGCGCGAGTTGTTGCGGGGCAAATTCCGCTGAACCTTCGAACATATAAACTTCGGAGGCGGGGGGACGTTGAGAGAACAGGAAGCCAGCAAGGGGGAATCCACGGGATCGTAGAGATGATACGCCGTTTCCCGCGGCGCGACGCTGAGCGAGCCGTGCAGGTAATTGGCCAGATGAAACGGCAAGAGCAGCTCCGGCCTGAGATCGAAGCGCAGGCCGTCGGCGCCTTCCTGCCTGAGGTAATTGATTCCCGCCGTGCGCCAGCGTAACTCCAGCGGCGTGTTCCCCAGCACAGTACGGCCGGTGAAGGAGAGCTGCGGTGTGCGCTGAAGCGTCCGCTTGTCCTCCTGGATGAAGTCCTGATAGAAATTCCACTCCCCCTGGAGAGTCGCGTCGCCCCAACCCTTGAGGAAACCCGCCCGCGACTGGCTGTAGCGGCTGGTCCTGATGTCTCGCTCCTGATCGAAGTTGAAATGTAGATTGTGCGTCATCTCTCTGAGAAAAAAATCGTCGCTCACGAGCTCAATATCGCTGTAGGTCATCCACCCCGAGGAGCCCGTCTGGCGGTGGGTTTCGATAACGCTCCAGCGATTTTGCGGAATCACACCGCCGCAGTCCGTCTTCGAGAAAGGAGAGGTCCCGCCGAGCGTCGTTTGGCATTCGGCGATCGTTCGGTCTTTGATGGCGCCGCCCGGATTGGCCCGAAATGTCTCGTTGAAATACGATAAGTTGATCTCGGCGCGCGCGTTGCGGTTGAATATCGTCCGGTACTCGGTCATAAACCCAATTCGCGCCCGGCTCTCGATGTCGAAGGAGAGCGTCGCGTCGCTGCTTTTGGAGATCGCCCAGTAAAACGGCTGCATGTAGCGAAACCCGCTCTTGCTCGAATTTCCGAACTCCGGAAAAAGCAGTCCGGTCTGTCGCTCGGATTTCACCGGGAAAACCGCATAGGGAAGATAAAGAACCGGCACATCCATGATATAAAACTTGGCGCGCCTGATCACCCCCGATCCTTCGCGCGTAACGTCGATTTCATCCGCCGAAACTTTCCACGTGGGAGGGCCGTCCTCGCAGAGGCAGGTGGTGAAGAAACCTTCGTCGATGTGATACGACTGCCCCGGGAGTTTCTGTATGCGGCTGCCGGTCAAGCTCAGGTGGCTTTTTTCGAGAAACACATCGCCGTTTTCGATCGTGCCGATCTCTTCCGTCATATTGAGTCGTAACCGGTCGGCAAATTTGAGCTTCCATTCGGGATCGTCGACGGAAACGTGGCCCGAAGCCTCCATGTCGTTGGTCTCTCGATTCATCCACACCTGATCGGCCTTGAGGGTCATTTCCTGCCGCTTGACCACCACGTTTCCCTGGCCTTCGATCTCGACGCCCCGGTCTTTCATCGAGAGGGAATCGGCGGTGACGTTGATTTGCTCCTCGGGTTTTGGCGCGTCGGCGCCGAGCAGCGGCGCGCCGCGCGACAGAACGGCAGCCAGAATCAAGGCGAGGAAGGCGTATGTCTTTCGGATAGACATTTTAAAAAACGGGAGGCGAAGACTAACCGCTCTTTTATATACAGGAGCCAACGAGTAGGCAAGCGTTTTTTGGGCACGTGGAGGCGGCCGGACCGGGGCTAGCGGCGACTCCTGCGAAGCGATTTCATTGCTTGATCTGCGTGCGCGGCGGCCGCGAATTCCAGCGCCATCGCCCTCACCTCGCCCAAAAGATAGAGCGAGCCGGCAACGAGAACCACGTCGTCGGGACCGGCGTTTTCCAGCAAGCGGCGAAGACCGTGCCGCGGATCTCCCACAACCGTGACGGGAATCTCTCTTACCGCCGCGGCCATTTTCGCCGGATCGGCGCTCCGCTCCATCGAGACGCGCGTCAATACCATCTCACCGGCGACGGCGGACAACTCGTTCAACATGAGGGGCCAATCCTTGTCCGCCATCGAGGCGAAAAGAATCTTGGCTTTTTTGGCTCCGAGAAGAGCGCGTATTTCCGCGACGAGCGTTCGGATGCCCTCGCCGTTGTGCGCCCCATCGAGAATGAGCATGGGCCGCTTGAGCACCACTTCGAGACGGCCGGGCCAGAAAGCCGTCTTCAATCCTTCCCGCACGGCCGGCGCGCTCACCGGAATATCGCCGAGCGCCGCTTCCAGGGCGCAAAGCGCCAGAGCCGCGTTGTTCTTCTGGTGGCGCCCGCCGAGAGCGAGGGAAAGATCCTTCAATCTCCAGCCCAGTCCCGAATAATCGAAGAGACCGCCGTCTTTGACCTCGACGGAAAAATCCCGTCCGAGGAAATAACTCGCCGATCCTTTGGCGTCCGCCGTCTTTTGGAACAGATTTGTAACTTCCGGAGCGAAAGAGCCGCCGACCAGAGGAACGCCTGGTTTGATGATGCCGCCTTTCTCCGCGGCGATGGAGAAGAGATCGGAGCCCAGATAGGCTTCATGATCTTTGGAGATGGTGGTGATGATCGACACGCATGGAACGACGAGATTGGTTGCGTCCAAGCGTCCGCCGAGGCCGACTTCGACGACCGCCACGTCGGCCCGGCGCCGGGCGAAATAGATGAACGCCATCACCGTAACGATCTCGAAGAAAGTCAGGCCGATATCTTTTTCTGCGGTGCGGCGCTTGATCGTCTCGGCCAGCTCGACCACCTCGACCTCGGAGATCTCCTCGTCGCCGACGCGGATGCGCTCGGTAAACGAGACGACGTGGGGCGAGGTGTACAGCGCGGCGCGGTATCCGGACGCGCTCAGAATGCGATGCAGCATCGCCGCTGTGGAGCCCTTTCCGTTGGTGCCGGCGATGTGAAATGAACGATAGCGCCGCTCGGGATGGCCGAAAAGAGCCAGCGCACGCTGCACGCGATCGAGCTTGAGATCGATCTCGCCGCCGCGGAGATTGAAGATGTAATCGAGCGTGTCCGAATAGGAGGACATATGCGCAGACGCTAGCCCGGATAATTCACCGTTAAACGGTGCTCCTTCTTCCTTTGCGCCTCTTCCTTCGTGTGCTTCGTGTCCTTCGTGGTCAAAAAGTTTATCACCACGAAGAGCACGAAGGTCACGAAGTGCGTAGGGACGACCGGCCAGTCGCCACTACTCGCGCCTTGCCTACCGCCTATCGCCTTGTTTTTTCATTGCGTGCTTCAGCCGGGCGACGAAGGCTCTTGCATCGCTGACTTTCTTGCCGATCGGCCCCGCGCGCTCGATGATATCGATGAGCGCGCTCCCCACCACCGCGGCGTCGGCGAACGAGGCGATGCGCGCCGCCTGCTTCGGCGTCGAGATGCCGAAGCCGACGCCGATGGGAAGCCGGGTGTAGCGGCGAATGCGCGCCACCTGCGCTTGCAGCTCGCTTTCCAGCGCGCGGCGGGCTCCGGTCACGCCTGTGACAGAAACGTAATAAATAAATCCCCGGCCCAGCCGCGCGACCAGTCTGATCCGTTCCGCATCGCTGGTGGGCGCCAGAAGAAAAATCGTGTGCAACCCCGCTTTTTCCGCCTGGACTCTAAGCTCGGCGCTCTCTTCCGGCGGGAGATCCACGCACAAGAGGCCATCGACTCCCGCAGCGCTCGCGTCGCCGACGAACCGCTTGAGACCGTAGTGAAAAAAAGGATTGTAATAGCCGAAGAGAATGACCGGAATTTCCGATTGGCGGCGAAATTCACGGACGAGCTTGAGCACGTTCGGGAGCGAGGTTCCGCCCTTTAACGCGCGCTCCGAAGCGCGCTGGATGGTAGCGCCGTCGGCCATGGGATCGGAGAACGGGACACCGATTTCGATGGCGTCGGCACCGGCCTCTTCCAACGCGCGGAGGATTTTGAGCGTGGTCTTGATCTCCGGGTCGCCGGCGGTCACGAACGGGATCAACCCCGCCTCGCCGTGCTTTTTAAGCTCGGAAAATTTTCTGTCGATGCGATTCATAACGAACTTCGTTCCAATGCAAAATGCAAAGTGCAAAATGAAAAGTGTAAAATCGGGGCGTAAATCGAGGGACTCTCTTGATTTTGAAGTTTGCAGTTTGCAATTTTCATTTTGCAATGCTCGGCTAGAGTTTGACTCCCAGATAATCTCCCACCGTCCCCATGTCCTTGTCGCCCCTGCCGGAGAGATTGACGATGACGATCTGGTTTTTCTTGAGGCGCGGCGCAAGCCGCATGACCTCGGCAATCGCGTGCGCGCTTTCGAGCGCCGGGATGATGCCTTCGACCTCGGCCAATTCCTTGAGCGCCGCGATCGCCTCGCGGTCGGTCGCGGAGGTAAAACGGATTCTGCCTTGATCGCGGAGATAGCTCAGCTCCGGCCCCACGCCCGGATAGTCGAGGCCGGCGGCGATGGAATGCGTGTGGCGCACCTGTCCGTTTCGGTCTTGAATCAAATAGCTCTTGCTGCCGTGAAGCACGCCCACTTCGCCGCCGAGAATCGTCGCGGCATGGCGTCCCGTCTTGAGGCCGGCGCCTGCCGCCTCGACTCCGATCATTTTGACACGAGAGTCGCGAATAAACGGATAGAAGAGACCCATCGAATTGCTGCCGCCGCCGACACAGGCGACGAGATAATCCGGCAGCCGTCCCTCCACCGCAAGAATCTGCCGCTTCGCTTCCTTGCCGATGACCGACTGAAAATCGCGCACCATCATCGGATAGGGATGCGGACCGGCGACGGAGCCGATGAGATAGTAGGTGGTGCGGACGTTCGTCACCCAATCGCGCAGCGCTTCGTTCATCGCGTCTTTCAGCGTGTTGCTGCCGGACTCGACGACTCTCACCCTGGCGCCGAGAAGCTTCATGCGAAAGACATTCAGCGACTGCCGCGCGACGTCCTCCTTGCCCATGTAGATCTCGCATTCCATGCCGAAGCGCGCCGCTACCGTCGCGGTCGCCACGCCGTGCTGTCCGGCGCCGGTCTCGGCGATGATTCGTTGCTTGCCCATCCTCTGCGCGAGCAAAATCTGCCCCAGAGTGTTGTTGATCTTGTGCGCGCCGGTGTGGCAGAGATCTTCGCGCTTGAGATAGATTCGGGCGCCGCCGAGCTTTTTCGTCAGGCGCTCGGCGAAATAAAGCGGCGTCTCTCTGCCGGCGTATTCTCGGAGCTGGCGCTGAAACTCCCGGCGAAACGCGGGATCGCGCCGTGCGGCGCCGTACGCCTTTTCCAGCTCGATCAGCGCCGGCATGAGCGTCTCGGACACGTAACGTCCGCCGAAGACGCCGAAGTGGCCGCGCCGGTCAGGCGTTCTTCGCCGCGAAGATGAATTTTTTGAGTTTTTCATGATCTTTAATTCCGGGCCGGTCCTCGACTCCGGTGCACACGTCCACTCCATAGGGTCGGACGAGACGAATCGCCTCGGCGACGTTTCCAGCGTCGAGTCCTCCGGCCAGGATCAAGCGCTCGGAGTTGAACCCTTCGAGCCATTTCCACGGGAACGGCGCGCCCGAGCCGCCATAGCCCGGCGCCCAGGAGTCTACCAGATAGTAATCGGCCGGGAATTCTTCTATGCCGATGAGCGATTCCCGATTGCGCACGCGGAACGCCTTGATGACTTTAAGCTCCCAACCGCGGCAGTACTCCGCGCGCTCTTCGCCGTGCAACTGCACAGCAGAAAAACTTTGCTTGTCGATGACCTCGCGAATTTTTTCCTTCGGCTCATTGACGAACAAGGCGACTTTGCCGACCTGCGCCGGCACTCGAGCCAGAATCGCTCGCGCTTTCTCCGGCGCTATGTAGCGCGGGCTCGGCGGATAAAAATTGAATCCCAGAAAATCCGCCCCCAGCTCCACCGCCTTCATCGCATCGTCGAGATTCGTGATGCCGCAGACCTTGATCTTAACCATACAAGTACAGGCAATAGGCATCAGGCAACAGGGGAACAAAAGAAAGCGATCTTTGGATTTTCTATTGCCTAGTGCCTGTTGCCTATTGCCTCAGCAGTTCTTTCAGCTTTGCTCCCGGGTCCGGCGCGCGCATCAGCGCCTCGCCCACGAGAAACACGTGAGCGCCGAGAGCTTCCGCTTTCCGGATCTGTTCCGAATTGTGGAAGCCGCTCTCGCAAACGACGACGACGCCGGCGGGCATGAGCGGGAGAAGACACTCGGTCGTCTCCAGCTTGACCTCGAAGGTCTTGAGATCGCGGTTGTTGATCCCGATGAGCCGCGCGTAGGAAGAGCGAACGGAGCGCGCCCGCGCAGCGCCGAGGCGGGCGTTTTGACGCGCCTCGACTGGATCTCTTCCCGCACGTGCTCTGTAATGGTTTCGAGAAACATAAAAAAGCGGTCGGCAATCTCCGCCGGAGGCGGATCAGCCTTCGGCTGAAGCGATCAGCCGTCGGCAATAAAGCAAAAGAAAATAGCTTCTTAGCTAATTTGAATTCGTCATCTCTATCAGCCGGTCGAGCTTGGCCTGGGCCTTTCCCGAGTCGATCGACTCGGCGGCAAGCCGCATCCCTTGAGCGATCGAGTCGGCGGCGCCGCCGACAAAGAGCGCCGCGCCGCTGTTGAAGACCACAATGTCGCGCTTGGGACCCTTTTCGCCGCGGAGGATTCCTCGGAGAATATTGGCGCACTGCTCGGGAGTTCCGCCGCGGAGATCCTCCAAGCGGCAGCGCTTCAGTCCGAACTGCGCAGGCGTCAGCGTGTAGTTGCGCACCCGCCGGTTGCGCAGCTCGGAAACCCGCGTCGGTCCACAGAGCGAGATTTCGTCCATTCCTTCCACGCCGTGAACGACCATGGCCCTGACCGCGCCCAGGTTTTTGAGCACGTGCGCGATTGGCTCGGTGAGCTTTCCATCGTAGATGCCGGTCAACTGGTGCGTGGCGCCGGCGGGGTTGGTGAGCGGCCCGAGAACGTTGAAAATTGTCCGAATGCCGATCTCGCGCCGCGGCTGGACGGCGTATTTCATCGCCTCGTGAAGAAGGGGCGCGAAGAGAAAGCCGACGCCGATCTTCTCCAGGCACTCTTCGACCTTTTCTTTGGCCGCATCGACCTTGACGCCGAGAGCTGCCAGACAATCCGCACTGCCCGACTGGCTTGAGACCGAACGGTTGCCGTGCTTCGCAACGGTCAGTCCCGCGCCCGCCACGACAAACGTGGAAGCGGTCGATATATTGAAAGTCCCTTTGCGGTCGCCGCCGGTCCCGACGACGTCGAGCACGAGATCGGCTTTGACATTGACCCGGTTGACTTTTTCGCGCATGACGCGCGCAGCGCCGGTGATCTCTTGGACTTTCTCGCCTTTCATGCGCAGCGCGGTGAGAAACGAAGCGACCTGCAGCGGAGTCGCCTCGCCGGTCATGATCTGGTTCATAACCGAGATCATCTCCGCTTCGGTCAGATCGATTCGGTCGACCACTTTCGCAATGGCTTCTTTGATCTCCATGGGCTCTCCCGCTTTGGTTACTGGTATACTGGTTGACTGGTTACTAGGAGACCGAAAAAACTAGACGATTAACGAGTAACTAGTGTAGTGCCTCTTAAATTAAGGCACTTATCCTTCAAGGTTTCTCTATTCA